>CAWIUD010000027.1:0-120247 GCA_963839185.1 uncultured Alphaproteobacteria bacterium | reverse complement strand
CCAGCCCCACTCCGCGCGCCGCCGAGCCTGAGGTCCGGTTGGCCTTGTCGAAGGAAGACTTGAACACGAGGCCGATCCCCCGACGGCCCGCGACTTCCTTCAGGGCCGAGGCCATTTCCAGCGCGTGCGCCCGACTTTCGATCTGACAAGGCCCCGCGATAACCGCAAGCGGCAGATTGGCGCCGAACCGCGCGGCAAACGGCCCTCGCCCCACATGAACCACTGCGTTGTTGCGCAATAATCTTTCCTTTCGGCATCGGCGCTTAGCGGCAACCGGCCCGAACAGCAAGGATAAGCGGGGGACGGCTTCAGTATGCGGTGATCTGCTCTCCGGCGACGCTCTCTGCTGGCGCAAAGTCAATTTCGACGCGCGCCCCACTCGGATCGAAGAAGAACAATTGCCAGAGGCCGCCGGCATGGCCCGGCTCCGGCAACCGCCTCAAGTCATATTTGATCCCGCGCGCCTTGAGCTTGGCGACATATGCTGAGACTTCCGTTCCGTAAAACGCGATATGGTCGAGCACGCCACCGCCCTCCGGAATGTCCGGCTTTTCAACGACATGCAGCACCGCCTTCCCGTCGTTGTAGAGCCACGCTCCAGGGAATGGAAACGCGCGGCCGCGGTCCAGGCGTCAATCCGAGAATGTCGCTATAGAAGGCGACCGTCTTCTCGGCGTTGGTGGTGAGGATGGTGAAATGATCCATCCGACTGATCGGCACGTTAAGTCTCCTCCCACTCGCGCTTGGACCTTGGGTCGAGCGTAATCCGCCAAAATCCGGGGCGACACGCCCAATCCTTGAAGCAAGTGGAGACTCCGCGTTTCGCAACTCCTGTCAAGTGCGGGAAGTTTTCAACGCCATTGAGGAAACGTCACCCGGAGCTCGATGCAGAGATTTGACACCCGGCCGCCCCCGGGAGCACGCTCGCCAGCATGACGGATCGTGCGGAAGACGAACTCGGCATTCTCGCCCGGCGCAAGATTGAGGCGGGAGTTATCGCGCCGATCTACGAGGAGATGCGCCAGACGGTCGGCGAGGAAACGGCGCGCGAGATCCTCCGGCGCGCGATCCGCCGCGCGGCAGTCGCGGCGGGCGCGGAGATGGCGGCGCGGGTGGAGGGAGGCGCGAACCTCGAAAGCTTCAAGGCGATCCAGCATCTTTGGACGAAAGACGACGCGTTGACGATCGAAGTCGTCGACGAAGCGCCGGGCGTGTTCGACTTCGACGTCAAGCGCTGTCGGTACGCCGAAACCTATCGCGCGATGGGCCTTGGCCAAATTGGCGATATCCTCTCCTGCAACCGGGACGGCGCCTTCTGCGAAGGTTTCGATCCCCGTATTCGGCTCACCCGGACCCAAACAATCATGGGCGGCGCAACTCATTGTGACTTTCGCTATCGATTCGAACCGCCTGTTCAGACGGGGTCGCAAGAATAACGGCGTATTCCGTGTTTTGCGCTGGAGCAGGCCGGCTGGCCTCGCCAAGACCGGGGAAACAGCGAGAGGCTCTCATGCGTCGTTCGCCAAGTTTGTTCTTGCTCGCAATCATCCAAGCGATGGCGATCTCGCCGGCGGTGGCGTTGGAAACACGCCTGGTCGACGTCACCAACGACCGCTGGGTCGAAGTCAGCGGCGAAGGCAGCGTCAGCGCCACTCCCGACTTCGCCCGAGTGACGCTCGGCGTGGCGACGACCGGTAAGGAGGCGCGGGAAGCGATGGCCGCCAACGCCAAAGCCGCGAACGCTCTCGTCTCGCTCATCAAGTCTGAGGGCGTCTCGCCCACGGACATTCAGACCTCGGGTCTGTCGATCTCGCCGATTTTCGTGAACCAACCTTCTGCCCAGACCGGGACGGCGACGATCACGGGCTATAGCGTAAGCAATAGTGTGACGGTCGACGTTCGCGACATTTCCCGCCTCGGCGCGCTGCTCGACAAGGCAGTGGCTGCAGGCGCCAATGCTGTCTACGGAATAAGCTTCGGAACCATCCGGGCGCTCCTCGACAGAGCCCTGTCCGCTCGCCGTCGCCGACGCCAAGCGCAAGGCCGAGATCTTCGCCACGGCCGCGGGCGCGAGGGTCGGTCGGCTCATGGAGCTCACCGAAGAGGCCGGAGGCCGCCCTGTCGCCATGGTCGCGCGAAGCTATGCTCAGGGCGCGGCAGCGCCGACGCCAATCGAGGCAGGACAGGACAAGCTGACAGTCACTGTGAGGGCGCGGTTCGAACTGACGCCGTAAACACGCCTTCCGATCCCGCGGTGCAGAATAGCTTGGCGCATCGTTGCATCTTGGCGCATAGTTGCATGTTGTGGTTCCCGCATCAGACGCGGGAAGGGGCAAGCGCGAAGAGGCTCGGTTTGAGCAGAAGTCCAACACATTGACGGGACTGAAGACGCTTTAGAATAATCAATCTGAGCGGCGGATCGCTCAACCCTGGAGGGCCTCATGGCCGCAACATTCGCCCGCTGTTCAATTTCGAACCGCCCGCCACGGACGCGGAGATCCGCGCCTCTGCGCTCCAGTTCGTGCGTAAGGTCAGCGGCTTTTCCAAACCCTCGCAGGCGAATGCCGAGCCCTTCGACCGCGCCGTCGAGGAGGTATCCGAAGCGGCGCGGAAACTGATCGCCTCCCTCCAAAGCGGCGCTCCGCCCCGCGACCGGGAAACGGAAGCGCATAAGGCGCGCGAGCGGTCGCGTCTCCGGTTCGCCTTAGCCATCGCGCGAGCTTAGGGCGCCCCGCTGCCTGCCCGCCCGAGTAAGCGTTGACCGGCTGCTGGCGCCAGCGTCTGCAGCGTCCTCGGCGCGCGGCCGGGAAATCCCGACCTTTAAAGGATAGCAACGCGCCGCGTCGCTGGAATGAATCCGCGCCGCAGTCCCCCGCCGGGGACAGGCCGACAGCGCCCCGATCAGATCCATCTCGGCGAAGATATCGATGAAATCGCCCGGCCTCACCGGGCTCGCCTTCATGAAATACCGGTGCTCGTCGCGCGTAAAGCCCGTGCACATGAACACGTTGAGGACGTCATGGACGTGGCGCTCGGCCTCGCTGAGCGGGATCTCCATCCGCTGGGCGAGCGCGCGCGTCAGGTTCGAATGGCAGCAATGGTGATAGTCGGCGCTGGCGAGCAACCGGTTTGTGTACGGGTCGCAGCGTGTGCCGATCACATCGTGGACGCCCGCCCCATCGGCGTCGAAGCCGTACCAATCCAAAGTGTCAGAGGTAATGGTGGCCATCGGCCGCAGATAGGGCAGCGTGCTCCACAGCCGATCTCCGGTCGTCAAGTGAGTAGCGTGCAGCGCCCGCGTCTTGCCGCTGAAGAAATGCTCGGCCAAATTGCTGGCGTTCCACAGATTAAGGTCGCCTGGTCGCGGACCCTCGATGCTGGCGATGCGAAAAAAATGCGCCGCCGGGACATCGAAAGCGCGCGCTTCCCGCGGCGGAACGATCGTCTCGCCGATCTTGGTCGCGGTTGCGCGGGCGCGCCGGTAAAAGTCCGCCTCGTAAGCGGGCAGCCGGTCGATGGCATAGACGACAACCGGCGCCCGGGCTCGGCGCTGGGGCCGCCCAGAGGCGGCTGATGTTGCGGCGAACGAGCCATGGCGCCGAACGCTAGCCGAAGCGCGAGGCCGCGGCAAAGACCGGGGCTCCTGACTTCGCTGCCCGTTCGTCGCGCAGCGAACATTGTGCTAGGCGTTTTCCGCGCGGTCGCGCTGGATGCCGCTGGGGCAGCGGCGAGCGGGTCGCGCGGCGCGGCCGTGGAGAGTTCGGCGGCCTTGAGGACAGCGCGGAGCAACGTCATGCGTGGCGAACAGCGGGTGGTCGAATACCTCAACAAGGCGTTGCGGCACGAGCTCGCGGCCGTCAATCAGTATTGGCTTCACTATCGCATCCTCGACAATTGGGGTTACAGGGACTTCGCGAAGACTTGGCGTGAGGAGTTGATCGAGGAAATGCGGCACGCTGATAGGCTGATCGCGCGCATCCTCTTCCTCGATGGCCAGCCAAACATGCAGTCGCTGGACCAGCTCCGGATCGGCAGAAGCGTCAAGGAAATCCTCGACTGCGATCTGGCGGCGGAGATGGACGCTCGCCAGCTTTACCTCGAAGCAGCCCGGCATTGCGGAGAAGTCAACGACCGGGTCACGATGAACCTGTTCGAGGAATTGACCACCGACGAGGAAAAGCACATCGATTTCCTCGAAACGCAGCTCACCTTGGTCGAGCAACTCGGCGTGCAGCTCTACGCCCAGAAGCACATCGGCAAACTCGAAGGTTGAGGGCTCGACATTCGGGTGGCCGTGGCCTCGAAGGGGCGGACGTCATGACCTTGTTTTCGGCGTCTCGCACCGCTCCGCAGCGCTATTCAGCGTCGGCGAAGTTCATGCACTGGTTCGTCGCAATCGCGGTCATCGCGCTGCTCGCGATTGGACCGGTGATGAAGCGGCTCGTTCCCGAGGGGGCGCTGCGGGACAATCTTTACAATTTTCACGAAGCCCTTGGCGCGCTCACTCTCCTTGTCATGGTCGCCCGGCTCGCGCGGCGCTTGGCGTTTGGCGTGCCGCCGCCCGACGCCGTTCCGTCTCCCCTCGAGACACGAGCCTCGCTGTGGGCGCAATACGCGCTCTACCCGCTGCTGTTCCTCGTCCCCGTGCTCGGCTGGGCGGGAACCAACGCCTATGGCGATCCGGTCAGCGTCTTCGGCCTTTTCGATTTTCCCGCCATTCTCAACAAAGACCAGCCCCTTTCCGATCGGATCTTCGTCTGGCATCTTATCGGCGCGCTGCTGATCGGCGCGATCGCGGCTCTGCATATTGCCGGCGCGCTCTATCACGGCTTCGTCAAGCACGACCGGGTGCTCGAGCGCATGACGCTAGGGAACTGAGCACGCGGGTCGCGGGTTCACAAGGCGAAGGTGCTCAGATCGGCCGTCGCGGCCGTACCGGTTGCGCCAGGTGCGGGTGGTTTTTTCGAGGAAGGAGATCGCGATGCGGATTTCGATTTACGGAGCGACGCTGTTTGCCGCGGCGCATATGGCGGTCATGGCCCCGCCTGCGAAAGCGGACATGCTGCATTACAAGGCCGCGCTGACCGCCAGCGCCGATACTCCGCCGAACGACAGCAAAGGCTCCGGCGCGCTGACTGCGACCTTCGACACCGCAAGCAAGAAGCTCGACTGGACGGTCGACTATTCCGGCCTCACCGGCCCGGCGGTCGCCGCCCATTTCCACGGACCCGCCCCAGTCGGCAAAGCCGCGCCGGTCGAAGTGCCGTTGACCGGCGACCTCTCCAGCCCGATCAAGGGCTCGGCGACGCTGACCGACGCGCAAGCCAAGGATCTCGCGGACGGGATGATGTATTTCAACATCCACACCGCAGCCAACAAGGCGGGCGAAATCCGCGGCCAGATGGAAAAGGCGATGTGAGGGCCGCCGCGCGGGTTCGGCGGTTTCCGCCATCTTAGCGTCGCCGCCCAGTCTTTTCATGGGCTTGCAACCCGGTTTAGCGTCGCATTCGCGAGGACGGCCAGACGGGACGCGTCCAGCGCTGTTCCAATACATATTTGAATATTAGAATTCAAAGTCCGCGCTAGCCGTGGCCGTTCATTCGCAGATTTGGGCATTCCCCGCCGCGCCGTGCGTTTCGATGTCAAGATGCATATTGTCGGCGTGGAACGCATCGGCGCCGGGACCGAGGACTGTCGTGAACCAGCCGCAGGCGGCAAGCCTGATCGCGCGGAAATAGGACGCTTCGCCCGCGCCGTCCTGACGCGCGACCGAGACGCGCCGGCTGTCGGCGAACCCGATCGCGACGAAGTCGACCGCGAGCCCCTTGCCGTGTGCGCTGACCCTGGCGCCGGCCACGCGGTCGCGGCTCCGGCATTCATAGCCGGGGCCGGTCGCGATCGACACGACTTTCGTCCGCAACATCGCCTCCCCCAGCGGCGCGGCGATCAGGCTCACATAGTCCAAAAGCACGAGCGCAAACGCGCAGTCGATCAGCGGCCGGTCGGGAAAGCTGACCACGTCGCCGCTCGCCAGCGTCAGCGCCGACACACGGACCGGCGAAACGATCCCGCAGCCCTCGGCGATCGGGGCGGGCGGGGTCGCCGCCTCCGCGCGGGCGCCGGCGGCGACGAGCCTGGACAGGCACGTTCCCGCTGCGCCATCCGAGCCCGTTTGGACGGGCGGCGGGGCCGGAATTGAGGGCGGCGCCGCGGGGCTCAGATCCTGTGGGCGCGGCGGCGGCAATGGCGGCTCTTGCGCCAGCGCCGCGCCGCCGAGAATCGCGACCGCCGTCACGAGCCAGCCTGGCGACTTTGTCCGGGCGCGCTTCACCGCGACCCGGCTTTTGGCGAGGAGACAGAGAAGGCGACGCCCCGACGGGAGGAAGCGGGAGACCTACAACCCGTGACGGACATGCCCATTCCAGACCCTCTCGATCCCCGTCCTTGCGGCGCCAGCCCCAAGTCCGCGCCAACTCCATGCCAATTGCCGGCAATGGTTCAGCCCTTGCCATTTCGAGCCTTTTCAAAGGCGTACCGTGGCGCCCGACACGAACGGCCCCGGCTGTTCCCTTTTGGCTTCGGAGAGAGTAGCAGGGCTTTCTGTTTTTGGGAAGAAATTGATGGATTTAACTAGCCCAGGTCGTGACAAAGCTGAACGGTCGCCGCCATTGCGAGACGCGAAGCCACGAGCAATCAGGGCCGTGGCACCACGTTCCCCTGGATTGCTTCGCTCCGCTCGCAATGGCTGGCCTGATTCGACTACAAATCATAGTGTTCTTCGACCCGAATGCGCTGTCGCCGTAATCCAACCGCAGCGCGGCCGTATCATCGACATGGCGCTTCCGGACGAACGTCGGTGGGCGTCCGCTACTGTCCGAGAGTGACGCGACGGGAAGGAGCATCCGAATGGCCGACCTCGTCGAACTCCGCCGCGCGCCGAACGGACGGTCGTCCGGCAGCCTGTCTGCGGCGAACGGGAAACCGCACTTGCGCATCCCCGTCATCCTCGCGGCGGCGGCGTTGGCGCTCGCCGGCTGCAACGCCAATCAGGGCGTCAACCCCTCGGGACAGGCTTCGCTCAGCGCCATCTATCCCAACTACAGCCCCTACAACCCGATCGAATACGCCCAAACCAGCGGCTTCTACGGGGGGCGGTGAGGAGAATCGGGGATTGAGTAAGCTGTCACCGTAATCCCGTAATCCCCGTGCCGTCACCGTAACCCTGTCACCGTAATCCCTGTCACCGTAACCCCAGCCTTAAACGACTGCGGCCACCGAAGAGGGGCGGCGCAGATGGTCGGGTCAGGCCCGGCCAAGACAGGATGGGCGCTTTCGCATCAAGCGCCTCAGCTGCACCCTGTGATGGGTCGCGGGTGTCGGTGCGAGGCACGTGCCGTTGCGCACCATGGTGAAGTTGCCGCATTCGGGGCAGGCTTCGCCCGACGTGGCTCATGCGGCCCGCTCCCCAACCTCGACATACTCCGCCCGACTTGGAATTACGCGGAATTACGGGAATTACAATTACGCAATTACGGCAATTTTCCCTGACGGTCGTTGGCATGAGATCACGAGCACCCCGTCGTCGCCCCGCAGGTATCGCACTTCAAACATGTGCCGTTCCACACCATCGTAAAGTTCCCGCATTCCGGGCAGGCTCGTAGCCCTTCATGCGCGAGGCCGCCCGAACTGCGCTACTTTCCGCCGCGATGACGCGCCGGTGTTATCAGCCGCCATCCTCTTCCCGCTTTGTCTGTCGGCGGAAGCGGCCTGCCTCGAGTTGAATCAGCCTGCTCCCCGGTGCGGCCGCCGCGCGGGCCGGTTTGCTCATATATCCCGGAGCGCGGCGTTGGGGTTCCAGGCGATATTGCATCCTTTTTCATTGAAGACCTCCTTTTGCTGCAGCTATTGTCAGAACGTAAAGCGAACCGACCTCGACGTCAATAGGTAGTGCCGCGGCGCTCCCACGACACCGCATCTAGTTGACCGACGCCGACCACGAATCGCGCATCACCTGAGAAGCGTCATATGAACGAGCACTCATATGTGCAGTTGTCGCAAATGAACGAATTTCGGTACTGTACCAAACGGAGATCTCCGCAATTGGGGCAGGATTCGCCGCTAAAGGCGAATTTGCGTCCTAATCTGCGAAATGCCAGACTATATTCCACAGCACAATGATTTGCTATTCCATTGGGGGTTATATAGTTGAGTATATCACAATCCCTCACCAGATAGAATTCTGAAAACTTATGGGCCTGCCACTCGCCGGAGCGTTCTTCTATGGCAATCCATTTTTTCTTAATTCCGGAGAATTGCGGGACATAGTGCTCGTGCAAGAGAATGTGACCCAGTTCGTGGCTCATAACTTCGCGTGCCCAAGGATAGTTCTCTTCGGCCTCTTCCAACAAGTCTACGTCCACGTTTAGCACGACCGACGGCTTAAAGGTTACAAATGCAGGTGCGTCTGTTGGAGTTGCACGAAACTTTCGAAGTTCCAGCAAACCTCCAACCAGCAGAGGCTCTCTGCATAGCCTTCGAATTCCGTCAATGACCCGAAAATCTGGTCGGTCAGTTACTTCGAGGAGGTTGCGAGAACGCTCGGCAATGCCCTTAATCGACTGCGCGGTCCGGAAATCGACGGGATAGTCGTTTCTCATTTAGAATAACAACTTCATGAGCAACCAGTCGTGCTTCCGCACGTATCGCACTTCAGGCAAGTTCCGTTGCGAACCATGGTGAAGTTCCCGCACTCCGGACATGCCTCGCCAACATACCCCTTCATCCGCGCTTGCTTCCGACGACTAGCGACTCCTCCGTCTAGAGCCGAGAACTCCAAGCGAATATCATTATCGGTCGACCCCAATTCATCGGGAGTTACTTCTCGGTCTGCCAGGTCGCCCTTCAGCGCGGTCGCCCCATGTACCAGCATCAGTTTGTCGCCCTTGGAGCGCACAAGGCCCCGGGAGACGACCGACGAAGCCGAAGGCGCGCCTGGCCCCTGCCCCGGCGCGCGATCCTGATCGACGCCGCCGCCAAGCGCAGTGGCGTTCGCCTCCTCAGGCGCGATATGGGCGAGATCGTTGCGGCCGAGGTAGGAAATGGCGAGTTCGCGGAAAATATAGTCGAGGATCGACGTGGCGTTCTTGATCGCGTCGTTGCCCTGCACGAAGCCGGCAGGCTCGAAGCGGGTGAAGGTGAAGGCCTCGACATATTCCTCGAGCGGCACGCCATATTGCAGGCCAAGCGAGATTGCGATGGCGAAATTGTTCATCAGCGACCGGAAGGCGGCGCCCTCCTTGTGCATGTCGATGAAAATCTCGCCGAGGCGCCCGTCCTGGTATTCGCCGGTGCGCAAATAGACCTTGTGCCCGCCGACCACCGCCTTCTGGGTGTAGCCCTTGCGCCGGTCGGGGAGCCGTTCGCGCTCGCGGGTGCGCTCGACCCGCTCGACCACCCGCTCGACGATTTTCTCGGCGATCTGCGCGGCGCGCGCCGGCGCGTTCGACGCGATCAGCGTTTCGAGCGCCTCGTCGTCGTCCTCGTCGCTCTCGATCAGTTGCGAGCTCAGCGGCTGCGACAGCTTCGAGCCGTCGCGATAGAGCGCGTTCGCCTTGAGGCCCAAGCGCCAGCTGAGCATGTAGGCGTCCTTGCAGTCCTCGACGGTGGCGTCGTTCGGCATGTTGATGGTCTTGGAGATCGCCCCGGTGATGAACGGCTGGGCCGCCGCCATCATGCGGATGTGGCTGTCGACCGAAAGATAGCGCTTGCCGGTGCGCCCGCACGGATTGGCGCAGTCGAACACCGGATAATGTTCCACCTTAAGATGAGGCGCGCCCTCCAAAGTCATGGCGCCGCAGGCGAAAATATTCGCTGCCTCAATCTCCGCCTTGGAGAAGCCGAGCGCGGCGAGGAGGTCGAAGCCCGGCGCTTCATAGCGCTCAGCGGGGATCTTGAGCGCTCCGCTCAGCGTCTCGGGGCCGAGCGTCCACTTGTTGAACACGAAGCGGATGTCGAACGCGCCGGCCAGCGCCGCCTCGACCCGGTCGATCGCCTCCTTCGGCAGGCCCCTGGCGCGCAGCGCCGCGTGGTTGACGCCCGGCGCGTGGGCGAGCGTCGCCCGGCCGAGCGCATAGGCGACGATCTCCTCGACGTGGCTCTCGTCGTAGCCCAGCGCCCGCAGGGCCTCGGGCACGGCGCGATTGATGATCTTGAAATAGCCGCCGCCGGCGAGTTTCTTGAACTTGACGAGCGCGAAGTCCGGCTCGATGCCGGTCGTGTCGCAATCCATGACGAGGCCGATCGTGCCGGTCGGCGCGATCACCGAGACCTGGGCGTTGCGATAGCCGTGCTGTTCGCCGAGCGCGAGCGCGTCGGCCCAGGCGGCGCGCGCGGCTTCGCTCAGGTCCGTCCAGGCCGGACCGGCTGCGCGGAGCCTCTCGTGATCGAGCGGGGTCGGGGCGACCGAGAGCTGCTCGTAGCCCGCGGCCTCCCCCCTCGGCGGCGCGCTTATGGTTGCGGATGACGCGCAGCATCGGCTCGGCGTTCGCCCGGTGGCCAGGAAAGGCGCCGCTCCTGGCGGCGATCTCGGCCGAGGTCGCATAGGCGCGCCCGGTCAGGATCGCGGTCAGCGCGGCGCAGATCGCCCTGCCCTCGTCGCTGTCGTAAGGGATGCCGCACGACATGAGCAGGCCGCCGATATTGGCGTAGCCGAGGCCGAGCGTCCGGTAGTCATACGAAAGGCGGGCGATCTCCTTCGAGGGAAATTGGGCCATCGCGACGGAGATTTCGAGGGTCAGCGTCCAGAGCCGCGTCGCATGCTCGAAAGCCTTGACGTCGAACGTCTTGGTGACCGGATCGCGGAACTGCAGCAGGTTGAGCGAGGCCAGATTGCACGCCGTGTCGTCGAGGAACATGTATTCGGAGCACGGATTGGAGGCGCGAATGGGCCCCGACGCCGGGCAGGTGTGCCAGTCGTTGATGGTGGTGTGATATTGCACGCCGGGGTCGGCCGACGCCCAGGCGGCGTAGCCGATCTTCTCCCACAGGTCGCGCGCCTTCAGCGTCTTCGCGGTCTTGCCGTCGAGCCGGTAGGTCAGGTTCCAATCGCCGTCGCTCTCCACCGCCTGCAGGAAGGCGTCGGTGACGCGGACCGAATTGTTGAAGTTGTCGCCCGAGACGGTGAGGTAGGCCTCCGACTCCCAGTCGGTGTCGTAGACGTCGAAGTCGAGCTTGGTATAGCCCTGGCGGGCGTACTGGATGACCTCGTTGATCGCCCCGTCCGGCACGTCGTCGCGCCGCGCCGCCTTCACCTCGCGCTTCAGAGCCGGGTTCTTCTCGATCGAGAAGCAGTCGTCGCCCGAACCCTCGCAATTGACGCGCCTGACGTCGCCTCAGACGGCGCCGGATCAGCTTGGAATCTTGTCGCCCTTGGAGCGCACGAGGCCCCGGGAGACGACCGACGACGCCGTTGGACCGCCCGGCCCCTGCCCCGGCGCCCGGTCCTGATCGACGCCGCCGCCGAGCGCGGTCGCGTTCGCTTCCTCTGGCGCGATATGGGCGAGATCGTTGCGGCCGAGATAGGAGATCGCCAGTTCCCGGAAGATATAGTCGAGGATCGAGGTCGCGTTCTTGATCGCATCGTTGCCCTGCACGAAGCCCGCCGGCTCGAATCGGACGAAGGTGAAGGCCTCGACATATTCCTCGAGCGGCACGCCGTATTGCAGGCCAAGCGAAATCGCGATGGCGAAATTGTTCATGAGGGATCGGAAGGCCGCGCCCTCCTTGTGCATGTCGACGAAGATCTCGCCGAGGCGCCCGTCCTGGTATTCGCCGGTGCGCAAATAGACCTTGTGCCCGCCGACCACCGCCTTCTGGGTATAGCCCTTGCGCCGGTCGGGAAGCCGTTCGCGCTCGCGGGTGCGCTCGACCCGCTCGACCACCCGCTCGACGATTTTCTCGGCGATCTGCGCCGCGCGCGCAGGCGCGTTCGCCGCGATCAGCGTTTCGAGCGCCTCGTCCTCCTCCTCGTCGCTCTCGATCAGTTGCGAGCTCAGCGGCTGCGACAGCTTCGAGCCGTCGCGATAGAGCGCGTTCGCCTTGAGGCCGAGGCGCCAGCTGAGCATGTAGGCGTCCTTGCAGTCCTCGACGGTGGCGTCGTTCGGCATGTTGATGGTCTTGGAGATCGCCCCGGTGATGAACGGCTGGGCCGCCGCCATCATGCGGATGTGGCTCTCGACCGAGAGGTAGCGCTTGCCGGTGCGCCCGCACGGATTGGCGCAGTCGAACACCGGATAATGTTCCACCTTAAGATGAGGCGCGCCCTCCAGGTCATGGCGCCGCAGGCGAAAATGTTCGCCGCCTCAATCTCGGACTTGGAGAAGCCGAGCGCGGCGAGCAGGTCGAAGCCCGGCGCCTCGTAGCGTTCGGCGGGGATCTTGAGCGCCCCGCTCAGCGTCTCGGGGCCGAGCGTCCATTTGTTGAACACGAAGCGGATGTCGAACGCGCCGGCGAGCGCCGCCTCGACCCGGTCGATCGCCTCCTTCGGCAGGCCCCTGGCGCGCAGCGCCGCGTGGTTGACGCCCGGCGCATGGGCGAGCGTCGCCCGGCCGACCGCATAGGCGACGATCTCCTCGACGTGGCTCTCGTCGTAGCCGAGCGCCCGCAGGGCCTCGGGCACAGCGCGATTGATGATCTTGAAATAGCCGCCGCCGGCGAGCTTCTTGAACTTGACCAGCGCGAAGTCCGGCTCGATGCCGGTCGTGTCGCAATCCATGACGAGGCCGATCGTGCCGGTCGGCGCGATCACCGAAACCTGGGCGTTGCGATAGCCGTGCTGCTCGCCAAGCGCGACCGCGTCGGCCCAGGCGGCGCGCGCGGCTTCGCTCAGGTCCGTCCAGGCCGGACCGGCCGCGCGCAATCTCTCGTGATCGAGCGGGGTCGGCGCGACCGAGAGCTGCTCGTAGCCCGCGGCCTCGCCATCGGCGGCGCGCTTATGGTTGCGGATGACGCGCAGCATCGGCTCGGCGTTCGCCCGGTGGCCGGGAAAGGCGCCGCTCCTGGCGGCGATCTCGGCCGAGGTCGCATAGGCGCGGCCGGTCAGGATCGCGGTCAGCGCGGCGCAGATCGCCCTGCCCTCGTCGCTGTCGTAAGGGATGCCGCACGACATGAGCAGGCCGCCGATATTGGCGTAGCCGAGGCCGAGCGTCCGGTAGTCATACGAGAGGCGGGCGATCTCCTTCGAGGGAAACTGGGCCATCGCGACGGAGATTTCGAGGGTCAGCGTCCAGAGCCGCGTCGCGTGCTCGAACGCCTTGACGTCGAACACCTTGGTCGCGGGGTCGCGGAACTGCAGCAGGTTGAGCGAGGCGAGATTGCACGCCGTGTCGTCGAGGAACATGTACTCGGAGCACGGATTGGAGGCGCGAATCGGCCCCGACGCCGGGCAGGTGTGCCAGTCGTTGATGGTGGTGTGATATTGCACGCCGGGGTCGGCCGACGCCCAGGCGGCGTAGCCGATCTTCTCCCATAGGTCGCGCGCCTTCAGCGTCTTGGCGGTCTTGCCGTCGAGCCGAAAGGTCAGGTTCCAGTCGCCGTCGCTTTCCACCGCCTGCAGGAAGGCGTCGGTGACGCGGACCGAATTGTTGGAGTTCTGGCCCGAGACGGTGAGATAGGCCTCCGACTCCCAGTCGGTGTCGTAGACGTCGAAGTCGAGCTTGGTATAGCCCTGGCGGGCGTACTGGATGACCTGGTTGATCGCCCCGTCCGGCACGTCGTCGCGCCGCGCCGCCTTCACCTCGCGCTTGAGCGCAGGGTTCTTCTCGATCGAGAAGCAGTCGTCGCCCGAACCCTCGCAATTGACGCAGGCCTTGACGATCGCCTTCAGACGGCGCCGGATGAGCTTGGAGCCGGCGGCGAGCGCCGCGACCTTCCGCTCTTCCTTCACCTTCCAGTCGATATAGGATTCGATGTCGGGGTGATCGACGTCGACCACCACCATTTTCGCCGCGCGCCGCGTCGTGCCGCCCGACTTGATCGCGCCCGCCGCGCGGTCGCCGATCTTCAAAAACGACATCAGCCCCGAGGAGCGCCCGCCGCCCGACAGCTTCTCGTTTTCGCCGCGCAGCGCCGAGAAGTTCGAGCCGGTGCCGGAGCCGTATTTGAACAGGCGCGCCTCGCGCACCCAGAGGTCCATGATCCCGCCCTCGTTGACGAGATCGTCGGCGACCGACTGGATGAAGCAGGCGTGCGGCTGGGGATGCTCGTAGGCCGACTTCGACTTGACGAGCTTGCCGGTCTCGAAGTCGACGTAATAATGGCCCTGGCTCGGGCCGTCGACGCCATAGGCCCAATGCAGGCCGGTGTTGAACCATTGCGGCGAATTGGGCGCGGCGATCTGGCGGGCGAGCATCAGCCGCATCTCGTCGAGATAGGCGCGCGCGTCCTCCTCGCCCTCGAAGAGGCCGGCCTTCCAGCCCCAATAGGTCCAGGCGCCGGCGAGGCGGTCGAAGACCTGCTTCGCCGAGGTTTCGGGGCCATACCGCTCGCCCTTGGGCAAAGCGCCGAGCGCGGTCTCATCGGCGACCGAGCGCCACAGGAATGACGGAACGCTGTCCTCCTCGACGCGCTTCAGCCGCGCCGGAACGCCCGCCTTGCGGAAATACTTCTGCGCCAGCACGTCGGCCGCGACCTGGCTCCAGGCGACAGGAACCTCGATATTGTCGAGCGAGAAGACGACCGACCCGTCCGGATTGCGGATTTCGCTCTTCGTCGTCGCGAAGGCGACGAACTCGTAGGGCGAGACGCCCGGTTTGGTGAAGCTCCGTTCGATTCGCATCCTGCCCTCCTTGTCGCCCTCGCAGCGGACCCGCGCCCAGGGCGTCCCTAACCAATCGTCACGCCCATTCGGGCGCAGGCCATCGCACGGAGGCCCAAGCAACGCCGCCGCCCTCGCCCGCCCCTAGTTCTTCAAAACCTTCGCTTCGCTTCGCCAACCGGTATCCGGACATCCCGACTCCGGAACCTCGGCCCCACCGCGGCGCGCCCGCCCTCCGCGAGACTCGCAAACGCTACAACTTTATGACGGCGGCGTCAATGGCTAGCGTCAGAGATCGTGCTCCACACAACATATTGTGGACAAAGGTGATTAACGCAAGCTTAGCGCTCGTGTCGATTGACAGCATCCGACGAGTTGGGCCGAGCCCGCAAGACCCCAATCCCCGCCCTCACCGCAAAAAAGTTAAGCTGGACAGGCCAAGCCCCCATCGCCATAGTCCGGCGCGCGCCCAGCCGGCGCCGGTCCCCCTTTCAAAACGCGGCGCTCAACGGATGAAAGAGTTTCTCCTGCACTGGTTCACTTGGTGGAACGGGGCGAACTTCAACACCCGGTTCTACACGAACCGCCATGGAGAGCTCGTGGGCCACGATCAGTTCGGCAACGCCTATTACCGGCGGCCGGGCATCGATCCGGCGCTCGGCTTCGAGCGGCGCTGGGTGATTTATAACGGCGTCGCCGAGGCCTCGATGACCCCGCCGGGCTGGAACGGCTGGCTTCACCACACCGTCGACGTGCCGCCGACCGGAGAGGACTATAAGCCCCATCCGTGGGAATTGCCGCATATGGGCAACCCGACCGGGACCCCCGCGGCGATCCGCCCGCAAGGCTCGACGCTTCGCCCCGGACCGCGCCAGCCGACCGGCGGAGACTACGAGGCCTGGACCCCGGGCCCTTGAGTAGCATGCCTTGTTTCCGCCGCCGTTGACCGGCAAAGCCGCCGCCATGGATCGCATTCCTTCGGCTGTCGCGACGGCGGCCCGCATCGTCGCCGGCCGAGCGCGGGGGCTCGCCGCTGCGGGCGCGGTTGCTGTGGCCTCGTTGGCCGCGCCTCATCCGGCGCTCGCCGACAAGATCAGCAATCCGACCGCAGTCTTTGACGGGCTCGACAAGATCACCGGCCGCATCATCTCCTTTGAGGTGGGCATCAACGAGACCGTGCAATTCGGCTCGCTGCAGATCACGCCGCGCGTCTGCTACTCGCGCCCGCTGACCGAGGCGCCCCAGACCGACGTCTTTGCCCAGGTCGACGAGATCGACGAGAAGAAAGAGCTGAAGCGGATCTTCTCCGGCTGGATGTTCGCCGACAGTCCTGGCCTGCACGCCATTGAACACCCGATCTTCGATATCTGGCTCACCGCCTGCAAAGGCGGCACGATGGTGATTCACGAGACCCCGTCCGTCGAGGCTTCGGCGCCGTCGACAGACGAAAGTCCGCCGACCGATGCATCCGCCGATCCCAACGCCGCCGAATCTCCGACGCAGCCGCAAGCGCAGCCCGTGAAGAAGAAAAAGGCGAGGGCGTCCTCGGCCGTGGTCGCCGCGCCAACGCCGGTGACGGTGAGCCCGATCGACCCCGACCCGCCGACGTCGACCGGCAACGCGCGCGGCCGTTGATCGGGCGGCTCTAGCCCCGAGCCCGCCCATGCGCTAGCGTTCTGCTGAATTGCAGGAGCCGCTTCGCCATCGGCGAGGCGCTGAACACCCGGAGGACGCGCCGATGACCGAAATCAGCGGCTTCATCAAGCCCACCCGGCGTCCGGGCGAGCTTGGGGTTCATTCGGTCGACCGGTTCCATTTCGCCGTCCCCGACCTTGCGGTGGCGAGAAATTTCTACGGCGAGTTCGGACTCGAGATCGACGAGGACAGCGGTCTCCTCGCCATGAAGACGCGGGGCAATCCGCATGTCTGGGTGACGATCGGCGAGGGTCCGCGCAAGAAGCTTGGCCACATCTCGTTCGGCGCGTTCGAAGACGACTTCGACCGGTTCGCGGAGCGGCTTGAGAAGCTGGGCGTCCGGCGGCTCGATCCGCCGCCCGGAGTCGAAACGAACGGCCTTTGGTTCCACGACCACGACGGGAACCTCGTCGAGATCAAGGTCGCCGCCAAATCGTCGCCCAACGAGAAGTCCGAGTTTTCCGAGGTCTCCGCCGGTCCGGGCGAGCGCGGCGCGCCGTTCCGGCGCGACGTGGCGCGCGTCACGCCCCGGCGTCTGGCGCATGTTCTCCTGTTCACCCGCGACGTCGAGAAGGCGGTTCAGTTCTATACCCGCACGCTCGGCCTGCGCCTCTCCGACCGGTCCGGCGACGGCATCGCCTTCCTGCACGGCATTCACGGAAGCGATCATCATATGATCGCCTTCGTCACATCCAGTGCGCCTGGACTGCATCATCTGAGCTGGGACGTGGGATCGGTCGACGATATCGGCCGGGGCGCGATGCATATGCTGGACAAGGGCTTTGCGCGCGGCTGGGGCATGGGACGGCACGTCCTCGGCTCCAACTTTTTTCACTATGTCTGCGACCCGTGGGGCAGCTTCAGCGAATATTCGGCCGGCATCGATTATGTGCCCGCCGATTGCGACTGGGCGAGCGGCGACCACCCGCCGGAGGATTCGTTCTACGTGTGGGGGCCGAACCCGCCGGACTATTTCACCCACAACGCTGAGGCGTGAGTCGCGCACCAGCCCATAGGCGTCGGCGGCAGGCCGACAAGAGAGAGGTGGTTCGGAACGCATCCCGCCAGCCCCGGCTCGCGCGTCATTCCGAAGCGCATCGCCATATGTCCGACACAGCCAAGGCCGGCAAATGGATGATTCTGTTTTTGCGCTTGCCTCCCGTGATCATGCTCTTCCCACCGGATTCCACCATGAGCGCCTTTCTAAGGTTGGTGACGCATTCAAGCGCTCTTGGTGTCCTGACGCCCTGACAAGCGGAATGGACGACAGGGTCGATATGAATCTGGCGCGGTTTGAACCCCCGAGATCCGAACCCGAAAATGCACATCTCGCTGGCTCTGTTTTCACATCTTTCTTGCAGCGTCCGGTTTGGGTCTTTGATTTCCCGATTGTTCTCAATTCTCGAAAATCACAACTCGCTGATAACGCGGCGCTGTCGTCCTCGGAGTTGCTTCCTCTCATCATCATGGACGGCGTGCTGTTTGGCGGGCGCGGCCGGCATTTGAAAGGCAAGACCGACGGCGACGCCAAGGGCGAGAGTGACAGCAGCCCGACGCATCCCATCTCCTCCGCACTGATCGGAACTCGTTCGCCAACGTTGTCAACATACGAAGGTCGTCGCGCTGCTTCAACACACGAATAGGAAGGATTTCTTCGAAGCCGCGTCCCCTCACCGCCACGTCAGCCACGCCGTTCCCGCCGCCAGCGTACATGCGGTCAGCGGCAGCCCGACCTTGAAATAGGCCCAGAAGCTGATCGGCGTTCCTTCCGCACGGGCCTCTTCGGCGACGATCAGGTTGGCGACCGAACCAAGCAGGGTCAGGTTGCCGGCCAGCGTCGAACCCATCGCCACCACGAGCCAGGCGCGCGCGGGATCGGGAAGCGCCGGAATGAACGGCCTCAGCGCCAACACCGCCGGGACGTTGCTCACAATGTTGGATAAGACCGCGGTCAACAGAGACAGCCGCCACGGAATGTCGAGGCCGAGGGTCTTCGCCATGGCGATCCGCTCGGGCGTCAGAAGCGCGCGCTCCGCGCCCGCGACGACGATGAACAGGCCGGCGAACAGGATGAGCAGCGGCCCGTCGATCTCCTGATAGATGCGCTCCGGCTTGATGGCGCGGGTGACAAGCAGAAACGCGCCGGCGAGCAGTGCGGCTTCCGCAGGCGGGGCGCCGGCGAAGAAGGCGATGGCGAGCCCGACGCAGACGAGGCTCGCCTTGACCACCTGCCCCATATGCATCCGTCCCCGCGACAGGATCCGGCTTGATTTGGCCGTCGAACGCGAATTCCTGCGCGTAGACGAGGCGCACGACGATAACGACCGCGACGAGACCGAACGCCGCAACCGGCGCCAGCGCGGCGGCGAACGCCGGATAGGGGATTCCAGACAGCGCGCCGATCACCATGTTCTGCGGATTGCCGGTGATGGTGGCGACGCTGCCGCAATTGGAGGCGGTCGCGGTCGCGACGAGATAGGGCAGCGGATTGCGGTTCAGGGCGCGAACGACCTGCACCACGATCGGCGCCATCACGAGGCAGATCGCGTCATTGACCAGGAAAGCCGACAGAACGCCGGAAAGGATCGTCACTGTGACCAGAAGGACGAACGGCGCGCGGGCATGGTCGATGGCGAGCGCGCCGAGCGCCCTGAATGCGCCGGACACCTTGAGGTGCGCGACGACGATCATCATGCCGAGCAGAAGCGCGATCGTATCGAAGTCGATCGCGTGGAACGCGTCCTCGAGGCTCAGGGGGCCGAGCGCGATCATCGCCGCGCCGCCGAGAAACGCGATCCCCGCGCGATCGAGACGCAAGCCGGGAATGCGGCCGGCGGCGACTCCGGCATAGGTGAGAATCAGGATCGCGAGAGCCGCGAAGCTTTCCAGGGTCATTCGCCCGGCGCCCCTTCCATCGCCGGCTCTGCGCTTTCTCTTCAAGGTCGTCGCGGTTCCCTCGTCGCGCGTCTCGGGCATGAATAGGGCGAAGACGAGGCAAGCCACGGCGGCGGCGGCGCCGAGGGCGAGAAACGAAACGCTATAGCCGAAATGGTCGACGACTTCCCCCGCGGCAAAAGCGCTGACCGACGCGCCAATCCCTTGCGTCGTGGCGACCGCGCCCTGGGCCAGATTGTAACGGCCGGTGCCGCGCATGATATCGGCGATGACGAGCGGCGTCAGCGCCTGGTAGATTCCCGCGCCGACTCCGTCCAGCAGTTGCACGGCGATCAGCCAAAAAGCATTGTCGGAAAGCGTATAGAGCGCCGCGCGAATCGGCAGGACGGCGAAGGCGATGAGGAAGATCGGCCTCCGCCCCCAGGCGTCCGCTCGGCGCCCGACGAAAATCGCGATCGGCAGCATGACGCCTTGCGCGGCGACGATGCAGAACGACATCATCGCGGTCGCTTCTTTCGGAAATTGGAGGGCGAGCTTTTGCCCGACCAGCGGCAGAAGCGGCGCATTGGCGAAATGGAAGAAGAACGCGCAGAGCGCGAAAATGATCAGCGGCCGGGTGCGGAACAGGACGCCATAGCCGGCGGCCGACGGAGCGCCTTTGTCGGCGTTCTCGCCGGCGCCGATATCTCGCGCGCGGTCATGATCGATCGCGCGGCGGGAATGCAGAGGACCGCAGCCGCGGTCAGCGCCGCGAACACCGGGACCATCAGAAAGACCGCGGCTTGGGAAAAGACATAGCCGACTGCTCCCGCCACGAGGGCGATGGCGATGTTTCCGCCGTGGTCGTAGGCCGAGTTGCGACCGAGCCGCCAGGCGAGACCCTCCTTCGGCGTTACGCCGAGGGTCAGCGCGGCGACCGCAGGGACGAACGCGTCGCCCGCGACGGCCAATATGCCGAACGCCAGCGCCATCGGCCAGAAGGTCGGAAAGCCGAAGATAATGACCGAAGCGACCGCCATCGCCGCCATCGATGCCACGATGACCCCGCGCTTCGCCCGCGTCACGTCGATGGCGGCGCCGATCGGGGTTTGCAGGGCGATCCCCAGAAGCCCGCTCGTCGTCGCCACTATGCCGACCTCGGTCTGGCTCCAATGGCGTTCGGTGACCAGATAGACGTTGACGAACGGCCCCAGGGCGTTGCGGGCGTCAGCGGAAAAGAAATTGAGCGCGTCCAGCGCGGCCGGTATCGAAATCACTGGCATAGTCCGCGAATTGGCCCCGGCGGTCGCGGCCCTTTCTCGGAACGCTTACTTCGCGATTTCGTTCCCGAGGGCCGTCCAAGACGAGGCCCACGCGTTCGCACGCTGCCGCACCTCGATTTTTCGTTTGTCTCTGGCTATCTTTCGAGGCTTCTATTTGAGGGTGACCCTCTTCGTCCTCCCTGTTCACCTGTTTCGCATGCGCGGTTGCGGTCCTGATGCTTGCGTTTGCCAAGCAGTAGCGGCTCAATAGATCGCATGCGCAAGCGCGCCGATATCGTACTCGTCGAGCGCGGCTTCTTTGCCAGCCGCGCCCGGGCGCAAGCCGCGATTGCGGCCGGCCTCGTCAAGGTCGGCGGCGTAGCGCTTGGCAAGGCTTCGGAAGCGGTCGCGGACGATGACAGGATCGAAGCGCAGGCGCCCCACCCCTGGGTCTCGCGCGGCGGCGTCAAGCTCGTCGCGGCGCTCGACGCCTTCGCGCTCGATCCCGCCGGACTCGTCTGCCTCGACATCGGCGCCTCGACCGGCGGCTTCACCGACGTGCTGCTGGCGCGCGGGGCGGCGGAGGTGATCGCCGTCGACGTCGGTCACGGGCAGCTCCATCCACGCCTCGCGGCCGATCCGCGCGTCCGTTCGCTCGAAGGCCTCGACGCGCGGGCGCTGACGCGCGAGCTGATCGGCGAGCCTCCGCGCGCAATCGTGTGCGACGTCAGTTTCATCTCACAGCGGCTGGTGTTGCCGAGCGTGCTCGCGCTGGCGGCGGCGCCCGCGTGGGTGGTGAGTCTCATCAAGCCGCAGTTCGAGGTCGGCCGAGCGAACCTCGTCAAAGGACGGGTGAAAGACGACGACGCCTTGGCTCGCGCCTCGGCTGACATCCAAGCCCTGATCGAAGCAGAGGGCTGGACCGTTCTCGGCGTCATCCCCTCGCCGGTGCTCGGAGGCGGCGGCGCGAAGGAATTCCTCATTGCGGCTCGCCGTGGTTGAGGCCCTCGAAGAGCTTTCGATCGTCGCCCTCGACGCACACGGCGACGGAGTCTCCGCAAATGGCGCGATCGTCCCCGGCGCGCTGCCCGGCGAGCAAGCCCGCGCGCGGCTCGTCGGCCACCGCGCGGAAGACGTTGAGATTGTGCGCAGGAGCCCCGAACGCGCCGAGCCAATCTGTCCCTGGTACGGACGATGCGGCGGCTGCGCCGCTCAGCACATGTCGGACGCTCTCTACCGCGAATGGAAGCGCGGCCTTCTCCTCGGCGCGCTCGCGCGGGCGGGCGTCGCCGCCGAGGTCGGACCGCTGATCGACGCGCATGGCGCGGGGCGGCGTCGCGCCACCTTCCATGCCCGTTTCGCGCATGGCGCGCCGGACGCGGTCGGCTTCATGCGCGTGCGCTCGCACGACATCGTCGCGATCGACGCGTGTCCGCTGTTCGCTCCGCCGATGGCGGGAGCGCTCGAGGCGGCGCGCGCGCTTGCCGCGGATCTGCGCGGCCTCGGCAAGCCGCTCGACATCAGCGTCACCGCGACGCTTGGCGGGCTCGATGTCGACCTGCGCGGCGCGGGACGGCTCGAACCCGCCGAGCGGCGGAAGCTCGTGCGGTCGGCCGAGAGGCTCGATCTCGCCCGGATCTCCAATCACGGCGAGGTCCTCGTCGAGCGGCGCCCGCCAAGCGTCCTCTTCGGCGAGGCGCGGGTCACGCTTCCGCCCGGCGCTTTCCTCCAGGCGACGGAAGCGGGCGAGCGCCAGCTTGCCGAATTCGCCGAGAGCGCGCTCGCCGAACTCGAAGAAAGTCGCGGACCTGTTCTGCGGCGCGGGCGCTTTCGCCTTGCGGCTCGCCCGCCGCCACCAGGTCTACGCCGCCGATTCCGACCCCGCCGCCGTCGCGGCGCTTCAGCGCGCGGCTGCGGGCGCCCAGGGTTTGCGCAGTCTCGCCGCCGAAACGCGCGACCTCTTCCGCCGTCCGTTGGACGCGAGCGAGCTTGCCGCCTTCGACGCGGCGCTCATCGATCCGCCGCGCGCCGGCGCCGAGGCGCAAGCGCGCGCGCTCGCCGCCAGCGCTCTCACGCTCGTGGTTTCGATCTCCTGCAATGCGACGACTTTCGCCCGGGACGCGCGCATCCTTGTCGACGGCGGCTATCGCATCGAGGCGGTTACGGCGCTTGACCAGTTCCGCTTTTCCCCGCATGTCGAAATCGCCGCGGTCTTTCGCCGTCCGGCGGCGAAAGCGCGCGTGCGGAGGCTCCTCGGTTGAGCGCAAGAAACCGCGAGGCGGCGTTATCCGCCCTTCAGAACATTGTCGGCGCGCGCCACGCGCTGACCGACCCTACGCTCTTTGCCGGCGCTCTCATTGAGCCGCGCGGCCTCTATCGCGGCAAGGCGCTGGCGCTCGTGCGGCCGGGCTCGACGAAGGAACTCGCCGCCGTCGCGGCGTTCTGCAACGAGGCGCGGATCGGCATCGCGCCGCAGGGCGGCAATACCGGTCTCGTCGGCGGCCAGACGCCGGACGAGAGCGGCAATCAGATCATCGTCTCGACCCAGCGCCTCAAGGCGATCCGTGAGATCGACCTCGACGCCGAGGTGATGATCTGCGAGGCCGGCGTGACGCTCGCCGAAGCGCAAGCCGCCGCGCTCGCCGCCGACCGGCTGTTTCCGCTGTCGCTTGCGGCGGAGGGAACCTGCACGATCGGCGGCAACATCTCGACCAACGCCGGCGGCGTCGCGGTGATCGCCTATGGCTCGATGCGCGATCTGGTCACCGGCGTCGAAGCCGTTCTTGCCGACGGACGCATCGTCAATGCGCTGAGCAAGTTGCGCAAGGACAATACCGGCTATGACGTGAAGGGCCTCTTTATCGGCGCCGAAGGCACGCTCGGCATCGTCGCCGCCGCGTCGCTGAAGCTTTTTCCCAATCCCCGCGCCCGCGTCACAGCCTTCGTCGGCCTCGAAAGCCCTGACCGCGCCCTGGCGCTGTTGAAACTGGCGCGGGAGCGGATCGGCGCCGGCGTCGTGAGCTTCGAGCTGATTTCGCGCCGCGCGCACGACATCACAGTCGGCCACGGCCTCGCGCGCGCGCCGCTCAACAGCGCGCATCAATGGTTCGTGCTGATGGAGGCGGCTTCACAGACCGCCGGCGGTCTCGATGAGGCGGCGGCCGACGCGCTTCAGGCGGCGCTCGACGGCGGGATTATCGAAGACGCAGCGATCGCCAGTTCGCTCGAGCAGCGCAACGACTTCTGGCGGTTGCGCGACGGCATCCCCGAGGCCCAGATCCGGGAGGGCGCGTCGATCAAGCACGACGTTTCGGTCCCGGTCGGCGCCGTGCCCGCCCTGATCGAAGAGGGGACGAGCGCGGTCGAGGCGTTTATTCCGGGAGCGCGGGTCGTCGCCTTCGGCCATCTCGGCGACGGCAACATCCACTTCAATGTCTCGCAGCCTGTCGGCGCCGACCCCAAGGCCTTCCTGGCTCGCTGGAGCGCTCTGAACGAGGTCGTGCACGCCATCGTCGCACGGCTCGGCGGCTCCTATTCCGCCGAACACGGCGTCGGCCGGCTGAAGCGCGACCTGCTCGCGCGGACGAAGGATCCTGGCGCGCTCGCGGTGATGCGGGCCGTAAAGGCTGCGCTCGATCCCAACGGGGTCATGAATCCCGGCAAGGTGCTATGACGCCGCGAGAGCCTCGGCGCCGATGGCGCAAGCCATTCGTGCGGGCTACCTTCCTGCGAAGCGCGTGAGTTGCGCGACGCAAAAGGCGCGTATCGGGGCGATGGCGGAGTCCGGCAATCCACGGCAAGGCCTGACGCGGCGAACAGCCGCGGCCGCGCTCGTCGCCCTCGTTTTCAGCGGGAGCGCAACGCGCCGCCGCGGCGGCCTGCGGCGAACAGGGTTTCGACGGCGCCAAATACACGGTGTGCGCCTACGATCCGCGGCGCGACGACATTCGCCTCTTCTGGAAGGGCGCCGACGACCGGCCCTATGGCTCCTTCTCGGCGCTCGCGGGCGCGCTGAAACCGAAGGGCGAGCGGCTTGTGTTCGCGATGAACGGGGGCATGTTCCAGGAGGATCAATCGCCGGTCGGCCTCCACATCGAGAATTTGCAGAAGCTGCATGACGCCGATACGCGCGGCGGTCCCAGCAATTTTCATCTGAAGCCGAATGGCGTCTTCTGGATCGGGGCCGGCGTCGCAGGCGTCACCGAGACCGGCCGCTTCCTCGCCAACCCGCCGGCCGCGCGCTACGCGACGCAATCGGGGCCGATGCTGATCGTCGACGGGAAGATCCATCCGAAGATCCGCCCGACCGGAACGTCGGCGAAAATCCGCAACGGCGTCGGCGTCCGCGAGACCGGGGCGGTCGTCTTCGCCGTCTCGGACGAGCCGGTCACTTTCGACGCCTTCGCGCGTCTTTTCCGCGACGGACTTGGTTGCTCGAATGCGCTGTTTCTCGACGGCTCGGTGTCTTCGCTGTACGCGCCCGAGCTTCAGTCGCGACGACGAACTGACGCCGATCGGGCCGATCGTCGCCGTGGTCTCACGAGACAACGCGAGAAGTCAGTAGGCGGGCTCAGAGCAGCCCTCTATTTCCGGCAACCGCTCTCGCGCAGGAACGCCTCGAAGGCTTTCAGCGTCGCCGCGGAGACGTAGTGCTCGATGCCTTCGGCGTCGGCTTCCGCCGCCTCGCGCGGGGCGCCGACCGCGACGAGAAGTTCAACCACCAGGCGATGGCGCTCCCGCGCGCTCTTGGCCATCGCTGCGCCCGCCTCGGTCAAAAATATTCCCCGATAGGGCCGCGCGGTCACCAGGCCTTCCCGCTTCAACCGGGCGATGGTCTTGCTCGCGGTCGGATGGGCGACGCCAAGCCGCCGCGCGATGTCGGTCGTCCGCGCTTCGCCGGTGACCGCGATCAGATCGTCGATCAGCTCGGTGTAGTCCTCGAGCATCGAGGCTGACCGGGCCGACCGCGCTTTGCTGAATCGATCGGCCTGCATCGGGCCCGCGGCGAGCTCCGGGTCGTCGAGTCCCTGGTGGCCCGCGCGCTGCTTCCCGACCAAAGCGCCCTCGTTTCCTTCCACCGTAGAATATGTCGCCCCTTGCGTGAATATGCAGCCTTGGCTGCAAAATGCAACCGATTTTAAGTCGTCGGCCGGCTGCATCCTTGGCGTTGTTTCGGAGACAATTGACAAGAGCGTAGCATTGGCTATATTACACAGGGCACACTAAGCAGGCAGAACGCAGGCGAGATGAGTTACGCAGGGACACCAATTCCGTCGGGGATGACGGATCGAACGGTCGAGGCGATCCGCGACGTGCTGTCCGGCAATGCGCGCCGGTTCAACCCGCTGCTGTTCGCCGGTCCCGCGGTCATCGCCTCCATCGCCTACATGGACCCGGGCAATTTCGCGACCAACATCCAGGCCGGGGCGAAATACGGCTATGCGCTGTTGTGGGTCGTGCTTCTCGCCAACGTCATCGCCATGCTCTTTCAGGCGCTTTCGGCGAAGCTCGGCATCGTGACCGGACGCAACCTCGCAGAGATGTGCCGCGAGCATTTTCCCCTTCCCGTCGTCTATGCGCTGTGGATCGTCAGCGAAGCAGCGGCGATGGCGACCGACCTCGCCGAGTTCCTCGGCGGCGCGATCGGTCTCTCCCTGCTGCTGCACATTCCCCTTCTCGCGGGCATGGGCGTCACCGCGGTCCTGACCTACGGCATTCTGATGTTCCAGAACCGAGGGTTTCGCCCGATCGAGATCATTATCGGGTCGCTGGTCGCGGCGATTGCGCTTTGCTATCTCGTGGAGATTGTCATCGCGCCGGTCGACTGGACGTCGGCTGCCATCGGCAGCGTCGTTCCGCGATTGCCTGACGCCGGCGCCTTGACGATCGCGGTCGGCATCGTCGGCGCGACCATCATGCCCCACGCGGTCTTCCTGCACTCCGGGCTTACGCAAGACCGGGCGCCGGCGCGTAACGACGGCGAACGACGTCAGTTGCTGCGGTTTTCCAACATCGAGGTGATGGTCGCCCTCGCAGTCGCCGGGCTCGTCAACATGGCGATGGTGGTGACGGCGGCGAGCGCGTTTCACGCCGGCCACAGCGACGTCGCCGAAATCGGGACGGCCTATTCGACCCTGACGCCGCTGCTCGGCGCAGGCGCGGCGGGCGTGTTCCTTACCGCGCTGCTCGCCTCCGGACTGTCGAGTTCGGCAGTCGGCACCATGGCCGGCCAAATGATCATGCAGGGTTTTGTCGGCTTCCGCATTCCGATCATCGTGCGCCGCCTGGTGACGATGATTCCCGCGTTCGTGGTGGTCTGGCTCGGGGTCAATTCGACCAATGCGCTGGTCATCAGCCAGGTGATCTTGAGCTTCGCCCTGCCCGCGCCGGTGATCGCGCTCATCCTGTTCACGCGGCGCAGGGACATCATGGGCGCCTTCGCCAACAACCGGCTCACCGACGTCGCGGCGATCGTGGGAACGGTTCTGATCCTGGCGCTGAACGTCATCCTGCTCATGCAGATCTTCGGCGTCGCCATTCCGGGATTGCCCGGCAGCTGAGGCGGCGGCTGCGGGCCGAGCCCTCCGGGATTTGGCGGCTCAAAACGCCCGAAATGACACCGCCCGACCCTCTTCTCCGGCATTTTGACCGTCCGAATCGCCCCTCGATGGGCGCGTAGCCGAGAATGGGCTCTTGCATGCCGCATCGGAATGGTTATTATCGGATTGACGCCGGGGAAATTATTGGGCGTCGAGGGAGATCGCCGCCGGACCGCGCAAGCCGCCCGGCACAAGGGGAGAACATGATGAAGCACTGCGCCATGAAGACGATGTCGGCCGCCGCGAGCCTCGCGTTGGGACTAGCGGCCGCAACGACCGCCGCCAACGCGACGATCACTTTCTCGACTTTCGTCAACGGTTCCGACATTGCGGCCGCCGAGGGCGGCAACCAGTCCACGATCGCCTTCAATTATACAGGGAATGGGTTCGTGGGGTCAGTGTATTTCGGCCCCGACAATAACCAGCTTTATTCGACTAACCTCAGCGGCGGAAACGTGACGCAATACGGCGGCGCAATTCCAGGCTTCTCCGGCGAGGTCGTCGTCGGCGTGGGACTTGGCCAGGCCGGCTTCGCGAAAGGCGCTGTCTACGCCGGCAACGGCGGCGGGAACCAGATCTACTACGTCCCCGCCAGCGGTCCGCCAGTTCTTTTCGGGACCACCGGCAACTCCGAGAACATTCGACAGATTTTTTTCGATCCGGGCAGCAGCTTCGGGGGCGACATGCTGGTGACGACCAACTCGGGCCGGATTTACAGTTTTAATTCGGCCGGAACCCCGACGCTGATCGCGAGCGTCGGCGAGGATACCGAGGGAATGGACATTGCCGGCAGCGGGTTCGGCAAATTTGCCGGCGACCTGCTGGTCTCCTCGGAAGGCAGCGGCGATATCAGGGCAATTTCCCCTGGAGGCGCGGTGACTGTCCTGCAAACCGGTACGGGCAATGTGTTTGTCCCGGAGGCTGAGACGGTCAGCGTGGTGCCGACCAATCTGGGGATGTCCGGCAATCCGGTCGAGGGCTTCTACGTCGCCAATTATCCGGAGGATATTCAGAAGGCCGCGGCCAGCGAGTTCTCCGGTCTTCAAGGCGACGCGATCGTCACCAGCGAGGACAGCTTCGACGCGCAAGTCTGGGAGCTGAGCTACAACGGCGACGCGCTTGGCACGTTCAGCGTCACGCAGATCGGCAATCTGCCGAATCAATCAGAGGATGGCATCTTCGTAACCGCGCAACGCCAGATGCTTTTGGTCCCCGAGCCTTCGACCTGGGCGATGATGCTGATCGGGTTCGCGGGTCTCGGGTTTGCGGGATATCGCCGAGCGACGAAGAGCCTTCCGAAGGCCGCTTGATCCGCCGGCAGGATTTTGAAGTATGGTGAGACCGCCCGCAAGGCGGTCTCACTTTTGGGTCGGCGGAGTGAGCGACCGGTTGGAGTGGGCCGCACGCTCAAACCCGGCCTTCACCGTCTCCGCACTTATGGACCGCGACGATCCGACGCATCGGACCCAGCTTGAGCCCATTCTCGAAGATCTGCGGGACGCCGGCGTCCCGGAGGGATGAAAGCGACCCGGCGCGGGCGAGCGCTCCATGGCTTCGTCGGCATAATACTAACTAGATTAGTATTATGCCGCGGGTCTCTTGCAGAAAAACACGCCTAAGCGCTTGAAAAAGCGCGCCCGCGCAACAAGTCGCGCGCCTCGGTCTCAGCCCGCCTCCACGCCCAGTCCGGCGCTCACGGGAACAGCCCCCTCGCCTGCTTGGCTTTCTGCACCCGCTCGACGCCGATCGCCATCGCCGCGGTGCGATTGGAGACGCCGTCGCGCTTGGCTCGCGCCACGACCATCGCCCAGGATCGGTCGAGCGCCCGTTCGAGCCTGTCCATCACCTCGTCCTTCGACCAGAAATATTGCTGCAAGTCCTGCACCCATTCGAAATAGCTGACGATGACGCCGCCCGCGTTGCAGAGGATGTCGGGGATCACGAACACCTCGTCGTTGCGCTCGGCGAGCACCCGGTCGGCCTCCGGCGTCGTCGGGCCGTTGGCGCCTTCGGCGATGACGCGGCAACGCAGGCGGCGCGCGACCTCGTCGTCGATCACCCGCTCGACCGCGCAGGGCGCGAGAACGTCGCAGGGCTGCTCGAGGAGGAGGCGCGCGTCGATCGTCGCCTGGCTCGAATAGCCGGCAAGAACCCCGGCCTTCGCCGCGTGATCGCAGAGCGCCCGCACATCGAGGCCCATCGGATCGTAGTAGGCGATCGTGTGATCGCTGACCCCGACGATCCTGACGCCCCGCCCCGCCAGGCCGAGGGCCGCATGCGAGCCGACGTTGCCGAAGCCCTGGACGATCGCGGTCGCGGCGGCCGGCTGAATTCCAAGCGAGTCGAGCGCGCGGAAGGCGAGGAACGCCACGCCGTGGCCGGTCGCCTCGCGCCGGCCGAGCGTGCCGCCGGTGCCGACGGGCTTGCCGGTCACAATCTCCGGGACGGTGATCCCCTGGTACATCGAATAGGTGTCCATGAACCAGGCCATCACCTGCTCGTTGGTGCCCATGTCCGGCGCCATCACGTCGACCCGCGGGCCGACGAAGGGGATCATCTCCTGCATGTAGCGGCGGCTGAGGTTCTCCAGTTCTTTCAGCGAGAGGTTGCGCGGCTCGACCGCGACCCCGCCCTTGCCGCCCCCGTAGGGCAAGTCGGCGAGCGCGCATTTCCAGCTCATCCAGATCGCGAGCGCGGCGATTTCGCCGATGTCGACGTTGGCCGCGAAGCGCGTCCCGCCCTTGGCGGGGCCGAGCGTCAGATGGTGCTGGACGCGGTAGCCGGTGAACACCTCCGTGCGGCCGTCGTCCATGTGGATCGGGCACGAGACGACGATGGCGCGCTTCGGGTAGAGGAGCCGGTCGCGCTCGTCCTCCGGGATTTGCAGATGATCGGCGATGATGTGGAATTGGTTGCGCGCCATTTCGAACACCGGGCCCGCATAGAGGGTCTTCATACCATTCTCCTAAGCCGGACGCGTGTTCCGCGCGCATCCCTTCACCTCGGTTTCGCGGGCGCTCCACGAACGCCGAGCCCGATGATATCGCTCTAATCGAGGAAGGCGAAGCGGTCGCCGGCCGCTCCGCACATTGGCTTGACTTCGCGTCGAGCCCGACTATTTTGCCGCCAAACCTCAAGCCTGCGGAGTTTCCGCGGGCGTTTGCGGCGCGGTCGGCGCCAATCATTACAGGATTTCCGTCATGGCCAAGGCTGCCTCGCTCAAAATCAAGCTATTGTCGACCGCCGACACCGGCTATTTTTACGTCACCAAGAAGAACGCCCGCACCAAGACGGAAAAGCTGACCTTCAAAAAATACGATCCGATCGCGCGCAAGCACGTCGAGTTCAAGGAAACGAAGATCAAGTAGGATTGCGCCTCGGCGGGTCGTCGCGCGGGCGCCCTTGCGGCGCCCCTTTTTGCGCATTCGCATCAATGCGCGGCGGGCGCCGCGCCGCCGAGTTTCACCTTACGCAAGCTCAGCGCCAGCGGCACGGCCGCGAGCGAGAGCAGCGTCAGCACCCAGAAGACGTCCATATAGGCGAGGTAGGCCGATTGCGCCTGCACCTGCTGGCCGATCCATCCGACGGCCTGCTGCTGCGCCTGGGGAAGCAAACTGCCTTGCGCGAGAAAATATTGCGTCGCCTGTTTCAACGTGGCCTGATACTGCATGCTGGATGGAATCGCGTGCTCGATGAGTCGGCTCTGGTGGAACTGCTCGCGGTGCTGCAGCACGTTCGAGGCGAGTGACACGCCGATCGAGCCGCCCGTGTTGCGCGCGGCGTTGACGAGCGCCGACGCCATATCCACCCTGTTGGGCGGGATCCCGTCGTAAGACGCGGCGATGATGGGGATGAAGATCAGCGGCAATCCGACGCCGAGCGCCATGCGGGTGCGCGCAAAGAACCAGAAGTCGAGATCGCCGTACACGTTGGTCAGCTGATACATCGAGATCGCCACGAAGATCGCGCCGGTCATGATCAGATATTTTGGCTGGATCCGGCTCGAGACTTGCCCGACGATGAACATCATCACCATGGTGACAAGGCCGCCCGGCGAGAGGACGAGGCCAGCCCAGGTCGCGGTGTAGCCGAACTCCGTCTGGACCATCAGCGGCAGGAACTGGGTCGTCGCGTAGAGGATCGCGCCGGTCGCCCCCATCACCAGGAAACAGGCGCCGAACTGACGCGTCCCCACCATTCGCACGTCGATCATAGGGTCCGTGCCTGGACATCTCCCAGGGGACCATCGCCACGAATGCGACGGCGCAAATCACTGTGGAGATTACGATGAAGTTTGAGCCGAACCAGTCATCCTCAAGGCCGCGATCGAGCACGATCTCAAGCGCGCCGAGGAAAGTCGCCACCAGCAGGAAGCCGATGACATCGAACCGGGCCGCACGCGCCTGATTGGGCTTGTCCGCAGGCAGCAGGATGGCGATCAGCGCGATCGTGGCCAGGCCAACCGGACCGTTGATCAGGAAGCACCAGCGCCAGGTGAGATTGTCGGCGAGCCAGCCCCCGAGCGTCGGGCCGACCACCGGCGCGACAACCACGGCGACGCCGAACAGCGCGAAGGCCTGGCCGCGCTTCTGCGGCGGGAAGGAGTCCGCCAGGATTGATTGCGACACCGGCACCATGCCGCCGCCCGCCAAGCCTTGCAGGATTCGAAACAACAGCAGCGAGTCGAGATTCCACGCCTGCGCGCACAGGATCGAGCTCACGCTGAAGAGCCCGAGGCAGATCAGGAAGAAGGCCTTGCGGCCAAGCCGGCGGGCGAGGAAAGGGCTCGCCGTCAGGCTGACGGCGTTGGCGACCAGATAGGTCGTCACCACCCAGGACGCTTCGTCCGCGCTGACGCCCATGCCGCCGGCGATATAGGGCAGGACGACGTTGGCGATCGTGGTGTCGAGCACCTCCATGAAGGCCGCAAGCGCGACCAGAACGGCGATCACCCATGGGCTCGCCGACGCTGCGCCGCCAGCCGCTGGAGCGCCGGCCTTCGCGGCCGCGTCGCTCACGCCCGCCTCCCCCATCGCTCGACGCTGGCCCTCAGCCGCTCATAGAGCGAGGGCGACGGATCGACGCGCACGGTCGGGACGACCGACATGCCGGGCCCAAGAGAGACGTCGGTTGGCGGATTGTCCAAAATGATCTTGACCGGCACCCGCTGGACGATCTTGACGTAGTTGCCAGTCGCGTTTTCGGGCGGCAACAGCGAGAATGCCGGCCCCGAGCCGGGCTGGACGCTGTCGACATGGCCGTGGAAGTCGCGTTCCGGGTAGGCGTCGATTGCGATGTCGACGGGCTGTCCCGGCCGCATGCGGTCGAGTTGCGTCTCCTTGAAGTTCGCGGTGACCCAAATCTCGTCGGGCACGAACATGGTCAGGTTCGTGCCGGCTTGCGCATATTGCCCCACGGCGCCGGTGAGGTTGACGACGCGACCCGGCTGGTCGGCGATCACGGTCGTATAGCCGAGGTTGAGCTGGGCCTGATCGCGCTGCGCCTCGGCCTGCGCCACATTCGCCTCAGCCGACGCGCGCTGCGCCCTCAACGTGTCGATTTGCCGCTGCGCCACTTTGAGCGCCGCTTGCGCGCTATCGACGACAGCCTGCTGCGCCTTGAGATTTTGGACGTCTGTCGTGCCCTGCTGAGCCGTCGCCCAACCTTGATTGACCAGCGGCTTGTCGCGTCCCCAAGTGACTTTGGCGAGCTCCAGATTCGCCTGCGCCTGGCCCACCTGCGCTTGGCTCGCGGCGATCTGCGCGTCTTGGGTCGCGATCTGCGCATCGATGTTGTGGACGCCGGCTTGCGCCCCCGCCACCTGAGCTTGGGCCTGCGCCAGCGCCGCGCGGTAATCACGCTGGTCGATCTGGGCGATCACGCCGCCCTTGTCGACATGCTGGTTGTCAGTGACCGGAACCGAGGTAACGTAGCCCGCAACCTGGGGCGCGATCGCGAACTGGCGCGCCGCGATGAAGGCGTCGTCGGTCGACTCAAAATGCGCGCTATGATCCCAGTAGAGGTATCCCGCTGACGCCGCCAAGATCAGGAAAACGACCGCGAAAACAGCGCCAAGAGGATGCCGGCGCAACAATCCTTTGCGGGCTTCCCCGCCTGTCTGACCTCGCTCGTCGGGCTTCGCCTCGCCTTCCGGGGGCGGCGCCTTGGGCTCGGAAGGCGGCCGCTCCCTGGGCTCGTCAGCTGGCCGCTCCCTAGGCTCGCCAGCGGGCCGCTCTCTGGGCTCGGCCGTCGGCCGCTCCCCCCGCGGCCGAGGCGCAAGCATCCCGATTGGCGCATCCGCCATCGTCTTATTCTGGCGGCGGTTGCCTGCGCCCGCCGCAAGCCGCGAATCGCGCCGCTCGGCCTCGAGTGCGGCCTGTGCGCCTACTTTTCGATCGTCGCGCTCATCGAACATCGTCGCAACTCCCATCTCTCGGGGAGAACCTCCCTCACGGGAAAACGATCCTTCGGGAAATATGGCGAAATAATAGAACGATACCGTTCCGTTCGCTTCACATTGGGGATTGGAAGCGCTATTTCAAGATGGCCTGAGAGGCTGCTTGGGCGATTACGACGATGTGAAGAGCCCCATATGGACGGAAATTGGACGGCAAAAGCGCTTTCCTCTGACCGCAGCGTGATCCGGTGCGGCCGACCACGCCGCGAGCTTGCCGGAGAGGTGGAGGAACGAATCCTAGACGCAGCGGGAAAGGTGTTTCTCGAACGAGGCTTCGAGGGCGCGAGCGTCGAGGAGATCGCGGAGGTCGCGCGCGCCGGAAAGCCGACTATCTACGCGCGATTCGCAGGCAAAGAGGCATTGTTCGCCGCTGTCGTGGCGCGCAAGGTCCGCGCCAATACGAGCATCCAGAGCGTCGCGGCGATGGGCTCGACGATCGAGCAGCGCCTGGAGGCCATCGCGTCAGTCATCCTCGGGAGGATTCTCTCGGTCGAGACCATCGGGTTGATGCGAGCCGTCGTCGCGGAGGCGCGCCGCTTCCCGGATCTGGCGAGCAGCGTCAAACGGCTGGCGAACGATCTCGGGGTCGAGTCGGTCGCGCACCTTTTGGGCGAAGTCGCCCAGTCCGGCGAAACGGGCGCGCTGGCCGCCTTTGCGCCGGACCGCTTGTCGGGGACTGCGCGCCGCTTCATGGATGTCATCGTCTTGCCGATGGCGATGCGTGCGCTGTTCGGAGAGGAACTAACCCGGCTGCGCACGGAGATCGAGCCGCACGTCCGGCAGGCGGTTGCGTTCTTTCTCGCCGCATGCAGGCATGCTCCTTCGGCTTCTCACGGCTCTGACCAGTTGGCGGCGAGCGAACGCGGCGACCGCTGAGGGGAAGCCCTCCGTCCGATCCGTGACGTCGGACGTCGGATGGTCAGCGTCATGGCCGCACAGGCGTATTTCGCCGTCCTGGTCGAAGTTGCCTCGCTACCCCTTGAGTTGCGCCACCACGCCCGCGATGTCGCCCATCCCCCAGTGTTCGATGATTTGCCCGTCGAGCACACGGAAGATGTCGCATGAGGTGAAGACGATCCGCTTGCCGGTCGGCTCGAAACCATAATAGACGCCCTGGTGCGTCCCCTCATAAGCGAAGCTCGCGGCGGCGCGGTCGTCCGCGGCTACCGACGCCTGGATGGTGACCTTGAGGTCGGGCAGGCCCTTCAATCGCGCCGCGAAAAAGGCGACTGTCGCGGCTTTTTGCGATACGCCGGCCGGCCGCGGGGGCGCGGCGGCGCTGACCTGATGGTTGACGTAGCCTTCGGCGAAGAGCGCGGCGAACGCGTCGAGGTCATGAGCGGTCAACGTCTCAGCGAAGCGCGCGACAATCGACGCGTCCGCGGCCCCCGCCGTCCGCGCGACCAACGGGCCGGCGCCGGCGAGCGCAGCGCCGACGATCAAGGTTCTACGTCGCATCGCCTGCTCCTGCGCACATGGAACGTCACTCGCCTATCCTGACCAAGAGTGCGACGCGCGTCGAGGGGTTGATTTCGGGGACATGAGCACCCTGGAATAGCCCTCTGCCGAGGCAAGATTTGGGGCTGCCGATCATCTCGAGCGATTCAGTCCGGGCGGGCTTCGGCGCGAGCATGGGCTTGAAGCCAGGCGCGCGAGACGACAATGTCGGATTGCGAGAGCTGGTGGCCGACTGCCAGCGTGCGATGTTCGACGTCGGCGCCGAACTGTCGCAGCAGAGAGGCGAGTCGCACGGCGCGTTCAAGCGAGATCAAGGGATCGCTCTGACCGGAAACGATCAGGACGGGCTTGCCGTGCAAACCGACCTGCGGCGTTTCCGACAACGGCGCCATTGCGCGCAGTAGGATCGCGCCGAAGAAAATCTCCGGCCGCAACAGCAGCACCGCCGCCGCAATATTGGCCCCGTTCGAGTACCCCAACGCCACCGGGGACGCCAGGCAGTATCGCGCGCGGGCTTCCCCGACAAAATCCGCAAGCTCGAGCGCCCGCCGGCGCACATCCTCCTCATCGAAGACCCCCTCGGCAAGACGCCGGAAGAATCGAGGCATGCCGTGCTCCAGGACCTTGCCGCGCGGCGACAAGAGCGCGGCGGACGGCGCGACCGCGCGGCCGAGAGAGATCAGGTCGTTCTCGTCGCCTCCTGTCCCATGTAGCAAAAGAAGCGGCCGGTCGGCTTGCGCCCCCTTCTCAAACCGATGGATGAAGGACAGGTTTTCGGCCATCAGGCCGGCAGCCGGGAGGTATGGAGTTCGGGCAGCGCCGCTTCGATCTGCTTTCGGCGCGGCTCGAGAAATGGCGGAAGCTTCAGGTCGCGGCCGAGCAAATCCGGAGGTTCGTCAACGGCAAAGCCGGGACCGTCGGTCGCGATCTCAAACAGCGTGCCGCCAGGCTCACGAAAATAGACCGACCGGAAGTATTGGCGATTGATCTGGCCGGTCGGGCTGAGACCGTGGTCGACGACCAGTTTTCGCGATATTTCGGCTTGCATCGCGTCATTGGCGGCGCGGAAGGCGACGTGATGCACGGAGCCTCGGCCAAGCCGCCCCGCCAGGAACCCCCTGGCCTCGCGAATATCGACGATGCCGCCGATAACTTCGTCAGCGCTAAAGCGCCCGAGGGCGTCGTCCCGGCCCGTGCTTTTGAATCCGAGAGCGTTGGTCAAAACCGCCGCCGTCGGCGCTGCTTGATCCAGCATCAAGGTGACGCTGTGGAATCCGCGGACCGCGTGTTCGGCGGGGATGACGCCCCCACTCCACGCGGGCTCGCTCTCCGCTCCGGCCACGCCGACAAAGGCCAGGCTCATCCCGTCGGGATCCTTGAACGATAGGACCGGCTCGTCAAACCGCCTTTCCAAGGCTTCATGTGCGACGCCTTGCTCAATCAGCCGGTGCGTCCAGTAGCCCATGGAGCGCTGAGGAACGCGGAAAGCGGTACGCTGCGCGAGGCCCGCCCCGGCGCGTCCCGGCGCCGAATGTTCCCATGGAAAGAAGGTAAGAACGGTGCCGGGAAGACCGGCCTCATCTCCATAGTAGAGATGATAGGTGCTGGGATCATCAAAGTTCACCGTCTTCTTGACGAAGCGCAGACCGATCGTGCGCGTATAGAAATGAAGGTTGTGCGCGGCCTGGCCGGAAATAGCCGTGACATGATGGATGCCTGACATGGCCGTGTCCTCCTCTTTCTCGCCGGCGGCCGCCCCGCGATGGACAGCATTCGCCGGTTTGCTTGGAGCTCTGACCGACTCTGCTCCGCGTCTTAGCGGGCTGGCAAGCTGAAATGCGCTGTCCGGCCCGAGCGAAAAGCCTTGCGAGCCTTGCCCGGGCCTGCCTGGGCCGAGTTGGCCACTTCCGCGATCAGTAAGAATCCGTCGCTTCCGTTGCTGTAGACTTCGAGCGACGTTGAGGATTCGAGAAGCAGTGTGACGAAGCGCCTTTCTCAGCGCACTAATAGCACATCATTACTCTATAAAATGAAGCTTTAGCGACGATTACTCAACGGACTAGGGGTAACAGATTGGTTAGAATATGATGCTCACCGGGCGCTCCGTCGATCAGCGCCCGAAACGCCACGGAGGCGCCGGAGGCCGACATTCCCCGGCCTCGCGCGAGCCCGCTCCGGGCGCGGCGAGGGCTCTCGGTTATCCGAATTCGCGTGCTGACCACCGGCTCGTCCACCCTGTCGCTGCGTCCAGCAGGTCGAGGCCGCGGCGGCAAATCGGGCGAGCCGGCCGATGCCTAACGTAGGACAAACTTTTGGCTGGCCCTGACAATGCGCCATCGCCAGATCGGCCGCGCGACGCAGAGCCGCTTCCCCTCGCTAGACTGCTGAGGCATAACGACAGTCGCGCTCACCTCTTTCGTGCGAACCGTGCCGGTGGCCACGCCGGGCCGCGATTGCGGATGCGTGAGCGCGACGCAAGGATCCGTTTGGCAAAATGAACTGCAAAGTTATCGTTCATGTCAGCGCCGATTTTCCCGATTCGATGGTCGCGGCCAAGACCTCAGCGGTCGCGAGCCTGGTTGCCGGGACCAACGGCTACCGTCATGTGATTTATTCCCTGAACCGCGTCAGCTGGGCTTCGGGCATCGTCGGCGTCGATTTCGGTCCCGATCGCAAGGCGCTCGCCTACGGCGCTCCGCCGAAAGGCATATTGCACGCGACCTACCTCGATCACGTCGCGGACTGGATTCTTGACGATCTCCGGACGCGAGAGATTGGGGTCGACGCCCTGCATCTTCACAAATTGTCGGTCGAGGGCCTGGTCGGACTCAAGATCGCCCGAACCTTGAGGCGTCCATTCATCGTCAATATTTGGGGCGACACCGACCTGAAGATCGTCACGATGCGTCCGGACCTCAATCGGACTTGGAAAGCCATCCTCTGCGAGGCTGCGCTCGTCATCCCTTGCGCGCCTTGGGCGGAGGACCGCTTCGCCCAAATCATGGGGATCGACCGTGCGAAGACACTGATCCTCCCGCCGATTGTCCAGCATGAGCAGTTCACCCCCGCACCGAACGTTTCCGAGCCAAGGTTTGTGACTTTATTCAATCTCGATTCGCATAAGCGCAAGAATTTCGCATCGCTCGTCGAGGTCACTATGCGAATGGCCCGGGCGTTGCCGGTTTCACTCGACGTCTATGGCAGGGGATCGCCAAAGACAATCTTTGAGATCGACTTCGATTATCAAGCGACATGGGGCTGAACGCTTCGTACATTTGAGGGGTCCGTTGCCCAATGATCTCTTCACAAAATTGCTGAAGAACTACGTCGCGTTTCTCATGCCGACTCGACGCGAAACGTTCGGCATGGTGTTTATCGAAGCGCTGTTTTCAGGCCTGCCCCTTCTCTACACCAAAGGGTGGGGCATCGACGGTTTTTTCGAGCCCGATGAGATCGGCTACGCCTGCGATCCGACGCGTGTCGACGACATCCAGGCCGGCGTCGAGCACCTTTTGAAGCACCAGGAGCGGTTGAAGCAGAGCATCGCCTCGCTCCATGCGCGCGGCGGGCTCGAGCGGTTCACACGCAATCACATCATAGACGCTTATAGGGCCGGACTGGAGCGCGTCTTGAACGCGTCGTGACGGACGTGTATGCGCTGTCGCGTCGAGGCTTCTGAACGAAACCGCATCGGGAGGGGCGCACCAGGCAAACTGAAAGCGGGTGAACCCTTGGAAAACGCGATACGCCGGGAAGCCGTCGCCGCCGCATGGCGAGAGCTTGCCTTCGCAAGCCTTCGGCGGATGCCGTACGGGCGTCCGGAAGTGGAGCCGGCCGCATGGCGATGATGGTGGCGGGCGCGGCTGGCTTCATCGGCAGCCATCTGGTCGACCGACTCTTGCGGGACGGCCACGTGGTGATCGGCGCCGACGACCTCAGTCGCGGCCGTCAGGCGAACCTTGCATCGGCAGGGCTCAGCGATCGCTTTCACTTCGTTCGGCTGGATATTGCTGAGGCTGGCGACCTCGCGCGGAAGCTGGCGGCGGCCTCGGCGGCCCTGTCGGAACCAATCGACACAGTTTGGCACCTAGCGGCCAATTCGGATATCGCCGCCGGCGTCGCGAAGCCGCAAATCGACTTGCGCGGCACGTTTCTGACCACCTTCAACCTCCTTGAGTTCATGCGCGGGGTCGGATGCCGGAAGATTCTGTTCGCGTCGAGTTCGGCAGTCTACGGCGAGCACCCGAGCCCCCTGAGCGAAGACGCGGGGCCGTTGCTGCCGATATCCAATTACGGCGCGATGAAGCTCGCGAGCGAGGCCATCATCAGCGCCGCATGCGAGGGATCGATCGACCGGGCATGGTTCTGCCGCTTCCCGAACGTGGTCGGCAGCCGAGGGACGCACGGGGTCATCTACGATTTGTTCGACAAGCTGACGAAGAACCGCGAGGAGCTCGAAGTTCTCGGCGACGGCCGCCAGTGCAAACCCTATCTGCATGTGGAGGAGCTCGTTGACGCGATGATGTTCGTTTGGATGCGCTCGACGGAAAAAAGGGCGATCTACAATATCGGACCGGAAGACGACGGCGTCGAAGTGTCGATGATCGCCGAAACGGTGGTGAGCGAGTCCCGAACCGGTGCGAAAATCCGCTTTGCCGGCGGCGACCGCGGGTGGACGGGGGACGTGCCCCGCTTCTTCTATAGCGTCGACAAGCTCGCCAAACTCGGTTGGCGCCCGAAGCGGGGGTCGGCGGACGCGATACGCCAGGCGGTGAAGGAGCTCGCGGCCGAAAAGGGCTTTCCATGCCCCAAGTCGTGATCCTGGCCGGCGGCGCGGGAACGCGGCTGAAGAGCGTCACCGGCGACCTGCCCAAGCCGCTTGTTGAGGTCTGCGGCGACGCACTGCTCGGGCGCCAGTTCAGGATGATCGCCGCGGCGGGGATGGACGACGTCGTCGTTCTGAGCGGCCATGGCGCGGAGCGCATCGCCGCCTATTGCGGCGACGGCTCGTCATGGGGCTTGCGCATCCGCTGCATCGCTGAAGAGACGCCCCGAGGAACTGCCGGCGCCGTGCTCGACGCGCTCGATCAGCTGGCCGAGCGGTTTGTGCTCATGTACGGCGACACGGTTCTCGACGTCGATCTTCCGCGGCTCCTTTCGGCGCATGAACGGCAAGGCGCCGGCGCGACCATGTTTCTACACCCGAACGACCATCCTTTCGACTCGGACATTGTCGAGGTCGACGCCGACGATTTTGTCGTGCGGCTTCATCCCCATCCCCATCCGCAAGGCAAGGACCTGCCCAATCTCGTCAATGCGGCGCTCTATGTGCTTGAACGGGCCGCTCTCGCCAATCTGTCCGGATTGCCGCCCAAGCCAGATTTCGGCAAGCATGTGTTTCCCCGTATGCTGGCGAACGGGGCGCGGATTTTCGGCTATCGCAGCCCGGAGTACATCAAGGACGCCGGCACGCCCGACCGCCTCGCCAAGGTCGCCCGCGACATCGAAAGCGGACGCCTGGACCGCCTGTCTTTCAGGCAGAAGGCTCAGGCGATCTTTCTCGACCGGGACGGGGTCATCAACGACAACGACGGCTACGTCAAACGACCCGAGGAGTTCCGGATGTTTCCGGGGGTCGCCGCAAGCATCGCGCGGCTCAGCGATTCCGACTATCGATCCGCCGTCATCACCAATCAGCCGGTCATCGCGCGCGGCGATTGCACGGAGAAGGAACTCGCCAGAATTCACGCCAAGCTCGATTCGCTGCTGGCGCGCGAGAAGGGTTACGTCGATCGTCTATTCTACTGTCCCCATCACCCGGACGGCGGATTTCCCGGGGAAGTGACGCGGCTGAAGGTCGCTTGCCAGTGCCGCAAGCCGAATACCGGACTCATCGATCAGGCTGCGCGGGAATTGGGCGTCGACCTGAAGCGATCCTGGTTCATCGGCGATACGACGACGGATATGGAGCTTGCCCGGCGTTGCGGCCTTCGTTTCGTGCTCGTTCGCACCGGTCTCGCCGGCCGCGACGGCAAATATCCGGGCCGCCCGGACTTTGTCGCCGCCGATCTGCCGGCTGCGCTCAGCTTCATCCTCGATGATTGGCCGCAATTGCGCCAACGGGTGCGCGCGTTGGCCGACGCGATTCAGCCCGGGCAGGTCGTCCTGATCGGCGGCTTAGCGCGCAGCGGCAAGAGCTCCGTGGCTTCCGCATTGAAATACGCGCTCCGCGACATGGGGGTTCGTGCAGTCGTCGCGCCGCTCGACAATTGGCTGCTTTCCGAGGCCGAGCGCCGGTCCCGGCGTAACCGGGCGCTACGATATGCCCGCGCTCGAAGCCGCTCTCAAGACGCTGATCGACCATCGGGCGCCGGTCGCCTCCCCGCGTTATGATCCGCTCAAGCGACAAAGCGTTGCGGACCAGGAGTCGATCGCCGCCGACCCAGACGATGTCGATCATTATCGATGGGATCCCGTCGCTGCTGTCCGAGCCATTGATCGCCCGCTCCACGCTGCGTGTGTTCGTCCAATGCGACGAGGGGGAACGGCGGCGTCGATTCGAGCGGGAATATTCATGGCGGGGCGCGTCGAAGACCGACATCGATTTGATGTACGAGGCGCGCAACCAGGACGAGGCGCCGCTCGTTCTGGCCGCGGCGGCCCGCGCGAACTTCGTTCTTGGGGCGGAATGAATCATGATCATCAGCAAGACCCCGATGCGGCTAAGCTTCGTTGGCGGCGGCAGCGACCTGCCTTCCTACTACCGGGAATTCGGCGGCGCTGTCCTCAGCACATCGATCAACAAGTTCGTCTACCTGACAATCAACAAACGGTTCGGTCCTGGTTTCCGGGTCAGCTATTCGAGGACCGAGGAAGTCGACTCGGTCGCGAAGATCGAGCACAAGATTGTGCGCAATACGCTCCTCAGTCTCGGCGTCGACGGCGCCGGACCGGATGACGGCGTCGAAATCACGTCGATCGCCGATATACCCTCCCGCGGCAGCGGGCTCGGCTCTTCGAGCGCTTTCACGGTCGGTCTTCTGCACGCGCTGCACGCCTACAAAGGGCGCTACCGGGCCAAGTCGCAACTGGCGAGCGAGGCCTGCGAGATCGAGATCGAGCGGTGCGGCGAGCCGATCGGCAAGCAGGATCAGTTCGCCACCGCCTTCGGCGGGCTGAATGTCATCTGTTTCCATCGCGACGATTCCGTCACTGTCGAACCGGTGCTGGTGAGCGCCGAGGTCATGGACGAGATCGAGTCCGAACTGGTGATGTTCTACACCGGCGTCGGGCGTTCGGCTTCCGACCTTCTCAAGGTTCAGTCGGAAGAAGTGGCGGCCGATTCCGGCAAGCAGCGAACGCTCGGCAAAATGGTGGAAATGGTCTATACGCTGCGCGACGGCATTACCGCCGGCGACGTTCGTATGGTCGGCGACATTCTCCACGAAAACTGGATGATGAAAAAGAGCCTCGCCGGAGGCATTTCCAACCCGTTGATCGACGAGGCCTACGAAAGAGCGTGCAAGGCCGGCGCCCGGGGCGGCAAGCTTCTCGGCGCAGGCGGCGGCGGATTTCTGGTATTCTCGGCGCCAAGGGAGCGGCATGGCGGCGATCATCGCGGCGCTCGCGCCAATGACGCCCGTGGACTTCAAATTCGACACGCTGGGCAGCACGATCGTGTTTTATCAACCGCCCTGAGGCGGGACGGCCCACGGACGGCTTCCGGCGCGGGCCCCTGACCATCGACGAGGCGCATGACGACTCGTTCCGACGAGCGCGCAGCCATGCCGACAGGAGGCATTGTTTGACCTTTTTTCCCGACAAGCCGTACGACACGATGGGCGCCTATCTCGACGACTATTTCGATCGCCTGCGCGAGGCGGCGGCATCGGTGGCGCGGGAACGGATGCAGGCCGCCGCCGAATTGATCTTCGCGACGATCGAGCGGGACGGAGTCATTTTCTCCTGCGGCAACGGGGGTTCGGCGGCGATCGCCAATCACCTCGCCTGCGACTGTCTCAAGGGAACAAGGACCGACACGACGATCCGTCCCCGCGTCTCGAGCTTGTCCGCGACGATCGAACTCATCACCGCGATCGCCAATGACATCGGCTACGACGACATTTTCAGCTACCAGCTGTCCTCCCTTGCGAGGCCGGGCGACATCCTGATCGCGATCACCTCTTCCGGACAATCGCCGAACATCGTCAAGGCGCTGGCCTGGGCGAAAAACAACGGCATGAAGACGATCGCCATGACTGGGTTCCTGGGCGGCAAATCGGCCGATCTGGCGGATATCGCGCTGCATGTCGACGCGCACAATTATGGCGTGATCGAAGACGTGCACCAATCGATGATGCATGCGCTCGCGCAATATGTCCGCCATCGCCGCCTCGTCGACCCGAGCCTCCTGGGCCAGAGGAAGTTCTGATCGCCATGATCCGCGAACGGACCTCGGCCGGGTTACGCTTGAGGAGCCAGCCAGCGTCGGCGGCGCGGCACAGGCGCTCTTCGATCCGGCCGTGGCCGGCGTCGGTCTCGGTCTCGCGCGCAGAGCTCGCGGCGCAGACGGGATCGGCGAAGAAAAGCGCTGCGTCCGCGTGCAGGCTGGTCTGATTGCCTTTGAGGGCGAGCAGGCAATCGGCGCCCTTGTCGATGATGCGCCGGGCGATCTCCCCTTCTGCGTTCCCATTGCGTCGATCGTGACGATCGCGCCCTTGAGATTGAGCATGTCCAGGCGCCACCCCGGGTGGAAGGGCCTGCGATCCTTGGCCGCCATCACCGCCCGGCGCATCGACAAAAAGAGCGGCGCAGAAAGCCTCGAGACAAGGTTCTACGTCAGCTCGCTCGAACCCGACCCGAGAGCCATCCTCGCCAGCGCGCGCGCCCATTGGGGCATCGAAAACAATCTCCACTGGACAATGGACGTGACCTTCGACGAAGACCGCTGCCGAACCCGAAAAGATCTTTCGCCCCTCAACCTGGCGGTCATCCGCCACACCGCATTCAATATCCTAAAAACCGACAATACCCGCGGATCGCTCCGACGAAAACGCATCAGAGCCTGCATCGACCCAAAATTCCGGACCAACCTTTTCGCCGCTTAACGATTTAAGACTTTGCCCTGCTCTGACTTTGCTGTCCGCTCGTCGCGCGGCGAACATTGTGCTAGGCGTTTTTCGCGCAGTCGAGCTGGATGCCGCAGGCGCAGCGGCGAGCGGGTCGCGCGGCGACGCCACGGAGAGTTCGGCGGCCTTGAGGACAGCGCGGAGCGACGCCGGGCTCGCCTTTATGAAATAACGTCGCGCGTGAACCCCGTCCCCATGAACAGGTTCCCTCTGTCAGGCGGCGGCATTCAGCAGCCATCGGCGGGCTGCGTAGCCAAGCCCGGCGAAGCCGATTGTCAGCATCGCCCAGGTCGCAGGCTCGGGTATGGCATCGAAATTCTCGCGCTCGCCAAAATCTGGCCGCCTCCCACAACCGTAAAGGTCGGGTCGGCGAACGCGGATTTATAGAGGACCGGGCAGGGACTGGAAATTGTAGCAATTGTCGAAGGCGGACGCCGACAGGATCACCGGATAGGCGACGCCGGGATCCAGATAGATGACGCTGTCGTAGTCGACATAAAGTCCGTTCGAACTTGAGAAGTCCGGCGAAGGGCTGCATCGAGCCGTCGAGCGCGGTCGGAAGCTGAACCGAGGCTACCGCGGACCCGACGACTTCGTTGGCCGCGTTCAGCGCGTCGGGCGTCGTGTAAAGGAGGCTCTGCATCTCAACCGCGACCGGCGTGGTCCCGCTGCCCACAACCTCAATGGAGTAGGTGAGTTTGGCGTCGCTCGTCGCGTGGTCAACGAAATTGTCGGTCGCCGGAGCGGGCTGCCAGACGGAAGCTGCGACGTTCATCGTCTGGTTGCCGACGATCCCGGTCGCGCCGACCTCCGACTGCTTTTCGACGACGTTCTGGCCCCAGGAGGCTGACGGATAGCCGACAGTTTTCGCGCAGCAACTGGCAGGCGAGGACGGGTCCGTGGCGGTCAAATTCAGCGTGCCGGACGCGCCGGGCGGAACGTTCGAATAAAGCACCGGGCTGCCCGGGAAACCGGAGACGGAATAGGGGGTCGGGCTCGACGAATAGGTGGAGACGAGATCCGCGGCCGGGTTGCCGCCCGGAATATTGCTGATGACGATGCCCCCGCCGGCCTGTTGCGAATAGAAGTTCACAAAGGGATAGACTTCGCCGCCCAACTCTCCGACGCGAGCGCGGCGGTTGGAATGACCAGATTGTAGCCCAAGCCGGCGCCGTTCGAGAAAATGAGCGGCTGGAACGCGTTCGAGAGGGAGAAACTCGCGTTGTCGGCGCCGGTCAGGTCGAAGTTGGTCAGGCCGCCGCTCTGCGACACGTCGAGCGTGCTGGTCGCAGGCCCGCCGAAGCTCTGCGACTGCCCGTAGTTTCCCGCGAGCCAGCTCACCGTGCGCCCGAGAACTTTTTTCACTGCAATTTCTGAAAAAATAACATCTTCTTGCCACTCGAACCAGATTATTCTATAATCCGGAATTCTACGCCGCCCGGAACAGGCCGCCAATTGACGAACAGGATAATTAACTTAATTAGCACGTTAAATAGCAAATTGTCTCGCGAGCGAATTTGTCCCGTCAGCGGTCATCCGGACGTCCGTACGGGGCTAAGCGCTTGGAATTGCTCAAATCCGCAATGGGCCCGCGCTTGCGAAAAGTTGGCATGGATTTGGGGTTGGCGCCGTGTCTGTTTGGGTTTGGCGCCATGACCGCTTGGAATTGCCTTGTCATATCCTCTTGCGGACAATCCAGTGTTCAACCCGCCGCCGCCATCGGCGCTGGCGGCCTTTGTGAACTTTTCAACATGTTAGACATAAGTACGTGCTCCGCCTCAAAATCTTCGACGCGACGAGGCGACGCTAAACCAACTCGCAACCGCCTGACATCATTGGGGCGCGACGCTAAGATGGCGGAAAGCGGCGCTGCAGCCCAAGCCCTCCATGCAGGCTTCGGGCGGCAGCCCCTGGATCGAGAGGGCGCCGCCGGGAAGCCCCCTCAGGCAAGCCGGCCCGAGGCGTGGGCGAGGATCGTATAGACCTTGCCGGTGCTCGACAGCAGGTAGGCGCGCCATTGCGAGCCGTCGCGGTCATTCTGGCTGATCTTCGCCAGCAGGCGCTCGAACTCCTGCATATAGCGCGTCGTTGAATTGCGGAATTGAGGATCGGCCCGATAGCGGCGGCGAATTTCGTCGAAGGCCTGCTGGCCCGCCTCGGTGTAGAGGCGACGCGAGACGGCGGCGGTGTCGCCCCGCCTCCATCGATCCCACATCTCCGCCGCGGCGGCGCTGTCGATGAAGTCGGCGATCTCCAGCGTCAGCGCCTCCAGCGTGTCGGATGGTCGCGGCGCGGCGGCCTCAGGCTCGTCGCGGGAAGCGGCGGCGAGCAGGTTCGACAGCCATCCGGCGTGAGCCCGGTCGGCGGGCGCCGCGGCCGAAGGCGCCAACGGCGAGGGCGCGGGGATGGGTTGCGCTCCGGCGACGGGCGCCGGCGCTTGAGCGGGCGCGCGGACCGGCGGCGGAGCCAGCTCCAAAGTGGCGATCTGCCCAGACGGTTCGTTCTCAATGTTGCGCACGGCGGCCAGCTCCGCGATGCGTGCGACTGCTCCGTCTCGCGGCGAACCGGCCTCGAAGCTCCCCACGACCTCGACGGCGCGCGACTGCGGCTGTTCAAGCCGAGCGTTCGCGGCCGCTGTCGCGGGGGCGGCGAGCGGCATCGGCTCCGCAACGTCGTAGGCCGCGCCGGAATCCGACACGAGCGCCGCAAGCTCCTTGAGGGCCCGGATCTGGTCGGAAACGACGCGGCGCATCGCCTCCGCGGTTTCGGTGGTCTCCTGTGGCAGATCGAGGACGCCGCGGCGCAATTCTTGTCGCGTCTCGTCCAGCTCGCGCTGGACCTGGCCAGCCATATCCTTCACCTCGGCGACCGATTGGCGGAAGCGCTCGGCGGACTGATCGAGCGCGCCGAAAAGTTGCGCGTTGGTTTGCTCGAGGGTCGCCTGCAGGGTCTGCGCCGTGCGCTCGCGCTCTCTGGCCGCAGTGTCGCGGATGGTTTCGAACTGTCCAGCGACGGCGATCGAGGCGCCCTTGGTCGCAGACGCAAGCGCGGCGCTGATCTCCTGCGCGCGGGCCTGCGCCCGGCTGAAGCTGTCTTCGACGTTGGCGGCGAAGCGCCCGAGCGCCGCCTCGAACGATTTGCTGCGGCCCGAGAGATCGGAAATGAGCGCCTGAAGGCTGTTGTGGCGATGTTCGAGGGCGTGGTCGATCGATTGCTGCTGCTGCGACAAGATCCTTCCCGACCGCGGCGAGGGCTTCCGCGTGCTGGGACAACTGACCGGCGAGCGCGCTCGCGTCGGACTGAGTTGTTGCCGTCAGCCGGCCGAGCGTCGCGACTTGAGAAGCGATGCCGTTGAGCGCCCGTTGGAATTCCTCGACCCGGGTCGCCAGTCCACCCTGGACGACGGCCAGCCGATCGCCAGCCGAGACGATCGTCCTGTCAATCGCCGCGCTGGTTTGGCCAAGATTGTCGATGACCAGCGTCAACTCGTTGCGCAGCCGGTCTCCGGTCCCCGCGAGCGCCTGGACGGTATTTTCGGCGCTGAGGTTCACAAATTCGCGCAGGGACGAACTCGATTGTTCCACCTGCTCGGTCAGGTGCTTGAGCAAAGCTTCGATCGCCTCGCCCGACTGCTGGGTGGCGTCAGTAGCGACGTTTCGAAGCGCCTCGCTCGAACTTGGCCACTTCCGCGCGCAACTGCCCGGTCAGCGCGCTTAACGCGCGCACTGGGTCGGCGGCGCTGCCGTTGACTGCGGAAATCAGCTCGTCCGTGCGCCGAGTGAGCAACGCGGCGAGGCTAGCCATCTGCTGGTCGATAATATGCGTCGCGCGCTCGCCCGCTCCAGCAATCCGGGACGAGACCTCTTCGCCGTGCTCGCCGAGCGTGGCCACCAAATCTGCGCCCTTTCCCTCGATGACCGCGCGCAAATCGTCGACCTTCGCCTTGATCGATTCGGAGACGTTCGCTCCTCGGGCCGCCCAGGCGGAGTTTGCCTCCGCCGCCGCACTCGCCAACGCATCCGTCATCGCCTGAACGCGCGCTGTCAGGCGTCCATCGATGCTGCCCGCGCTGCGGTCGGCCGCGTCAGCCATGTCAGCGAGGCGCGCATCAATCACCCGCGCGCTCTGGTCCGCTGCCTCGGCGAGGGCGGCCAGGCGCGCATCGAATACCTGCGCGCTTTGGTTTGTGGCGGCGGCAATCGAGGCCTTGTGCGAGTCGAACGCGGCGCCGATCGAGGCCTTGTGCAGGTCGAGCATGGCCATGATCTGTTGCGAGTGGCCGCCGACCTTGTCCTCAAGCTCGGCTCGCCTCGCGTCGAACTGGACGCCGAGGTCCTGTATTGGCCCTACAACCTGGCTCCTTGAATCGCTCGACGCTGACGCCAAGCGATCGGGAGACGTCCTCAACGCGGCCGGTCAGCGTCGCGTTGATGTCCCGGGCGAGCGCTGAGAGCGCCTGCGTCAGTTCGTCGGCGCGGGCTTGCAGCGTCTCGCTGATCTCGGCGGACTTGGCGCTGATGCCCTGGGCGATTTCGCGTCCGCCGTCGCCCAACGCCCGGGCCGCCTCGAGAGTGTTGCGGGCCAGCGTTTCCGATAGCGCCCGGCCGCGCTGGGCAAGCCCCTCCTCGATCCGCGAAAGCAGGACTTCGAGCGTTGTCGAAACCTCGCGGAGCTTTGCGCCTGCCCGGTCGTCCACCGCCTGCAGACGGGAGTCGAACAGGGCGGCGGCCTCCTCGTTCCGACGGCCGAGCTTCTCGTCGATCGCGCCGCCGCGGGAGACAAGCGTCTCCTCAATAGCCGCAAGCTTGGCGCCAAGATCGGCGGCGAGCGCCGCCGATCGGTCGCCGATCTGGCCGACGATGTCGCGTCCGCGTCCATCGATGGCGCCTTCGAAGCGCGCGAGGCCGTCGCCAAGCGAACTTTCTATGCGGCGCGAATGCGATGCAAGAGCGAAATCCAGCGCGCTGTGGTGGGTGGCTGCGGCCGCTTCGAATTGCTCCAATCGGGCTGTCGATTTCGCCGTCAGCTGTTCGGCCTGGTCCCCCAGGCGCTTGTCGAAGTCATCGCGACGGGCTTTCATCATCACGTCAATCGCGTCCAGATGGCTGGCGATCCTGGCGTTGAGCTCTTCGGAATGGGCGCCGATACGATCAACGACGCTGTGCCCGCTTTCGCCGACCAGTCCGTCCAGCGCCTCGAGATATTCGCGCATGCGCGCAGTCTGCTGGGAGACGGCTTCCACAAGCCTGCCGCCCCGCTCCCCGACGATGGCGTCGAAAGCGGTCACGCGCTCGCCCAAGGCCTCGCGCATGCTATCGGCGCCATTCGCCAATGTGGCGGCGGCGTCGCTCGTGAGGGCGTCGAAGGCCGCGACGCGATCGCTCAGCGCCTCGCGGACATTGTCAGCCCCGTTCGCCAATGTGGTCGCCGCGTCGCTGACCAGCGCGGCGAACCGCTCGTTGAGCTGAGACGCCTCCGCGCCGAGCATCGCCAGAGACTGAGTGGTCGAGGCTTCGATCCGCGCCTGAGTGATCGCGCCCTCGGCGGAGATCGCGCCGACGAGCCGACGCGTCGAATCGTCGAACAGGTTTTCGAGCGCGCCGTTCTGACTGTCGATTGCGCCGCGCAAATGCGCCTCGCGCGCGTCGAACTGTTCGCCCCATCGCCCGGACGCGGCGTCGAGGATCGTCGCCGCGTCTTCGGCGCGGCCGCGGATCAAGGCCGCGAGGCGTTCGCTCGATCCGATCAGCCGATCCTCCAAGCCCTGACCGCGCACGACGATCGTGTCATGCAAGCGGTCGGAAGCGTCGTTGAGGCGTACGACGAGATGATCGCCGTGGACGAGGATGGTGTCTGAAAGGCGGGCGCCGCCGACTTCGAGACGCTCGACCAGAGAAGTCCGAGCGTGCGCTGAAATCTTGGGCGACCGCGTCGCCAGTCTGGCCAAGCCGATCGGCGACCGCTCGCCATGCGTGCGGATCGCTTCGGCGGCTTGCGCGCCGCTTGCGTCGACGCGGCTGACGAGGTCATCCGCGTATGCGGCGACGGCTCTGGTCATCGTCGTCGACGCTTCACCGAGCCGGTACGCGACCGCGCCGCCATGCGTGCGGATCGCTTCGGCGGCCTGCACGCCGCTTGCGTCGACCCGACTGGCGACGTCATCCGCATATGCGGACACGGCTCGGGTTATGGCCTCCGACGATTCACCGAGCCGGTTTGCGACGGCGTCGCCATGCGCGCGGATCGCCTCGGCCGCCTGCGCGCCGCTCGCGTCGACGCGGCTGACGACGTCGTCCGCATACGCGGAAACGGCTCTGGTGGTCGCCGCCGACGTTCGACCCAGCCTGTCGGCGACCGCGTCGCCGTGGGTGCGGATGGCTTCAGCGGCTTGCGCGCCGCTTGCGTCGACGCGGGTGACGACGTCGTCCGCATATGCGGAGACGGATCTGCTCATCACCGCGGACGCTTCGGCCAGCTGCGCGGCGACGGCATCGCCATTGGCGTTGATCGTCTCGGCGGCCTCCGCCAAGCGAGCCGCCAGAGTGTCGCCATGCGTGCGCAGCGTCCGCGCCGCCTCGGCGCTCGTCGCGCTCACGCGGTTGACGACGCTGTCTGTATGAGCGGCGACTGCGCTGTTGGCGGAAGCCGCAGCCTCGGAGAGGCTGGCCGCGACGGCGTCGCCGTGCGTTCGAATCGCCTCGATGACTTCCGCGTTGCTCCCCGCGATGCGGCCGACCACGTGGTCGGCGTGCGTGTCGAAGGCGCCGGTTACGTTCAGCGAAGTCTGGGTGAGTTGATCCGCAACCGCTTCACCATGGTCCCTGATGGCGGCGACCGCCAGGGCGCTGCTGCCGTCGATGCGGCCGACCATATCCTTAGCGTGATCGCCGAAGGCGCCGGAGACCGCCGCCGAGGTCTGAGCGAGTTGAGCCGCAACCGCTTCGCCGTGGTCCCTGATGGCGGCGACCGCCCGCGCGCTGCTGCCGTCGAGGCGGCCGACCATATCGTTAGCGTGATCGCCGAAGGCGCCGGAGACCGCCCCCGAAGTCTGAGCGAGTTGATCCGCAACCGCTTCGCCGTGGTCCCTGATAGCGGCGACCGCCAGGGCGCTGCTGCCGTCGATGCGGCCGACCATATCGTCAGTGTGAGCGCCGAAGGCGCCGGAGACCGCCGCCGAAGTCTGAGCGAGTTGAGCCGCGATCGCTTCGCCGTGCTCCTTGATAGCCTCGACCGCCTGGGCGCTGCTCCCGCTTATGCGGCCGACCATATCGTCGGCGTGCATGCCGAAGGCGCCGACCAATGTCTGCGAAGCCTGATCGAGTTGTTCGGCGATGGTTTCGCCGTGATCTCTGATGACCGCGATCGCCCGCGCGCTGCTGCCGTCGATCCGGACCACCACGTCGTCGGCATGGGCGGCAAAAGCGCCGGAGAGCGCCGCCGAAGCCTCGTCGAGTTGACCCGCAACCGCGTCGCCATGGCCCTTGATGGCCTCGATCGCCTGTGCGCTGCTGCCGCCTATGCGATCAACCAGATTGTCGGCATGGTCGCTGAACGCGCTGGACAGCGCCAGCGAAGCTTGGCCGAGCTGATCGGCAACCCTTTCGCCATGGTCTCTGATCGCCTCCACGGCCCGTGCGCTGCTTCCATTGATGCGGCCAACGACGTCATCGGCGTGAGCGCCAACGGCGTTTCGTGCAAACTCCGCTCCGTCGGCAAGGCGCGTTGCGACCCGATCGCCGTGGACGTCAATGGCCTCGACGACGGAATTCTGAGAGGTTTGAATACGCTCGATCAGATCGTCGCTCCGTTCCCCAATGCGGGTCAGCAAGTTTTCACCGACCGTCCGGAGGCGGCCGTCAACGTCGCCAATGCGAGCAAGGATGTCGTCGGCTGCTTTCTGACTCGTGTCGCCAAGGCGTTCGGCAACGTTGTCGCCGATGCCTGCGATCGACATGCTCATCCGCGTCCCTTCGGCGGCGATGCGCTCGACCGTCGCCGAACCGGTGCGGTCCAATGCGACGGCAACGTCGTCCGACGAGGCGCCAAGCGAAGCCACAAGCCGCTGGCCAGCCTCCTTGAGGCGGTCGCTCAGGATCGCGCCGGCGGAAATCAAGGTCCTGAGCGATGCTGTCGTGAGAGATCGCGATTGCCTCGCGCACCCGGCCGCCGCTGGTTACGATCGCCTCCCTCTGATCGGCCATTTCGGCGATCAGCAAGCGAATCTTGCGCTCATTGTCGGAATAGGAGCGTTCCAGGGTCGACACTTCGGACCGCACGCGCGTCTCAAGCTCGGCGGCGCGCGCAAGGGCGCGTTCGACGCCATCTCCCATAGAGGTGAGCTCACGGCGGATCGCCTGTGACAGACTTGCCACATGTTCGCCGGCGATGGTTTCGGGCTCCGCGAGACGGACCGCCACCTGGGAAATCGCGCGCGCGGACTGGCGCAGCTCGCGTAGCCGGCGCGAGAGCGCGGCGAACGCGAACATGAAGAAGATTGGCGCCAACGCCGCAAGCAGAAATAGCGGCGTTTCCGGTCGTAACAGCATCTCGGCCCGATGGGTTGAAGCCGGGGGCCAAAGCGCGGCATAACCATAGACGCCGCAAAGCGCCGCCCATATCAACGATCCGACGAGGGCGAGAATGAAAGGCGTGCGCCCGGCAGGGCGCGCGTTCATCGCCTGCAATATAGCGCCGACGGTCTCACGATCGTCGTTTGCCGGAGGCGAAGCGGGAATCGCGGGCTTTGCTTCCGCGTCGACGGAACCCGCCGCCGCGCCGGGGCGCAGCAGCGCCGACTCGCCCGCAGGCGCGCTCGGCTTGAGGACCGGCACCGCGGTCGTGGGTTTCGCCGGCGAGAGGTGGGGGGAGCGGCGCTCTCGCCCGTGGCCAGAGCGGCTTCATCATCGTCGGTGAGGTTCAGCGCGCTTTCTATCGCCGACATGGCGGCGGAAACCGGATCCAGCGCCGAGTTTTGCTTCGCCATTATGTCCGCCTCATTCCCTCAGCGCCGCTCGCTCGGTGGATCGCGAAATTCGTCAAGCCTTCTCCCGGCTGGCCTCGACCGGGAAAAACGCTGCGGATTAACCACGTTGCAGTCTACCGCCGCTCCTCGAATATGAAAACCGCGCCGCCCTGGGATCTTGCAAACGTCGTTAACGCTTCGGTTACCATGTTTTGACAATGTGTTCAGCCAATTATGAGCCGCGCTGGCCTGGACTTGCATTGTGTTGGCGCGTTGTCTGCGGCGCGGCGGGCGCCAGCTCTGAGCGCGGCGGAGACTGTTTCGAATCGGGACGTTTTGACAGGACACTGGACCGACCCTCCTCTCGACCTTGTGCATCTGGCCCGCCATTGCCTAGGCGATCGGGCGCTGGAGGAGGAATTGCTGCGGCTGTTTCGACTTCAGTCGAACGCGGCCGCTGCGGAACTCTCTGAAGCCCCCGCCTTATCCTTGGAATCAAAGGCGAATATTGTTCATAAACTTCGGGGCTCCGCGCTCGCCGTTGGCGCCTCGCGCGTCGCTCGAGCCGCGACGAGAATCGAGGAATTGGCGTCGGCCGCCGCCCGCGAGCCCCTACAGGGCGCGGAGGAAATCCGCAGCCGTAGCGGATGCGATGGCCGCGCTGCGCTCAGCCGTGGCCGAGGCGGTCGCCGAGATCGATCGCATCCAGAGCTAGCCGAGAACGGCCGAGGGTCTCCCGAAATATTGCGGGGGACAACTCGCAGTTGTCCCCGCGGACATCGTTCTGGCGGCGACAAAGAACCCCATAACACGACCCTTCCAGCCCTGGCGCGCTTGCTCTATGAAGGCGCGCGACGGGGCCGCGCCAATTCACATGTCGTGACGCGAGAAAGCCGTTCTTCTGGGAAAAATTCGGCTCGATGACCAAACTGACATTCGTTAGCGCGTCTGGAGAGGCGCGCACCGTTGAGGCGCAGATCGGCTCGACGGTCATGGAGACGGCCCTGCGCAATTCGATCCCGGGCATCGAGGCCGAGTGTGGAGGCGCTTGCGCTTGCGCGACCTGCCACGTCTACGTCGCGCCGGAATGGACGGAGGCCACGGGCAAGGCGTCGCAGATGGAGGAGGACATGCTTGATTTCGCTTTCGAAGTGCGTCCCAACTCCCGTCTGTCGTGCCAGATTAAGGTCACCGAGAAGCTGGATGGCCTCGTCGTGACCACCCCCGCGAAGCAAGGATAGGACCGAAGGAACCGATATGAACGAAGTGTTGTCTACCGACGTCGCGATTATCGGCGCCGGGCCGATTGGCCTGTTTGCGGTGTTCGAACTCGGCCTGCTCGACATCAAATGCCATTTGATCGACATTTTGCCCAAGGCCGGCGGGCAATGCGCAGAACTCTATCCTGAAAAGCCGATCTACGACATTCCGGGCTTTCCCATCATCAGCGGCGAGGAACTGGTCCACAATCTGATAAAACAGATCCAGCCGTTCGGGCCGAAGTTTCACCTAGGCGAGATGGTTGAGCAGCTTGAAGTTCTCGGGACGCCGGAACGCCCCTTGTTTCGCGTCGGCACCGACAACGAGAAAACGATTGAGGCGAAGGCGGTGTTCATCGCCGCCGGCGGCGGGTCGTTTCAACCCAAGAAGCCGCCGCTCCCCGGCCTCGACGCCTATGAGAACACAAGCGTCTTTTATTCCGTGCGCAAGATGGAGCATTTCCGGGACCGCCGTGTTGTTATCGTCGGCGGCGGAGATTCGGCGCTCGACTGGGTTCTGAACCTTCACCCAATCGCGAGAAGGGTCACTCTCATTCATCGCCGCGACGCGTTTCGAGCGGCGCCGCATTCGGTTAACGCCATGCGCGCCCTGGTCGGCTCGGGCGAGATGGATTTCGTGCTTGGCCAGGTCACGGCGGTCAAGGGCGCCGACGCCCAACTCTCGGCGCTGACCGTGAGGCGCGAAAACGGCGAAGTTTACGATCTGCCCTGCGACGACATGCTTCCCTTTTTCGGCCTGACCATGAAACTTGGTCCAATCGCCAATTGGGGCCTCAACCTGCACGAGAACCTGATTCCGGTGGACACGGCCAAATTCGAGACGAGCGCGCCGGGAATATTCGCGATCGGCGACATCAACACCTATCCTGGCAAGCTGAAGCTCATCCTGTGCGGATTTCACGAGGCCGCGCTCGCCGCCCAGCGCGCGCACCACTACGTCTATCCGGATAAGAAGCTCACCTTCCAGTACACGACGTCCTCCACGAGCCTGCAGCGAAAGCTGGGGGTGGCCTGACCAGCTTCCTCGGCGGCGGACGATTGTCTCGAAGCGAGTGAAACAATCGTCCGCCGCGGCCGTATACCCCTGCGAGGCTTGAAAGGCCGCGACCGGAGGCTGGGACCCTGCGATGAGGTCGATGAAAGCGCTGAAAGCGCCATGGAATGAGCGCAACGGCCGCTTCTCGTGGCTGAAAGCGGCTGTATTTGCTGGGCTTTTCATTCCTGCCGCATGGATCGTCTATCTCGCGGTGATGGGCGCTCTCGAGCCAAAAGTCGTGACGGAACTGATCCATCGCACAGGTCTGTGGGCGATACGGTTCCTCACACTCTCCTTGCTGGTGACGCCGCTCATGCGCGTGGCGCGGTATCCGAAGCTGGTCGCGGTGCGACGCATGGTCGGGGTCGCCGCGTTTTTCTACGCCGCCGCCCATTTGTCCCTGTACGTCGTCGATCAGCATTTTGCGGTTCTGCACGTAGCGTCGGAAATTGCGCTTCGATTTTATCTGACGATCGGCTTCATCGCCTGGCTCGGCCTTGCGGCGATGGCGGCGACCTCGACCGACGCCATGATCAGGCGACTTGGGCCACGCTGGAAAACCCTCCATTCGGCCGTCTATGCGATCGCCCTGGTTGCGCTCCTGCATTTCATGATCCAGGCGAAGGCCGACGTGACCGAGCCTGTCGTCATGACCGGCTTCTTCGCGATCCTGATGCTGTTCCGGGCTGTCCTGAGACGAGGCGCGCCGGCGTGGGCCGCGGCGCTCGCGGCGGCGATCCTCGCTCCGCCGCTGACCGCGCTCGTCGAGGCCGCGTGGTACGCTCTCGTGCGGCACATCGATTTCTGGGACGTCTTGGGCGCGAACATCGATCCGGACATGGCTTTTCGCCCCTCCGCTTATGTCGCCGCGGCGGGGGCCGCGTTCGTCGCCGTCGCGGTTCTGCGCAGGAGTCCCAGCCCCCGGCGGTCGACGACGCGCGCCGCGCGACCGGCGCCGTCGCGTCAGGCGATCAACGCCGGTTAGCCCGACGGGGCAGCTATGCGCAGTCAGAACGTGATGTTCGTGCGCAGGCCAATCACCAGCTCGTTCTTGATCCGCTGGGTCGGATCGTTCGGGTTGGCGATCCCGGCGCCGGGATTGATAAAGTACTGGATATCCGGCTGAATCTGCCACGAGGGCAGGACTTGAACCTGATAGGTCGCTTCGAGAAACGTTTCGTTGCTGCGAATGGGCGTATAAACCGAGGGCTCATAGAATTGCATCTGCCGATCGAAAGTGGATGCGCCGCTGCTGGCCCACGCAGTCCCCATTTCGAGGCCGAAAGTATCGTTGTCGCGACCGGGCAAAGGGCCGTGCAAGTCTACGCCGGCATTGACGCTGGCGCTGACGGGGTTGCGATCCTGGTAGGGTGTGAACATCGGACGGATGAAGACATTCAGGCTGCGATTGGCGTCGTCCTTCGAACGCCAGACCATTTGGTCCATGATTCCATACAGTGAAAAATTGCCATTGTGCTTGGCCGGCGCTCCATTGCTTAAGGGACCGGCGAGAGACGCGCCCATCGTGTCGGTTTGCTGGTCGTCGAAGGCGTAGCTGTCGTACCATACGCCGATCTTGTAATTGCCCGGCAGCGGACCATCGGGGCTCGGCTTCCCCGACGCGGCCGAACTCCCGAATGCGTATTGAAGCTCCGCGATCGCCAAGGCGCCGGTGTCGAGCGGAAAGCTCACGCCGTGGGGATTGCTCACTGGCGTGCTGGGCGAATCCCTCGGGATAGGGCTGCCGTTGAACAGGCCCGCGAGCAGGGTGAGGCTATCGGTCAGCTGCGCCCGCCCGCGGACACCCAAGCCGGCGAGCGGATAGGCGGGGCCGCCGCCCGGCAAATCAACAGACGCAAGCGCCGGCCAACCGGAGGAAGAGTTGATGAAAAACTGCGAGCTGGGGGCGATGATGAATTCCTCGTCGAGGCTCTGCTCGCCGACCTTGACGTCGAACTTGTCGCCGAATTTCTGTTGATACCACAGTTCCCAAAGTCGGACGCCGACGGGCGCCTCGATGTCGCTCAGGGTCTGCAGAACCAGAAGATTGTCCGCGCTCACGTTGCCGCCCCAAACCTGGAGGCCGCTGACGTTGAACGTGCCGCCGTTCAGGCCGAACGCTTTCTGAGTGTCCATTTGCAGCGTCACGGTGGTCAGTCCGTTCGCTTCGAAGCCTTGTTGGACGCCGCCAGTCAGATTGCCGAAGGTCTCGACGTTCTCGAGTATGCTCAGCGTGACGCCGAACTTGGCCAAGGCTGGCCGAAGCCCCCACATGTCGCCGAGCAGGTTTGGGTTTTGCCAAGAGGAGTTCAGGAAGCCGAACGGCCCTGCGGCGCCCGGGGCGGGAACCGCGCTCGGCGCCGCCGGCTGCCCGCTTTCGCCTGATCCAGGCTGACCCGACCCAGGAGCCGCCGCCGGGACCGAGTCCGCATAGGCCGCGCCGGCGAGGCAAGCGATTGCGAATGCGGACGCGAACCCAAGGCCGGCGCGGCGGCGCGACCTGAGCAAGGGCCAGGCCCGGCGCCCGAGACCGGCTGGATGACAACGAGGCAACCCGAACCCCAAACGTCCTATTCCCCGGGACTTGGCATTGAACTTCGACCGCAGCGGTCCGGCGAAGTCAATCAAGCAGGTTTCAAAATTGGACTGCATCCATCGGCCTAGGAAACGCGGGGGCAAACGCAAGCCAACGCGGCGCCAACCCCAAATCCATGCCAACTTTTCGGAACAGTCGCCGCTTGCCGTTTTGAGCTTTTTCAAAGGCTTATCGGCGCATAATGCCGCGCACCCGAGGGATTCGACTCCTCTCATCTGAGATGAACTATCTAGCGCAAATAATTGTTATAATTAATAACTCCTCTTAGCGTACGGCTATGAAGTCAATCCCGTGGCACCATGCTAGGAGTTAACGCGTCGAAGCTTTGCAACGCATAGCGCTTTCTACAAAACAGTACCACGACTTCTGATGTTCCGGAAGAATTTTCGGCGCCTCAATTTTAGGCGTAGAACGATCCGGACTTGCGGTCAGCGCCGATAAATATCCTTGTGCGTTTCCCGCAGCGCCGCCTTCTGCACCTTGCCCATGGCGTTGCGGGGCAGGGATTCGATGATGATGACGCGTTTCGGTATTTTGAACTTGGCCAGCCGGTCGCCGAGCGCAGCGAGGATCGCGGCCTCTGTCGGCGCCGCTCCGGGATGCAGCACGACTGCCGCCGTCACGCCCTCGCCGAAGTCCGCGTGCGGAACGCCGAACACCGCGCTCTCCAGAACGCCTTCGATCGCGTCGATTTCGGCTTCAACCTCCTTGGGATAGACGTTGAAGCCGCCGGAAATCACCAGATCCTTCGCGCGTCCGACGATGTGAATGTAGCCGTCGGCGTCCGTCTGGCCGAGGTCGCCGGTGATGAAGAAGCCGTCGGGGCGAAACTCCTGAGCGGTTTTCTCCGGCATCCGCCAATAGCCCGAGAACACGTTCGGTCCCTTCACCTCGATGACGCCGATGTCCCCGGCCGCGAACCGGCGCTCCGCTCTCCGGGTCGGCGATGCGGACGCTCACTCCCGGCAGCGCAAACCCGACCGTGCCCGGCCGGCGCTCGCCGTCATAGGGGTTCGACGTGATCATGTTGGTCTCGGTCATGCCGTAGCGCTCGAGAATGGAATGGCCGGTTCGCCTCGACCATGCGGCATGCGTCTCGGCGAGCAGCGGCGCCGAGCCGGCGACGAACAGGCGCATATTGGCGCACACATCGCGATCGAGGCCGGGAAGGTCGAGGAGCCGGGTGTAAAAGGTCGGGACGCCCATCAGCGACGTCGCGCGCCGGCATCGCGGCGAGGATCGCGTCGGGCTCGAATCGGGGCATGAAGATCATCGTCGCCCCCGAGAGGAGCGCGACATTGACCGCGACGAAAAGCCCATGCGTGTGGAAGACGGGCAGCGCATGGATAAGCACGTCGGCCGGGGTGAAGCGCCAGCAGTCGATCAGCGTCAGCGCGTTCGAGGACAGGTTCTCGTGGGTCAGCATCGCGCCTTTCGAGCGGCCGGTCGTGCCCGAGGTGTAGAGGATCGCGGCCAGATCGCCGCTCGCGCGCGGGATGGTCTCGAAACGCCTGGGCGCGGCGGCGAGCTTCTCGGCAAAAGTTCCATCGCGCCGAACCCCGAGGCTCTCCACCGCGGGAAGGCCGAGCTTCTGCGCGAGCGCTCGCACCGATCCAAGCGAATCGGGCCGGCAAAGAACCAGTGCGGGCTCAGCGTCGCCGAGGAAATATTCGAGCTCAGTCAGCGTATAGGCGGTGTTCAACGGCAACAGGACCGCGCCGGCGCGAAGGCACGCGAGCGCGACCACGATCACGTCCGTCGATTTGTCGATCTGCGCCGCGACCCGGTCGCCCGGCGCGACGCCAAGCGCGACGAGCGCGTTCGCGGCCTGAGCGGATCGCTCGAATAGAGCGCCGTAAGTCAGACCCGTGGCGTCGGACGTCTGCAAGGCGGCCTTTTCAAGGTTTGGCGCCCGCGCCGCCATCAGATCGAACAGATTTGCAGAAAGCTCAGTTGGCACGTCGATTCTCGCGTTGACGCCGCTCGCGCGGGCTCCCTGAAACAGGCCGTCTCCATTATAGGCCGAGCCGGCGGCGGTGGCGCGAGTCCTTACGAGTTCCCGAGACCCGGGCGCCATCATTGATTTCCCGAGAGATTTTCCATCAATGTGCGTTTGAATGCGAGTCGGGGCGAGCGGAGCGGCAGGCGAACATGGCGGCGACCGAGAAGGCCCTGCGCGCATCGATCATCGCTCATGGCGCGCGGATCGTGGCGGCAGGGCTTGGCGGCGCCCCAGCCGGGGAGATTTCCGCCCGGCATGCCGACGCCATCCTGATCACGCCGAGCGGAGCAAGTTACGCCGGCCTGCGGCCGTCGACGATCGCGCGTATGCCGCTTACCGGCGAGTACGGCGCCTGGGCGGGCCCCGTGAAACCGTCGAGCGAATGGCGCATTCACCTCGACATCGCGCGCGCCAGGCCCGACGTCGGCGCGATTTTTCGTTTTCAGTCGCCCTACGCCACGGCGCTGGCGATCAGCGGCAAAGCCATTCCCGCCGCCCATTCGATGATCGCTCTGTTCGGCGGTTCGACGGTCCGCTGCGCCAAATACGCGCCCCCGGGAACGAAGGAGCTTGCCGGCCTGGTCCTGGAGGCGCTGGGGGATAGTCACGCCGTCTTGCTGGGCAATTATGGCGCGCTGACCACCGGGGCGACGCTTGAGGCGGCGTTGGTTCGGGCGCGGGAGCTGGAAACGCTCGCCAGGCTCTATGCGATCGCGCTTACTGTTGGCCGGCCGGCGATTCTGTCTGACGAGGAAGTGGCGCGCATCGCGGAGCGATTGAAGACCAGCGGCGCGGATGTCGAAGCGCGAATCGCCCCGCCGATCAAGCCCAAGAAAAAGGCCAAGGCGCCCGCCAAGAGGAAACGCGTCGCCCGCAAGCGCGGCTCGAAGAAAAAGTCTTCGCCTCGCGGCGCGCGCGGCGTCAACGCGCCGGTCGCGTGAGCGCATCCGCGGACTGCTTTTCGCTGACCATCAGCAGCTGCGCCGCGGTCGACGCCGCGATCACCGCTGGCTCTTTGCCCTCGACGCCCGGCAAACCGATGGGACAGACCAGTCGCGCAAGGCAAGCCTCAGGCAGGCCCGCCGCCCGCATCTGGCTGAGAAAACGCGCGCGCTTGGTCTCGGAACCGATGAGGCCCACGAAACCGAAGCGTTCGGCGCGCAGGGCTTCGGCGATGATTTCGAGGTCGATCGCGTGATCGTGCGTCATCACCAGGATCAGCGCGCCGTCAGGCGCGCCGGCCAGTTCGCTTGCGGGCTCGGGCGCATGAATGAGAGCGATATTGGCTGGCGTATGCGCCGGGAACGCGTCGCGCCGCGGGTCGATCCACCGGACCGCGAACGGCAGCGGCGCCAGCGCCAGCGCCAGCGCGCGCCCTACATGTCCAGCGCCGAAAAGAAAGACCGCGCGCGCGCTTTCTCCGATGGTCTCGACCCAACTCTCCCCGTCGGCCGAGTTCGCGCTGAACCCCGCGCCCAGCGCGCGCTCGACCCGGCCGTCCGGCCCCAAACGGGCGCTGAGAAGCGTCGAGCCGGCACTCTCCAAGTCCACGAAGGGCGCGAGATCGGCGAGATCCCTCGCGTCGAAAGTCTCGACTCGCCATTCGACCCTTCCGCCGCAGCACTGGCCAAGTTCCGGCCCGAGCGCGAGAGAGCGGCGCAAAGCGCAACCCCGGCCAGCCTTTAGCGCTGATTGGGCTGCGGTGAGGGCCGCCCACTCCAGCGCGCCGCCGCCGATCGTGCCGTGAAATCCGCCCGAGGGCCTGACCACCATGCGGGCGCCCGCTTCGCGCGGGCTCGACCCTTCGACCCGCGCCAGCGTCACCAGCGCCGCCGATCCCTCGGCCTCGATTGCGTCGATGAGGCGCCGAAAGGCCCGCATGGCGCCGCTCTCAAGCCGCCTCGTTCAGCGAGCGGATGGCGTTGAGGATCGATTCGGGCGTGCACGGCGGATCGAGTTTCGCCTGTCCTCTCGGATTTGTGGCGTGGACCGCGTCGAGGATCGCGGAATAGACGGAAATCCCATGCATCAGCGGCGGCTCGCCGACGGCCTTCGACCGGTAGATGCTCGGCGTCGGATTGGGCCGCATGAATAAGCGGGTATTGAAGATCGGCGGCGCGTCCGAAGCGACGGGAATCTTGTAGGTCGCCGGCGCGTGGGTCGTCAGCCGTCCAGCGGAATCGTAAACGAGCTCCTCGGTCGTCAGCCAGCCCATTCCCTGAATGAACGCGCCTTCGACCTGCCCGATGTCGATCGCCGGATTTATTGAGGAGCCAACGTCATGCAGGATATCGGACCGCAGCACCCGCATCTCGCCGGTCAGCGTATCGATAGCCACCTCGGAGCAAGACGCGCCATAGGCGAAATAGAGGAACGGGCGTCCCTTCGCCCTGGCGCGATCCCAATGGATCTCCGGCGTTTTGTAATAGCCGGCGTGAGAGAGTTGCACCCGCGCGAGGCGGCAGGCCTTCGCAAGCTCGCCGAACCCCATCGACACGTTGCCGGCGAAGACGCGCCCGTCGCGGAACTCGACCGCCTCCGGGGCGACGTTCCATGAGTGGGCGGCGAAGGCGGTCATCCGCTCCTTGATCGCGGCGGCGCCGATTTTCGCCGCCATGCCGTTGAGGTCGGTCCCCGACGAGGCGGCGGTCGGAGATGCGTTGGGAACCTTGGCCGTGTTGGTCGCCGTAATCCGCACGAAATGCAGCGGCACGCCGAATTCTTCCGCGACAATCTGGGCGACCTTGGTGAACAGCCCCTGCCCCATCTCCGTGCCCGCCGTGGTTGAGATGGATCGACCCGTCGGAATAGACATGCACGAGCGCGCCGGCCTGATTGAGCGGAATGAGGGTGAAAGAAATCCCGAACATCACCGGCGTCAGCGCGATGCCCCGCTTGATGAGCGGGCTCGCCGCGTTCAGGGCCGCGATGCGCGCTCGGCGCGCGCGATATTCGCAGCTGACCTCGAGGTCCTCGATGATCGTGCGCTGGGTTTCGTAATCCTCGACCGTCTGCCCGTAAGGCGTGCTTTCCGCGCCCGCTCGCAGAAGATTGGCTTTGCGCACGTCGAGAGGATCGAGGCCGCGCTCGCGAGCGATCGCGTCCATGACCCGCTCGATGGCGATCATCCCCTGCGGGCCGCCGAAGCCGCGAAATGCGGTGTTGGAGACGGTGTTGGTCTTGAGGCGGCGGGAGAGGATCGAGACCTCGGGGAGCCAATAGCCATTGCCGGCGTGGAACATCGCGCGATCCACGACGCCGGGCGAAAGATCCGCCGAGCAGCCGCAGCGCGCGTTCAGCGCCACGTCGTAGCCGGCGATCACGCCATGATCGTCGTAACCGACGCGCCAATCGGCGCGGAAATCATGGCGCTTGCCGGTCAGCGCAAAATCGTCGTCGCGATCGAGGCGAACCTTGCAAGGACGTCCCGTCGCGCGCGCGCCGAGCGCGGCAATCGCCGCCCAGGCGCAGGCCTGACTTTCCTTGCCGCCGAATCCGCCGCCCATGCGCCGCGTCTCGACCGTGACGAACGCGTCCGGAACGCCGAGAATGCGGGCGACAATGTGCTGCGTCTCGGTCGGGTCCTGCGTCGAGGCGTGCACCGTCATTTCGTCGCCTTCGCCGGGCACGGCGAGCGAAGCCTGGCCTTCGAGATAGAAATGTTCCTGCCCGCCGATTTCGAGCTGGCCGGCGAGTTGGTGGGCGGACTTGTCGATCGCGGAAGAGGCCTCGCCCCGTCCGAACGCATAATCCTCCTGCACGCGCTCGCCGGTTATCAGCGCGTCGGCGATGGTGACGGCCGGCGTTTTCGCTCTCGATCGTGATCTTCGGCGAGTCTGGCGGCGCGGCGCGCCTCATCGCGAGTCCGGGCGACGACGGCGAATAGCGCCTGCCCGTGGAACATTATGGTTTCATGGGCGAACAGCGGCTCGTCGGCGAAGACCGGCGCGATGTCGTTCTTCCCCGGGATATCCGCCGCAGTCAGAACGATGACGACGCCGGGAGCGGCGCGCACCGCGTCCAGGTCGAGCGCCTTCAACGCGCCGCGGGCCTTGTCAGCCATGCCGATCGCCACGTGCAGCGTGCCCTCCGGCTCGCGGATATCGTCAACGTAGTTCGCCGCGCCCTGGACATGCAGGCGTGCGGAATCGTGCGGCAAAGGCTTGTGGACGACCGCGGTCGAGGGAGCGGGGCCAACTTCATTCAGCAGCATGGAGCGCTCCGATCCGAGTTGGCGCGCTCGCGCCGGAAATCTCCATGAGCGCCTTTTCGAGGAGATTGGCGGCCACGGTCATTCGGTAAGCCGCGCTGGCGCGCTGGTCGGTCAGCGGCTTGAAATCCTGCGAGAGCGCGGCGCAAGCGGCCCGCCAGCTCGCAGGTTCGTCGAGAACCGCGCCGATCAACGCCCGCTCCGCGTTCGCAGCGCGTTTCGGCGTCGCCGCCATGCCGCCATAGGCGATGCGCGCGCCCGCAATGCGGCGGCCATCAAGGTCGATCCGGGCGGCGAACATGACCGCGGAAATGTCCTCGTCAAACCGTTTGGAGACCTTGAAGGCGCGGTAGTGCTGACCCGTTGCAAGCCGCGGCGCTTCGACCGCAAGCACGAACTCGCCTTGGCGCCGGTCCTGCTTGCCGTAGGCGATGAAGAAATCCTCCAGGGGCAGCGCGCGCGTGTCATCGCCTTTGCGCAAAACGACCCTGCCGCCAAGCGCGATCAGGGACGGCGCGAGATCGCCGATCGGCGAGCCGTTGGCGATATTGCCGCCGACGGTTCCGCTCGCACGCACTTGCTTCGAGCCGAAACGGCGCAACATTTCGCCCAGGTCGGGATGGATCGCGCCGAGCAGGGGCGCGGCTTGCGCCAATGTCACGCTCGCGCCCAGCGACAGCGCGCCGTCGTCGCTTTCGCCGACCTCATCGAGCCTGGAAACCCGGCCCAACCAGATGACGCGCTTCAGATCCCGCAACTGTTTGGTGACCCACAATCCAACGTCGGTCGCTCCCCCGACCAGGACCGCGTCGGGAAACCGGGCGTAGAGCGCAGCGAGCGAATCGAGGCTTGCAGGCGCAGCGGAGAACGAGTCCTCGTCGCCGGCGAACAGATCCCGATCGTCGCAAAGCGCAGCGAGCGCCGCGCTTCGTTCGCCGGCAGTCGCTGCGAACCGGTCGCTTGGCGCGCCGTTGCAGGTTTCGAGCCCGGCGGCGAGAATCGAACGATAGCCAGTGCATCGGCAGAGATTGCCGGCAAGCTGATCGCAAAGGCCGGCGTAGGTCTGCGGCGCCCCGGAGTGATAGGCGGCGAACAGGCTCATCACGATGCCGGGCGTGCAGAATCCGCATTGCGATCCATGATGGTCGACCATCGCCCGCTGCAGAGGATGCAACTCGCCGCCCGCGGAAAGGTCTTCGATCGTGATCAGCTCGGCGCCGTCGAGCTGACCCATAAGCAGGATGCAAGCGTTGAAGGGCTCGTAGCTGAGCGCGCCGTGGCGACGCCGCGCGAGCACCACCGTGCAGGCGCCGCAATCGCCTTCCGCGCAGCCTTCCTTCGTGCCTTTCGCTCCCGCTTCCTCGCGAAGCCAATCGAGAACAGTGGCGCGCGGCGAGAATCGCTTGAGCGCGACTTCGTTGCCGCGGAAGCGAAAGCGGAGAGCGTTGCGCGCTCCGGTTGGCGTGGCGTCAAGCGACATCGTCGAGCCTTAAACCAGATTCCATGATGAAGCTTTTGTCCGTAAAACGGAAGCAGTCCGCAGATCGACGAACGACCGCGCGCCGCCGCGCTGGCGGGACCGCGTTACCGGTCTCGCGGCGCCTTCAGAGACTTGGGATTTCGCTTCCGCCCGGTTGCAGTTTCGCACTCGGCCATGGTTCGACGCGTCGGCGACGCGTCTCACCATGCGTCTGGAGTGTTGGTCTCCGAGACAGCGACGAACAGTCATTTCGGCGATCCGGCCCCGCTGTCGAGAAGTTCCCTGCTCCTCGCCGGCTGAGGGCCCGGAGCAGCCTTCCACGAAACATGCGATCGGTCCAACGAGGCTTTTCGCTCCCGCGCGCTCGGCAATGGAACCGGCGCCAGCCGAACAACCGGATGGCCGTGCCGCGTCAGGATGACTTCATCTCCGGCCTCGGCGCGTCGAACAAGGTCGGCGAGATGCGCCTTCGCCCCGCTGATCGGAAACTGCATCGCCGACCCAACCTCTCTCCGCCTAACACTCGATGGGCATTGTGGTCCAAACATTCGATCAACTCAAGGCCGTGAATTGCCGTTGTCCGATTGTGGAAGCCGAGCATCGCTCGCGAAACGGGCCTGATTGTTGTCGACGCGGCGAAGGATCGCGGCGCTGACGTTGGCGTCGTCGCGAAGCGATTGCAGGTCGCGCCGCATAGCAACAAGGACGCGGGCGATCCAGTTCCGATCGACGTTGTCGGGGACTTCGGTCACGATACGATCTCCTGCGCCTCGATCCAGCTATGTGAGACCTCGTCGGTTAGGGCGCCGCGTAGTTTGCTTCAAAATAAGACCTCCGCCTCAAGCCGCGGCCGCGACCCTTTCCTCCCGCAGGTCCGGAGGCACGGCCTCCTCGGCCAGGGCGGCGATCGCCTCGTCCGCGCCCAGCACGGTCTGCCCGCTCGAACCGAGACGCCGCACGGAGACGGTGTTTTCGCTCGCCTCCTTGCGCCCGACGGCGATGAGGACCGGAACCTTGGCCAGCGAGTGCTCGCGCACCTTGTAGTTGATCTTCTCGTTGCGCAGATCGGTCTCGACCCTCAGGCCCCGCTTCTTGGCCGCGGCCGCGAAGCGAAGCGCGAAATCGTCGGCGTCGCTGGTGATCGTGCAGACGACGATCTGAAGCGGCGCCAGCCACAACGGCAAGTGGCCGGCGTAGTGTTCAAGCAGGATGCCGATGAAGCGCTCCATCGAGCCGCAAATCGCGCGGTGGACCATCACCGGGGTCGTCTTTTCGCTGGTGTTGGCGATATAGAAAGCGCCGAACCGCTCGGGGAGGTTGAAGTCGACCTGCGTCGTGCCGCATTGCCAGTCGCGGCCGATCGCGTCGCGCAGCACATACTCGAATTTCGGCCCGTAGAACGCCCCCTCCCCCGGATTGAGGCTCGTGGTCACCACGTTGCCGTGGCGCGCCCTGATCTCGTCGAGGACCCGGCTCATCACCGCCTCGGCGTGATCCCACATCGCATCCGTTCCGACGCGCTTCTCGGGGCGGGTCGAGAGTTTGACCGCGATCCGGTCGAAGCCGAAATGACCGTACACCGAGAGGATCAGCTCGTTGATCTTGTGGCATTCCTCGGCGAGCTGTTCCTCGGTGCAGAAAATATGCGCGTCGTCCTGGGTGAAGGAGCGCACGCGCATGAGGCCGTGCAGCGCGCCGGACGGCTCGTAGCGGTTGACCGCGCCGAACTCGGCGAGCCTCAGCGGCAGCTCGCGATAGGAGCGCAGGCCGTTCTTGAAGATCTGCACGTGACCCGGACAATTCATGGGCTTCAGCGCATAGACCCGTTCGTCCTCGGTCTCGGCGTCCTCGCCCGCCGGCCGGCACATGAACATGCTTTCCCGATACCAGCCCCAATGGCCGGAGATTTCCCACAAGTGCTTGTCCAGCACCTGCGGCGCGTTGACCTCCTGATAGTCGTCCGCGAGCCGGCGGCGCATGTAGGCGACCAGCGTCTGGAACAAGGTCCAGCCCTTGGGATGCCAGAAGATCGAGCCCGGCCCCTCCTCCTGGACGTGGAACAGGTCCATCTCGCGGGCGAGCTTGCGATGGTCGCGACGCTCCGCTTCCTCGAGCTGTTTCAGATAGGCGTCGAGCTCTTCCCTCTTCGCGAAGGCGGTCCCGTAAATGCGCGACAGCATCGGCTTGGCGGAATCGCCGCGCCAATAGGCGCCGGCTGTCTTCATCAGCCGGAAAGCGTCGCCGACCTTGCCGGTCGAGGTCATGTGCGGGCCGCGGCAGAGATCGGTCCACTCGCCCTGGCTATAGAGCTTCACCTCCTGATCGGCGGGGATCGCGTCGATCAGTTCGAGCTTGAACGCCTCGCCCTTGGTTTCGAAGAAACTCTTCGCCTCGTCGCGCGAGACCACGGTCTTGGTGAACGGCCTGTCGCGGGCGATGATCTCGCGCATGCGCTTTTCGATCGCCGGGAAATCCTCCGGCGTGAACGGCTCGTTGCGGAAGAAGTCGTAGTAGAAGCCGTTCTCGATCACCGGGCCGATCGTCACCTGCGTCCCCGGCCAAAGCGATTGCACCGCTTCCGCAAGCACGTGCGCCGCGTCATGGCGAATGAGTTCGAGCGCTCGCGGATCGTCGCGGGAAATCAGCTCAAGCTTCGCGTCCTGTTCGATTGCGTCCGCGAGATCGACGATCTTGCCGTCGCGCACCGCGGCGACCGAGCGCTTGGCGAGAGAGGGCGAGATGGATTTGGCGATGTCGAGGGCGGAGACGCCCGCCTCATAGGCGCGCTCCGCGCCGTCGGGAAACGTGACGTGAATCATCGAAGCTCCTGAAGCTCACTCGCCGATACCAATCGGCGTAAGCGTGGGCGAGGCTATAAATGCGGGCGGGCAAGTGGCAAGGAGCGGGAGAGCTAGCGCTGGACCGAGGGCCGGCCGCTAGGCCGCGTCCAGCCGCCGGATTTCCGTCTCGAACTCGAAGCGCAACTGCGCGGCTTCCTCGTCCGGCAGCCAGTTTGTCATCTGCGGAAAGACGGTGCGCCAGTAAAGCGTGCGCCGCGCGTCCCATGGAAAGCTCTGCGCCGCCCGGACTTTGGCGAGAACGCGCATGAGTTCGGCGCGCACTTCGTCTGGATCGGCGCGATAGACGCCCGCCGTCCCCTCGACGCCAGGAAGCTCGGGCTGGCTCTCGCCGAACAGGTCGAGTTGGCGGGTCATCGCGGGCGGGCCTCGTCCTCGTTTTCGAAGCGAATCGGCGGGCCAATATGCCAAAGGGCGCGGCTATTGCGACGGTGCGCCGCCAGTTGTCCCCGACTCCTGTGCGCCGCGCGAGGGCGACGAGCGGCCCGGCCACGATCCGGTCGAGCAGATCGGCCTGGCGCGGCTCGAGCGCGACCAGCCGGCCGAGCACGTTGAGGAGATTCAGCAGGTCCTCGGTATATTCCGCGAGCCAGCCGTCGGGCTGGATTTTTTCGAGCGGCGAGGGTGGCCGCCTGTCGCCGATCATGGGCTTGGTCCGGTCGCGCCTGCGGTAGCTGAACCACTGGTCGAGCACATTCTTGCCGGAAACCTCATAATTCCGCATCGCCGGCGTGACATTCTCGACGAAGCCCTTGCCGATGACGAGGCGCCGCTTGGCCGCGTCGTAATCCATAGTCTCGGGCAGCGGCTCGGGCGCGCCGGGAATGGCGCCCTCGGCGGGAATGGTCGGGCCTCTCGTCCGTCGGCAGGCGCGGCGGCCCTTTTGGCCGGCCGGCGGCCGCATCGACGAAGCGCTCGCCATAGCAATGCAGCCATACCACCTCGCGTCCGAGCGCGGCGGCCTCGTCGAACAAGCGCCTTGTCGGCCGTGAGCGGCAAGCGCAGGCCGGGCCGCACGAGATCGGCCTTGAACCGGGCGGTGAAGGCCGGATGCGCCATCACAGCGGCGATATAGGCGATCACGTCTTCCGGCGTGACGGGAGCGCCGCAGCGCCTTGGCCAGCGCCTGCAACACGTCCGCGCGCACGTTCGACTGCGTCGCCTGCGCATCGGCCCAGAGCGGATACACGCGGCCGCCGCGACCGTTGTAGTGATCGTGATCTGGGATCAAGCTGCGTCAAGGAAATGGCTGGACCGTCCCTTCGGCGGATGCTCCTCCAGCGCCGTCAGAAAAACTTGCTTGTCCGACGCAGCGCTTCCACAGCGTCGGCCTCGCCATGATTGATAAGCCGATTGTCGGGTATGATCCATTGTCGGTCGAAGGATCGGAATGCATAGCGCACGGGTGCGACGACATTCGCCTTAGTCCTTGGCGATCGGCAATGCAGCGGAACTCGATGGCGCCGCCAAGCTCGACTGTTAGAAGCTTTCGATGGAAGTCTCGTCGCGTCCTCGTTCGGGCCCGAACAGCAGCTTCTGCTCGTCGGCTCGGCCTTCTCTTTGCAGCCGCTCCCAACGAGCTCCAGGCTTTCGCTTGTCCGGAGCGATCATCCACGTTCGGTCGGGCTTGACGCCCGCGCCGATCAATGCGAAGAATGCGCCGCAGCGGGGCGAAATCCGCCCACTTTCCGCCGATGCTCCGGCAGGAAAGGCGCGCGCCAGTCCGAAGGGCAGTCGCTCCAGTCCTTCGCGTCGAGCGACAAAGCCGCCAGCGCCTTGAATTTCTCCTCCTGCCTGCCTTTCGGCAGCGCGCGAAATTTTACGCGCGCCGGCGTCTTGTCATCCTTTCCAAGTTTTCGTGCGGCGAGCACGATGCAGACCGGCTGCTTCACGCCCTGGAAGATCCGCGTCGGCACGTCCGGCTGATGGCCCTCGGGCGAACAGTCGATCACCCAAATGTCCGAGCAGGTCCGGCGCAGGTCGTCGCGCATCTTCTCGAAGCCCGGCCCGTTGAGAAAGCCGGCGACGGTGATGAAACAGACGATGCCTTCCTCGTCCGTATCGGGCAGGCCGGTCGCGGCGAAGCGGCCGGAGCCGAAGACTTTCAGCGTCGCCCAGCGCCAGAAATAGACGTAGAGATTCTTGAGATGGTGCGCGTGTCGGCTCACGCCCCATTCGGCCGGCGGCGTCCAGCGGTCCATCGGCGCGGCAAATGCCCTTCGCGCCATTCTCGATCCAATCTCCCTTGTCGCCGGCTTGATTCTTGTAGGGCGGATTGCCGATGACGACGGTGATCGGCTGCTCGCGCTTGACCCTGTTCGCCTCGCGTCGCGATTTGGCGATCGCCTCGACGATCTGCGGCAATTGCTCCTCCTCGACGAAGGGATTGCCGAGCGTGTCGGTGATGTAGAGGTTGAGTTCGGGCGGGGCCTGTTTTCGCGGCCATTTTGGTCAGGGATCGCATTTCGGCCAGCAGGCGCAATTGCGCGACGGCGAACGGACCGAATTGCAGTTCGAAGCCGAACAGCCGTTTCGCGGCGGCGGCGATCGCCGCCGGAACCGTGCCCGCCCCCTGATCCTTTTCGACATTGGCGGCGATTTTCCGCAGCGCGCCGAGCAGGAACGTGCCCGTGCCGACCGCTGGATCGGCGAGCGTGACGTCCGACGAGGCGAGCCCCGCCGACCGCTCGAACAGAGGCCCGCGCAACGCCTGATCGACGAGGTTGACCATCGCTTCGACGACTTCCGGGGGCGTGTAATAGGAGCCGGTGAGCTTGCGCAGCCGGTTGTCGTAGACCTCGAGGAAATTCTCGTAGAAATAGAGCCAAGCCTCCGGCTTGTCCTTGCTGAGCGTCGACCAGTTCACTTCGTCGAGGACGCGGGTCAGCGTGCCGAGCGAGGTTTTCAGCGATTGCTGATTGGCTTCGTCCTGGGTCAGAAGGTTGAGCGCCGTGCCGATCAGCGTGTTCGTTCTTCGCAGCCGGATCGCCGCCAGTTCGACCCCGTCCTTGAGCGAAATGTCGAAGGCCTTCGCCATCAGGAGGCCGAAGGTCACGGCCTGCGCATAGCCGTCGGCGAATTGCGCGTCGGTGGCCTCGGGAAACAGGAGCTTCCGCCAGTCTTGCTTCAAACCCTGCAGGCTGCCGTGACCCGCCGCCATCTCCTCCAGAACCTCGTCGCGCAACAGACGGCAGAGGCGCGCGCTCGTCTGCGCAAGCGCCCTGGCGCTGGTCGGCGGTTGCGGCGCCCAGCTGAGGAAATCCGCCACGAGCGCGCGCAACGTCTCTGGCGCCTTCAGCTTCGCGCCGGAGCTTTCGATTCGCCTTCGAGCAGGACGATTTTGCCGGCGGGTTCGCCGTTCCGCCAAAGGCTGAAGCCGTTGCCGTCGGTATAGACGAGGTTTGGCAGGGACTTGAGCTTGCCCCATTGCGCCTTGTCGTGCGGGTCGGCGAATTTGCGCGGGTCGCAGCCCTTGCCCGGCGCCTTGACCTCGATAAAGCCGACAAGCGCATTGTTGACGATGACCGCGTAATCCGGCCGCGTCTGCATTTGCGAGAGCGTCGTTTCGCCGACGAGCGACAGGCCGGCCGGCGCAAGGCCGCCGAGCGCCGCGAGTTCGTGGAGAAGCCGTTCAAGCGGCGCCCGAAGCTGATCCTCGGGAGCGCCGGAAATGGCGGGATTGTCGAGCTTGGCCTTGGCTTCGGCGCCGAAGGCCGAGATGACGCTCGCGAAGGTCGCTTCTGGCAATGAGCGCTCCGAATCGATCAGAGGTCGATTCTTCGACCTACGCACGCGCCTCCGTCAAGACTACTGATGAAGTGGCCAGCCCCAGCCCCCGACCCACGCTTGACCTTTTGAACATATCGTATAGGTTATATTATGCGAAAGAGTTGCAGAAAAGGCGCCCAAACCCTTGAACAGGCGGAGTCGGCCGCAAAACCGCGCGCCCTCCGCCGCCGCCAAAGCGCCATCCTGCTTAGAGCGTGAACTCCTGGATGTCGGGGCCGCCGGCGGCGCCGTAGTTCGCATAGCGCACCCATTTCGGGCGGATGGCGATATAGGCGATGTCCGGCCAGTTCTCGCGGTCGCGGCCGTCGGGCCATTCGCGGTAATAGGCGGCCTTTGCGGCGGCCAGGTCGTCGCCTTGCGGCCTCCGTCCGTCGCCTTCGATCTGGACGGTGATGTTGTCGTCCCATCCGACCACCGCCGCCATCGCCGGCCGGCGGGCGAGATTGACGGCCTTGCGGCTTGAGCCCATCGTGTCGAAAACGATCTCGTTCTGCGGCGTCAGGGCGAAGCCGACCAGCGCAGCCTCGGGCGCGCCGGACTCATGAACGGTCGAGACGACCGCGAAGCGCTTTTGCCGCACGATGTTGAAAACGTCTTCAATTTCACGGACGCCTCCAGTTTCGATCATACGGGATTGGGCATCGGCCCGTGAGCGAAGATATCACAGTCGTCCGCCGAGTCGTGGTCGAAGGGTTCGTCCAGGGCGTCGGCTATCGCGAATTTACCCGCCGCGCGGCTGGCCGGCACAATGTCTCGGGTTGGGTGCGCAACAAGGACGATGGCACGGTCGAAGCGCTCGTCCACGGCGCGCCCGCCGATGTCGAGGCGGTTCTCGCCGACATGCGGCGGGGCCGCGGGGCGCCCACGTCGTCATCCTGCGCCTTGACGAGACCGACGAGAGCGCCGGCGTCGAGATCGGCCTATTCGCCATCCGGCCGACGCGCTATTAGGCGTCTCGGCCGGCGACAGCTACTCTTGGGGCAGCGCCATCGGCTGTGAAGGAACGGCGGAGGCGAGCGGCCCCGGTCCGGCGCCGTCGCGCTGATAGACGTCGGGACGGAACTGAACGACCCCATCGGGCGTCGCCCAGGCGGTGACGTAGATCCAATACACGTTCACCGGCGTCGTGAGCTTGACGTCGAGCCGCTGCCCGGAGCGGATCACCTCGTCGATCTGGTCGCGTCCCCAGCCGGGATTGTCCTTGAGCAGCCAGGCGACGTAGTCGCGCACGTCCTGGACGCGCACGCAGCCCGACGACACGAAACGGAAATCGTCGCCGAAAATGCCCTTCGACGGCGTATCGTGCATGTAAACGCCGTAGGGGTTCGGAATGTTGATGCGCACGAAGCCGAGCGAATTGAGGTCGGCGCCGGTGTCCTGCCGGTATTTATATTGCGTCGCCTCGTTGGTGTTCCAGTTGATGGTTTCCGGAGAGATTTCCTGGCCGTCTTTATTGAAGACGCGAATCTTTTCGTCCGTGAGGTAGTTCGGATCCGCCTTCATTTTCGGGATCAAGTCTTTCTTGATCAGAGACGGCGGCACGGTCCAGAACGGGTTGAAATTGATCTCGGTCGCCTTGGTCTGCATGATCGGCGACTGGCGGTCGATCTTGCCGACCCCTGCGGCGTGATGTGAATAGACAACCCCGCCCTCGACAGTCTCGACCGAAGCGGCGGGAATATTCACCATCACGAAACGCTCGCCGAGATCGCCAGCATAAGCCCTCAACCGAACCACATTGGTCTGGAGCTGCTGCAGGCGGGCCTCGGCTGGCACGTTCAGTTCAATGAAGGTCGCCTCGTTGACGACGCCGGTCTGCCCCAGACCATGGCGCGCCTGAAAGCGCTTGACGGCGGCCTCGACGAACGAATCGAATGTCGGCCCCATACCGGCGACGGAATCGAGATCGCCCGAGGCGACAAGACGCTCGCGAAGCGCCTCCACCGCCTTGGATTTCGATCCCACCCTCAGCTCCGTCCCGGCGGGCACCTGCGGCCAGCCCCCCCGCGCGACCAGATCCTGGTATTTCTGGATCGCGGCCTCCGTCGCCGCCACGGTCGCCGGCGACAAAACGGGCGTCGACTCGCGACCGACCGCCATCTCGGGCGAGGTCTCGTAGCTCTGGGGCCACTCGGCCTGGTCGTTGTTGCGGTCCTGCGCCAACGCGGAAGCGCCGCCGCCGGCGAATGTTAACGCCGCTAGTGCGGTCGCGCCGAAAGCTATGCGGCGCGAATGCCGCCAAACATCACTGCCACGCATTTTATGCGAATCTCCAAAAGCGACGGCGCTTGTCCCGGCCGAAACGTCGCGGCCCAAACTCGTCGAGCGCGCAAGCCCAAGCCCTCGCTTACGATCCCGCGAGTTCGACTCAGAGGATAGGGTCTAGTCGGGCGATTTTATGACCGCTTGACGAAAGCGCGTCAAATGCGGTTGGGCGCCCGCTCAGCAGGCGCCCCAAAAGAGGATTCGGCCCGAAAATGCGGCCGCGTCACAGCCGATACTTGATCTGATCCGTCCAATAACGCTCAAGGCGGAGGAGCGACGCGTTCATCCGGGCGAAATCATCGCCGGGAATGCCGCCGATCTGTTCGATCGTGCGGGCATGTTTTTCATAGACGCTGGCCACAATGCGGTGAACTTCCTTGCCCCGGTCGGTCAGGCTGATTTGGACCGACCGCCGGTCGATACGCGAGCGGGAATGATGCAGATAGCCCATCTCGACCAGCTTCTTGACGTTATAGGAGACATTCGAGCCGAGATAATAACCGCGCGTGCGCAGTTCGCCGGCGGTCAATTCCTTGTCGCCGATATTGTAAAGCAGCAGGGCTTGAACTGCATTGACGTCGGAGCGGCCGCGGCGGTCGAACTCGTCCTTGATGACGTCGAGCAGGCGGCGGTGAAGCCGCTCGACCATCGTCAAAGTCTCGAGGTACAGGCCGGACACCCGAAGTTCAGACTCCGGGCGAACTCCAACATCTTGTGTCTTGACAGCATTGATCATAGCACACCTGTCCGTTCACTTCTCCGCGGCCGAACGTTCCTTCGGTCCTTTTGTAGGAAGAACTGTAACGGAAGCGCATGAATACGAGTTTAAGAGTCAAGATGAATCGAAGGTTTTCCCAGGCTGGTAAATTTCAATTGAATCAAAGGCTTTGTTTACGTTGACAAGACCGTAACGGTGCGGAGACCGTCGCGGTTCAGCAGGACGAACGTTGAGGAAGGGCAGCGGCTTAGGCGTTTCTCGAGGCTGGCTTGGCGCCCGCGGGGTAAAGCAATTTATACATACTTATCAGGTTTATTAATATTTCACGCGCGAAAATCCACGAGGCGACGAAGCAATGAGGCGGCGCTAAACCGGGTCACAAACGCTTGAAACAATTGGCGCGCGGCGCTAAGGCGCCGGAAACCGGCCGTCAACAGCCCTCGGCCGGTCGGCTCGTCCGCCTTAGCTCCCGCGGCCGTCAGGCGCGTTCGCGCACTGCGCCCCAGCTCAAGAGAAAGTAGCCAAGGATCAGGACCACGTTGAGCCCAGCCCCGGCAAAACCAATCGCGGCGGCGCGCGGGCTCAAGATCGGTGAAGCGGCCTCGACAACGGCGCAGAGCAGCCAGATTGCTCCGCCCCAGGGCGCCGCGAGCCACAACCCAATCGCCGCCAGCAAATCGAGGCAGGCGAATGCGACAATCGTCGCCTGGAGGGGCAACGCCATCGTCGTGAACTGCCCGAGGCTCGGAAACGCGCCGAGGATGATCGCCCAATCGAACAGGCCTTTGGCGACCCAGACCCAGGCAAGCGTCCGCATATACCAGGTCAGCGCCGTGCCCCAGCCCAAACTGGAGATCGCCGCCAGGAGATCGCCGTCCTGAGCCGCCGCCGGCGACGGATTGACAAGCTCGACCGCGCCGTCGCGGCTTTGGCGCATCATGTATTTCATGCAATCCGCCCCGGAAAGGACAGCTCCTCATTGCCGAGCGGGGCGAAATACCCCTCGATCTCCGCTGCCGCCGGGGGCGCACTCCAGCGCGGGCGGTTGTCCTTGTCGACGATCAGGGCGCGGACCCCTTCGTAAAAGTCGTGGCCTCGGCACACTCGCGAAACGATACGATACTCCATGCGCAAGGCTGCGTCGAAATCAAGGGTCGGGCCTAACGCCATCTGTCTCAGGGCGATCGCTTGGCTCGTCGGCGACTTTTCCATCATCGCCGCCCGCGCAGGCGGGGCGAACGCGCACGCCCTGTCCTCCGCTTTCCGCAAAGCCTCAACGACCGCTTCACGATCCGTTTGCGAGAAGCAAACCTCCAGCTCCTGCGCCTCGCTCATCAGCGTCGAGGGTGGCGCGGGTGACGCGTATCGGGCGAGCGCATCCTCGATCCGAGGTTCATCTTCCAGTGCCCGCGCCAATTCCGGGAAGGCCGCGCTCGGCACGAAGGTCTGAGCGAGCCCGAACGCCAGCGCGTCGCCCGCGTCGGCGCGCAAACCTGTGAGCGCGAAATAGGCGCCGGCCCGAAAGGCGAGGCGCGACAGGAACCAGCTTGCGCCGGCGTCGGGAAAAAAGCCGATGCCGACTTCCGGCATCGCGAAAGCGAAGCGCTCCCCGGCCACGCGATGCGAAGCGTTGATCGAGACTCCGACGCCGCCTCCCATCGCAATGCCGTCGATCAAGGCGACGACCGGCTTGGAATAGGTCTTGATGCGCCGGTCGAGCTGATATTCCTCGCGCCAAAACGTGAGCTGCTCGGCATGATCGCCGGCGCGGCCGAGGTCGTAGAGGCGTCGCAGGTCTCCGCCGGCGCAAAAAGCCCGCTCCCCAGCCCCTCGGATGACGACCCGCTCGACCGCTGCGTCGGCCTCCCATTCGTCGAGGGCGGCGGACATCAGGCGCACCATGGTCAGCGTGAGGGCGTTCAGCGCCCTCGGGCGATTGAGCACGATCACCCCGGCCCGCCCGCGTCTGGCCACGAGCGCTTCCGCGTCGTGGATCGCCTCCGTCACGCTGGCGCGACTTCCGAGAGGATAGCGTCGATCGCGCCCGCGACCTCGGCGATCGACGCCATGCCGTCGACCTGATGCAGAAGGCCGCGTTCGCGGTAGAACGGGGTCACCGCGGCGGTGTCGCGCTCGAAAGCCGCGAGACGAGCCTTGAACACTTCGGGATCGTCGTCCCTGCGCACCGGGAGGCCGGCGGCCTTCGCGTCTTCGGCGCGTTTGACGATCCGCTCGACGAGCTTGGCTGAGTCGACAGTCAATTCGACGGCGGCGTCGAGCTTAAGCCCTTTGGCCGTCAGCAGATCTTCCAAGGCGCGGGCCTGCGCGAGCGTCCGCGGAAATCCGTCGAGAATAAACCCGGGCTTGGCGTCGGCTTCCTCGATTCGATCATTGATAATGCCGACGACGGTCTCGTCAGACACCAACCCGCCCGAGTCCATCACCGCTTTGGCCTTCAGCCCGATTGGCGTCCCGGCTGCGACCGCCGCGCGCAGCATATCGCCGGTCGAGAGCTGCGGGATACCCAGATTTTTGACCAGCCGCTGAGCCTGGGTGCCCTTCCCCGCCCCCGGCGGCCCAAGCAGAATCAGCCTCATCGTTTCCGCCCTTTCAACCTGGCCCTTCGAATCAGGCCTTCATATTGATGCGCCTGCAGGTGACCGTGGATCTGAGCCACCGTGTCCATAGTGACGTTGACCACGATCAGGAGCGACGTGCCGCCAAAATAGAACGGGAGCGCCGCATAGGATATCAGCCATTCGGGCAAGAGACAGATCAAGGCGAGATAGAGAGCGCCAAGCACGGTGATGCGGGTCAGAATGTAGTCGATATATTGGGCGGTGCGCTCGCCCGGCCTGACGCCCGGGACAAAACCGCCATGCTTCTTCAGATTGTCGGCCGTGTCAGCCGGATTGAAGACCGTCGCGGTATAAAAGAAGGCGAAAAACACGATCAGCGCCACGTAGAGCGCAAGGTACAGCGCGCTGCCGCGCCCAAGCAGCGCCGAGATCGTCGTCAGAATGCCCGAACTCGTTGAGCCTTGCGCGAAATTGGCGACCGTGGTCGGCAACAGCAGCAGCGAGGACGCGAAGATCGGGGGAATGACGCCCGCAGTGTTGAGCTTCAGGGGCAGGAATGAACTCTGTCCCTCGTACATCTTGTTGCCGACCTGCCGGCGCGGATAGGTGATCGGCACCCGGCGCTGCGCGCGCTCCATGAATACGATGAAGGCCACGACCACGAAGACCATCACGATGACCGCGAGCACCAGTCCGGTCGAGATCGAGCCCTGCCGGCCGAGCTCGAACAATTCCACCACCGCCTGCGGCAATCGCGCGACAATGCCGGCGAAGATGATGAGTGACGACCCGTTGCCAACCCCGCGCGACGTGATCTGCTCGCCAAGCCACACCAGGAACATGGTGCCGCCGGTCAGCGTGACAATGGTCGAGATGCGGAACAGAAGCCCCGGGTCGCTGACTACGCCCGCGCGTCCCTCAAGGCCAATGGCGATGCCATAGGCCTGGAACAGCGCAAGCGCCACCGTCAGGTAGCGCGTGTACTGGTTGAGAACCTTGCGGCCGGCTTCGCCCTCTTTCTTGATCGCCTCGAGCGACGGAATCACCGAACTCAAAAGCTGGATTATGATCGAGGCCGAGATATAGGGCATGATGTTGAGCGCAAACACCGCCATGCGCTGAACGGCGCCGCCCGAAAACATGTTGAACATGTCGAGCACGCCCTGCTTCTGCCCGAGGAACGAGGCCTCGAAGGCGGCGGGGTCGATGCCGGGAAGAGGAATATAGGTCCCGAGGCGGAAGATCACCAAGGCGCCGAGCGTGAACCAGATTCGCTTCTTGAGTTCGTCGGCCTTGGCGAAGGCCGACCAATTGATATTGGCTGCGAGCTGTTCGGCGGCCGACGCCATGGCAAATGGGCTCCAAGGGGCGCTTCGAGAACTAGCGCCTTTTTGCAAAAATCTCCGCCGCGCCATGCGGGCGCTTGCGCGAAACGCCCTAGCATATGGCCTGCGGTCGCGCCAATTTCACCCCCTCGAGGGCGACGCTTTCAGGAAGCGGCCTGGGTCGCCGTTTCGCGCAGCGTCTTCAGGCTGCCGCCAGTCTTCTCTATCGCAGCCGCGGCGCTCTTCGACGCGGCGGCGACTTCGAAGTTCGCCTTCGCTGTCCATTCGCCGACGCCGAGAATCTTCACGCCGTCGCGCGGATGGGTGACCACGCCCGCATTCAACAGGGTTTCGAGTGTAATCGGCTGCGCAGCATCGAGCTTGCCGGAGTCGATCGCCCGCTGGACGCGCCCAAGATTGACCTCGTTATAGACCAGCCGGGCAATTGGGGTGAAGCCGCGCTTCGGCTGGCGGCGATGCAGAGGCATTTGACCGCCTTCGAAACCCTTGATGCGCACGCCAGAGCGCGCCGTCTGGCCCTTGCCGCCGCGGCCGGATTGTTTGCCTTTGCCCGATCCTATGCCTCGCCCGACGCGGATGCGCGCGCTTGGACGATCCAGGATTGTCTCTGATTTCATTGAGTTTCATGGCGCGATCCTGACTGGCCCTCGACGAGGCGCACGAGATGCGCGACCTTCGCGATCATGCCGCGATTTGCGGGCGTATCGGCGACGCTGGAGCGGCGGCCGACCCTGTTGAGCCCGAGGCCCTTCAGCGTCTCGCGCTGCGAAGCCGGTCGGCCGATGGCGCTGCCGGTCTGCTCGACCGTAATTGTTTTTTCCGTGCTCATGGCTCGGCGCGACCTCACGAATCGCTGGCGTCGGCCTCGACGCCCTGGCGGCGGGCCTGGAGCGTCGACACCTTGAGACTGCGCCGCTGCGCGACCGAACGCGGACTGTCCTCGCGCGCGAGCGCGTCAAAAGTCGCGCGGATCATGTTGTAGGGGTTCGACGAACCCTGACTCTTGGCGACGACATCGTGTACGCCGAGCGACTCGAAAACGGCGCGCATCGGGCCGCCGGCGATGATGCCAGTGCCGGCCGGCGCGGCGCGCAGCACGACGCGGCCAGCGCCGTGACGGCCGTTGACGTCGTGATGCAAGGTGCGGCCCTCGCGCAAGGGCACACGCACGACGCCGCGCTTGGCGGCCTCCGTCGCCTTGCGGATCGCTTCCGGAACTTCGCGGGCCTTGCCGTGGCCGAAACCAACACGACCCCGCTGATCGCCGACGACGACCAGAGCGGCGAAACCAAATCGCCTGCCGCCCTTCACGACTTTCGCCACGCGATTGATGTGGACGAGGCGATCGACGAACTCGCTGTCGCGATCCTCGCGGTTGTGGTCGCGGCCACGGCCGCCTTCTCCTTCACGCGCCATTTGTTCTTTCCGTCAGTTCAACATCGCGGGCCAATCAGGACGGCGCCGCGCGGTTCGGTTGGTCGGTCTAGAAATCGAGGCCGCCCTCCCGGGCGCCTTCCGCGAGAGCTTTGACGCGCCCGTGATACATATAGCCGCCGCGATCGAAGACGACCTTTTCAACGCCGGCCTTCTTCGCCCGGTCGGCAAGCTCCTTGCCGACCCGTCGCGCCGCTTCGACATTCGCGCCCGTCTTCAAGGATTCGCGCATCGCCTTTTCGATCGACGAAGCGGCAGCGATGGTGCGGCCGTGCTGGTCGTCGATCACCTGCGCGTAAATCTGTTTGGACGAGCGGAAAACGCTGAGCCGCGGCCGGCCGCCCGATTTGGAAACGATCGTGCGGCGCACACGCGCCTTGCGCCGATCCGCGGATGTATTCAACTTGACCATGGCCGTCGCCCTTACTTCTTCTTGCCTTCCTTGCGGAAGACGAACTCGCCGACGTATTTCACGCCCTTGCCCTTGTAGGGCTCCGGACCCCGGAAAGCGCGGATTTCGGCCGCGATCTGCCCCACCTGACGCTTGTCGATGCCGGCGACGGTGATCTCGGTCGGCTTGCCCGTCGTGATCGTCACCCCCGCCGGGATCGGATACATAATGTCGTGACTATAGCCCAGCGAGAGCTGCAACGTCTTGCCCGCGATCGCGGCCTTGTAGCCGACGCCGTTGATCTCGAGTTTTTTCTCGAAACCCTGGGTCACGCCGCCGACCAGGTTTTGAACCCGCGCCCGCGCCGTGCCCCACAGGGCGAGCGCCCGCTTGTCCCCGCCATGCGGTTTGACATGGACCTCGCCGCCGTCAATCGAGATAGAAACCTCCTCGGGCGCAGTGAACTTCAGTTCGCCCTTCGCGCCTTTGATGGCGATCGTTTGTCCTTCCAGCGTCGCGGTGACGCCGGATGGAAGGGCGACGGGCTTCTTGCCGATACGAGACATGACTCAATTCCGTGTGTTGTGTTGCGCCGTCAGAAGACGGTGCAGAGGACTTCGCCGCCGACATTGTTCTCGCGAGCGGAATGATCGGCCATTACGCCCTTCGGCGTCGACACAATCGACACGCCAAGACCGTTGGAGACGCGCGGCATGGCATCGACCGTCGCGTAGACGCGGCGGCCCGGTTTCGACACGCGGTCGATCTTGCGGATGACCGGCTGGTTGTCGAAGTACTTCAGCTCGATTTCAAACTCGGTCCGTCCGTTGCCGTAGTCGGTGATAGAATAGCCACGGATGTAGCCTTCCGACTCGAGCACGTCGAGAACCTTTTTGCGCAGGGAGGAGCCGGGAGTCGAGACCTTGCCCCGCTTCCGCATCTGCGCGTTGCGGATTCGGGTGAGCATATCGCCGAGAGGATCGTTCACTGCCATAGCGCCGCCCTCCTTACCAGCTCGACTTGACGAGGCCGGGGATGAGGCCTTTGTTGCCCAATTCGCGAAGCGCGATGCGCGACATTCTCACCTTGCGATAGTAGCCGCGCGGCCGGCCCTGTCACCTCGCAGCGGTTGCGGACGCGAATGATCGCGCCGTTGCGAGGAAGCGCCGCCAGCCTGATGCGCGCTTCGAATCGCTCCTCCATCGGACGAGTCTCGTCGTTGGCGATATCAAGCAGGCGCTTGCGTCGGGGCGCGAACTTCTTGGCCAAACGCTGCTTGCGCAGATTGTTTTCTATAGCACTCTTCTTTGCCATTCATCGGCTCCATTTTTCCGCGTCTGAGCGCTTCACAAGCTCACTGCCGGAACGGGAAGTTGAACGCGCGCAGCAAGGCCTGGGCTTCCGCGTCAGTCCTTGCCGTCGTGCAGACCACGATGTCGAGCCCAAGCATGGCTTCGGCCTTGTCGTAGTCGACCTCGGGGAAAATAATGTGTTCCTTGACGCCGAGCGCATAGTTGCCGCGCCCGTCGAAAGACTTCGGATCAAGCCCGCGAAAATCGCGCACGCGCGGCAGAGCAACCGTCACCAGACGGTCGAGGAACTCGTACATCCGCGTCTTGCGCAAGGTGACCTTGGCGCCGATCGGCATGTTCTCGCGCACCTTGAAGGTCGAGATCGCTTTCCGGGCCCGGGTGATCACCGGCTTCTGGCCAGCGATGAGCGCCAGGTCCGCAGCCGCCGAGGTCACCTTTTTGGTGTCGTTGACCGCCTCGCCGACGCCCATGTTGAGCACGATCTTGTCGATCTTGGGGACCTCAAGGGCGTTCTTGTAGCCGAACTCATTCACAAGTTTCGGAACGATTTCGTCCTGATAAAGCTTCTTAAGACGCGCGACATAGTCCTTGGGCGCGGCCATGACGGCGCCGGCCGCAACGACTTCGCCACCGGCTTCTTTGCGAGGCTTACTCTTTGCGCCCTTCGCTTCGGCGGCGGCGTCCGGTTTGCCGGCCTTGACAGCAGCCTTGTCGGTCTTGGCCGGCTTATCGGTCTTGGCGGGCTTTGCGCCCTTTGCGCCCTTTTCGTTCTTCGCCTCAGCCATCGATCAGATCTCCAGAACGCTTGGCGACGCGAACCTTGCGGCCGTCGTCGAGAACCTTGAAGCCGACGCGGGTCGGCTTGCCGGTCTTGGGATCGGCGATCGCCAGATTCGACAAATGAATCGACGATTCCTTGGTTAGGATCCCGCCCTCGGTCTGCGCCGACTGCCGCGTATGGCGACGCACAAGGTTGACGCCGGCGACGATCGCGCGTCCCTCGGTGGGCATTACTTGCCGAACCTCGCCCTTCTTGCCCTTGTCGCGACCGGTCATCACGACCACCTTGTCGCCTTTCTTGATCTTGGCGGCCATTACAGCACCTCTGGCGCAAGCGAGATGATCTTGACGTGGTTCTTGGCGCGCAGCTCACGCGGCACCGGGCCGAAGATGCGAGTCCCGACCGGCTCGGACTGATTGTTGATCAGAACCGCCGCATTGGAATCGAATCGGATCACCGAGCCGTCCGAACGGCGGATGTCCTTGGCGGTGCGCACCACAACCGCCTTCATCACGTCGCCCTTCTTGACGCGGCCGCGCGGGATGGCCTCCTTAATCGAAACAACGATGACGTCGCCGATCGACGCGTAGCGGCGCTTCGACCCACCCAAAACCTTGATGCACATCACGCGTCGCGCGCCTGAATTATCGGCGACGTCGAGATTGGTCTGCATCTGTATCATGGCCTAATCGCCTTCCTGGTCCGATCGGTGAGCGACGCTCTCACGCCTTGGCCGCCGCTTCGGCGACGACGATCCAGCGCTTGAGTTTCGAGATCGGCTTCGTCTCCTCAATCGAGACCGTGTCGCCGACCTTCTGGGTCTTGTTTTCAACATGCGCGTGATAGTTCTTGGAGCGGCGCACGGTCTTCTTCAGGAGAGGGTGCGTGAAGCGGCGCTCGACCTTCACCACGAGGGTCTTCTCCTGCTTGTCGCTTACGACGACGCCCTGCAAAACTCTTTTCGGCATTTTGTTCCTCAGTCCTTGGCCTTGGCGGCGGCGTGCTTCTGGGCGGCGACAGTCTTGACCCGCGCGATGTCGCGTCGAACGACGCGCACCCGCGCAGTGCCCTGCAATTGGCCGCTCGCCTTTTGAAAACGCAGGTTGAACTGCTCCTTCTTCAGCTTGAGCGCCTCGTCACTGAGCTGGTCCTCAGTCATGACGCGAAGATCGGAAAGGCGGCTGGTGGTTTTCATGTCGCGCGCTCCTTACTCGGCGATCCGCTGCACGAAGCGCGTCTTGATCGGCAACTTCGCCGCGGCGAGACTAAACGCCTCGCGGGCGAGGCTCTCCGGCACGCCATCGATTTCAAACATGATGCGGCCCGGCGCGACTTCGCGCGATCCACCACTCCGGCGCGCCCTTGCCCTTGCCCATGCGAACTTCGATCGGCTTTTTCGACACCGGCACATCGGGAAAGACGCGGATCCATACGCGGCCCGCTCGCTTCATGTGCCGGGTCAAGGCGCGGCGCGCCGCCTCGATCTGACGCGCGGTAACGCGTTCCGGCTCCATCGCCTTGAGGCCGAACTCGCCAAAATTGAGCGCAAAGCCGCCCTTCGCATTGCCGTGAATACGGCCCTTGAACGCTTTGCGGAACTTGGAACGCTTAGGCTGCATCATTGTCGTGGACTTTCAACCAATCTCTGATCAGACCGCCTCGCGGGCATGCTCGCGGTCGCGGTCCGCTCGCGCGGCTCGCGACGCGGACGATGCGTCGACGAGTGGTCCGCCTCTGCAAGCCGCTTGTCCTGAGCCATCGGATCGTGCTCGAGGATCTCGCCTTTGAAGATCCAGACCTTGATGCCGCAGGTGCCGTAGGCGGTGTGCGCCGTGGCGACGCCGTAATCCACGTCGGCGCGCAACGTATGCAGCGGCACCCGGCCCTCGCGGTACCATTCGAGACGGGCGATCTCCGCGCCGCCAAGACGGCCCGAGCAGTTGATGCGGATCCCCTCGGCGCCGAGCCGCATCGCCGACTGCACAGCGCGCTTCATCGCCCGCCGGAACGCCACTCGGCGCTCGAGCTGTTGCGCGATCGACTCGGCGACCAGCGTCGCATCGATTTCGGGCTTGCGAACTTCGACGATGTTGATTGCGACTTCCGAGCTCGTCAGCTTGGCGACCTGCTTGCGCAGCTTTTCAATGTCGGCGCCCTTTTTGCCGATGACCACGCCAGGTCGAGCGGAATGGATATTGACCCGCGCCTTCTTGTGCGGACGTTCGATGACGATCTTGGAGATCGCCGCCTGTTTGAGGCTCTTCATCAAGGACTCGCGGATCTTCATGTCCTCGTGCAACAGCTTGCCGTACTCGCCTTTGCTCGAGTACCAGCGCGAATCCCAAGTTCGGTTGACCCCGAGCCGAAGGCCGATCGGATTGATCTTCTGACCCATCTGAATGTCTCTCCGTTACGCGGCTTTGGCTTCATCGGCGGCGATTTCCCGCACGATGATCGTGATGTTCGAGAACGGCTTCTCGATACGGCCCGCCCGGCCTCGGGCGCGGGGGCTGAAGCGCTTCAGCACCATGTCCTTGCCGACCCAGGCCTGGGCGACGACCAGATCGTCGACGTCCAGGTCATGGTTGTTCTCGGCGTTGGCGATCGCGGACTCGAGCGCCTTCTTCACCTCGACCGAGATTCGCTTGTTCGAGAATTCCAGATCCGCAAGCGCGGTCGCGACTTTCTTGCCCCGGATGAGCTGCGCCAGCAAGTTGAGCTTTTGCGGACTGACGCGGAGCATGCGAACCGTGGCTTTGGCTTCGTTCTCCGCCTCGCGGCGCGGGTTGGGTTGCTTGGACATCGGCGTTTAAGCCCTCTTGGCCTTCTTGTCGGCGGAATGGCCGTGGAACGTGCGGGTCGGCGAGAATTCCCCGAACTTGTGGCCGATCATCTCCTCGGACACCAACACCGGAATGTGCTTGTGCCCGTTGTAGACGCCGAACGTGAGCCCGACGAATTGCGGCAGGATGGTCGAGCGCCGACTCCAGATCTTGATGATTTCCGAGCGCCCCGAACCCCGGGCGGCGTCGGCCTTCCTGAGGAGATAGCCGTCGACGAACGGCCCTTTCCAAATCGAGCGGGTCATGTCTCAGCCTCTCTTCTTGCGTACGTGCCGCGAGGCCACGATGAATTTGTTGGTGGATTTATTCGACCGCGTCTTCTTGCCCTTGGTCGGCTTGCCCCACGGGCTGACCGGATGCCGTCCCCCTGAGGTGCGGCCTTCGCCGCCGCCGTGCGGATGATCGACTGGGTTCATGGTGACGCCACGGTTGTGCGGCATGCGGCCGAGCCAACGGTTGCGGCCGGCTTTGCCCAGCGAGGCATTCATGTGGTCGGGATTGGAGACTGCGCCAATTGACGCAAAGCACTGGCCGTGGATCAGACGCTGCTCGCCGGAACTGAGGCGCAGCGACACATAGCCCTGATCGCGGGCAACGATCTGCGCATAAGAGCCGGCAGAGCGCGCAATCACGCCGCCTTTGCCGATCTTGAACTCGACGTTGTGGACGATCGCGCCGACCGGGATATTGGCGAGCGGCATCGCATTGCCGGGCTTCATGTCGACCTGCACGCCCGCGATCACCTCGTCCCCGACGGAGAGGCGCTGAGGCGCGATAATATAGGCCTGCTCGCCGTCGGCGTATTTGATCAGCGCAATGAAGCTGCTGCGGTTGGGATCGTACTCCAGCCGCTCGACTTTGCCGGCGACGTCGAGCTTGCGGCGCTTGAAGTCGACGATGCGATACGCCTGTTTGTGGCCGCCGCCGCGGAATCGGACGGTCACTCGGCCGGCATTGTTGCGCCCGCCCTTCTCGGACTTGCCGACAGTCAGCGCCTTTACCGGCTTCCCCCGATAGAGTTCGCTACGGTCGACGAGCGCCAGCTGACGAAGGCTCGGGGTCGTCGGGTTATAGATCTTGAGAGCCATGCTCGAGTTCCTTCAGAGGCCGGTCGTCACATCGATGCGATCGCCGTCCCTGAGGGTGACGACCGCCTTCTTCAGGTCCTGCTGCCGGCCGCGCACGCCCCGGAACGCCTTTCTCTTGCCTTTGCGCAAGAGGGTATTGACGGCAGTCACTTTCACGTCGAACAGGTGCTCGATGGCCGCCTTGATCTGCGGCTTCGTCGCGTCGCGCGCGACCTTGAAAACGAACTGGTTGTTCTCGGAGGCAAGCGTCGCCTTCTCGGTGATGATGGGTGCGACGATCGTATCGTAATGGCGGGCGTCTTTGGTCATTTGAACCGCGCCTCCAGCGCTTCGACTGCGGCCCTCGTCAGCACGAGCTTGTGGCGTCGCATGATGTCATAGACATTGACCCCCTGAACCGGCAGCACGTCGATCTCGGGCAAGTTGCGGGCGGCGGCGGCGAATTTTTGATGCACCTCGGCCCCGTCGATGATGAGCGCATTGTTCAACGCCGCTTTTTCAAACGACGCACGCAGCGTCTTTGTCCGCCCTTCCGCGACGTCGGCGCTTTCCCAGACCACCAGCCCGCCCGCGCGGACCTTGGCTGACAGGGCATGACGAAGCGCGAGCGCGCGCACTTTCTTCGGCAGGTCGTGCGCGTGGCTGCGAAGAACGGGACCCATCGCTCGGCCGCCGCCTCTGAACTGCGGAACTCGAGCCGAGCCGTGACGCGCGCCCCCGGTGCCCTTCTGCTTGTACATCTTCTTGCCGGTGCGATTGATTTCGCCGCGCCCCAGCGTCTTGTGAGTCCCGGCCTGGCGTTTGGCGAGCTGCCAGCGCACCATGCGCGCGATGAGATCACCGCGTGGCTCAAGGCCGAACACGGCGTCACTCAATTCGAGCGAGCCGGCCGCCGATCCGTCCATCGACGTTACGTCGAATTTCATAGCCTCACTCTCCCTTCGACGCGTCGGCGGCAGGGCCCTCGTGCGCCGCCTCTGGGTGAACGCGGAACTTCCCAGGCAGCGGCGCGTCCTTCGGCAACGGCTTTTTCACTGCGTCGCGCACCGCGATCCACCCGCCGGCGCTGCCTGGCACCGCGCCCTCAACCAGAATGAGCCCGCGCTCGACGTCGGTGCGCACGACGCGCAGATTTTGCGTCGTCACCTTCTCGACACCCATGTGGCCGGCCATTTTCTTGTTCTTCCAGGTCTTGCCGGGGTCTTGGCGCCCGCCGGTCGAGCCGATTGATCGGTGCGAGATCGAGACGCCGTGAGTCGCGCGCAGGCCGCTGAAATTCCACCGCTTCATGCCGCCGGCAAAGCCTTTGCCAATGGTCACGCCGGTCACGTCAACGTATTGTCCGACCGCGAAATGATCGGCGGTAATTTCCGCGCCGACCGGGATCATCTTGTCCTCAGCGACACGAAACTCCGCCAAACGCATTTTCGGCTCGACATGCGCGACCGCGAAGCGGCCGCGCTCGGCCTTGGAAACGTTCTTGACCTTGGCCTTGCCCACCCCAAGCTGGAGGGCGGTGTAGCCATTCTTTTCCTGCGTGCGATGCGCGACAACCTGACAGCCCTCGACCTGAAGGACGGTGACGGGCACATGGTCGCCTGCGTCGGTGAACACGCGGGACATGCCCAGCTTCTTTGCGATTATGCCTGAACGCATTGGCGTTTATCCTTCGAGAGCGCCTTCGGAGAAGTCCTGGCGCTCGGCAAAACCCTTACAGCTTGATCTCGACGTCGACGCCTGCGGCGAGATCGAGCTTCATGAGAGCATCGACCGTCTGAGGCGTCGGATCGACGATGTCGAGAACCCGCTTGTGGGTGCGAATTTCGAACTGCTCGCGCGACTTCTTGTCGACGTGCGGTGAGCGGTTCACGGTGAATTTCTCGATCCGCGTCGGTAGGGGAATCGGACCGCGAACCCTGGCGCCGGTGCGTTTGGCCGTGGACACGATCTCCTTCGTCGAAGCGTCGAGCACACGGTGATCGAACGCCTTCAGGCGAATTCGGATGTTTTGCGTATTCATGTCTCAAATCCCTGCCAACGCACGCGGGGCGGCGATCCGCCCCGCTTAGCTTGCTGGTCGCAAGCTTCACTCGGTGATCGAAACGACGACGCCCGAGCCGACCGTGCGACCGCCCTCGCGAATGGCGAATCTCAGCTTCTCCTCCATCGCGATAGGCACGATCAGCGCGACGTCGATTGTCACATTGTCGCCCGGCATCACCATTTCCGTGCCCTCGGGCAATTGGACGATGCCCGTCACGTCGGTCGTGCGGAAGTAGAACTGCGGACGGTAGTTGGTGAAAAACGGGGTGTGACGGCCGCCCTCTTCCTTGGTGAGAATGTATGCTTCGGCCTTGAACTTGGTGTGCGGCTTGACAGAGCCGGGCTTGCACAGGACTTGGCCGCGTTCCACTTCCTCGCGCTTGGTGCCGCGCAGCAGACAGCCAACGTTGTCGCCCGCCTCGCCCTGATCGAGCAGCTTGCGGAACATTTCGACGCCGGTGACGGTCGTCTTGGCGGTCGCGCGCAGGCCCACAATCTCGACTTCCTCGCCGACCTTGATAACGCCCCGTTCGATGCGGCCGGTGACGACTGTGCCGCGGCCGGAGATCGAGAACACGTCTTCGACCGGCATCAGGAACGGCTGGTCCTTCGGACGCTCCGGCTGCGGGATGTAGCTGTCGACGGCTTCCATCAGCTTGAGAATCGAATCGTGGCCCATCTCGGGCGACTTGTTCTCGAGCGCCATCAGCGCCGACCCCTTGATGATCGGAATGTCGTCGCCGGGAAACTCATAGCGCGACAGAAGCTCGCGCACCTCGAGCTCGACGAGTTCGAGGAGCTCAGGGTCGTCGACCATGTCGACCTTGTTCAGGTATACGACCAGCGCCGGAACGCCGACCTGCCGGGCGAGCAGGATGTGTTCGCGGGTCTGCGGCATCGGACCGTCGGCCGCGGAGACAACAAGGATCGCCCCGTCCATCTGCGCCGCGCCAGTGATCATGTTCTTCACGTAGTCGGCGTGGCCGGGGCAGTCGACGTGGGCATAATGGCGCTTCTTCGTCTCGTACTCGACGTGAGCGGTCGAGATCGTAATGCCGCGAGCTTTTTCTTCCGGCGCCTTATCGATCTGATCGTAGGCGGTGTAGGTAGCGCCGCCCGTTTCCGCGAGAACCTTGGTGATCGCGGCCGTCAACGATGTCTTGCCGTGGTCGACGTGACCGATTGTGCCGATGTTGCAATGCGGCTTGTTACGCGCAAACTTTTCCTTGGCCATGGCCGGACTCCTTCTCGTGGCCCTTCATTTCGAACGCGGGGCGGCGCGCCTTACTTGAATTTCTCGATGATCTCGGAGGCGATGTTCGCCGGAACCTGCTCGTAGTGATCGAACTGCATGGTGAAGTTGGCGCGCCCTTGCGTGCCAGACCGTAACTGATTGACATAGCCGAACATGTTGGACAGCGGCACCATCGCGTTGATGACGACCGCGTTGGCGCGCATGTCCTGGCCCTGCACGTGTCCGCGGCGGGAGAGAAGGTCGCCCATGACGAAGCCGGTATGCTCCTCCGGGGTGACCACTTCCACTTTCATGATTGGCTCGAGCAGGACCGAGCCGCCCTTCTGAAGGCCTTCGCGGAAAGCGGCCCGGCCAGCGATCTCGAAGGCCAGCGCCGACAAGTCCACATCGTGATAGGCGCCGTCGATCAGAGTCGCTTTGACGTCGACCACCGGAAAACCCGCCAACACGCCCGAGGTGAGCACGCTGTTGACGCCTTTTTCGACACCGGGAATGTATTCCTTCGGAACCGAACCGCCGACGATCTTCGATTCGAACGACGATCCGGCGCCCGGCTCAGCCGGCTCGAACATCATTACGACCCGCGCAAACTGGCCTGAGCCGCCCGACTGCTTCTTATGGGTGTAATTGATTTCGGTCTTCTTGGTCAGCTTCTCGCGATAGGCGACTTGCGGCGCGCCTATGTTGGCGTCGACCTTGTAAGTGCGCTTGAGAATGTCGACCTTGATATCGAGGTGCAGTTCCCCCATTCCCTTGAGGATCGTCTGACCGGACTCTGGGTCGGTCGAGACCCTGAATGACGGGTCCTCGGCCGCGAGTTTCGATAGCGCGACGCCGAGCTTCTCCTGATCTGCTTTAGACTTGGGCTCGATCGCGATTTCGATCACGGGTTCCGGGAATTCCATCTTCTCCAGGATTACGGGCTTTGCCGCGTCACACAGAGTGTCCCCGGTCCGGGTGTCCTTCAGGCCCGCGAGCGCAACGATGTCGCCAGCGAACGCCTCCTTGATGTCCTCGCGGTTGTTGGCGTGCATCAAGAGCATTCTGCCGACGCGCTCTCTTTTATCCTTGGTCGAATTGACCACAGTCGTGCCGGACTCGATCTTGCCGGAATAGATGCGGCAGAAAGTGATCGTGCCGACGAACGGATCATCCATGATCTTGAAGGCGAGCATCGAGAATGGCTCGGTATCGCTCGGCATGCGAACAATTTCCTTGCCGGTGCTGACGTCGATGCCCTTGATGCCGCCCCGGTCGGCCGGCGAGGGCAGATAGTCGACAACGGCGTCGAGAAGCGGCTGCACGCCTTTGTTCTTGAACGCCGAGCCGCATAGCACCGGGACGAATGTAATCTGCTTGACCGCCTTGCGGATGAGGCGCTTCAGCGTGTCGATGTCCGGCTCTTGGCCCTCGAGGTAGGCCGTCATTACATCGTCGTCGAGTTCGACCGCCGCCTCGATCAGCGCATGCCGGTATTCTTCCGCCTTTGACTTCAGATCGGCGGGAACATCGCCGTCATGATACTTGGCGCCGAGACCCTCGTCCTCCCATACGACCGCCTTCATGCGGAGAAGGTCGATCACGCCTTTGAAGGCGGATTCGGAGCCGATCGGCAGCTGCAGGCAGACAGGACGTCCGCCGACCTTGGTGTTAATCTCCTCGACGCAGCGGAAAAAGTCGGCGCCGATCTTGTCCATCTTGTTGACGAATACGATGCGCGGGACCCCGTATTTGTCCGCTTGGCGCCAGACGGTCTCCGTCTGCGGCTCGACGCCCTGATTGCCGTCCAGTACGCAGACCGCGCCATCGAGCACGCGCAAGGATCGCTCCACTTCGATTGTGAAGTCGACATGTCCCGGAGTGTCGATGATGTTGAGGCGCTTCTCGCGCCAGAAGGTGGTGGTCGCGGCCGAAGTAATCGTAATGCCGCGCTCCTGCTCCTGCTCCATCCAGTCCATCGTCGCAGCGCCGTCGTGGACCTCGCCGATCTTATGCGATTTGCCGGAATAGTAGAGGATGCGCTCAGTGGTCGTCGTCTTTCCGGCATCAATGTGGGCCATGATGCCGAAATTTCGATAATCCTCGATAGCGTGGCTGCGCGCCATTTTATTCTTGATCCCGTTTGCTTCGGCCGCCGTCGGTCACCAGCGGTAGTGCGCGAAGGCGCGGTTCGCTTCAGCCATACGGTGCGTGTCCTCGCGCTTTTTGACCGCGGCGCCGCGATTGTTAGAGGCGTCGAGCAGCTCTGCCGATAAACGGTCCACCATGGTCTTGTCGTTGCGGTCGCGCGCCGCGGTGATGATCCAGCGGATCGCCAGCGCCTGCCGGCGATCGGTGCGCACTTCGACCGGAACCTGATAGGTCGCTCCACCGACCCGGCGCGAGCGAACCTCGACTGACGGCGCGACGTTCTCGAGCGCCTGTTTGAAGACGGCGAGCGGATCGGTTTTGGCCTTGGCCTCGACGCCATCCAGCGCGCCGTAGACGATCGCCTCGGCGACCGACTTCTTGCCCTCGTACATGATCGTGTTCATGAACTTTGCGACCACCACGTCGCCGTATTTGGCGTCCGGGATGATCTCGCGTTTCTCAGCGCTGTGTCGGCGTGACATCGCCTAACTCTCTCTTGGTCTTGGCCGACTAACTCGGCCGTGATGAAAAATCTTGGGGTCCTCGGATCGTCGCTTCGCTACGTCCGGGGATGACTCTTACGCTATACTCGGACTACTTCGGACGCTTGGCGCCGTACTTCGAGCGGCGCTGCTTGCGGTCCTTGACCCCCTGCGTATCGAGCACGCCCCGCAAGATGTGATAGCGAACGCCGGGCAGGTCCTTGACTCGGCCGCCGCGGATCATCACCACCGAATGCTCCTGCAGGTTATGGCCTTCCCCCGGAATGTAGCCGATGACCTCGAAGCCGTTCGTCAGACGCACCTTGGCGACCTTGCGAAGCGCCGAGTTCGGCTTCTTCGGGGTCGTGGTGTAGACACGCGTGCACACTCCGCGCTTCTGAGGGCTCGCCTCAAGATGGCGGGCCTTTTCGCGGTAGGTCTTCGGTTGCCTGGGCTTCCGGATCAACTGGCTAATCGTCGGCATGTCGGCCTTAACTCTTACCTGCTACGTCCGGCGCAAGGCCGAACGTCAATGAATACCAAACCATTACCCTCGCGCGCCTCAGGGAAACGCGCGAAACCAACAGCGCCCCGAAAACCCGGATCGGGTTTGGGCGCCGCTGAAAGCAGAGGATCACGGGAACTTGCCCGCGATCATGCGAAACAGAAACGGCCCATTTCGCGGGCCGCGTGGATCGTCGTCGGTGAAATCGTCAGCGTTTAAAGTCGTTGGGTATCCGACGTGTCGTCCGATACAGCGAAGCTCTACGGCCTGCCGAAAGCGCGCAGAACATATTTGGCGATTCCCGCCCCGTCAACCCCTACGGGAAACGGAAACGGCCGCTCGGCGACAATTTTATTAGGTCCGCAGCCCCGCCGCGGCGCCCCGAGGGAGAAAGTGCGGCGCCGAACCCAAAGCCATGCCAACTTTTGACAAGACTTGACCCATTGCGGTTCTGTGCGCTTTCAACGACTTGGCGTCTAAAGACAAGGCCGGGCCGCCTCGATTCGCTAGCGAGGCGGCCCTTCCTTGTCTTCTTCTTTGCTCAGCGTCAGCCAGCCACCGACGCGCGGGCCTTGCGCGGGGCGGGCTCGATCGCCGGGGCGGCGAGCGGCAACGCAGGCGGCGGCGCGTCCGCAACCTCCGCCTTCTGGGCCAGGATCAGCGTGTCGCGCATCGCTGCGATGGCGCGCAGCTTCGCCACCGCGGCGCCGGTCCCCGCGGGGATGAGACGGCCGACGATGACGTTCTCCTTGAGACCCTCGAGCGTGTCGACCTTGCCGTTGACCGCGGCCTCCGTCAGCACGCGAGTCGTCTCCTGGAAGGATGCCGCCGAGATAAAGGAGCGCGTCTGCAGGCTCGCCTTGGTGATGCCGAGCAGCACCGGCGTTCCGACCGCAGGCTTCTTGCCCTCGGCCTTTACCGCCTCGTTGGCCGCCTCGAGATCCGTCGCGTCGACCTGCTCCCCGACCAGGAAATCGGTCTCCCCGGCATCGACGATGTCGACTTTTTGCAGCATCTGGCGGACGATGACCTCGATGTGCTTGTCGTTGATGCTGACGCCCTGCAGCCGGTAGACCTCCTGAATCTCGTTGACCAGATAGGCCGCCAGTTCCTCGACGCCCTTGATCGCCAGAATGTCGTGCGGCGCCGGATTGCCGTCTACGATATATTCGCCCTTCTCGATCACGTCGCCATCCTGAAGGTGGATGTGCTTCGATTTCGGGATCAGGTACTCGACCGGCTCCACGCCTTCCTCGCTCGGCACGATGGTCAGGCGCTGCTTGTTCTTGAAGTCGCGCCCGAACTGCACGGTGCCGGAGATTTCGGCGATGATCGCGTGATCCTTGGGCCGGCGCGCCTCGAACAGTTCCGCCACGCGCGGCAGGCCGCCCGTGATATCGCGGGTCTTGGCGCTGTTGATCGAGATGCGCGCGATGACGTCGCCCGCGCGCACCGTCGCCCCCGGCTCGAACGAAATGATCGCTTCCACCGATAGCGCATAGCGCGCGTCGCCGCCTCGCGGCAGCTTGGCGATCTTGCCATCCTTGCCCTTGATCACCATCGCCGGCTTGAGGCCCGCGGTGCGGGGCGTCGAACGCCAATCCATGACGATGCGCTTGGCGATGCCGGTCGCCTCGTCGACCTGCTCCGACATCGAGACGCCCTCGACCAGATCCTCGAATCCGATGACCCCGTCGATCTCGGTGAGAATGGGCCGGGTGAACGGATCCCATTCGGCTATCCTTTGGCCGCGTTTGATCTTGTCGCCCTCGTCGACCTTGAGCCGGGCGCCGTATTGCACACGATGCACCGCCCGCTCCGCTCCGCTGCGGTCGTAGATGACGACCGCAACGTTGCGCGCCATCGCCATCAGGTCGCCGTTCGAGTTTCGCGCGAGATTGCGATTGCGGATTTTCACCTCGCCGTCGAAATTCGACTCGATGAACGATTGATCCGCAAGCTGCGCTGCGCCGCCGATGTGGAAGGTGCGCATGGTGAGCTGCGTGCCGGGCTCGCCGATCGACTGGGCCGCAATAACGCCGACCGCCTCGCCCATGTTGACCGGCGTGCCGCGGGCAAGGTCGCGCCCGTAGCACGCGCCGCAGACCCCGTTGTCGGCCTCGCAGGTCAGGACCGAGCGGATCTTCACTTCCTGGATTCCGGCAGCCGTGATCGCCGGCATGTCTTCCTCCACGATCATGCGGCCTGCTTCGACGATCACATTGCCGTCAGCGTCGCGCAGCGCGTCGGAGGACGTGCGCCCGAGAATGCGGGAAGCCAGAGACGCGACCACGGTGCCAGCATCGACGATGGCGCGCATGCTGATGCCGTTCTTCGAGCCGCAATCGGGCATCGTGATGATCGAATCCTGCGCGACGTCGACGAGACGCCGGGTGAGGTAGCCCGAGTTCGCGGTCTTCAATGCGGTGTCCGCGAGGCCCTTGCGGGCGCCATGGGTCGAATTGAAGTATTCGAGAACCGACAGGCCTTCCTTGAAGTTGGAGATGATCGGGCTCTCGATGATCTCCCCTGAAGGCTTCGCCATCAATCCGCGCATCGCGGCGAGCTGGCGCATCTGCGTCGGCGAACCGCGCGCCCCCGAGTGCGACATCATGTAGATCGAATTGATCGGCCTGTCGCGGCCGTGCTCGTCCTTGCGCACGGCGGAAATGCCGGCCATCATCTCTTCGGCGAGCCGGTCTGAGCACTTGGCCCAGGCGTCGACGACCTTGTTGTATTTCTCCCCCTGGGTAATGAGGCCGTCGTTGTACTGCTGCTCGTACTCCTTCGCCAGCGCCGAGGTCTCAGCAATGAATCTCGGCTTGGACTCGGGCACCACCATATCGTCCTTGCCGAACGATATGCCGGCCTTGAACGCCTCGCGGAAACCGAGCGACATGATCCGGTCGCAGAAAATGACCGTCTCCTTCTGCCCGCAGTTCCGGTAGACGATGTCGATCATGTTGGAGATTTCCTTTTTCGTCATCAGCCTGTTGACGACGTCGAAGGGAATCTTGACATTATCGGGCAGCAACTGGCCAAGGAACAGGCGTCCGGGCGTCGTGTCGAAGATTTTCGACACCCGCTCGCCCGCTTCATTGTATGTCCAGGCGCGGCCCTTGACCCTCGTGTGCAATGTGATCGTCTTGGCGGCGAGCGCATGCTCGATTTCGCCGATGTCGCTGTAGAAGCCGCGGATTGGACGCTTGGTCTTCGCGTCCTCCTCGTACTGGCCGGGCTCCCCGTCGCGCATCAGCGAAACGTAGTAGAGGCCGAGGACGATGTCCTGACTCGGGACGATGATCGGCTGCCCGTTGGCGGGATGCAGGATGTTGTTGGTCGACATCATCAAGACGCGCGCCTCAAGCTGCGCCTCGAGCGACAGCGGGACGTGCACCGCCATCTGGTCGCCGTCGAAGTCGGCGTTGAAGGCCGAACAGACGAGCGGATGGAGCTGGATCGCCTTGCCTTCGATCAGCACCGGCTCGAAGGCCTGAATCCCCAAGCGGTGCAGGGTGGGCGCGCGATTGAGCATCACCGGGTGCTCGCGGATGACCTCGTCGAGGATGTCCCAGACCTCAGGCTTCTCCTTCTCGACAAGCTTCTTCGCCTGCTTGACAGTCGCAGAGAGGCCCTTGGCGTCGAGGCGCGAATAGATGAACGGCTTGAACAGCTCGAGCGCCATCTTTTTCGGCAAGCCGCATTGGTGCAACTTGAGCTCCGGCCCGACCACGATGACCGAGCGGCCTGAATAGTCGACGCGCTTGCCGAGCAGGTTCTGGCGGAAGCGGCCCTGCTTGCCCTTGAGCATGTCGGCGAGCGACTTCAGGGGCCGCTTGTTCGCCCCGGTGATGACGCGTCCGCGCCGGCCATTGTCAAACAGGGCGTCGACCGACTCCTGCAGCATCCGCTTCTCGTTGCGGATGATGATGTCGGGCGCGCGCAGCTCCATCAGCCGCTTCAAACGGTTGTTGCGGTTGATGACGCGCCGATAGAGGTCGTTGAGGTCCGAAGTCGCGAAGCGCCCGCCGTCGAGCGGCACCAGCGGACGCAGGTCCGGCGGGATGACCGGCACTTCGGTCAGGATCATCCATTCCGGCTTGTTGCCCGAATGCATGAACGCCTCGATGATCTTGAGGCGCTTGGCGAGACGCTTCGGCTTCAGCTCGCTCTTCGATTCCGCGATCTCGACCTTGAGATCTTCGGCGATCTTCTGGAGGTTCATGCCCTTCAGGATCTCGCGGATCGCCTCGGCGCCGATCATCGCGGTGAAGCTGTCCTGCCCGTATTCGTCGAGCGCGCGCAGATAGTCGTCCTCGCTCAAGAGCTGCCGGTCCTTGAGCGGCGTCAGGCCAGGGTCGAGAACGATGTAGGACTCGAAGTAGAGGATGCGCTCGAGGTCCTTCAGGGTCATGTCGAGCAGGAGCCCGATGCGGGAGGGCAGCGACTTTAAGAACCAAATGTGCGCGACGGGCGCGGCGAGCGAAATGTGGCCCATCCGCTCGCGCCGCACGCGCGACAACGTGACTTCGACGCCGCACTTTTCGCAGATGACTCCCTTGTACTTCATCCGCTTGTATTTACCGCACAGGCATTCGTAGTCCTTGATCGGCCCGAAGATGCGCGCGCAGAAGAGGCCGTCGCGCTCTGGCTTGAAGGTGCGGTAGTTGATCGTTTCGGGCTTCTTGATCTCCCCGAAAGACCACGACAGAATCTTTTCCGGGCTCGCGATCGCGATTTGAATCTGATCGAACGCCTGCGGCGCGGCGACTGGCGCGAACGGATTGGTAATCTCTTGATTCATTGAGGTCTCCCGCGAACCCGGGGCGTCATGCCGCCGAACTCGCCTTGGTGGAACGCCGCCGCGGCCAATTCGCCGCGGCCCGAACGCTCAAAAACCAAACGCGCCCGCTTAAGCTCGCAAGCGCGCCCTGACGCTTATTCGGCCGCCTCGGCCGGCGGCAGTTCCTCCGGCGGACGTTTGAGCGAGGCCAATTCGACATTAAGACCGAGCGAGCGCATTTCCTTGACCAGGACGTTGAAGCTCTCCGGAATTCCCGACTCGAACGTGTCGTCGCCGCGAACAATCGCCTCGTAAACCTTCGTGCGTCCGGCGACGTCATCCGATTTGACGGTCAGCATCTCCTGCAGCGTATAGGCCGCGCCGTAAGCTTCGAGCGCCCAGACTTCCATTTCGCCGAAACGCTGGCCGCCGAACTGCGCCTTGCCGCCGAGCGGTTGCTGGGTGACCAAGCTGTAGGGGCCGATCGAGCGGGCGTGTATCTTGTCGTCGACAAGATGGTGGAGCTTCAGCATATAGATGTAACCCACCGTCACCTTGCGATCGAAGGGGTCGCCGGTGCGCCCGTCGAACAGCGTCACCTGCCCCGACGGATCATAGTTGGCGAGCTTGAGCATCTCGACGATGTCCTTCTCACGCGCGCCGTCGAAGACCGGGGTTGAGATCGGCACGCCGCGGCGAAGGTTCTCGCCAAGCTCGGCCAGGCTCTTGTTGTCCAGCGCCTTGATGGTCTCGTCCTCACCGTATACCTGCTTGAGCGCGTTGCGCAGCCGGCTTGCGTCGTTCGTTCGCATATAGGCGTCGACGGCTTCGCCAACTTGCTTGCCGAGGCCCGCGCAGGCCCAGCCAAGGTGAGTTTCCAGAATCTGCCCGACATTCATGCGACTCGGCACGCCGAGCGGATTGAGCACGATATCAACCGGCGTTCCGTCCTCAAGAAAGGGCATGTCCTCTTGGGGCACGATTCGCGAAACGACCCCCTTGTTGCCATGCCGTCCCGCCATTTTGTCGCCGGGCTGGATCTTGCGCTTCACCGCAATGAACACCTTCGCCATTTTCATGACGCCGGGCGGCAGTTCATCGCCGCGCTGCAGCTTCTCGACCTTGTCGAGGAAGCGGCTTTCCAGCGACTTCTTCGATTCGTCGTATTGCTTGCGCATCGCCTCGATCTCCGACATCGTCTGGTCGGACTCGAGCGCGAAGCTCCACCACTGCGACCGCGGCTGCTCCTCGAGGAGTGCGCGGGTCAGCACCTGATCCTTCTTGAAACCCTTCGGTCCCGAGAGCGCGCGCTTGCCCTCGAGCGTGTCGGCCAAACGCGCATAGACGTTGCGATCGAGGATCGCCTGCTCGTCGTCGCGATCCTTGGCGAGACGTTCGATCTCCTCGCGTTCGATCGCCTGGGCGCGCTCGTCTTTGTCGAACTCCGTGACGATTAAAGACTCGCACTTCGACGATCGTGCCCTGCACGCCGGGGGGAACGCGCAACGATGTGTCGCGCACGTCCGAGGCTTTCTCGCCGAATATGGCCCGCAACAGTTTCTCTTCGGGCGTCATTGGGCTTTCGCCCTTCGGGGTGATCTTGCCGACGAGAATGTCGCCAGCCACGACTTCCGCCCCGATGTACACGATGCCTGCTTCGTCGAGGTTCTTCAGCGCTTCTTCCGAGACGTTCGGAATGTCGCGCGTGATTTCCTCGGGACCGAGCTTGGTGTCGCGCGCCATCGCCTCGAACTCCTCGATGTGAATCGAGGTGAACACATCGTCCTTGACGATACGCTCGGAAAGCAGGATCGAGTTCCTCGAAGTTGTAGCCGTTCCAGGGCATGAAGGCGACCAGAACGTTACGGCCCAGCGCCAGGTCGCCAAGATCGGTCGACGGGCCGTCGGCGATGATGTCGCCCTGTTCGACCCGGTCGCCGACCCTTACCAGAGGCTTCTGATTGATGCAGGTCGACTGGTTGGAACGCTGGAATTTCATCAGCCGGTAGATGTCGACGCCGGGCTTGGTGGCGTCGGTTTCCTCAGTCGCGCGCACGACGATGCGGGTCGCGTCAATCTGATCGACGACGCCGGCTCGGCGCGCGGCGATCGCCGCCCCCGAGTCGCGCGCCACGATCGCCTCCATGCCGGTGCCGACCAGCGGCGCGTCCGAGCGAACGAGCGGCACCGCCTGGCGCTGCATGTTCGAGCCCATCAGGGCGCGATTGGCGTCGTCGTTTTCGAGGAACGGGATGAGCGCCGCCGCTACGGAGACGAGCTGCTTGGGGGAAACGTCCATATAGTCGACGCGGTCGGCCGGGAGAAACACAACGTCGCCAGCGTGCCGGCAGACGATGAGGTCGCCGGTCAGCCGGTCGCTCGCGTCGATGGGCGTATCGGCCTGCGCGACAGAATATTTCTGCTCTTCCATCGCGGATAGATACGCGACTTCCTCTGTGACCTTCCCTTCGCGCACCCTGCGGTAGGGGGATTCGATGAAGCCGTACTTGTTGACGCGAGCGAAGGTCGCCAGCGAATTGATGAGCCCGATGTTTGGCCCCTCGGGCGTTTCAATCGGGCAGATGCGGCCATAGTGAGTCGGATGCACGTCGCGCACCTCGAACCCGGCGCGCTCGCGCGTGAGCCCACCCGGACCGAGCGCGGAAAGGCGGCGCTTGTGGGTGATCTCGGAGAGCGGGTTCGTCTGGTCCATAAACTGAGACAGTTGAGACGAGCCGAAGAACTCGCGCACCGCCGCCGCCGCCGGTTTGGCGTTGATAAGGTCCTGCGGCATGATCGTGTCGATCTCGACCGAGGACATCCGCTCCTTGATCGCGCGTTCCATGCGCAGGAGGCCGATGCGATACTGATTTTCCATCAATTCGCCGACCGAGCGCACGCGCCTGTTGCCAAGGTGATCGATGTCGTCCACCTCGCCGCGGCCGTCGCGCAGCGCAACGAGCGCCTTCACCACGGCAAGGATGTCCTCCTTGCGCAGCGTGCGCTGCGTGTCGGGGGCGTCGAGATCGAGGCGCATATTCATCTTCACCCGGCCAACTGCCGAGAGGTCGTAGCGCTCAGAGTCGAAGAACAACGACTGGAACATCGCCTCGGCGCTCTCGATCGTCGGCGGCTCGCCCGGACGCATAACGCGATAGATGTCGAAGAGGGCGTCCTCACGTGAAGAGTTCTTGTCGACTTTCAGCGTGTTGCGGATGTAGGGACCGATGTTGACATGATCGATGTCAAGGATAGGCAATTCGTCGAACCCGGCCTCCAGCAGCAAGGCAAGCGATTTCTCGGTAATCTCGTCTCCTGCTTCGGCGTAGATTTCGCCGGTCCCCGGGTTGTAGAGGTCCTCGGCGATATACTGCCCATAGAGGTCAGCGTCGCTGGCGCGCAGCGCCTTCAGGCCCTTGTCGGCGAGCTGACGCGACGTGCGCACGGTAAGCTTCTTGCCCGCCTCGATGGCGACTTCGCCCGTGTCGGCGTCGATCATGTCGACGGTCGCCTTCAGACCCTTCATGCGGTCGGCGTCAAAGGGCACCCGCCAGCCGTCGTTGAGCCGCGCATAGACGATGTGGCGATAGAAGGTGGCCAGAATCTCCTCGCCGTCGAGACCGAGCGCATAGAGCAGCGAGGTGACCGGAATCTTGCGACGCCGATCGATGCGCGCGTAAACGATATCCTTCGCGTCGAACTCGATGTCGAGCCACGATCCGCGATAGGGAATGATGCGAGCGGCGAACAGGAGTTTGCCGGAGGAGTGGCTCTTGCCCTTATCGTGGTCGAAGAACACGCCGGGACTGCGGTGCATCTGGGAGACGATGACGCGCTCGGTGCCATTGACAATAAAGGTCCCGTTGGTCGTCATGAGCGGCATGTCGCCCATGTATACGTCCTGCTCCTTGATGTCCTTGACCGACTTCGCTTGCGTCTCCGGGTCGACGTCGAACACAATGAGGCGCAGTGTCACCTTGAGCGGGGCGGCGTAAGTCATCCCGCGCTGGCGGCATTCATCGACGTCATATTTCGGCGCCTCGTATTCGTACTTGACGAACTCGAGATGAGCGGTGTCAGCGAAGTCCTTGATCGGAAACACCGACTTGAACACCGCCTGCAGGCCCTCGTTCGGACGCCCGCCCTTCGCGGGGTCCATCAAGAGAAACTGGTCATAAGAGGCCTTCTGCACCTCGATCAGGTTCGGCATTTCGCCGACTTCCTTGACGTGCCCGAAGACTTTGCGAACGCGCTTACGGCCGGTGAATGTCTGCGCCATGTCGCTCCTCAATTCTTGCGCCTTTCCGGAACGGCGCCGCGTGCTTATAAAAGCCCACAGCCGCCGGTCCGTAAGGTAGCGGGACGCAACGGACGCCCCTCTGATCTTCTTCTTCAACGCGCCCACGCTGCCTGACGGCCTCGTAACAGCCCGCCGGCGCGGCTTTGACGCGGCTTTTAAGACGCCACGCTTAAAGCCGCCTTCAAAACGCGGGAGCGGTCCCTGGCGGAACGCCGGGACCGTCCATCTTGTCAATTGGGCCCGCTACGGGCCGGTCGCTCATTACTTGAGCTCGACCTTCGCGCCAGCCTTCTCGAGGGCGGCCTTGATCTTCTCGGCCTCTTCTTTGCCGATGCCTTCCTTGACCGGCTTCGGCGCGCCTTCCACGAGATCCTTGGCTTCCTTCAGGCCGAGCGCGGTGATCGCCCGGACTTCCTTGATGACCTCGATCTTCTTCTCGCCCACAGCCGCAAGCACGACCGTGAACTCAGTCTTCTCCTCGACCGGCGCAGCGGCGACGGCGCCTGCCGGGGCCGCCGCAACGGCGACCGCGGCGGCGGCGGAGACGCCCCACTTCGATTCAAGCAATTTCGCAAGCTCTGCGGCCTCCAGGACCGTGAGGCTCGAGAGTTCGTCGACGATTTTTTCGAGATTGGCCATTGATGGTGTTCCTATATGTAGTTCGAACCGAATGTTTGTGAAGACCCTTGAGCCTCAGGCTGCGTCTTTGGCGGCATAGGCCCCGACAACGCGCGCGAGCTTCGCAGCTGGCGCGGTGGAGAGCTGGGCAAGCTTGGTCGCCGGGGCCATGATGAGCCCCAGCAGTTTGGCGCGCAGCTCGTCGAGGGACGGCAGGGTCGCGAGCGCCCTTACCCCTTCGACGTTCAGGGCCGTCTTGCCCATGGCCCCGCCCAGAACCACGAATTTCTCGTGATCTTTGGCGAACGCCACGGCCGCCTTGGCCGCCGCCACCGGATCGCTCGAGTAAGCGATCAACGTCGGCCCCTTGAGCAAGGGGCTGATCGAGGCGACGTCCGTGCCTTGGAGAGCAATCTGGGCGAGGCAATTCTTAGCGACCTGAACGTTGGCGCCCGCCTGCCGCATCTGCTTGCGCAAACGCTGCATCTGGGCGACGGTCAGGCCGGAATAGTGGGCGGCGACCACGACCGACGTCTTGGAGAAGACGTCATGCAGCGAAGCCACCGCTTCTTTCTTTTCCGCTCTATCCACGGTGCTCGTCTCCGGTTGGCGGGCTGGAAGAATTCCCAAACCCGCCTGTTGCACATGCCGCGCCGCGCGATCCGGAAGAATCGAGCGCCGCGACGACTTGCGCCTGTCCCCGGAAGCGGGCTTGATCGCCCGACGCCGGACAGAAGGTTCGAACCGCATTGTCCGCCCGGCGATGCGCCGGCCGGTTTGAAAACCCGGTTTTCCCCGTCTATGCTGGCCCCCGGCCCCTCGCGGGGTTTTCGGGAATTAAGCGTGCCGCCCAAAGGCTTTACGCGCCGGCAGTCTCGGACAGGACACGGCCGGAACGGACGCAAAGGTTTACCCTTTCCGTCCTCCGGCCCATCCGCCGCTCCCGCTCCGACCGACTTCTATTCAGTCTTTGTCCTCGCAGGGCGGTAGCCATGTATGATCATTCGGGGTCGCATCGCGCCGTCAACCCCGAACGGGCCTCTTAGCCTCTTCGATCGCCCCTGCCAAGGGGGTCGCCAACAATTTTTGCGCCGCAGCGCCAAGATCAACAGAAATTGAATAAGGCCCATCTCCGCGTCGTTCAGCCGTCAGCGCCGGCCGGTCGCAACGCGGCCTTTCCGCCGTCTTACCGCGCCGCCTCAATTCATTCAGTAGCTTGCGACCCGGTTTAGCGTCGACTTCAACCCGGTGGTCTCCGGCCGCCGCCGCTTCGCCGCTCGCATAAGCGAGACAATCATATTCGAATATGTAGGATAAACCCAACCATTGGCGACACTCAGGCCGAGCGTTCGAGACCGCGCGGGCAAATCGGCTCGGCTTCGCAGATCAAGCTTTCACATTGAACCGACCGGCGGAACTCTTCCGTTGAGCCGCCGGATGAGGCGCCAGATGGCCTGCAGAAAGGCTGGGTCGCCGTCGTTCCAGAAGAGATAGCTCTCCGGCCCCGGGCGAATGCCTTTGGCGGTGAGGGTGGCCTCGATCGAGCGACACAGCCGGTTGGTGCGCTCGCAATCGTCGTTGGAGACGCCAAGCCGCTGTCGCCAATTCCTGTCAAGCATGCGATCGCTGGGCGCATCGCTGCGATCGCGGCGCTCGTGCCACTGGCTGACCGCCTTGTAGTACGCCTCGACGGGGTTCTGCAGGAATTGCGAGACCCCCGACATAATCCGCATGGTCTCTTTCCTTTGCGGAATTCTCCGGGCGCGCTCTGACGACATCGACCCGGCGCAATTACTGCGGATTGAACTCGAAGTTCTTGATCGCCACCTCAACGTCCTCCTGATTGGTCGGGCCATCGTGGGGGGCAAAAGGGGGCTTACCGATAAAATTGCCCAACCAGAGGTTGATGTGGAATCGTTGACATTTCGATTCAGGGACGAAAGAGCTGAGGTCGTCCTCAAGCGGTTCGGTTGGTGTTTTCCATTCGGTGTCCGGCTCCGGGAGATTGCCGAGCGTCAAGCCCGTTCCATGATACTTGTCGAAGGTGACCTGGCCCTTCCGCCACCTCATGACGAGCGTGACCTCTTTAATCGGACCGACATCATAGCGATGCACCATTCCCTTCTTTTGCGTGAATTGCTGGAGAGCGAACTGTGCATCGCCCTGACAAAGAGTGGCCCTGTCAAATTTGTTATCGAAGCCGGAAAATGGGCACACTGGAGGATTTGTGTGATTCCAACCCCACCGTGAAATCTCGGCCAAATCCACCTCCCGCGCAGGGTTTCCTGCCGATCCCGTGCCTGGACGCTCGAAGGTGAACAAGCCGAATGCCACATTTGGATCGTAGTCATCCCATTTCGCCTGTGGCGGCGACATCAATTCGGCGGTCACGAGATAGTCGCCATAGCCCAAGTTGGCTTGGCTGCCGTCCGCATTGAACATCAGCACCGCTTCGGCGCCGGCCCATTCTCTATTGTTGTTCCAATCCTTGGCCATCTTGAGAATCATGTCGCCATTGCCGCCTAGCGCAACATGTTCGGGCGCAAAAATTGTCCCGAGACCACCGTTGTAGTACCCCTCATTTTTATTGAACGTGAAAGCGGTCCACCATTTGTAGTTTTTGAACGGCAGCATGCATCCCGTCCCGTTGCAGTGGCTATCGGGCGCGAGGCCGAAGGGCGCCAACACGCTATCTGGACATGGCGGCGCGTTCGACTGGGCGATGGCCAAGCTCCCGCCCGAGCCGAAGACCGCCGCGAGAACCAGGGCCAAACGCCAGGAGTTCTCCCTCGTGCCGGACAATCCGCTCATTTTCGCTCCCCTATGTTGAATTCATCAGGCAACACTTGGACCAGCGCCCAAATTCGCCGTCGAATCGCCGCCACCCTCGGAATCCTGCACCCATCGGCCGAATCGCCGCTAACCCGCAGGGGAGACGGGGCGTCGCCACGACCATTCCCCAGATCAAACCTCGGCAAGGAGTCCGCAATCCGCTGGCCTATTTGGTGATCAAGGCTTTCATGATTGGCGTGCCGACGCCGGTCGCCATGTCGTACCCGGGGGTGGTCGGGAAAAAGCCGTTGTTCGTAGTTGATTGCCCCATTCCGTTGATGTCATTGAAATACGTGTGATATTGCGTCGACTTCAATAACGAGTAAATCAGCGGGTTCAGGTTGCCGACGCGGTGGTGCAAGAAGCTGACGCGGTCGGCGATGACGCCGGACCAAAGCGGCGATGACAGACTCGTTCCGCCAATGCCAAACCAACCGGGCGGGATCTGGCCGCCGCTGAAGGTCGCGCACACGCTGTTCGGCGTAGCGGCGCTCCCGGTGCAATATTCCGCGTAGGGAGTAAACTCGTCGGCATTGGCGGATACGTCCGGAACCTCCCGGCATGGCTCTCCCACCGCGGCAAGGGAACATTGCGTCGTCCCATTGCCGACCGTCGAGTAAGGATTGCTGACGCCCGGCCCGGTCTGGTAGGCGGGGCGGCCCCAGAACTGGCTATTCCCGCCGCCGCCCGCGCCAAAGTCCGCGCATAGCGTATAGCCTGAAACGCCGTCAGTCGGGTTCTCGCTGCAAAGGTCGTAGACGTTCCACACCGTCTCCACGCCCCTGGCATAATATGGAGTTGGGTTTGCGCCGGGATTATACGACGCGAACGAGGTCCCGCCGACGCTCGTCACCCAGGGCTGGGTGGGCGGGTCGTCGACGTTGATGATGTTCGTGCCATCGCTCCGGATGCAATCGAAAGCGCCAGTGTCGCCGGCCGCGCCGAACATGCTTTGCCCCTGCATGGCCATCTGCTCGAAGATCAGGTTCTCGGCCTGGACGTATCCGGCGCCAGCGTCATTCTCGCATAGGCCCCAGCTCGAGCTGACGACTGCGGCCCTGTTGTCATTTGCGATTTGCGTGTACTCGTCCAAGCTGGTCTGCCCGGTGTAATCGTTGGGCGCGTTATAGATCAGGAGATGGCTTGCGTTCGGCGAGATCGCGAGTTGCATCTCGATATCGGCGTCGACCTCGATGTCTCCCGCATACCCATTGATATCCGGCGGGACAGGTATCGCCTTCCGGGCAGATCGGGTTCAGCGGACCGCCATCGACAAGGATGTCAACGAGCGGCGGCGTGAATGCCGCGCCATAGAAAGTCCGCGCCCATAAGGCGATGTCGGACTGCTGGTAGGCGGAGAGCTCGAACAGCCCAAGGGCGACATCCGCGCCTTTGCCCGAAACGCCCACATTAGGCGCGCCGTAGATCGAGTTATCTTGCGACGGCGTCAGACCGTTGCATCCCGGACCGGCGCCATAGCCGAATGGATAGGGCTGGCCAGAGAACAGCTGCGCGATTGTCGGATATGGCGTCTGACAGCCCGAGATCGAGGATGATGCGAGGGGGCCTTGCGCTGACGACGGTCTTGCGAGAGGGGCCCGCATCACCCGAGGGTGCGCGCGCACGGTATTCGAAAGCCCGACCACGCCGAGAACTCCGGAGGTCAAGTTTTCCGGCAAGTTGATCGGCGCGGCGTTCGAAAAATAAGCGATGCCCCTGGGATTGCGGTACGTGCGCAGGGCCGTCGCGAAAGCCGTCGCCACTGCGCCGCTCGGTCCGCTCGCCCGCACGAGGAACGGGGACGAAGATTGTTGAATGGTCAATCCACTGGCGCGCAGATGATTTTGGATCGCGGCGATCCGCGCGGCGCTCGGCGCAAACCGCGAATTGAACTCTCCTGTTCCTAGCCAGTGTCCATAGTTTGGGCTGTTCGGGTCGTAGAGGTTCGCCAAAAGCTCGGAAAGCTGCGCCTCGTTGGAGGGCGCGAGAACGACTTCGACCGTCATGTTCGGGCTGCTGAACGCCCCGGTGTCGGCATCAGTCACGGGCCTGAAGCTGCTCGGAATCCCTGGAATATCCATAAGGTGTGGAAATCGCGGGACTCGGTTCAGCGGCAATCGCCGTTTTGCCCGCCGCGACGCTGGCGACGATCGCGGACACCGCGGTCGCGCAAAAAAACAAATTCAATTTCCTCATGACCCTCCCCCTTGCGTTGAAAAACTATTCGAGCAATCGGCACTTCACGCGAAACTCGATCCCCAAAAACCCATCACGATGCCGGTCTACCAGCCGTCAACGCGAACGCTCAATCGATCAGAGAAATCGCCCTCCCCCTGGTGCGGCGATAGGCTGCAAAGCCCAGGCCGGCGAAGCCAGCGAGCAGCATCGCCCAGGTGGAGACCTCGGGCACCGCCGTGAGCGTCACGGTGTCGGTGGCTCCATCGTACACATTGTACATTCCGGTATAGACTCCGGGCGTGAACGTGGGGCTGCTTTCCGGGCCGCTGTACAATTGCCAGCCCTGCAGATCGAAAAAGTTGTCGTCCTGAAAGCCGCCGCTGAGGAAAGAGTTGTAAAAAATCAGGTCGGATAGAATTATCGCAGACCCCCCGTAAACGGCCGGGACGGAGTCAAAGTTGAACCCGAAGTCCAGGTTGAAGCCGTCCGGGGTCGGCATCGCCGGCAGTTCGAACGTGGTGGTCGGATCGCCGCCTGTGACGGTGAACAGGATTTCCGTCGCATGACCGCTGCTGACAGCCGCCGAGGCGAGCGTCAGGCCGAGACTGAGCGCCTTGATATTCATGGTGAACGTTCCCCCCCAAAGCTGCGAACATGGCACCCGGATCGGATAAAAGCCCGATGCTCTAGGTTAATACTACGACCAAGGCTGTCGGAAAGCAATAACGTTCGGTTAGCGTCAGATACCCGGATCCAAATCCGCGAGTGCAGGCGAAATTGGCGCGTTCCCAGCGGGACGCCCGGCCTGCCGAGGGAACTCACCCCTCCCGGTCCGGGCTCGCGCAGCAACGCAAAAAATTCGCCCGCCGGCATCAAGACTGCGCTTGATCTCCCTGCGGGGCCGTGAAACTTCACGCAAGCCTCTTTATCGAGCAGCCAATCCGCGAGCGCGACCCATGAAGACGAGAGCCGCCGTCTGCCGCACCTTCGGCGCCCCGCTGACCATCGAATCGATCGACCTCGACGGGCCGGGTCCGGGCGAGGTCCTGATCAGAATGGCGGCCTGCGCGATCTGCCACAGCGATATCTTCTACATGGACGGGGCGTGGGGCGGCGAGCTGCCGGCCGTCTATGGGCACGAGGCGGCGGGGATCGTCGAAGCCGTCGGCGCGGGCGTGACGCGGCTCAAGGCAGGCGATCATGTCGTCGCAACCCTCATCCGCTATTGCGGCTTCTGCCCCGCCTGCGCCGAGGGCGCTCCGGTGTTCTGCGAGGAGGTGTTCCCGCTCGATCGCCAAAGCCCGCTCGCCGACAGCGCTGGCAAGCCGCTCGTGCACGGGCTGCGCACCGGCGCTTTCGCCGAACACGCGGTCGTCGACGCTTCGCAGGCGATCGCCATCCCCGAGGACGTGCCGCTCGACAGCGCCGCGCTGATCGCCTGCGGCGTGCTGACCGGATATGGCGCGGTCGTCAACACGGCCAAGGTCAGGGCGGGGTCGAGCGTCGCGGTCATCGGTTGCGGCGGGGTCGGCCTCAACGCCATCCAGGGCGCGAGGCTTTCCGGCTGCTCGCCGATCATCGCCATCGACATCGAGCCGAGCAAGCTCGCCGCGGCGCGCGAATTTGGCGCGACCCGAACGATCAACGCCAAAGACGAAGACGTCCGCGCCAAGGTCAAGGAATTCACCGACGGCCGGAAGGCGGACGCCGTGTTCGTCACGGTCGGCGTCAAGGGCGCAGCCGAACAGGGCGTGTCGCTGATGAAACGCAACGGGATGACCGTGCTCGTCGGCATGCCGCCCTCCGGGGTGATGGCGACGATCGATCCGGGCTGGGTCGCGGCCGACGGGCACAAGATCCTCGGCTCCAAGATGGGCTCGGCGCGGCCGCCGATCGACGTGCCCAATCTTGTCGCGCTCTACCGCGAAGGGCGCCTCAAGCTCGATGAGCTGATCAGCGGGCGATACCGGCTGGAGGCGATCAACGAGGCCGTGGCCTCGTCGCGATCCGGCGCGGCGCTCCGCAACGTGATCGTGTTCTGAGGCGCCGTTCGGCGTAAGCCGGCAAAGACTCGGGCCGCGCATGAAAATCGCCGAACTGAAAACCTTCGTCGTCGGCAATCCGCCGCCCGCCTTCGGCGGCCGCTACTTTCTGTTCCTCAAGCTCAAGACAGCCTGCGGGATCGAGGGGGTTGGCGAGGTCTACGCGGCGAGCTTCGCGCCCAAGGCGATCGTCGCGATGATCGAGGATGTGTTCGAGCGCCATGTCGAGGGGGCCGACCCGTTCCGGATCGAAGCCCTGTGGCGCAACGTCTACGGCCGCGGCTACTCCGGCCGGCCCGACATCTCGCTGATGGGCGTCCTCTCCGGAATCGAGATGGCGCTGTGGGACATTGTCGGCAAGGCGGTCGGCAAGCCGGTCTACGAACTCCTTGGCGGCAAGGTCCACGAGCGGCTGCGCAGCTACACCTATCTCTATCCGGACGAGCCGGGCTCGCACGCCTATTCCGACAGTCCGGTCTATTCGGTCCCCGAGGCCGCCGCCGAGCGCGCGCTCAAATATATGGCGCAGGGCTTCACCGCGGTGAAATTCGATCCCGCCGGACCCTATTCGACCTTCGATCCGCGCCAGCCGAGCCTCGAGCGGCTCGCGCTCAGCGAAGCGTTTCTGCAGGACGCTGCGCGAGGCGGTCGGAACGAAGTGCGATCTTCTGTTCGGCACCCACGGACAGTTCACCGTGTCCGGCGCGCTGCGCCTGGCGCGACGGATCGAGCCCTATGAGCCGCTATGGTTCGAGGAGCCGACGCCGCCCGAGGCGCCGGAGGAGATGGCGAAAGTCGCGGCGCAATGTCGCATGCCGATCGCGACCGGCGAGCGGCTCACCACCAAGTATGAATTCGCGCGCGTGCTCGAAACCGGCGCGGCCTCGATCCTGCAGATGAACCTCGGCCGGGTCGGCGGGATCCTGGAAGCCAAGAAGATCGCGGCGATGGCGGAAGCCCATTACGCGCAGATCGCGCCGCATCTCTATTGCGGCCCGATCGTCGGCGCGGCCAATGTCCAGCTCGCGGCCTGCAGCCCGAACTTCCTCATTCTGGAGAGCATCGAGCGCTGGGACGGATTCCACGCTCGGATTCTCAAAAAGCCGATCCGCTGGGAAGACGGCTTCGTCATCCCGCCCGACGAGCCGGGCCTCGGGGTCGAACTCGACGAGGACGTCGCGCGCGCCCATCCGTGGGAGGGAACGGCGCTGCATCTCGTGCCGCGATTCGCCCCCGTCTGGCCGCCCGACTAAGGCCTTCGGCGCCAAATCATGGCGGCGCCGACGCCAACTGTCGGCAAGCCCATCCCAACTCCTGACAAGAGGCGCCCCATTGCCGTTCTGAGCGAGTCCATACGCTTAGCGGCGAGCCGACGATGACCTTTGGCCCGGACGCTGACTTCCAAGAGGAACTCAAGTTCGATTCGGCCCGTCGTTGCGAGCGACCCAAGGGTCAAGCCCGGAGGAAAAGAATTCCGGAGGATCGTGAGGAGATTCTACGATCCCTGGATTGCTTCGTCGCTGCGCTCCTCGCAATGACGGCGGTGTAGAATTCACGCTCATTACGATCTACTTGTTCTCCTTTCGTTACTTGAAATGCTGTGGGCGCAGCGGATTTGGAATTATACGCACAGCTCGCGAACTGGCCAGACAAATTTCTCTTTTTAGGAATTGTGCCTTCGGGACGCCGCGGCGCCGCGCTCCAAAGAGCACCCTCGCTAATCGTCCGCCGGGCGCCCCATCTCCCGCCCCCACAAGGGGGGCGGGGGCGCGTTCAATCCGCCCACGAGGGGCAGGTGCGCCGCCCGCTCTTACCCGAACCGAAACGCCGAGATCATCTTGCCGCCGATCTTGTCGTTGAAGTCGCGCGTCCCTTCGCTCTCGCCGGCGGCGCCGGCGACCACCATCAGCGGCAGGAGGTGCTCCTCGCGCGGGTGGCAGGCGCGCGCCGACGGCGCCTTGTCCCAGGCGGAAAGGCGCGCCTCGCGCTCTTTGGGCGCGGCTTTCGCGGTCTCGTCGAGCCAGGCGTCGAACGCGGCGGAGGCGGTCGTGTCGCCGTCGCGGAAGCTGCGCAGGTCGTGGAAGCTCATGCCGCTGCCGACGATGCGACCCCCTCGTCGCGCAACGGCTCAAGCGCTTTGCCGAGCTTGATGTGGAACGCGGGGTCGAGGTCCTTGCGCAGCGACAGCATGACGACCGGAATTTGCGCCTTCGGATCGACGATGAGGAACGGCACGAACACCCCGTGGTCGAAACCGCGCTCGCCCTCAGTCGCGACCGGCAGCCCCGCCTTCTCGATGAGCCCCTTGACCTCGGCCGCCAGCTCCGGCGCGCCGGGCGCGGGATATTTCAGCTCGTAGGTGTGCTTCGGGAAGCCATAGTAGTCGTAGAGCATGCCGGGATGCGGATTGACGCTGACCGTCGGCTTATCCGCCTCCCAATGGGCGGTGATGACCAGAAACGCCTTCGGCCGCTCGGGCAGCGACTTGACGAGCCCGGCGAGGTAATCGCGCAAGCGATCCCAGGCGTGCGGGCCGAACGGCGGCGGGAACTCGATCCAGAAACACGGACCCCCGCCGTGGGGAATGAAGATTGCGGGCTGGCGGACGTTGGGCATCGGGGCCTCGGAGCTAACGGACTTTCGTCCGGGTAGTTAAGCGCCGAAGCCCGAGTGCGCAACCGCCCCGCCGCCGGTGAGGTCGGCGCCGATCCTCTCGACGGAGCGTCGAAGGCGCGCCGGGAGATCGGACGCCCTGACGATGCGCTTCGAGCGCGCGTCGATACATGCTATCTTTGGACGATGAACGCTGCCGATCTACTTACCCGCATCGCCCCTGAACGCGGAAAAATGGGCGGCAAGCCTGTGATAAGGGGCCGTCGCATCACGCCCTCAATGGTCTTGACCATGCTCGCGAACGGCGCCAGCCGTGAAGCGGTCCTGGAGGCCTATCCCGCGCTCGAGTTGGAAGACATCGACGCCTGCCTTCTTTACGCCGCGCGCCTGAGCGAGGTCGCAGCGGCGGAGGGTTTCACGTTCGCCGCCGAATAGCGTGCGCCTGCTTGCGGATTCGAATATCGTGGCACGCGCGGTTCGGGCCATGCGAGATGCGGGCCATGATGTCGTCTACATAGGCGAACGGGCTGCTGATCCCGGCGATGAATCCCGATTGGCCGAGGCTTTCGCAGATGGGCGAATCCTTCTGACGAAAGACCGTGACATCGGCGCATTGGTGCATCGCGACTCGCGCCCACATTGCGGGATCCTGATCCTGGATGATTTGGGCGACGCGGCGGCCGAGGCGGCCCTCATCCTCGCCGCTCTGTCCTCGCATCGTGATCAGTTGGCAGGGTCCGCATTTGTCAGACTGAGGACGACCGGCGTTCGGAAAACGAAAGGTTCCTCAATCCGCGTGCGACCTCGCGGAAGCGTCAGGCCGCGTCGTGGAAGATGACGCCCAGCGTGAAGCGCTCGCCGCTGCGCAACCGGCTGACCCCGTGGCGCATCGTGACGCGATAGGCGCCGCGCGCGCCCTGGACGGGCCGCTCGCGCACGGCGAAGATCACGCCGTCGCCTTGGGCGAAACTCACGACCTCGGCGCGCGACTGCATGCGCGGCCGCTGCTCGGTCAGCACGAACTCGCCGCCTGCAAAGTCGCGGCCCGGCTCGCTGAGCAGGATCGCGACCTGGAGCGGAAACAGGTGCTCGCCGTACACGTCCTGATGCAGGCAATTGTAGTCGCCTGGGCCATAGCGAAGGAGGAGAGGCGTCGGCCGCGTCTGACCTGCATCATGGCAGCGGGCGCGGAACGCCTCGTGCTCGGCGGGGTAGCGAGTGGGCAGGCCCATCGCCGCGTTCCAGCGGTCGGCGATCGGCGCGAGCCGCCGATAGAGGCTGCGGCGCAGCGTGACGATCAGCTCAGGCAGGGGATCGGCAAAATATTTGTACTCGCCCCGGCCAAAACCGTGGCTCGCCATCACGATGCGGGAGCGGAACCGCGCATCGTCCCAGTAGAGAGCGGCGAGTTCGCGGCACGTTCCCGGCGAGATCAGCGCCGGCGCGACCGCCGAGCCCTGCGCGTCGAGTTCCGCCTCGATCGCCGGCCAATCAAGCGCGTCGATCGCGGCCTCGCCCTCATCCGGCGCTTCGCGCCACCTTCTCCCCAAGGGAGAAGGAAACGCGGCGCCGCCGTTTCACCCCTCTCCCCCGGGGAGAGGGGTTGGGGTGAGGGCCTTCCAGGGGTTAGGGTTGGGGTGAGGGCCGCCATCACGCGGCCTCGCGGCCGAGCAGCTCGCGCTTGCGCTCGACTCCCCAGCGATAGCCGGAAAGGTCGCCGTCGGTCCGCACCACGCGATGGCAGGGGATCGCAATCGCCAGCGGATTGGCGGCGCAGGCCTGGGCGACCGCGCGCGCCGCGGTGGGATGGCCGACCGCTTTCGCGATTTCGGCGTAGGTCGCCGTCCGCCCGGCAGGGATGGCGCGCAGCGCCTCCCACACCCGCTGCTGAAAGACGGTGCCGCGGATGTCGAGCGGCAGGTCGAAGCGCTGACCGGGCGCCTCCACCAGGCCGACGACCTCTGCGACCGTCCGCTCGAAGCCGGCGTCGCCGCCCTCAAGGTCGGCCCGAGGGAAACGGTCCTGCAATTTCGCGCACCAGCGCGTCGGGATCTTCGCCGAGCATGATGGCGCAAACCCCCTTGGCGGTCGCGGCGACCAGCACGGCGCCTAAGCAGAGATTCTTTGAATGACCAACGGATTGACAGTTCGCTCCCGGTTCAGGGCAGCCACGGCTGCGTGGATTGCGCGGTCGAGGACGTCGGCATCAGCGAAGGTCTGATGGGCCAGATGGCGCGCCTTGAGATCGTGCCAGACAACCTCGATGTCGTTGAGTTCGGGTGCGTATTTTGGCAGCCACTCGACGGTGAGCCAGTGTTTGCGCGCCTCGATGGCTTTAAGAGTGAGCTTGCTGACATGGATCGGCCCGTTGTCCTCGACCAGTACGACCGGTTTTATTGCCCGTCCTGGTTGAGGACCGAACAGGTGGTCGAGTTGCTCGAGGTGAGCGATGAAGTCGCGGCTGCGCTTGGTCTGGCTCGTATGCACAATCAACTGGCGCGTGACATGATCGAGTGAGCCGATTATCGCCACTTTCTTGGCCTGACCCGGCGCCGGCACCCGCAGGTCCGCACCGCGCAAGGCCCACGCCCGCGCCAGATAAGGGTGCGTCAGGGCCTCGCTCTCGTCGCCGTAGAGGAGGATGATGTCGCCGGCTTCGGCCTGAGCCTTGCGCAGTTGAAGGCGCAGTCCCACGCGTTCGATCTCGGCGGCAATCTGGCGGCCTTTCAGCGTGTGCCGGGGCCGCCGCCAACGGAAGTTTTTTTTCGCAACGCCTTGGACAACTGCGACTTGCCGATCTTGACGCCCTCGCGCGCCTCGATCTCGGCCATGAGGCGCGGGATCGTCCAGTTGGGCCGGTCGGCGACGGGAGCTTCGAGCAGAGGCGCGACGACACGCAGCGCGGCTTCGGTCTTTACCGGTGGCGGGCCGAGCGCCACGGTCGCCTTCAACGCCTCGACACCGCCGCGCGCGAACTCGCTGCGCCAAAGACGCACCGTGTCTTCGCGCACGCTGAAGGCTTCCGCAATGCGCGGGCTGGTCCATCCCGACAACGTCAGCAATATCGCCCGCGCCCGATCAGCCTCGCCCCGATCGCGTGAATGGGCTAACGTCAGCAGTGCGTTGCGCTGTTGGTCACCCGCCGTCACCCGAGATTTGCCCGCCACGCCCCGCCTCCGCGAATCAACGCGAAGATCGAATCACACCTGCGATTTGTTGGTCAAGCTGAGGGAGTCTGCTTAGCGACGACTGGCCGACCGCGAAACGGATCGCGGCGCCCTGCCCGCCCCGGCGGACCGCGGTCGGGGTCATGCCCAATCGGGCCGTCGCGGTCTCGTAGAAGCGGCTCGAAGAGTTGAAGCCGGCGTCGTAGATCGCTTCGGTTATCGTCCCGGCCGCGAGCAGCCCGTCCGCCGCGCGGCGCGCCCGCATCTCAGCGGCGTAGGCCTTCGGCGTGACGCCGGCGATTTTCTTGAACACGCGGTGGAAGTGGAACGCGCTCAACCCCGCGCCCGCCGCGAGCTCCTTGAGCGACGGCGCCTCCTCGGCCGAGGCGATCCGCTCGCAGGCGCGGCGCACCGCCTCAACCTGCGGGTCCGCCCCACCGAGCCGATCGGGGCGGCAACGCTTACAGGCTCGGAATCCCGCCCGCTCGGCCGCATCGGCGGTCTCGTAGAAGGAGACGTTTTCGCGCTTCGCCGGCCGCGAGGCGCAGCTCGGGCGGCAATAGACGCCGGTGGTGCGGACGGCGAAGAACACGTTGCCGTCGAACGCGCGGTCGCGGCGGCGCACGGCCTCAAACCAAGAGTCCTCACGGGCGGCGGGACGGCGGCTGGTTTCGATCATGGACATCGACATAGGAACGGCTCCGGGATTTGTCTTCACGTTCCCGCCTTTTATGTCGTGCGGTCCTCCGCCGAACTCCGCTCCTTGCTGTGCAATCCGAGTTCTTCGATGACGCCGCCTCAAGCCGCCTTCCGCATCGCGCTGCCCGCGGCGTCGGCGATCGAGCGGGCGCCGAACAGGATGAAGATTACCCCGACAAGCCGCGTCACCGCGACGCCGTGGGTGAGGAAGAACCGGCGCACCGCGGGCAGGCCGGCAGCGAAGATCAGGGTCGCGTCCGCGAGCAGAAACCCGAGAAAGGCCGCGGCGAACATCTGCGGCGCGTCGGCCAGCGACAGCGCGCCGATATAGGGCGCGACGATCGCCGAGAACATCGCCAGCGCGACGGGATAGGACTTCGGATTGGTGAGCCCGAAGGCCATGCCGGTCGCCAGCGGCCGTTTAGCGCCGATCGTGCGCGGGGCGAGTCCTTCTTCGTCATCACCGCCCGCAGGCCGAGATAGACGAGGTAGAGCCCGCACATGAAGCCGAGCAGTTCGAACAGCGTTGGGCCGATGCGGTTGGCCCCGACGATCGCCGCCACGGCGAGCGCGCCCCAGGTCACGTCGCCGACCAGATGGCCGCAGATGAACCAGGCGCCCGACGCGCGCCCGCGCGAGGCGGCGAGCGTGAACAGCGCAAGAAACGCCGGCCCGGGCGTGACCACATAGAGGTAGGCCGCGGCGAGCGAGGCGAGCAGGATGCGCGGATCGGTCATCGCCTGTCCTTTGAGATCGCCCTCACCCCTGCCCCTCTCCCGACGGGGGCTTTGCACATAAACAGCCTCATGCACAAAAAGTCGGGCGGCTCACAAAAACATCCTCATTCTAGATCGGAACCGAAAGGCTGCCGTTTGATCGTTTCTCTCATCGCGTTCCAGTCGGGATGACCGGCCGGCGTCGCCGGCAGTTTGATCGCGGACACCTTCATTCGTTCCAGTCCCCACTTCCTCCCGTAGCTGAAGCGATACTTCTCGCGCCTGATGATGGCGCAGATGAACAGGGCTAACGCCGCGTCCATTGAGAACTTCGGATAGAGAACGTTAACGTCATCGGACGCAAAGAAAGGTTCTGGCTGGTAAAACGTCTCGGCGACGCCATTGCCGTTATAATTTACAGTCAGAACCCCCGCCGGATGCCGCGCCTCTACGTTCACGCGCTGACGAACGCCGTTATTTGAATCAATGGCCGATACAAATGGAACGCTCCCCGCGTCCATCGCAGATTTTACCAGACGGGTTCCTTTCTTGATGTCAAATAGCTCACTAAGATCAAACGATCTCCAATTCGACACGTCCAGAAATCGTCCGTCCGAGTCCGATTTATTCGAATTGCCGAGTCGATATACCGTGTAGTTGCGGACAGCAGTTTCAAACGCTGTTTCGCGTCAACGTTGAGTAGTCTGTCTCCAAATATGCTTCCGCGCACCATTCTTCGGTTGCGTCCACATGCCTTGAAATGCTTTGACCGGCCACCGTCGCTCTCGCATGAAGGCTTCTAAGCCACGCATCGCGGATATTTGGCCACTGATTGAGCAGGTCCACGCGTCCATGTCGCTTGACCTTGACGAAGCCATCATCCTTCCATGAAGCAAACCAGGTCGGACTTGGCGAATTGCCGTGCGGTTGATGAGCCTCAAACATCAGGCCGCAGGTCACGACGTCAATTGGGTGAAACAGATCGCCCGGCAATGTCACTGACGCGAGCAACGTATGTTGCTTGAGTATTTCTTCACGAACGGGATGCGGATTAAGGGCGCACTCCATTGGAACGACCACCACGGCGCGGCCGCCGGGCGTAAGCAAATCGAGCAGATTGGCGACAAAGTTCAATTCATGTAGCCCCTCACCTGTCGCGCGAACGGTGGGTTGATTAGACCAATCGTGGGGCGGCTGAAATCTCTTCTCGTCTGGCTCCACAATTTTTTGGATTAATTCAGGATCAAAGCAATTACCCTGAAACAGATTAGCCTTCCCGTCGCCCCGCAAGATCATATTGGATGCGGCGAGAGCAAACATCTGTGGCTGCTGCTCAATGCCAATAAGCCGGTGGTTCGAATATCTTCGCGAATTTCCGGATCGCCGTTTGATTTGGCATCCATTTCACTCATCGCAGCAATCAAAAAACCGCCTGTCCCACAGCAACTATCGATTACGGTATCCTTGACACCTACGCGCGCCATTTTTACGAACAGTTCTGTTAGGTGTCTGGCGTAAGGACAATACCGAGGCCCTTCTTGTCACCGCCCGTGTACCAAGGAATTCTCCGTAAAATTGGCCAATAACATCAATATCATAATACGTCTCAAGGAACGGTCGCACGTGTTCTTCGATTTTACCCACCAATTCCCGGAGCGGCCATTCAGTTTTTCTGGGAGGAATTCTATTCAATTCGGGATGAACTTCTAAAAATTGATACGGCTGCAGCATTGCCTTTTGCTTGGGCGGCTCGCCGGGCACTGCTGCCTCAATCTCTCGCCTAATGGCCGCGATCATCTCGCGGCCAAGGTCTTTGATTTTATACTTTCTCCATGAGGCCTTGAACGCGTTATCTCGAAGGGCGAGCAGGCAACCGGAAACGGCAAGCGGCTTTTCATTCTCACTTAGCTTCGATAATCGCGCAAATAGTCGTGTAAATCGTCGCTGTACTGCATTAACTCCTGCTGTGATCGCCGCCGGACGGCCGGATCAAAGTTCAGAAGACGCTGATATTCCGCAGGCGGAAGAAGGCGCTCTACCTCCCCGTGCTCATCGCAAAAGGTTCGGCGTTCGGGGCTTCTCGCAGTTGTCGGAACGTCGAAACGCGGATCGCTGTTGCGGAGGTGCCACTAATCGCAAGCCGATCACGTCGAAGTTTTTTGATAGGTGAGCGCTATAGAGCAGGACGCCATCAACGGCGAATGCTTCGGGCTTATCTCGATCGGGACTGGCGTGCCTCGCGGGGTCGCGCTTGCACTCGAAAACGATGAGGAAATCCGGATCATCCCTCAAACGTACGATGAACTCTGGCTTGCCTGCGCCGCCCGTCCCTCTTGCTCGCTTTCGCGAGGGCTTTTTGATCTTCGGATCGTCGCTTGACTGCTCCTCCACGATCATGTCCGCCCCGCCGGACTTTTGGAGATCGCGACGAACAATATCTTCCGTGGTACGTTCGTTGGGCATGCGAAATCAGCGTGCCTTTGCGCGACGTTTGCGCTTCTAACTCACCACCTCACTGGCAATCGCATTTTGTCGGGGGCAGTTCCAGTAAGGGCTTTTGCACTTGGGGCAGACGGCGGGCGGATCGCTGATGTCGCGCGGCACCCAAACGTGCCCGCAGCGCGTGCA
>CAWIUD010000026.1:0-20792 GCA_963839185.1 uncultured Alphaproteobacteria bacterium | reverse complement strand
CGGTTTTGCGACAGGAACAAAGGCGATTTGCAGCGCGTTCATTCGGCTCGAGACCCGAGGCGCGTCGGGTCCGAAATGGAGCTTCGCCGATAAATCGTCGGTTGGTTATTGGCTTGATCGCCACCGTCGCCGCGAGCCGGGCTGTCGCGCAGACGATCGCCCCGCCTGCGCCGGCCCCAGGCCGACTGTCCGACGCCCAGCGAAAACACATCAACGACACAATTGCCGTCGGCTCGTTGTCATTGATGTTGAGCCGAATCGCGCTGCCCAAGGTGAGCCAGCCGTTCCTGAAGCAGTTCGTTGGTTTTGAGATCGCTGAACAGGAAGCGGTCGCAGGCATATTGAAGGCGATCCAGACGAACGCCGCCCCTACAGGTTCGATTGCGTCCCCGAGCCGATGCGGAGGTGATGCGGAACACCTCGACGAAGCCGGCAAGGCGTCGGTGGAGAAATTGCGTGGCTTGAAATGCGGGATCCGTGTTCGATCACGATTACATTCGATACGAAGTCGAAGGACACCGAAAGCTCCTCGACATTCAGGAAGTCTATCTCAAGACCCTTGAAGATCCCGACGGACCAATGTGGCGAAACTCGCGCGGGGCATGATCAAGGAACACCTGACTTTGCCCGCCGACTGGAGAATGTGGGCCGAAGCGGTCTGTAAATCCCGACCGCCGACCGCCCATCGGCTACGCCGCCCGGTCCTGATGCGCGCTGGACCTCGCCGCAGGACTTGTCGACAGCGCGGCGCGGCTCGCCAACAGCTGGCATCAGCCCGCCGACGCATAGACGCGGCGCGTAGATCGTCCGCGAGCCCTGCCGACCGCCCTCGGCGAGCGACGCGAAAGGAATGGGGGCCCGATCGCAACCGGCAGGGTCGCGCCGAGATCCGCCCTGACCTCATGGAAGATCAGCGACAGCCTGACTGAGGCTGAGATGGCTGGCGACTGGAAGGCCCGGCTGTTCTGTCCGCCGACCCAGATCGGAACGACAGTCGCCTTCGAGCGCTGGATCAGCTGCGAGACGAAGGGCTGCCAGCGCGCGTCGATGTGGGTTTGAGGCCAAGCTTGTCGGGCGCAGTCGAAATGGCCCGGCCGGAAGAAGCGACCACCGCCCCTTCTCGTTCAGATGCTCCCGTGCGGCGGCGCGCGACGCGAGATTGATGCGCCGCGCTTCTCCGTGCCGGAGAAATCAACCGGAAGAATGAACGGGGCCGCCTCCGGGGCACGGGTCAGGACAATATGAGTGAAAACGACGAAATCGCTTCTGACCTTGCTCACCAGCCAAGCCATTACGATTCCGTCAAGCACGCCAGAAGGGTGATCGGCGAGAAAGACGACAGGGCCGCTTTTTGGGACCGCGGCGAGCGCAAGGGCGTCGTACCGGATGTCCAGCTCGAGTGACGCACGGCGGCCCGCCGAAGATCTCGTCGGCGCCGGGAAAGAACTCGTCGTGCATACATCTTTTTAAGCTTGGGCTGACCGGTCGCCTTGACGACCTTGATCAGGCCCCGTTTGATCGGAGGATGGCTCGCCGTCGCATAACTGAAAAGATCTTTGTCCATGCGCGTGGTCTTGGCGGGCCCATGCGCCGACTTATCTGGCCGAAGCGACGGGAATGTGACAGGTCCCTCTTAGGCGCGCTGCGCCTTTCGCTTGGCGAGCCGATCGAGTCCTGCAATTCGGCGAATAGAGGCTCGAACTCGTTCAGCGGCACGATGTTGGGCCCGTGGACGGCGCATGGTCGGGGTCCTGATGGGTCTCGATGAAGACGCCGGCGACGCCGACCGCGACCGCCGCCCGCGCGAGCACCGCCAGAATTCGCGCTCCCCTTCCGACGCGGTCCCCCGGCCGCAGGTCGCCGAGCCGAATCGGTCGCATCGAAGATGACCGGCGCGCCGGTCTCGCGCGCGAGAATTGGCAGCGCGCGTATGTCGGAGACGAGCGTGTATCTAGCCGAAGCTCGCCCCGCGCTCCGTGACCAGGACATCGGCCGCCCGGCCGCTCCAGTTTTGCGACGATGTTCTTCATGTCCCAGGGAGCGAGGAAACGCCCTTTTTAACGTTACCGCCCGGCCTGTCCGGGCCGCGGCGATCAAAATATCCGTCTGCCGGCACAGAAACGCTGGGATTCGCAGCACGTCGACGACCTCCGCGAGGCGTCGCGCATCGCTGTTTTTCATGCATGTCGGTGACAACCGGGAGACCCAGCGTCCGGATCTCGGCGAAGATCGGCAGCGCCGCCTCCAGCCCCACTCCGCGGGCGGACGCGCCGAGATCCGATTGGCCTTGTTCGAACGAACATCTTGACTACGAGGCCGATCGCGACGGCCGGCGATTTCCTTCAAGGCCGAAGCCATCTCCAGCGCGTGCGTCCGGCTCTCGATCTGACAAGGCCCGGCGATCAGCGCAAGAGGCAGATCGGCGCCGAACGCCGGCAAGCGGCCCTCGCCCCACATGAACGATGGCGTTGTTGCGAATAATCTTTCCTTTCGGCATCGGCGCTTAGCGGCAACCGGCCCGAACAGCAGGATAACCAAGGAAGCTTCACTAGGCGGTGACCTGTCCCCGCGACGCTCTCCGCCGGCGCAAAGTCACTTTCGATGCGCGCGCCGCTGGGGTCGAAGAAGAGCATTGCCAGAGGCCGCCGGCATGCCGCGCCTCGGGCAGCCGCCTCAAGTCATATTTGATCCCGCGCGCCTTCAGCTCAGCGACATACGCCGACGTCGTTCCATAAAGGCGACGTGATCGAGTACGTCCCACCCTTCGGATTATCCGCTTTTCAACCACATGCACACCGCCTTTCCGTCGTTGTAGACCAGACGCCGGAACGGAACGCCGGCCGCGGTCCGGAGCAATCCGAGACTGTCGCGATAGACGCGACCGTTTCTCGGCATTGGTGGTGAGGATGGTGACATGATCGATCCGACTCATCGGCACCTTGTCTTCTTCGGCTCGCCATTGCACCTTCGATCGGGCGCAATCGCCAAATCCGTCGCGATACGCCCATCGTTTAAGCAAGTGAATTCCGCGTCGCTACTCCTGTCAACTGCCGCAGGTTCGCACGAGTTCGCAACGCCATTGAGGAAATGCGACCCGGATTCGATGCAGAGATTTGACACCCGGCGGCCTCGGGGCACGCTCTCGACGATGACCAATCGCGCGGAAGATGAACTCGGCATTCTCGCCCGCCGCAAAATTGAAGCGGGAGTATTCGCGCCGATCTACGACGAGACGCGCCAGATGGTCGGCGAGGAAAAGGCGCGCGAGATCCTTCGGCGCGCGATCCGCCGCGCCGCGGTCGCGGCGGCGCGGAGATGGTGTCGCGCGTGGAGGGCGGCGCGAACCTTGAAGTTTCCAGGCGATCCAGCATCTATGGACGGAAGACGACGCGTTGACGATCGAGTTGTCGACGACTTCCTCGGCGTCCGACTTCAACGTCAAGCGCTGTCGCTACGCCAAACCTATCGCGCGATGGGCCTTGGCGAATCGGCGATTCCTCTCCTGCAACCGCGAGGCGCCTTTGCGAAGGGTTCGATCCGCGCATCCGGCTCACCCGCACGCAAACAATCATGGGCGGCGCAAGCCATTGCGACTTCCGCTATCGATCCGAACCGACTGGTCAAACGGGGACGCAAGAATAACGGCGCGCTTCGGGCTTGCGCTGACGCCAGGCCGCCGGCCTCGCCGAGAGCGGGAAGGGCGAGGAGGGTCATGCGGCGTTCGCTATGTTTTGTTCTGCTCGCCTCCATCCAGGCATCGATCGCGATGTCGCCCGCGGTCGCGTTTGAAACGCGCCTGGTCGACGTCACCAACGACCGCTGGGTCGAAGTCAGCGGCGAAGGCAGTGTCACCGCCACTCCCGACTTCGCCCGAGCGACGCTCGGCGTGACGACCACCGGAAAGGAGGCGCGGGAAGCGATGGCCGCGAACGCCAAAGCCGCGACCGCTCTCGTCGCGCTCATCAAGTCGGAGGGCGTCTCGCCCGCGGACATTCAGACCTCGGGTCTGTCAATCTCGCCGATTTTCGTGAACCAACCTTCCGCTCAGCCGGGCGCCTCGAGCATTACGGCTATAGCGTGAACGACAACGTGACGGTTCCGTTCGCGACATCTCCCGGCTCGGCGCGCTGCTCGACAAAGCAGTGGCCGCAGGGGCCAACGCCGTCTACGGAATAAACTTCGGCGAAACCGACCCCGGCGGGCTCCTCGACAGAGCCCGCCCGCTCGCGGTCGCCGACGCCAAACGCAAGGCCGATATCTTCGCGACAGCCGCGGGGGCGAGGGTCGGGCGTCTCATGGAACTCACCGAAGAAGGCGGAGGCCGTCCTGTGGTCGTGGCGGCGCGAGCTTACTCTCAGGGTGCGGCAGCGCCGACGCCAATTGAGGCAGGACAAGCAAGCTGACAGTCATTGTGACGGCGCGGTTCGAACTGACGCCGTAAATACGCCTTCCGATCCCCGATGCACGAATAGCCCGGCACACCGTTGGAGATCGTGGCGCTCCCATCAGACGCCGAAGGCGGGAGCGCGACGAGAATGGGTTAAAGCACAGAAATCCAATACACATTGACGGAACTCAAGACTTTAGAATAATCAATCTGAGTGGCGATCGCTCAAACCCTGGGAGGGCCTCATGTGCCGCAACATTCGCCGCCGTTCAATTTTGAACCGCCCGCACCGACGCGGAGATCCGGGCCTCCGCGCTCCAGTTCGTGCGTAGGTCAGCGGCTTTTCCAAACCCTCGCAGGCGAATGCCGAGCCCTTCGACCGCGCGGTCGAGGAGGTATCCGAGGCGGCGCGGAAACGATCTCCGCCCTCCACAGCGGCGCTCCGCCCCGCGATCGGGAAACGGAAGCGCATAAGGCGCGGGAGCGGTCGCGTCTCCGATTCGCCTAATATAAGCCATCGCGCGGGCTTAGGGCGGCGGGCCTGCCCGCCCGAGTAAGCGTTGACCGGCTGCGGGCGCCAGCCTTGCAGCGTCTCGGCGCGCCGTCGGAAAATCTCGACCTTCAAAGGATAGCAACGCGCGGCGTCGCTGGAATAACTCGCGCCGCAGTCCCCGCCGGGACAGGCCGACAGCGCCCCGATCAGGTCGATCTCGGCGAAGAACTCGATGAAATCGCCCGGCCTCACCGGGCTCGCCTTCATGAAATAGCGGCGCTCGTGGCGCGTGAAGCCCGTGCACATGAACACGTTGAGGACTCATGGACGTGGCGTTCGGCCTCGCGAGCGAGATCTCCATCCGCTGGGCGAGCGCGCGCGTCAGGTTCGAATGGCAGCATGGTGATAGTCGGCGCTGGCGAGCAAGCGGTTTGTATACGGGTCGCAGCGTGTGCCAATCACATCGTGGACGCCCGCGCCATCGGCGTCGAAGCCGTACCAATCCAATGTATCACCGGTAATGGTGGCCATCGGCCGCAGATAGGGCAGCGTACTCCACAGCCGATCTCCCGTAGTCACATGAGTAGCGTGCAGCGCACGCGTCTTGCCGCTGAAGAACCGCTCGGCCAAATTGCTGGCGTTCCACAGATTAAGGTCGCCGACTTCGGGCCCTCGATGCTGGCGATGCGAAAGAAATGCGCCGCCGGGACATCGAAAGCGCGCGCTTCCCGCGGTGGAACGATCGTCTCGCCGATCTTGGTTGCGGTTGCGCGGGCGCGGCCATAAAGCCGGCTCGTAAGCGGGCAGCCGGTCGATGGCATAGACGACAACCGGCGCCGGGCTCGGCGCTCGGGCGCGTCCAGCGGCGGCTGATATTGGGGCGATGCGCCTGGCGCCGAACGCTAGCCGAAGCGCGAGGCCGCGGCAAAGACCGGAGCTCTGACTTACGGCGCCGCGGCGATCCAGAAAAACAGAAATTTTTCATTGACAGCCCAACCAATTTATTCTACAATTTACAAAACAACGCCCTGGAGAAGGCCAAAAGAATAGAGCGTAAACAGTCAATATCCGGCCACAGCTTGTCCGACAGCGACAAGGCGCTGGAATCGCTCAAAACGGCAATGAGCCACCCTTGTCAAAAGTTGGCATGGATGAACGATTGGCGCCGTGTTTGTGCGGCTTCGGCGCGACGGCGCCTTGGGGTTTGGCCTCTGGAGCCGTTCTTTTCATTGCGCCTTACTCGAACCGCGCCTCGGCGACGTCGATCACCCGCAACTGCGCCCGTTCGCGCCCGCCGTAGCGGTTGACGGCGAGGGTCCCCGCGAGATGCGCGGGCGCTCCCTTGAGGCGGGAGAGCGCATCGCCGAGCTTGCTTCCGACGGCGCGGAACGCGATCGCCTCGACCCCCTGACCGTCGGGCGCGACCGCCCGCACCCGCAGGTGGTTCTGGCCAACTGGCGTCACCTCGGCGAGGCGGTGTCGAGGCAGCGCGAACACCGGCTCCGGATTGCCCGAGCCGTACGGACCTGCCGCGTCAAGACTATGGACGAGCGCGGGCGCCGCCCCGCCCGCAGTCAGCGCCGCGTCGATCGAAAGGCTTGCGTCGGCCCGGGCGCGCGCAACCGGCTCGGCGAGACGCTCTTCGAGAAAGGCGCGCCACTCCCCAAGACGCGCGCGGGCGAGCGTCACGCCCGCCGCCATCGCGTGACCCCCGCCTTTGACGGCGAAGCCGGCCTCGACCCCGGCGCGGACCGCCTTTCCGAGATCGACGCCGGCGATCGAGCGGCCGGAGCCGGTCAGATGCTCGCCCGCGAAGGCGAGCGCAAAGGCCGGCCGATCGAACCGCTCCTTGAGCCGCGCGGCGATCAGGCCGACCACGCCCGGCGGCCAGCCTTCGCCGGCGACGACGACCGCGGCGCCCCGCTCCTCCAGTCCCAACGACAGCAGCGCCTCCGCCTCGGCTTCGGCGAGCGCGGCGATCTCGATCTCGCGACGGGCGCGATTGAGCCGGTCCAGTTCGGCGGCGATGTCGCGAGCCTCGAGGTCGTCGGCCGTGGTCGAGCAGCCGTGCGCCAAGTCCGGCGTCGCCGATGCGCCCGCCCGCATTGATGCGTGGGCCGATGAGAAACCCCAGGTGATAGGGACGCGGCGGCCCGTCGGCGCCCGCGACGTCGAACAGCGCCGCGAGCCCCGGACGCCGGCGCTGGCGCATGACCGCGAGCCCCTTGACGACAAAAGCCCGGTTCAGGCCCACCAGCGGCACGACGTCAGCGACGGTCGCCAGCGCGACAAGATCAAGCCCGGCGAGCAGATCCGGGGCTTTTCGGCCGTTCCAGAAACCCGCCTCGCGCAGCGCCCGATTCAGCGCCACCAGGGCCATGTAGACGACGCCCGCAGCCGACAGATAGCCGAGGCCGGAAAGGTCGTCCTGCCGGTTAGGATCGACCAGCGCCAGCGCCTTCGGCAGCGCGTCCGGCGCCTGATGGTGATCGAAAACGATGACGTCGAGGCCGAGCCGGCTCGCGGCCTCGAAGGGCTCGTGGCTGACCGCGCCGCAATCGACGGTCACGACCAGCATCGCGCCTTTGGCGGCAAAACTGGCGATCGCCTCGGCGTTCGGGCCATAGCCCTCGGTGACCCGATCGGGGATGTGCACGATCGTTTCGCAGCCGCAGGCGGCGAGAAACTCGCTGATCAGCGCGGCGCTGCAGGCCCCGTCGACGTCATAGTCGCCGAAGATCCCGATCCTCTCGCCGCGCTCGACTGCACGCTTGAGGCGCAGCGTCGCCGCCTCCATGTCGCGCAGGCTATACGGGTCCGGCATCAGGTCTCTCAGGGTCGGATCGAGATAGCGCTCGACCGCCTCGGGCGCGACGCCGCGCCCGGCGAGCACCCGGGCGATCAGCTCGTCCTGACCGCCGACCTGAGCGATGGCGAGCGCGCGCGCCTCTCCCGCGCCGTCCAGGCGTGGGCGCCACGGGCGGCCGAGCGCCGAACTTTGGACATCGAGAAAATAGCCGCGTCACCCGCTTACCCACACCTGGCGCACCGGATGAGGGCAAGCGCCCTACCCCGCGAATCGCCGCGCCGCCGCCGCGCCAAAGAACACCATGCCAGAGAGCGCGGTGATCCAGAAGGAGGTTGGCCAGTCGGTATAGAAGGCGAGGCGTCAGTCCTCCCCAGGCTTCTGCGAGCGCGAGCGCCGCCGAGAGCGCGATCGCGAGCGGAAGCCGGCGCGTCAGGTTCATCGCCGCCGCCGCCGGGCCGACCATCAGCGTGAACACCAGGAGCACGCCGACGATCTGCGCGCATTCGGCGACCGCAATCGCCACGATCGCCAGAAACGCCGCCGAGACGAAGCGCAGCGGCACGCCGCGCGCCTCGGCGAGTTCGGCTTGCAGCGAGGCGAAAACGAGCGGCCGCCCGATGAGCGCGAGCGCGACGAGGCTTAAGACCGCAAACACCGCAAGATTGATGAGCGCCGAGGAGTCGACGCCGAGCACGTTGCCGAACAGGAGCGCCGCGGCCTGCGTCGCCGCCGCAGTGTAGAAGTGCAGGAACAAAAGCCCCAACCCCAGCGCGAGCGACAGCATCATCCCGATCGCGACGTCCCGCTCGGCAAGCTTTTCGCCGAAGAGGCCCATGCCGACGCCAGCGACGAGCGTAAAGCCGACGAGGCCTGCGAGCGGCGAAAGGCCGAACAGCAACGCACCCGTCGCGCCGGTGAAGCCGACGTGCGACAGCGCGTGACCGGCGAAAGTCTGGCCTCGCAGCACGAGAAAGAAGCCGACCACGCCCGCCAGCGCCGCCGCGATCCCCGAGGCGGCGAAAGCGGTGCGCATGAAGTCGTATTCAAACATGCGCGTCGTCGTGATCGTGCTCGGCGCCATGCGCGTGATCGTCGTGGCGATGCGCTTCGCGCTCGACATCGACGTCGCCCGCCATCACGAAGTAGCGGTCCCTGACGCGGATGACCTCGATATCCGTCCCGTAGAGGCGCGACAGCACCGGACCGTTGACAACTTCGTCGACCGCGCCGATCACCGCCGCCCCAGCCCCAAGATAGAGCACGCGATCGATCGCGTTGACGAGCGGATTGAGCTCGTGGGCGCTGAACAGAATCGCGACTTTGAGTTCGTCGCAGATGCGACGGGCGATTTCGACGACGCTTTTCTGATGCGCCGGATCGAGCGAGATCAGCGGCTCGTCGAGCAGCAAGAGACGGGGCCTGCCGAGCAGCGCCTGGCTGAGAAGCAACCGCTGGCGCTCGCCGCCGGACAATTCGCCGATCGAACGCCGGGCAAGACCGCGCGCGCCCACTTGGTCGAGCGCCCGGTCGATCTCGCGCCGGGTAGCCTTGTCGAGCCTGACGAGACCGAAGCGGCCGCCGATCGCCGCGCTGGCCACGACGTCCCAGCCGGTCAGTCGGAGGCCCGCCGATCGCGCCGCGGTTCTGGGGCATGTAGCCGATCGAGGGGTTGCCGCGCGCGACCGGCCGATCGAACACACGGATCACGCCGGAGGCAACGGGAACGAGGCCGAGCGCGGCGCGCATCAGCGTCGTCTTGCCGGCGCCGTTCGCGCCCAGCATCCCGACAAATTCGCCGTGCTCGATGGCGAAGCTCGCCGCAGAGAGGATGTCCCGGCGGCCGAGCCTGATTGTGACGTTGTCGAAACTGAGCGCGCTCACTGCGTCGGGCCGAAGCGCCTTGTCGAGCGCGTTCAATTGTCCGAGCATCCAGGCCTGATAGGTCGAGTTCGCGCGGCTCGGTCTCGGAGACCCCGACGACAGGGATTCCGTTGTCCTTGGCCATCTGCACGAGACGCTGCACGGCCGGCTCGCTCGCCTGGGCGTTATAGAGCATCGCCTTCACCTTGTGGCCCTTGAGGTCGTTCTCGAAGTCCGGCCACTTCCGAGGCGCTCGGCTCGGCGTTGTTCATCACCGCGAGCGCGAATTTCTCGTTGTGGACCTTGAGGCCGATCAGCGCCGGCCTGATAGCCGAACACCGGCTCGGAAGCGGTGACGGGCTGGCCGGCATAGGACTTGCGCATGGCGGCGATCTTGTCGTCCAAGGGCTTTAGCGAATCGAGGAACTTCGCGTAGCCCTGCTCGATAGTCCGCCTTGTGGGCCGGGTCGACGGCGACGAGGTCGGCGACGAGCGCCTTGCCGGCGGCCTTCATGTAGGCGGGATCGTACCAGAGATGCGGATTGTCGCCGGGCTTATGGCCGACCAAAGCCCCGACCAGAATCTCCTTGCGGCCGGGCGCTTTGTTTGCCCCGAGCAGCTTTTCCATCCACGGGTCGTAGTCGACGCCGTTGACGATGACGACCTTGGCGTCTTTCAGCGCCCTCGCCGTCGCGGGGCTCGCCTCGAACAGATGCGGATCGTCGTCCGGATTGCTGAGAATGCTGGTCACGGCGACATTGGCGCCGCCGATCTGGGTCGCGAGATCGCCATAGAAATTCTCCGCCGCGACGACTTTCACCGGCTCCGCGAAAGCCGGCGCGCTCATTCGCGCACGCGGCTATCGCAGCAACGACATGAAGCCTGCTGATCATCGGGCGCGCCTCTCGTGTCGTTCGGCGGGGCTGTGCTCCGCCTGGATGTATGTTATGTTATAACGATGCGCATGGCAAGCTTGCGGCGCTATCGACAGGCTGTGGCGCGACACGCCGGAAGGGTCGGTGCTAGGCTTTGTCTCGAGGGAGCACGAGATGACGAGCCTATGCGGCTGCGAGTTCAACGCGACGAACTGGGCGACTCAGGTCGAGAGCGCCTGCGTCAGACAGGGCGTGCAGCTGACCCCGTTGCGCCGGCGCGTGCTCGACATCTTGAGCGACAGCGCGGCGCCGCTCGGCGCCTACGCGATCCTTGAGGAAATGTCGCGGCGGGAGGGGAAGCACGTCGCGCCGCCGACCGTCTACCGGACGCTCGATTTCTTCCTCGAACACGGCTTCGTGCACAAGATCGAGAGCCTCAACGCCTACGCGCCTTGCGAACACCTGAGCCACGCCCACCACGGCATGCTGATGATCTGCGAGGCCTGCGGGCGCAGCGAGGAAGTCGAGGACGCAGCCGTCATGCGCGCGGTCGCCAAGGCCGCGGCGGGCGTCGGGTTTGCGCCGCGGCGCGTGATGATCGAGGCGCAAGGCCTGTGTGGACGGTGCGCGCAAGCGGAGCAAAGACCGCAGACCGCGCCCTGAAAGGGATTTCGGCTACGCGCGTCAGGACATTGGACGCTCGGGCAATCGACGGTATCACTTCAATGGACGCAGATTCGGCAGACGATTTGAGCGCGGTTAGCGACCGCGACGCCGTTCTCAACGTTCGAGCGGAGAGGCGAGTGTCGTACTTCTTGTCGAGTCTCCCCCTGTGGCTACTGATCCTCCTGCTGGTCGTCGCGCCGACCGCCGTCGCGATGGTCGTGCAGCTGCTGATCCGCCGCTTGGTCGGGCCTGCGTCCTTGGCCAAAAACAACGAAATCGCCGGATTCAAATTCGCGACGGTCGGCGTCATCTATGCCGTGCTCCTGGCGTTCACGGTCATCGTCGTCTGGGAGAAATTCAGCGAAGCGGAGGTCGCCGTCGCCCAGGAAGCGGGCGCCACCGCCGCCCTGTTCCGCTATGCGCAGGGGCCGGAAGCGGAGGCTCAGGCTCTACGGCGTGCGATCGTCGCCTATCTCAAGACGGTGATTGACGACGAATGGCCGGCGATGGCCGAGATGTCGGAAAGCCATGAAGCGACCCACGCGCTGGACGCAGTCTATAACGCCGCCCTCGCTCTCAATCGCACCGGGGGGAGGGATACCGCCGACATGTCCGAAGTCTTCTCCCAGCTCGATAGCGTCACCCTGGCGCGGCGGACAAGGCTCCATCTCGCGTCGGGGCTCGTGCCCAACATCATCTGGGTCGCCCTTTTCGCCGGCGGGTTTCTGACCGTTGCGTTCACGCTGTTCTTCGGCAGCGAGAATCCACGGGCTCAGATTTGCATGACCGGCATTCTCTCCATTCTCGTCACGCTGGGCTTGGTTGTGATCGTCTCGACCGATCATCCGTTCACCGGCCCAGTGCACATCCTTCCGCATCCTTTGGAATCGGTGCTCGCGGATTTCGTTCCACCCTGACGTCGTCACCGTCACCACCATAGCCCCGGCGTGGCCAATTCCAACAAAGCGCCGTCGGGGTCGCGGATATAGAGGCTGATCCCGCCTCGCGGCCAACGATATTCCCCAACGATGTCTATCCCATGTTCCAGGAGCCGCGCGCGCCAGGCGTCGAGATCGCGTGCGGCAATGGAGAGCGCGAGGTGAAGCCGCCCGCGGCCGTCATGGCCCGGGATCGTGCCGCGCGGTTCGACCACATCGTCCACGGTCGCGCCCGCCTGAAACACCAACAGGACGCTGCGCGACGCAATGTCGAACGCCACGAGACGGGGTAGTCAACAAGAGCCTTGAATTGAAAAAGCTCACGATAAAACGCTGCGGTGCGCGCGAGGTCTCGCGCATAAAGCGATGTTTCAAGGACGCCTTGGATTGCCGGCGCCTCGATCCGATTCGGCATGGCTCAAGGGCCCTCGCCATCGACCCCCCCCGCGAGCCAGTGTGGAGCGAAGACAGAAAAGAGTCGAACGGCGCCGACCGAGCGCTTGCCGCAAATCGCTTGTCCGCGCTCCTCCGACGCCCCTCTGCCGTCGCCGACCTCCAGGTCAGAACGCCAGGCGGCCGCCGACGATGGCGAGGGTGCCGGCAAGCAGCGGCCGCAGCACCTTGTCGGGGACGCGAGAAGCGAAATGGCTGCCAACGGCGATGCCGGGTATTGACCCGACAAGCAGCGAACCGAGCATCGGCCAGTCGACTGAGCCCATCCACCAATGTCCTGCCCCGGCAATGAGCGTGAGCGGCACTGCATGAGCGATGTCGGAGCCGACGATCTTGACGATCGGCAGCCTCGGATAGAGCGACAGCAGGATGGTCGCGCCGATGGCCCCGGCGCCCACCGAGGAGATCGTCACCAGAACGCCGAGCACGGCGCCGAGCGTGATCGTCAGAATGCCGATTGTTCTCTCGCTCGCACCATCCATCAGACGCAGAAGCCGTGTTTGCAGCGCCTTGCGGAAGATCAACGTGACAGCGGTTGCAATCAGCGCCACCCCGAGCGTCGTCGTAATGACGCCTCCGCCCGCGTTCGAACCCGAGCCAAGATGGGAGAGCAGCAGCAACGACAGGAGCGCCATTGGGACGCTGCCGTAGGCGAGCCGCCGAGTAATGCGCCAGTCGACTGCGCCATTGTACGCGTGCACTGCCCCGCCGCTAATCTTGGTGAGGCCGGCATACAAAAGGTCGGTGCCAACCGCCGTCGCCGGATGGACGCCGAACGCAAGCACGAGAAGCGGGGTCATCAGCGAGCCGCCGCCGACACCGGTGAAGCCCACGAGCAGCCCGACAAGCAGGCCCGACAAGGCGAAGATCGGGTTGATGTCATGGAAAAGCGACATACACGGGGCTCCCAGCCCGCCCGTCGGCGGATTGCTGAATAATGTTGATGAGTTTAGTAGACTTTGTCAATCGCGTGTGCGGGTTCACATCATATGCGGGGATGAGGTCGCCAAGGGCCTGGTGGGGTCTGTGGCGGTTGTAGCGGTGGGCGAAGGCGTCGACGAGGGGTTTGAGTCTGTCGATGCGGCCGGGCAGGTCGAATGAGGCGTAGAATTCGTAGCGCCAGGAGGACTGTGCGCGCTCGACGCATCCGTTGAGGTCTGGGCGCTTGGGCGGCAGGACGACGAGTTCGAGGCCTTTGGCCTGGCAATGGGCCTCGAAGACGGACATGAACTCGCTTCCTCCGTCGACCTGGACGCCCTTCACGGCGAAGGGCGCGCTCTTGATGAGCTTGTCGAGGAGCGCCCTGGCCGCTGCGGCGGTGGCTCGTGCGGCGACATGGCCGATGGTCCATTTGGCCACGGATCGTCGGCGGTGAAGGGCTTGATCGCCTTGTCGGGCCTCAGATTGACGAACAGCGTGTCGATCTGGACGCGTTCGCCGGGCGATCTCGCCTTGCAGCCTTTGGCGAGGCGCTGAGCGTAGCGTTGGCGCTGAGGCCAGCGGAAACGCCGCTTGTCAGGGCGCCGGCGCAGGATCGGAACGGGGACGACGCGGCCTCGCTTCATCAGCCGCTTCAGGTCGCCGAACAGGTTCAGGGCCGAGGGCGGCGTCTACCTGACCGCCAGGGACGCAACCGACGTGCCGGGCGCACGACCGCGCCACGCGCACGACGGGGCGACCCCGACCGGCGTCGGGCTCCTGGTCGAGGTGTTCGCCCGGCTCTGGCATCTGACCGACGAGCTAGGCTGGCGGGAAGCGGCGGAGCGTCTGATCGGCGCCTTTTCCGGCGCGCCAGAGCGGATCGCCGCAAGCCCGCTGCTGCTTCTGGGCGTGGACATGCTCGCGCGCGGCGGCTCGATCGTCATCGATGGGCCGCTGGACGCGCCGGCCGCCGACGCGCTCGCCGAGGATCGCGCTTGCCGCGCCCGATCCCGCGCTGACCGCTCTCCGGCTCGACCGCCGCCTCTGGCCGAACGGCTCGCCGCGCGACGATCTCCCCGCGAGCCGACGCGCCGGTCGCGATGCTCTGTCAGGGACAGACGTGCAGCCTGCCGGTCACGACGCCAGAGGCGCTCGCGGGCGCTGATCGAGGCCCGGCGCTGATTTGCTTCTCACCGAAACCGGCAGGTGTGGAGAGCTTCCGAAAAGAAAAAGGCCGTTGCGACCTTTGCTGACGCGCATCGTCGGCCGCAGCCTCTCAGGCGAAGAACTGCGCCTTCGCGCGCCGGCCTCGGCGGCATAGCCAAGGCCGGCGAAACCCAGAAGCAGCATGGCCCAGGTCGAGGGTTCGGGGACTGCGGTCAGAAATTCCCCTGAAGCGGAGGTGAAAGAGACCCCCGCCGGGATGTTGTTAAACGAAAACGAAGCTGTTTGCCCGAAATCGGAGTAGTAATATTGGCTTGCGGCATCCAGCCACATGTATATTCCTGCAGTAGCACTCGGACCCACAAAGGAAAAACTAGAAGGAAAAGCTTGTCATTAATTGTCCCAGGTTGCCCATAATATGTTTCAAGCACCCCGCCGGTGCTAACTATGCTGTTCGTTACTGGGTTGAACCCGCCGGGATAACCCGCACTTCCATAGTCAAATGGTACACCCACAGCTGCAAACAATTGGGCTGAGGCAAGGCCGCTCCCAGTTGATGCCCCTCCTAGGACTCCGTCGAGGTGCACGCTAAAATTTATCGTTGTTATGGTCGACGGGCCTGCGCTCTGGGTTTGTAAAATACAACGTGTCGCCAAATTCTGAGGCAGCGGCGGCTGAGAACCCGTAAGAGCCCCAAAGAGGTCCTTGAGACGTCACCCCAGCAGACGCATGGAGAGAGCCGTTGAAGAGATCGACGGTGGCCTGTGCATTGCCCGTGGCCGAAAGTTCGATGGGCGTCCCGCTGAGGGACAATGTCTGAAGGCTTGTTGAAAAGTAGACAGCGGTCACCGGGCTGATAATTGTGGCAACCGGCGTGCCTACTTGTCCCGTTGTTACGCCTGACACAGGCGATATTTCATTCCACTCGTTTGGGAGGTAACTCAATGGCGCCTGTGCGATCGCTTCAGTGAAATAGTCGGATGGCGCCGATGGTAATGAAATGACGGCCCCAGCCAACGCGCCATCCGCCGAAGTCGCTATGCCGATCGCTGCCACGCCAATAGCATATCCCGCTTTCATATCACCCCCGAACTTTTCAATAAAAAAAAAAAATACCACTTAACAAACTCTTTGATTGTCAATAGTAAAGAAAGACAAAAGATGTGACCAGATAACTTTCGAAGCGAATTTTTGAATTCGGCGCACTATTTTTCCTCCATTACGATGACACGCCCGTATTTACACATTGCCGTATTTCTGCGGTGGCGCACCTATGACCCACATCGCTCGCGTCGACTCCCGATCTGACACATCAGGTTACCGAGCGCGACAATCGCGCGATCATGGGGGTCCACTCCGCACCGCGACACCTGCCCGTGCGCATTTGACGGGCGCGTCACCGCAATACCGGTGAAAGGGCGGCCCGCGGCCTCTTCATTTTTGGCGGGACTGCTCCGAGCGCTCTACAGCGCCGCCGCCGCCGCATCAGGCTTGATCACCGACGATCGCGTCTCAGCGATCGCGTGGATCTTCAGCCGCACGTCGCGGTTGTCCTGCATGAAGCGATCGAAGTCCGCCTTTCGCAGGACCAGGAGCCGGCAATAGGTGAGCGCTCGCACGTCGGCTTGCCGCGGAGCGCCCGTAAGCAGGGCCATCTCGCCGAACACGTCGCCGCTGCCGAGCGGAACGCGGCGGCTCTGAAGAACGACCTCGGCCGCCCCGGAGGCGATGAAATAGACCGCGTCGCCCCGCTCGCCCTTGCGCACGATGAGTTCGTTCGGCACCGTGAAGCGTGGCCTGAGCAGCTTCCGCACGCTTTCCAGGTGCCGGGGATCGAGGGTCGCAAACAGGTCGAGACGCGCAACAAGCGCTTGCGTGTCGAGCCCGATGTCGAAGCGCGGCGGCGCCTCGGCGTTCTGAGCGTCCGCGACCTTGCTGATAAGATCACGATAGACCTCGGATGCGATAAGGCCGCCTTCAAACAGGGTCTGATAGCGCGCCATCTCGCGGCGCAACGCCGATTGGCGCAGGAATCTCGCCTCGAGCGCCGCTGCGTAGTCCACGTATTGGCGCCGAAGAGCATCGAGCGCGGACTTGGTCTTGTCGAGCCGAGCGTTCAGGACGGCGTCGACCCGCGCGCCAACGCGCTCGCCGAAGATCGACCGCGAGCGCCTCGCGGCGCCGCCGGCAAGGTCCTGGATGATGAGGCGTGTCACCAAGAGCGTCTCGAACCGGTCGCCAAGGCGGTCGGCGAGAAGGCGGCTGACGCCGAAGCGCCGGTAGAAGAAATAGGCGACCCGGAACGACAAGGGAAAGGCCAGCGCCGAGTTCGCGGCATGTTGGTAACCGAGCCGGCCGCCGCTGCGGGCGCCCTCGACCAGCGCTTCAGCATTCCTCATCAGCGCCTGCAGGGCGGCGGGCGAGGCGGCCCGGCGCGCCAATGTGTCGAGGACAAGCATCCGCTCCTGGTTTCCAAGCCCGACCAGCGCTACCGCGAGCCGTTCGCGCGCGGTGAGCTCGCTTTCCTCGGCCGCGTCGGAAACATCAGCCGCTTTCGCCCACGCCCGGTAAGGCGCAAGAGCGCTCTCCACCGCCGCCGGATGCAGGTCGTGCTCGGAAGCGGTCCTGGCGATCATTTCGCTCGTCTCGGCGTAGGACTGCTCCAGCACCCGGTCGCGCAGAAGCTGGTCAATCGCGGACAAGCGGTCGAGCCCCAGGAGATGGATGACCGCCCGCAAGGTCGTGCCGTTGACGAGCAGCGTGAACAACACGAGGCCGGTCGCGAGCACCGCGACGAAACGGCGCACTTCCTCGGACAATACGGGATTTTCGGTGACGGCGAGCGCCAGCACCAAGGTCAGGGCGCCCTCAGCCCGCCCCATGCAATGGCGAGCTTATAGAAGGTGCTGATCGGCTGGGTCAGCCTGGCGAGGCTCAGCAGCGGCAACAGCAGGAAGAGCACGGCGAGGCGAGCTGCGAACGCCGCGACGATCAGGACGGCGACGAGAACCAGATCGTGAAAACGCATGTCGAGCAGCAGTTTCGGGATGAGGATCGACGCCAGGAGGAAGACGAGCGAATGCGCCCAGAAAGCGATCTGCTCCCAAAGATCGGTGAGGAAGGTCCAGTTGTACGGCGCGATGCGGGTGCGTCCAAAAGCGCCGACCGTCATGCCGGCCGTGAGCACCGCCACGACCCCGGAGACCTGGAAGAGACGCTCGGCGGCGATGAAGGCCAGATAGGCGAGCGCGACCGTCAGCGTTCCCTCGGCCAGCCGGTCGTCGCGCGTCCAGGGAATGATTTGCAGGAGGGCCCGGCCGGCGAGCGCCCCGAGAATTGCGCCGCCGAAGAAGGAACGGAGGAATTCGACCGCGCCGCTCCCGATCGTAGGCGCGCGTCCCGAGACGATGATCCCGAGAAGAACGGCATAGAGCACGATCGCCGCGGCGTCGTTCAGAAGCGCTTCGCCCTCGACCAGCCGGGTCAGGCGCGCGGGCGCCCGACCTCACGGAAAATCGCGATCACTGCGGCGGGGTCGGTCGTCGAGACGACCGCTCCAAGCAGCAGGCAGACGACGAGCGGCAAGCCGGCGAACGGCCAAAGCGCCAGGCCGACGATCGCGGCGGTGACAAGCGTCGCGATGACCGCAAGCATCAGGATCGGCGCCGCATCCTCGATGATGCGCCGCACGTCGCTCGTGAAAGCCGCTTCGAACACCAGCAACGGCAGGAAGACGTAGATGAAGATTTCGGAACCCAGACGCAGATCGGCGAAGGGCTCGACGATCTCTCCAAATCGGGGCGCGAGCGGGCCGTGCATCAGAACGCCCGAGGCCGCGCCGATTGCCGCTCCCAGGACGGCGAGGAGGACGACCGGCGTCACGCCCAACCGTCCGGCGAGCGGCTGGCTCAACGCCACAACCACCAGCAAAGTGGCGAAGACGGCCAGAACGACGACGATATCAAGCATGGCTTCGCGGTCCGCGCCGGCGCCGGGCTCCCCAAGGAGCATTCTCGGGGGCGCGCGATCGGCTTGTCAATCGCGCGCCGGGCCGCATCCGACCCATCGCCAAACCCGCGCCGCCTTGACAGCCAAGCTTGGCCGTGGTGCAGGCCCGCTCATGACCGCCGCCCTGCCCGCCCTTCCCGTTTCGCGTCCGGCTTTCTGCGCGTTCCCCCGTTCCTTCCCAACGAATATCGGCCCATATGACGCCTGAAGAATTCCGCCGCTATGGCCATCGGCTGATCGACTGGCTCGCCGACTACCACGCAAGCATGGCGGGGCGGCCGGTCATGGCCGCAACCGAACCTGGCGCGGTTCGCGACGCCTTGCCCGCGGCGCCGCCGGACGAACCGGAAGACTTCGCCGCGGTGATCGCCGATCTGGACAAAGTCGTCCTGCCGGCGCTGTCGCTTTGGCAGCATCCGCGCTTCTTCGGCTATTTCCCCGCCAATGCGCTGCCGGCGGGCATTCTCGGCGATCTGGTCAGCACCGGGCTCGGCGTCCTCGGACTGTCCTGGCAGTCGAGCCCAGCCCTCACTGAGGTCGAGGAGGTCGTCACCGACTGGCTGCGGCAGATGTTCGGCTTGTCCGCCGCCTGGAGCGGCGTCATCCAGGACACCGCCTCGACGAGCACGCTGGTCGCCCTGATCTGCGCGCGGGAGCGCGCGACCGGCTATGCGCTCGCGCGCGGCGGACTGCAGGGCGAGGCGCGGAAGCCCTGCGTCTACGTTTCGGCGCATGCGCACAGCTCCGTGGACAAGGGGGCGCTGCTCGCCGGCTTCGGCCGGGACAACCTGCGCCTGGTTCCGTTCGACGCCAAATTCGCCATGCGCGCGGACGCTCTGGCGCAGATGGTCGGCGAGGATGTGGAGAGGGGCCATCTGCCCTGCGCCATCGTCGCCACAGTGGGCACGACCGCGACGACCGCGATCGATCCGATCGCCGCCGTCGCCGCGGTCGCCAAGCGGCACGGCATATGGCTGCATGTGGATGCGGCGATGGCGGGCAGCGCGATGATCCTGCCCGAATGCCGCTGGATGTGGGAGGGCGTCGAGGGCGCCGACAGTCTGGTGATAAATGCGCACAAGTGGCTCGGCGCGCCGTTCGACTGCTCGCTCTACTATGTTCGCGATCCCGAGCACCTGATGCGGGTGATGTCGACCAATCCGAGCTTCCTGCAATCGTCGGTTGACGGGCGGGTCAAGAACCTCCGCGACTGGGGCATCCCGCTCGGCCGCCGCTTCCGGGCCTTGAAGCTCTGGTTCCTGATCCGCGAACAGGGCGTTTCCGGCCTCAAGAAGCGCCTGCGGCGGGACATGGCCAATGCGCGGCGCCTCGCGGACAAGGTCGCCGCGACCCCCGGCTGGCGCGTGGTCGCCCCGGTCAATCTGCAAACCGTGTGCATCCTGTACGAACCCGCCCGCCCGATGGCCGGGTCCTCGAGGGCGAGGCGCTGGATGCGCATACCAAAGCCTGGGCCGAGGCGGTCAACCGCTCCGGCGCCGCCTATCTGACGCCGGCGGTGGTCGACGGGCGGTGGATCGTGCGGGTGTCGATCGGCGCCCTGGCGACGGAGGCGGCGGACGTGGATGCGGTTTGGGCGGCCATCCGGGAAGCCGCAGAATTCTTCGTTAAACGCCGTCGGATCGGGGGTATGATCGGCGGGCGCGCTCGCCCTACGAGCGTCCGTCCATAGAAGTTTTGCGTCCGCTCGATGCGGAGAGCGGCGCGGAACCACTGGACCGGATTACGCAAAACCCCGAGCATTCGCGGCTTGCGAGTCACGGTCGGCGCGATCGTCGGTCAGATCGGCGCCGGACGGGGATTGACGACCTTCTTGCCGACTATCCCTACCTCTGCCGCGAGGACATCATGCAGGCCCTTCGCTATGCCGCGTGGAGAGCCGCGGGGCGGGAGACGCCACTCGCAGCAGGTGAATCAGGAGCGGACAATACGAATTGCCTATCACCTCAACCAAGGCTGGCAACTACCGCATGACGCGTTTTCGCAGAATCGTCATCGCGAGGAGCGAAGCGACGCGGCGATCCAGGCGATCGTAGCGCTGCGGCGGCGGCCTCTGGATCGCCACGCTTCGCTCGCGATGACGACCTTGGTTCCATCCAATCGAGTTCCTGCTCTAATCCTTGATTTCAGAGAGAGGCCGGCAATCAGCAGAGCGGAAATCCCGGCCATCGCCAGCACGCCGCCGAAGCCGGCGACGCGG
>CAWIUD010000025.1:0-17935 GCA_963839185.1 uncultured Alphaproteobacteria bacterium | reverse complement strand
GGCAGCCATTCGGGAAGCCGCCAAATCTTCGCTTCCCGCGTGATTGGAACAACTGGACCGCACTACGCAAAACCGCGAAGTGATGGGCGGTAAAGCCACACCCGCGGCTTGCGAGTCACAGTCGGCGCCATCGTAACGGGACGCCTCCTCCTATCGGCGTACGGGTCAAGATCGTTCTTATGACGGCGTGCAGGAGGTCATCGACCCGACATAGCTTGCGCCGCCGCTGGCCGCCTGAACGACCGGGCAAGCATGCAGCGGGTTGCCGACGTTGGGCGGACCCCGTCGATGTTCGGGCGGGAGGCCATTAATCCCATTGCAGCTGGTCTGCGTCGCTAAGCCGTTGGGTTCGGCCTTGGCGTTGCCAAACGTGAGGACCGATCCAGCACCCTGCGCCGCGATAAGACTGCCGTTGATCGTGTCGGTATTGTTGAGGGTGAGGCTCCCGCCGTCAATCGCCCGGATGTCCAAGGCCCAAATGTCGGTGCCTGTTACGGTAAGCTTGCCCTTATCCGCATCCAGCGAGGCGGTCTGCACCGTCGCATTGGCCAAGGTTAGATTTGCAGTCGGCCCGAGAACACCGACTTCGGCAAGAACTCCGCAGGTTATCGTATTGGTGAAAGCGCCGGTGTTCTCCGTATAAATCTGCCAGACGTAGTTGCTCCGGCAGACCCCTTTGAGGGTCAGGGTGCGTTGTTGGTCGGTCAATGTCTTGGTTACGGGACAGCCGCCAATTGCAAATTCCGTCGTCCCGTTAATGGAAATATTGCTTGTGTTGTTCTCCAGCCAGTAGGCGACCCTGAAGGATGGCTGATTGGAAAGGGTGTTCAATCCATTGCCGTTGATGGTGACGTGGGATCCGGGCCTTGAGATGACTCCGAGGCCGCCGATGCTCGATGTGATGGCGGTAGACCACCCGGAGGCGATGTCGTATGGATGCTGAAGACGCCCGAAACTGACTGGACCGGAAGATTGATCGTGCCGGTGTTCCCGGACCGTAATCGAGCCATAACGTCCCAAAAGTACCCCCGCTGATTGTAACCTTAGCCTGACTTGTTGGGTAGACCTCGGTCGGAACGTCGGTGCTGCCGCTCTCGATGAGGGTCGACGTGTTGTTGAAATTGCCGAGAATGTGAGAATTGGCGAGAAGCGAGGAATTGGTTACGGTCAGGGTGGCCGAATTGCTGGCAGTCAGGGTGACCGTAAACTGATTTGCGCCCGTCAGGTTCGTACTGACCGTCGAGTTGTCGATCGTCATTTGAGAATTATTGCTGAGATTGATCGCGTATTGGTTGAAAGAATGCTGCGGAAAAGCCAGTTCGCCGTTGGTTACAGTCAGAGCCGACGATCCCGCGAGCGTCACGTTCCCCGCAACCGTCAGGGTGGCGCCGGTCATCGTCATAGTGGCGGTCCCGGAAAGGGAGATATTCCCGGTCACAGTGCAATTGCTCGTTAAAGACAACGCGCCGGAGGACGCCGTGTAGCCGGAAGAAGGGCAGGTTGCGGCTGACGCGCCCGAGGCCACGAGCGGCGTCAGCAACGAAACGAAAAGGAACATACGAGGTGACATCAACTGCTTCCTCTCATTTTCGGGGCGCGGGCGTCATCGAGCGATTGGCTTTCGCCGCCTGGACCACCGGGCGGGCCTTAAGTGCATTGCCTGGATTGCACAACCGCGCGCGAGGGACGTTCGGGGATCGACGCCGATCGCCCGCAGCAATTCGTCTTTGAGGACAGGCCGTTAGGCGCGGCGGTCGCCCCGCCAAATATGTCGCGGGGCCGGCGGCCCTCCCGGCGATAAAGCCACCCCCGTTGATGCGCGGTTTTGCTTCCAGTCGCCCCGGGATCCTCGACAGACCGTGTGCATCCTGCACGAACCCGCCCTGCCCGACGGCGGCGCCCTCAGGGCGAGGCGCTGGATGCGCACACCAAAGCCTGGGCCGAGGCCATCAACCGCTCCGGCGCCGCCTACCTGACGCCGGCCGTGGTCGACGGGCGGTGGATCGTGCGGGTTTCGATCGGCGCCCTGGCGACAGAGGCGGCGGACGTGGACGCGGTTTGGGCAGCCATTCGGGAAGCCGCCGAATCTGCTCCGACCCATTGGATCTCAGGCATGACCTGACGCTGATCGCCAATTCCCGCCTATTGATCCTTGATTTGCAGAGAGAGGCCGGCAATCAGCAGAGCGGAAATCCCGGCCATCGCCAGCACGCCGCCGAAGCCGGCGGCGCGGAACGCGATCCCGCCGCCAGTGACCCCGACGGTCCCCCCGAGAAAGCTGCACGAATTCAGCATGCCGGAGCCCTTGCCGGTTTGCGCAGGCAATAGCGCCGCAAGACCGATCCTCGGCGCCGAAGCGTAGGGCAGCGCGATGCCGGCGCCGACGATGCACAGGCCGAAGATCAGCGCCGCAAAGCCCCCATCCCCAAGCGAAGCCCAGGCGATCGCGCAGCCGATCGCCAGCAAGAGCGATCCGCCCGCGATCGTGCGCCTCGTCCCGACTGTGGCCGCGAGCCAGGGCGCGGCGCGCGCGAAGACGAACAGCGCGGCCGACAGCGGCATGAGGGAGAGGCCTGTGCCGATGGGCGTTTTATCAAGTCCGTCAGTGGATTGCGCGAAAAGGTTATAGTACAGCAGAAGGGCCATGATGTCGGACATGAGGAGGAAAGCCAGCCCGCAAGCGGCTGCAAAGTTCCGGTTCCGAAACAGGCCGAAGTCGATCAGCGGGCGATCGCGGCGGGTCTCCACGCGAAGCAGCGCGGCGAAGGCGATCGCCGCCAGCCCGAGCGGCGCGATCGCGGCGGCAGGATCGCACAACGCGGAGGCCATGGCGCGCAGTCCAAGGACCAGCGACACCATGAACAGGGCGAGCAAGCCGAGCCCGAGCCAATCGATGCGGTTCGCATGCCTGCTTGCGGAGCCTGGATTGAGCCACAACGCCAGCGCAGCCGGGAGCATAAACGCGACGTTGAGCCAGAAATTCACCCGCCAGCCGGCGATGTGGGTTACGGCGCCGCCGACCAGCGGCCCGATGCTGAAGCCGAGCATCAGGAAACCTGTCCAGCCGCCGATCGCGCGCGGGCGATCCGGGTCTGAGGCCGCCTGCGACACCGCGGCCAGCGTGCCCGCGACGACAAACGCGGCCCCGAGGCCCTGCGCCGCGCGGGCGCCGACGACCATTGCGCCATCCGCGGCGAGCGCGATGATCAGCGAGGCGAGAGCGAACAGCGCGATGCCGGCGGCGGAGGAGCGGCGGGCGCCGATCTGGTCCGCGGCTTCGCCGCCGAGGACAATGAACACGGCCGAAGCCAGCAGGTAGGCGTTGACGATCCATTCGACCGTCGCCGGACCAAGGCCGAGGCCGCGGGTCATCGCCGGCAGCGCCGCCATGATCGCTGTACTGTTCTCGCCCACCCCCAGAATGGCGAGATAACACGCCGCAAGCACGAGCCCCCGATCGCGCGACATCATGTCTATCTGCTTTTGCGCGTTTTCGTTCGAGCGTCCCGCCTGGTCTGATTGTAGCCGATAGCGGCGCGGACAAGGTCTTTCAGCGCCCGCTCGTCGATCGTATCGCCCTCGAGAAAATCGATCGCGCGTCTCGCGTTGCCTTCGAGGCCGGCGTTGAACAGCTTGTCGGGATCGGCGAGGTTCGCCCCGTGCGCGAAGGTGAGCTTCACCTTCCCTTTGTGGGCGTTGGCGACCGCAATCATGCCGTCGCGGGACCACACCGGGCTTCCCATCCACTTCCATTCCTCGACGATCTCCCGGTCGGCCTGAAGGATGGCCTTGCGGATGCCGGCGAAGGTCTTGCCGCGCCAGTCCGTGAGTCCTGCGATCAGCTCGTCGATGCGTTCCGATGGATTCATTGCGGCCCTCATGCCTCCGAGCGGAGATTGTGCCGGCGTCAATCGATTCGCGCCAACACCTGTTCCAGCTTGGCGAAGAACTGGCCCCACCCGTGCTTGGCGCCCACGTAGGCCTGCTGCTGGTCCGGCCGGAAGCCCGACTGCTCCATGCGCAGGCGGGTCCCCGCGCTCGTTGGGGTGAGAGTCCACTTGACGATGCTCTCCAGACCATAGGCCGCCCAGGTGTACGACAGGCTTTTGTTCGGCTCGACGGCCATGACCTGACAGTCGACAGCGCCCCAGTCGGCGCGAAGATTGAAACGGTGATCAACCGACGGGCTTGAAGTCGTTCTTCATCAGCCATTCTTCGATCAGGTGCGGTTGGGTGAGCGCGCGCCAGATCTTTTCCGGCGGATAGGCCATCTCCCGCTCGACAATGACGGAGCGCGTTTCGGTCGATGTGTCGTTCATTGGTCCATCCTTTTGAGCAGATCTTCGAGGTTGTCGAACCGGCTTCGCCAGAAGCCGGCCATTTGGCTTGTCCAGTCGATCAGCGGGGCGAGGGCGCCGAGCTGCGCGCGATAGTGGGTCAGGCGGCCTTCGTGGCGGTCGCTCGCCAGCCCCGCCTGCTTGAGCGCCCGGAGATGCTTGGAGACGGCCGGTTGGGAGACCCCGGCCCGGGCGGTCAGCGCCCCGACCGTCTGCTCGCCTTCGCGGCACAATCGCTCGAAGATCGCCCGCCGGGTCGGATCGGCGAGCGTTCTGAACAGCACGTCGTGAGCGTTCGGCATTGGGGATCGATAACCCGCTGGCTATTGGTCGATCCATAACTGCCCAGATATGCGTCTGTCAAGCGGGAACGCGGTTGCGGCGCTTCTCGCGGAACTGACAAGGCTGTAGACAACATATCAAACTAAAATCATTAATATAGCACCATAACCAATTGATTCAATTGCTAAATGCTTCCATACTCAGCGCCGCCGCAGCGAACCGTTGCGGAAAAAGACGCCCAAGTCCTTGAAACCGTTGAGTCGCGAGCAGAACCGCTCGGCCTACCGCTTGGGGAAGTCCAGCCCCATCGCCCGGTAGCGCTCCGGGTCGTCGAGCCAGTTCTCCCGCACTTTGACATGCAGGAAGAGATGGACATTCGAGCCGTTGGCGGCGCCGATATCCTTGCGGGCCGCGGTTCCAATCGCCTTGATCGTGCGGCCGCCCTCGCCGATCACGATCTTGCGGTGGGTCTCGCGGGTGACGAAGATCGTCTGTTCGATGCGCGCCGACCCGTCCGGCAAATCCTTCCAGCTCTCGGTCTCGACGGTCGCCTGATAGGGCAGTTCGTCGTGCAGGCGCTCGAACAGCTTCTCGCGGGTGATTTCGGCGGCGAGCGACCGCATCGGCGCCTCCGCGATCTGGTCCTCCGGATAGAGCCACGGACCGACCGGCGTCAGGTCGGCGAGACGCGCGACCAGTCGGTCGAGGCCGTCGCCGGTCACGGCGCTGATCATGAAGGTCTCATCGAAGGCGAGCGCCGCATTGAGCCGCGCCGAGAGCTCCAGCAGCTTCGGCCGGTCGACCGCGTCGATCTTGTTGAGGACGAGCAGTTTCGGCTTCCGCGTCTCGCGCAGGGAGTTGAAGATCGCCTCGGTCTCCTCGGAGACGCCGGGGTGTCCCGATTCCTTGCGGGCGTCGATCAAGAGCGCGGAAACGTCGGCGTCCGCCGCCGCGCTCCACGCAGACGCGACCATCGCCCGATCGAGCCGGCGTTTTGGCGCGAACAGGCCGGGCGTATCGACGAACACGATCTGCGCCAGCCCCTTGGTCAGCACGCCGCGCACGGTCGAACGCGTCGTCTGCGCCTTGTGGGTGACGATCGACACCTTCTCGCCGACGAGCGCGTTGATGAGCGTCGATTTGCCCGCGTTGGGGGCGCCGATCAGCGCGACGAACCCGCATCGCGTCTCGCTCATGTGGCGCTCCAGCGGTCGAGAAAGGCCTGCGCGGCGACTTGTTCGGCGGCTCGCTTCGAACTCGCGGCGCCATGCTCCGGCGCGAAGCCTTCCAGCACCACGCGCATGACGAAATGGGGCGCGTGCGCGGGGCCGCTCCGCTCGACTTCCTCGTAGCGGGGCGCGGCGAGCGCGCGCGACTGGGCCCATTCCTGGACTGCGGTCTTCGCGTCGCGCGCCGGCTCCGCGTCCGCGGTGATCCGCGCGCCCCAGGAGCGTTCGATCAGCGCCTTGCGCGGCCTCGAAGCCGCCGTCGACGAACACCGCGCCGATCAGGGATTCACAGACGTCGGACAGGATCGCCGCCTTCTTGCGCCCGCCGCCCCGCGCTTCGCCCTGGTCCAAGCGCCACATGAGGCCCGACCTCCCACTCGGCGGCGATCTCGGCGCAGGTCTCGCGCCTGACCAGCTTGGCGAGCCGCATTGACAGCTCGCCCTCGCTGGCTTGGGGAAAGGCCTCGTAGAGGCGGCTCGCGATCACGACGCCGAGCACCCGGTCCCCCAGGAATTCGAGCCGCTGGTAGGATTGCGCGCGACCCTGCCCCCCGAGCGATTGCGCGGAAAGATGCGTCAGCGCGAGAGCTGCCAGTTCCCGATCGCCAAAGCTGTAGCCAAGCCGCGATTCCAGCGCCGACAGATCCGCCTTTGTGCGCTTGTTCATTCACGGGACCAATTGAGGAGCGGGCTCAGTCGCCGCATGAAGGCGTGACGCCCGCGCCCTCGCGGCGGCGCGCGACCTCGCTGCGGGCGTTCAGTGCACCCGCTGGAAAATCCGGCTCCAGCGCACCGTCCACGGCCAGCGCCAGACCTCCCAGGCCGGCGTTCCGTCGTCGATGGAGAAGAAGATGATCTCGGCCCTGCCGATCAGGTTCTCGAACGGCACATAGCCGACGCCGCCCTGATCGCCCGACAGGCGCGAATCGCTGGAATTGTCCCGATTGTCGCCCATCATGAAATAGTGCCCGGGCGGGACTTCGTAGACCTTGGTGTTGTCGAAGGTGCCGTCGTCGCCGTCGATCTGGATGATTTCGTGCTTGACCCCGCCGGGAAGGGTTTCGATGTAGCGCGGCGCCTCCATCGGCTTATTGAAGTGATTGACCGTCAGAAAGGGCGCGATCGGCTCGCGCGGAACGATCTCGCCGTTGATGTAGAGCCGCCCCTTCAGAACCTGGATCTTGTCGCCGGGCAGTCCGATCAGCCGCTTGATGTAATCGGTCTCGCCGTCGCTCGGAAGCTTGAAGACGATGATGTCGCCGCGCTTGGGCTGGGAGGAAAAAATGCGGCCGGGCATCGCCGAGGGGTCCAAATCGAGGAAGCCCGGCAGAGAAAAATGCGAATAGCCGTAGGCGTATTTGGAGACGAACAGATAGTCGCCGACCAGAAGCGTGGGCACCAGCGATCCGGAGGGGATGTTGAACGGCTGAAACAGCACCGTGCGGACCACCAGCGCAATGAGAAGCGCCTCGATGATGACCTTGACGGTCTCCCACCAGCCCTCCTCTTTCCTGACGGGCGTCACCTCGGCTTCAGCAGGTTTCAGGCTCGGTTCGATCATTCGGGTCAAAACGCCCTTCCTCGTCCTAAACTGATGCGTCGGCCGTGGCCGGCGGAACCGCCGCTCCTATACAGGCGAGCGTCCGCCGCGCCAAGCGAACCGGCTCTTGGCGCGAGAACTTGGCGCAAGAAAGGCCACGCCGTGCCGCTAAGGCGTCAGGATCAGGGAGCCGGTCGTTTCGCGCCCTTCGAGCGCGGCGTGGGCCTGGGCGGCTTCCGCGAGCGGCAGGCGCCGACGGATATGGATCTTCACGTCGCCGCTTGCGACGGCGCGGAACAGATCGCGCGCCATTTTTTCGTACCGCGCGCGATCGGCGAGGAAGGTGAACAGCGTCGGCCGGGTCGCGAACAGCGATCCCTTCTGCGCCAAAAGGCTAATATTGAAGGCCTCGATCCCTCCTGACGCCGCGCCGAAGCTCGCGAACACGCCAAACGGCCTCAGGCAGTCGAGCGAGCCCGGAAAGGTCGCCTTGCCGACGCCGTCGTAGACGACGTGGCATTTCTCGCCCTTGGTGATCTCGCTCACCCGTTTGGCGAAGTCCTCCTCGCGGTAGAGGATTGTGTGACGCGCGCCCGCCTTCTTCGCGAACTCCGCCTTCTCCGCTGAGCCGACCGTGCCAATGACCGTCGCGCCGAGCGCCTTTCCCCATTGGCAGAGAATGAGTCCCACGCCGCCGGCCGCGGCGTGGACCAGGATCGTATCGCCCTCCTTCACCCGATAGGTCTGGCGCAGGAGATATTGCGCGGTGAGGCCCTTGAGCATCATCGCCGCGGCCGTATCGTAGGAAATCGACTTGGGCAGCTTGACCAGGAATCGCGCCTCGATATTGCGCTCCTCGGCATACGCGCCGATAGAGCCGGCGTAGGCGACGCGATCGCCTGCCTTCAATCCCTGCACGGAAGGTCCGACTTCAACGACCTCGCCTGCGCCTTCATTGCCCGGGGTGAACGGCAGATGCGGCTGCGGGTAGAAGCCGCTGCGCTGATAGGTGTCGATAAAATTGACCCCGATCGCGTGCTGGCGAACCCTCGCCTCGCCCTTGCCCGGCGGCGGAAGTTCAGCCTCCTCGAGACGCAAAACTTCAGGACCGCCGGTTTGATGAACGCGGATGGCGCGCATGGATTCCTCTGAATTCGGCGCCGGCGAACGTGCGGCGACGCCAAGAAAAAGCCGGCCCTTGCCAGTGCCGGCCCGCGACCTTATAGCATCCGGCGATCTGGCCGAACCGGATTCTTTGCCCTTCCGCGCCCATCGTCTAGCGGTCCAGGACGCCGCCCTTTCACGGCGGAAACGCGGGTTCGATTCCCGCTGGGCGCGCCAATCGCACTGGCGGCGACGTTGGAAGTCGAGCTCGCCACCCGCGTTGGAACGTGACGCAGATTATGCCGTTGCTTTTTATGCCGTTGCTTTGCAAATTCCAGGCGGCAGTCCTCATCCCCCTACGCCTGGGTCGGGCTTGCACCGACTCGGTTCGGTCCCGATCTATAAGTCTGGCAAACCTTCGTTGAGCAGGAGGACCCAATGGTAAGACTAGCGGTCATCGCCGTCATTCTTGCCGCGCCGATAGCGGCCGTTGCGGCCGAAGTCCAGAACGGCGGCGGCTACGTCGCCCCGGAACTCAGCAAGCCGACGCCGGGACAACTCCTCGACCAGGATTATCTGACGTCGACCGGCGCGACTGTGCCGCGGCCGGGCGTTTCGCAGTCATCGGGCGAAACGCCGCTCGACCGCTCCATACGCCAGCAGGACGACCACATCGACAAGGGCATCTGCAGCGGTTGTTGACGCGGCATCCGCGCTGGATCAATCAAGACTGGATGAGGACCTGCGGCAGGCGTCGACCGGGGATCTTTCCCGATCAGATGGCGCCCATCGTCCGTCGCGCCGACGGCGAAGGCGGGCTTGCCATAGCGCGTCGGGGCGTGCCGGGCCGCGTCAGGACGACCGAAACCGACTCGCTGTGTCGATCAGGTATGCCAGCCGATGCGTAACTGTCCGAATAGGGAATCACGGCTCGACCCCTTACGCTGACCTCAATGAAGTTCTGCACGAACTTGCGATGCGCGCTTCGGACGTTTTAGGAGCAAACTTTGTCGGCGCGTATCTGCACGGATCTTTCGCAATCGGGGACTTTGATACCGATAGCGACGTCGATTTTCTGATTATTTGCGAGGATGATATTCCCGATGACCGTTTGGCGTTGTTGCAATCGCTGCATGGAAAGATTTTCGAACTACCCTGCCCGTGGGCGCAGCACTTGGAAGGATCCTATGTTCCCAAGAAAGCGCTAAAGAAGTTCCCGCCGCCGACGCGTGAGTTATTGCGCCTTGACCGTGGAAGTTGTGAGTTAAATTACTCAACCTATGACGATAGTCTTGTTGTATACTGGTCGATCCGAGAGAAGGGTATTGCTATCGTCGGGCCGGATCCGCGAAGTTTGATTGCACCGGTGCCTGGCGATGCCCTGAAGCGTGAAATATTACAAACAATGAGCGGTTGGCGTCGGTACTGGCTGGCGTATCCAGAAAGGCTTGACAACCGCTTTTATCAGCCGTTCGCCGTCCTGAGCTATTGCCGAATGCTGCACTCCCTTCAGACCGGAACGATTGGGTCGAAGCGCGCTGGCGCGATGTGGGCAATGGAATATTTGGGCAGCCATTGGCGATCGCTCATCCAGCACGCTTTGGATGCGCGTCCTGGCGATCCGGCGTCGAAGGTGCGCCTGAGCGCTGTCCCGGCCGATCTTCAAAGCACGTGGATGTTCATGCAATGCGCGCTCGGCCTCGCCGAAGAAATAATGTCGGAAGGACCTGCTCCCAAAGGCCGCCCGTTGCTGGGATTGAGGGGGGCGTCGAACTTCTGGTCGCGGCGCGCGAAATCGTCGCGCATATCCAAGCCATGATCCGAAAACAGACGCTGGCCGCGCTTGATCCAAGGATTGAGCGGCCCAGATGAGTCTAGCTGCGGCGTTCGCGAACAGAGTACGAAGGACGGCTACCCAGGCCACTCGCTGGCGACGGAAAGGAGCGAGCGGTGCGGACGCCCGGCGCGCTATTCGGAAAAAGTGATATTTTCTTGCCAAACAGACCAGCTCTATTCCATAATTCAGAATATGGCTGCTGCCCGACCGGGCGCCAACTCACGAAAAGGAGAATTCACGAAGGGGAGCGTCGTCAGAAGCCATCCGCACGTTCCGGACGCGACGAAGCGCTTGGAATCGCTGAATACCGCAATGGGCGCCCCTTCCGAAAGGTTGGCATGGATTTGGGGTTGGCGCCGCGTCTGTTTGGGCTCGGCGCCACGGCCGCTTGGCATTGGCCTGTCGAAAATGGCGTCTTTCAGCGCCAATTCCATCCGACCGCATCCTGCTCACATCGAGAGCGCGCGAGGCGCTTGAGGCGTCAGGCGGTGAGGGGCGGCGTCGCATCCATGCGGTCCTGCTCGCGGCGCCGATGGCGGCTGCGCGCCGGAGCGACCAGATATCGTTCTTTCCGCGGTTCCCTCAGGAATGCGTTGGCCCGGTCCTCAATGATCCGGTCCGCCATGGTGACGCGGGCCTGTCGGTATCTGAGTTCAAGCATCGAATGAATGAGGCAGGTTTCCACGATCCTGCCCGGCTCCGCTGGGTCGTCGAAGACATGCCATGCGTAGCCGCCGTCGCGCCTCCGCTCGCGTCCGATCTCCTGCATCAGCGCCAGAAACGCGGCGCTGTCGCGAGGATCGATCTTATATTCGACGATCATCAGGATCGGCCCCTGATTGTCCTCGATCGGCAGCACGAAGGCCGGCGCGCGCCAGTGCATCGAGGGATTGAGGTCGAGCGCGGCGCCGGTTTGCAGCTTCCACCGCCAGGTCAGCGCCATTCCGACCAGCGCTCCGACCGCCGCGGCGGAAAGGGCGAAAGGCAGGCCTTCGAATTTCGCGACCTCGCCCCAAACCGCGCTGCCCAAGCGTCATCGCGCCAAAGTAGGCGCTGAGGAAAATGGCCAGGCCGCGTCCGCGCACCCATTCGGGAAGCGCAACCTGGGCGGACACGAACAGCGTCGTCAGCATCACGATCCATGACGCCCCCGCGATAAAGCCGCCCGCGTACGCCACGATGGGCTCCCGGGCCGCGGCGAACAGCGCAAGCGCGACCGCGGTGCCGATCGTGGCCAGGCCGGCCAATCGATCGGGCCCCAATCGGCGCTTTCAACCCGTTCAGCGCGAGGGTTCCGGCGATCGAGCCCACGCCGATCATGGCCATCACCGCGCCGAACACTTCAGCGCCGTTATGCAGCTGCGTGCGGGCGACCAAGGGGAGAAGCGCCCAATAGGCGCATCCGAAAGGAAAGAACGCGATCGCGCGGATCAGCGTCGAGTCGAGGTCGCGGCTGTTTTGAGCGTAGCGCAAGCCGACGCTGATCGCGCTGACCAGGCGCTCGGCCGGAAGGGTCTCCATGGGCCTGCGCGGAGCGCGCCACCAGATGAGCGCCGCGAGGAGCGCCAGATTGCCGGCGCAGTAGCACCAGAACGGCACAACAAGGCCGAGCCCCGCAATCGCAAGTCCGGCAATCGCCGGCCCGATCGCGCGGCTCACATTGTAGGTGGCGTTGTCGAGGGCTATCGCGCTGTCGAGCTGCTGTCGAGGCACCAGCATCGGCGCGGTGAGGAGCCAAGCCGGAGCGGAGAGAGCGCCGCAGGTCCCGAGCAATAGGGTCGTCCCGAGGAGTTGGAACGGATGGATCAGACCCGCCGACGCCAGCCCCGCGAAACCGATCGAGATCGCGGCCACTGTAACCTGCGCGGCGATCAGAAGCCGCCTCGGGTCGACGACATCGGACAGCGCGCCGGCCGGAATCGTCAGCAGAAACAACGGTAAGGTCGTCGCGACCTGGACCGCCGAGACCATCGCTGGGTCCGTACTGAGGCTTGTCATGAGCCAGCTCGTCGCGGTGTCGAACATGGCGACGCCGAGGCTCGATACTGAATTTGCGATCAGAAGAACCGTGAAAGCCGAATTGGCGAAGACGCCCCAGCGGGATTGCGCGCCCGCGGTCGTTTCCGGCTCGACGTTCGTTTCGTTAGCCAATTGCTCCGCCATTCCCCGACGGGCCGGAACGCCCGCCATACCTGCCCCTCTTCGGCAAGGTTGGCAAGTCGGACCCGGTCAGTGAACGGACGAACAACGCCAGCGGTTTTGGCGACGATGGACGGCGGCGGAATGAAGGGAAGGGATGAGCGAGAGCAAGCATCGAACCCGAATCGACGCCGCCTTAATTACCTTCATTGCGCCACCTGGGCCGGCAATACTGGCGCAGGCGCCGGGGCGCCGCCGGGCGTCTTGACCGGGCTTCTCCCCTGGTACGCCGACAACGGCGACCCCTTTCCTCGGGCGTCCAACATGGCCTCGGCCGCCTGGCGGTCGTCGTCGCTCGCCGCACCGAAGTCGCGCTGGTAGAGTTCGCGAATCCAATCTTCCTTCGGATCCTGCGCGCCGCTTTTGGCGATCTTGAGCCACATCAGGCCCCGGGCGCGCTGATGCGTCACCCCATCGCCGACGAACAACATATGGCCAAGCAGCGCCTGTGACGGGCTATGACCTTTGTCCGCCGCCAAGGCGAGCCAACGGATTGCAGCGACGCTGTCCTTCGCAAGCCCGCCCCCCCCCACCATGTACATATGCGCCAGATTATACTGCGCGTTTGGATCAGCGAACGTCGTCGCCGCATACTGGAACAGTTCGTGAGCGCGCACCGGGTCCGGATGCACGTCGCTATTGGGAATGCCATTCAGGCAGTAGACGCCGACCGCGACGAACGCATTCGAGATCGCGCTCAAGTTTCGCTGATCGGGCTGGTCCTCGTCGTAGTCTTCGACGAGCTGATTGAAATAATTATACGCCTTCACGTCGTCGCGCTGCACGCCGTCGCCGTCGGCGTACATCTCGCCAAGCTTCCATCGTGCGATCGCCTGCCCACTGTCGGCGGCGTAGGTCAGAGCGGCCACGGACGATTCGGCGTTCCCGGCCTTCAGGTCGTCGAGGCCTGCCCGCAGCGCCTGTTGCGCGTTGCTGTAATTCTTCAGCGGGATCTTTTCCGGCACGTTGGTGGCGGAACCGTCCAAAGCGAGAGCCGGCGCCAATCCCATCGTCATGGTTCCAACGACAGCGAACGCAACCCGGCGGCGCAACAGCGCTTTCTTGACTCCGAACTTCCGCAGACGCGAACACGCGCATATCGATCCCGACCTGCCATCCGGCCGCGTCGCGGTCCCGGGAGGGGCGTTCGCGACACGGACGACTTTCGTCATCAATTGTTTAAGGTTGCGATTGGTTTATGGCGCAATCGCGGCGCGGCCCAGCCGGAATCTGGCCGGTCGAGAGTTGGACTCGAGATGTTGCGCAAAAGCAACAAATTCGGCCGCTTCAGACGCGTTCGAGGCGCGCCCGCGCGGCGGTAAGCTTAACGAGCCGCTCGCGAAACGTTTCAAGCCGTTCGCGATGTTCGCCGATCACGTCATCAGGCGCCCGGGCGACGAAGTCGGCGTTGTCGAGTTTCGCCTCGACCTTGGCGATCTCGAGCTTTTCCTTCGCGATTTCTCTGTCGAGACGCGCGCTCTCCGCCGCGAGATCGACCACTCCGGCAAGCGGCAGCGCGACGACTTCGCCACGCACCACGAGCTGCAGGGCGCCCGCGGGGGCGGCATGGGCTGTTTCGATCGAGGCTATGCGGGAGAGCCGCTTGATGCTCTCGCCCCATGCGGCGGCCGCCTTCGCCGCCCGCTCGCTGGGGGAAACGAGCGCCAGCGGCATCAATGTCGAAGGCGGCACCCGCATCTCGGAGCGCACCGAGCGAATCTCGGCGATAAGATCGACCACCCATCCGATTTCTGCTTCAACCTCGTCGTCGATCTCGAAGCCTTCCGTCGGCCAGGGTCCGAGCGCCAGCGGACCGGTCCGCGTCGGCCCCGCCTCTCCCTTGATCGCCCATAGCTCCTCAGTGAGGAACGGCATGAATGGATGCAAAAGGGCGTAGATCGTATCGAGCACGTGGGCGACCGTTGCCCGCGTCTCCGCCTTGATCGCGTCGTCCCCTGCCCCCTGCAGCAACGGCTTGGCGAGTTCGAGATGCCAGTCGCAGAACACGCTCCACACGAAGCGGTAAACCGAGGTCGCGGCGTCGTTAAAGCGGTAGGATTCGATCGCCCCAGCGGTCTCTGCGGCGGCCTTGGCGGCTTCGCCCAGAATCCAGCGGTTGAGCGGCTCGCGCGCCGCGGCCGGCTCGAATCCGGCGACCCGGACGCAGCCGTTCATCTCGGCGAAGCGGGAGGCGTTCCAGAGCTTGGTCGCAAAGTTGCGATAGCCTTCGACCCGCGTCTCGGAAAGCTTGATGTCGCGCCCCTGCGCCGCCATCGCCGCCAGCGTGAAGCGCAGGGCGTCCGCCCCGAAACGGTCGATGAGCTCGATCGGGTCGATGACGTTTCCTTTCGACTTCGACATTTTCGCGCCCTTCTCGTCGCGGACGAGCGCGTGGATGTAGACGTCGCGAAACGGGATCTCCTTCTGGAAATGCAGACCCATCATCATCATCCGGGCGACCCAGAAAAAGATGATGTCGAATCCGGTGACCAGGACGTCGGTCGGATAGAATCGCGCGAGTTCGGGCGTCTCGTCCGGCCAGCCGAGAGTGGAGAACGGCCAAAGCGCGGAGGAGAACCATGTGTCGAGCACGTCATCGTCGCGCTTGAACATTTCGGCGAGCCTCATGCGATCGTTCGCCGTCGCCCGCGCCTCCTCCTCGGTCAGCGCGCCCCGCTCAACCCCATCCGCCAGCCCCGCAGCGTAGGCCGCGTCCTCGCTTTCCTCAACGAAAACCGCGCCCCACGGCGCATACCAGGCAGGGATCTGGTGCCCCCACCACAATTGGCGGGATATGCACCAGGGCTGAATATTCTCCAGCCATTCGAAATAGGTCTTCTCCCAGTTCTTGGGGACGAACTAAGTCTTACCCTCGCGGACCGCCGCGATCGCTGGTCTCGCCAGCGTCTTGGCGTCGACGTACCATTGGTCGGTGAGCCAGGGTTCGATGACCGCGTTCGAGCGGTCGCCGTGCGGCACGGAATGCGCGTGCGGCTCGATCTTGGCGAGGAGACCTGCGAGAGCCATCATTTCGACGATCCGCACCCGGGCGACGAAGCGGTCCTGACCATCGACCGCGGCGATGAGCCGGGCGTGGTCGTTATCGCTCTCGATTCCTTCGAAGAACGCGGCATTGCCTTTAAGCGAAATATGCGCTCCTGCGTCCAGGATATTGATCGGACGCACGCCCTCAGCCTCATGCCGCTTGCCGACCTCGAAGTCGTTGAAGTCGTGGGCCGGGGTGATCTTGACCGCGCCAGCGCCCTTCTCGGGATCGGAATACTCGTCAGCGACGATTGGGATCAGGCGCCCGACCAGCGGCAGGCGGACGCGCTTCCCGACCAGACGCCTGTAGCGCTCGTCGCCCGGATGGACGGCGACCGCCGTATCGCCGAGCATCGTCTCCGGCCGCGTCGTCGCGACCGTCACGCGCTCGTCTGTCTCCTCGCCCTCGTCATCGACGACCGGATACTCGAAATAGTACAGATGGCCGTTCGGATTGTTGGACAAGGCTTTCGCGAGCGCCGCCGCATCGAGCGGCGCGCCGTCCGTGCGCGACCACCGGAACGACCCCTTGCACTCGATCTGCACAACCTCGAGATCCGAGATCGCGGTCTGAAACGTCGGATCCCAATTGACCAGCCGCTTGTCCTTATAGACGAGCCCTTCGCGGTAGAGCTGGACGAACACCTTGGCGACAGCGCGCGACAGACCCTCGTCAAGCGTGAAGCGCTCGCGGCTCCAGTCGCACGAGGCGCCGAGCCGCTTCAGCTGCGCCACGATCGCTCCGCCGGATTCCGCCTTCCACGCCCAGACGCGCTCAAGGAACGCCGCCCGCCCTAGCGTCCGCCGGTCGGGCTCCTGCCGCTCCATCAGCATCCGTTCGACGACCATTTGGGTGGCGATGCCGGCGTGGTCGACGCCCGGCTGCCACAGCACGTCGCGGCCGCTCATGCGCCGGTAGCGGCACAAAATGTCCTGCAAGGTGTTGTTGAGGGCGTGGCCCATATGCAGATTGCCGGTGACGTTCGGCGGCGGAATGACCACGCAGAACGGCTCCGCAGCGGCCCTCTCCGGGCGGCCGGCGCGAAACGCCCCGCTTTGTTCCCAAAGCGCGGATGCGCGGCCTTCGACAGCGGCGAAGTCAAAGGATTTGTCCATCATGAAGTTTCAGTCCGCGCGACGCCCGGCTGGGGCGGCCCCTTTTAGATTGAGCGGCGTCCCAAGCGGCGCTTGAGGCTTCAGGCGCCGAACAGGGAGGGCCGCGACGGCTTTAAGCGCATCGCGGCGGCGGGAGTCAACGCGCGATTTCCAGGCCGAGGACCGCTACTTCGGACCGCGCGCGACCCGCTGGATTTCGGCGCGCACCAGCCGCTCGACGATCCCCGGCAGGTTGTCGTCGAGCCACTGCTTGAGCATCGGACGCAGCATCTCGCGCACCAGTTCGTCGGCGAGTTCCGCGCCGCGCACCGCAAGATTGGCTGAGAGCGCGCCAAAGGACGACATCACCGCCTCATTCGCCTCGGGCGACAGCAACGGCTCCTCGTCTCGAGGAGGCCTGTCGTCTCCGGCTTCGGAATCGTCCGGTTGCGCCTGGCGCCAGATCACCTTGGGCGCGTTGCGCCGCCGGGGGAGACAAGGCTTCACGCGTCGCCGGCTCGAACGGAGCGCGCTGGGGCGAACTCCCGTCCTTGGAATAGACGATTTGCGGTCCCGGCGACGGCGCGGCGGGCCTTTGGGGCGCGGGCTTTGCCGCGGCGATCCTCGCGGGCTCGCGCTCGTCGGCGATGATGTTTCGGATCGAAGCGAGAATCTCCTCCATCGACGGCTCATGGGCGATCTGCGCGCGCCGAAGGGCCTCAAGGTCGCGATCATCGGAATTCGAATTGATTGCGCTCATCAAACCGCCTCGCCGGATCCGAAGCCTTAGCCAGTACGCTCTGCATTTTGTCGACTTACGCACGGGTGGAGCCGACGAACCAGAGCCTGATGGGACGACGGCCGAATCAAACGGCGTTCTTCCGGACGATAGCCGCTCACGGTCCGCACCGGCAAGCGTCGCGGCTTACTGTCGACTGGGCGTGCGCAGGCCGATCCACTTGCTCTTGACCTGGTCGAAATGAACGCGCGGGTCGTATTCGGCGACGCTGAGGCCAAGGGTCGGAATGTTGAGACGGCCGCACGCAGAGAGAAGCGAATAGGAATTGACGACCTCGTCGTGCTCCGCCGAAACGAGTTGCACCCGGGCGTTGAGTAGGGCCTGCTGGGCGTTGAGGACGTCAAGGGTTGTGCGCTGGCCGACCTTGGCTTCCTCCCGCACGCCGGCGAGGGCCACTTCGTTCGCCAGACCGAAGCCCTCGCGGCGCGGACCACGCCGACCGAACTCTGATTGAGGCCCCAGGCGGCG
>CAWIUD010000024.1:0-94475 GCA_963839185.1 uncultured Alphaproteobacteria bacterium | reverse complement strand
TCGGTGAGCCTGGCCTCGTAGATCGAGCGCCACTCGATGCTGCGCGCCGTCGCGGTGGCGACGACAATCGCGGCCAGCATGGGCAGCGCGAAAGCGCGGGCTTCGCCGGTCAGCTCCATCATCAAGACGAGCGACGAGACCGGGCCCTGGGTGGTCGCCGCCAGCATTGCGCCTGCGCCGAGAAGCGCGAACAGTCCGATTTCGCCTCCCGGATGAACCCAGAGCCAGAGCTGGCCCAGCGCTGCGCCGGCGAGCGCGCCGGAGGCGAGCGAGGGCGTGAACAGGCCCCCGGGCGCGCCGCTCGCCGCGGAGGCGACGGTCGCGAGCGGCCGGAGCGCCAAGAGCAGCGCCAGCGCGAGCGGCGCGAGCGACTGCAGGAGCAGGACCTGGGCGAGCGCCTGTCCGTTGCCGAGAAGCTCCGGAAAGACGATTGACGCAAGCCCGACGCCCAGGAAGACGAGAGGGGGCGCGACGAACCGTCGCCAATCGGTCGGACGAACGCGATCGGCCCACGCGATAGCCCGGACGAACGCGACCGACCACAGGCCGATGAACGGCGAGGCGAGGAGCGTCCAGACGTAAACCTCCGGCGAGATCTCGTAAGCCGGAATTGTGTAGAGCGGCGTATTGGGCACGACGAAGCTCGCGGTCTTGGTGGCGATCAGCGCAGCGGCGAGCGCGGGGAGCACAAGCCGCAGCGCCAGCGTTCCGCGCAGCACTTCGAGCGCAAACACCGCCCCGCCGAGCGGAACGCTGTAGACCGCCGCCATACCCGCGCCGGAGCCGATTGCGACCATCAGCCGGCGCTGCTCGTCCGACAGCTTCCCAAAGCTCGAGAACAGATTGCCGAAGACCGCGCCGACCTGTTTTGGGCCGCCCTCACGGCCGAGGGAAGCGCCCATGCCGACGATGACGATCGACAGCACGGCGCTCCCTATCGTTCTGAACATCGGCAAGCGGCCAGCCTGGAACCAGATCGCCGCGGTGATGTCGATGCCGTTGCCGCTTGACAGACGCGTCAGCAGCCATTGCCCCGCGCCGGTGACGAGCCCGGCGCCCAGAAGCAGAGCGACATGGCGCAAAGGACTGGCCTCTCTCGCCGCCTCGAGGAGCGCCGAAGGCTCGCTCGCGCCCCAGGCGAGCCCCTGGACGGCCTTGAACAAAAGCGTCAGGAGCGCAGCGCCGAGGCCGGCGCAAAGTCCCGTCAGGACGATCGCAAGCCAGAAGCGGACGGCGGCGGGATCGCCCAGCGTCGCGGGGACGTCCTCCTGCGCGGCGTGGTCCCCGTCGCCGGGAGCGGACCTCGACCAAAATTTCAACCCACCGACCTCCTCACGACGGCGCCACGCTGGCCGGCCCGGTCTTGACGCTCGGCGGCCGCCGGTTGAGGATAGCGTCATCGCGGCCGCCGCCCAACGACCCGGAGGCGACAAAGTCCCCTCAAAACCGTTGACGATATTTGGCGCCGCCTTGCGCCTCCGGCGACCTTCCTTTACGCAGCCGCCATGGATTGGGTTCCTCCGCGCGCCGGCGGGCGGCTGTGAACGGCGCTTCGAAGGCGGTCGCCGTCATCATGGGCAGCCAGTCCGACTGGGCGGTCATGCGCCTCGCGGCCGAAACCCTCGATGCGCTTGGCGTCGGCTATGACGCCCGGATCGTCTCCGCCCATCGCACGCCGGATCGGCTCGTCGCCTTCGCCAAGGGCGCCAAAGCCTCCGGCTTCAAAATCATCATCGCTGGCGCCGGCGGCGCGGCCCATCTGCCGGGCATGACGGCCGCATTCACCGCGCTGCCGGTATTCGGGGTGCCGATTCCGTCGAGGGCGCTTTCGGGTGAGGACAGTCTGCTGTCGATCGTCCAGATGCCGGCCGGCGTTCCGGTCGGCACGCTGGCGATCGGGGAAGCGGGCGCCGTCAACGCCGCGCTCCTTGCCTGCGCTGTGCTCGCGCTCTCCGACGAGGCGCTCGCCGCCCGGCTCGAGGCCTGGCGCTCAAAGCGAACGGCCGAGGTCGCCGAGCGCCCTGCCGAGGCGGATGCCGAGCGATGATCCTCAGTCCCGGCGCGACGATCGGCATTCTCGGCGCTGGCCAGCTCGGGCGCATGCTCGCCATCGCCGCGCTCAAGGTTGGTTTGCGCACCCATATTTTCGCCCCCGAACAGGAAGCGCCTGCTTATGACGCCGCGGCGGCGCGAACGGTCGCCGCGTTCGACGACGAGGAGGCGCTGACCCGCTTCGCAAAGAGCGTCGACGTCGTCACCTACGAGTTCGAGAACGTGCCGACGGCGACGGTCGAGCGTCTCGCTGAGCGTCTGCCGGTTCGTCCCGGCGCCCGCGCGCTCGCGCTCACCCAGGATCGGCTGACGGAAAAGACGTTCCTGCGCGATCTCGGCCTCAAGACCGCGCCGTTCGTCAGCGTCGACGACGCGGGCGCGCTTGTGCGCGCCGTCGCCGGACTTGGCCGTCCGGCGATCCTGAAGACCCGCCGTTTCGGCTATGACGGCAAGGGCCAGTCGCTGATCCGCGAGGGGTCGAATGTCGCGGCCGTCCACCGCACGCTCGGCGCCGAGCCGATGATCCTCGAAGGCTTCGTGGCGTTCGAGCGCGAGGTTTCGGTCGTCGCCGCCCGCAGCATGGAGGGCGCGATCGTCGCTTACGACCTCTGCGAGAACGAGCACGACCGGCATATTCTGGCGCGGACCCGTGCGCCGGCGCGGGTGACCCCCGAAACGAGTCTCGAAGCGAAGAGGATCGCCCGGACCGTGCTTGAGGCGCTCGACTATGTCGGGGTGCTCGCAGTCGAGCTTTTCGTCACCCGTGACCACCGCGGCCGCGAAGGCCTCGTCGTCAACGAGGTCGCCCCGCGCGTGCACAATTCCGGCCACTGGACGCTCGACGGGGCGCAGACCTCGCAATTCGAGCAGCACATCCGCGCGATCGCCGGCTGGCCGCTCGGCGCGCCGACGCGGCGGGGTCTCGTCGAAATGCACAATCTGATCGGCGAGGATGCGGAGGAATGGCGCGACATCCTCGCCCAGCCCGACCTTTGCCTGCACCTCTACGGCAAGCTCGAAATCCGGCCGGACCGCAAGATGGGCCATGTGACCCGGGTCTTCCCGGAGACCCCGGGCTCAGGGGCGCCATCGCCTTGACAGCCCTGTCCGCCGGTCACTATACCCCGCGGCCCAACGGCGCACGCGGCGGGATAGCTCAGCTGGTTAGAGCGGCGGAATCATAATCCGTAGGTCCCCGGTTCGAAGTCCGGGTCCCGCTACCAACTAAAAGTTCTTCTCTGACGGTATCGAAAACTGAGACGGCGTCTTCCTCCGACGCCGGCCGGTTGCTTGACGCCTTGAGGGCGCGAAAGACCAATCTGGCGATCGCGCCAAGAGCGAACCGAAGAGATGGATCGTCACGCTTGTGGCGCTGGCCGTCGCCGGCGGTGGGATTTGAAGTCCGGCGGCGGCGCGAAAGATGCGCGTAATTTTTCCCGATCGAAAGCGAAAGGGTGATAGTTTACACCCGCTCTCGATGATCGTGAGTGGATGCTCAATTCGGCGCTTCGGTTGGCGCCGCTTCTTCGAGCTGGCGATTCCCCCTGTCTGAGAGGCCTCAGCGATGTCCAATCCGACCGTTGCCGAGTACGTCCTTGGCCGCCTTGCTGATCTCGGAGTGGGTCATGTTTTTGGCGTGCCAGGGGATTTCGCTTTCCCCATTGATAACGCGATCGAGGCGAACGACCGTCTTTCCTGGATCGGCTGCAGCAATGAGCTGAATGCAGCTTATTCCGCGGACGGCTACGCCCGGATCAAAGGCGCAGCCATTTTGACGACCACCTATAACGTGGGCGAATCGAGTGCGCTCTGCGGGGTCATGGGAGCCAAGGCGGAACGTTTGCCCATCTTTCATCTCGTGGGGGCCCCGAGCACTCGATTGGTGCGGACAAGAAGGCCGATGCACCATTCCTTCGGAGATGGAGAGCTCGATCAGTTCCGTATGGTGTCCGCGGTATCGGTCTGCGTCAGCGCGTTTCTCACCCCGGGAAATACGATCGCCGAGATGGAGCGGGTGATCTGCGAGGCGTTATCGCAACGTCGGCCAGCTTACATCCAGATCCCCGAGGATTACGCGATGATGCCGGTCGTCGGCGAACCGATTCGCGGCGTTCCCCTCGAACAGGCCCCGACATTTTCGAGCAATGCACGCGAATTCGAGGCCGCGGTGAGGGCCATCGTGGCCCGGCTCAAGAAAGCAAAGTCTCCCGTGATTCTGCCTGCGTTCACCATCGCGCGCTACGGACTGCGGACGGAATTGGAGGCGTTGCTGGCCGCCACCGGCATTCCTTTTGCGGTGTCGAGCCTGGAGAAGGGAGTGATCCCGGAATCGAATCCGCTCTACCTCGGAATGTACAGCGGCAACTCCTCGGCCCCGGCGGTTCGAAATATTGTCGAAGGAGCGGATCTGGTGCTCAATCTGGGTGGAGCGCTGCTTTCCGATTTCGCCGCCGGATATGGGAGTCACATTGAAGCGTCCAAGATGTTGACGGTATGGCCGGACCACGTGGAGCTGAATGGCCCGGTTGAGGTTGGCGGCCGAGGGCCGGCCACCTTCGGACCGGTCCATTTCAAAGACGTCTTGGCGGCTCTTGCGAAAGAAGCCCCGAAGTTCATGACTCCGCCGTTTCCTCGTCCGGCCCCAAAGGCCCCGTCTGGAGCCGCGAATGAGCGAGTGACGAACGCATCGTTCTATTCAAGAATACAGGAGTTCCTTGCGCCGGGGGACATCTTGATCGTGGCGCCTGGCACCTGCGCGTCTTCCGGCGCTTTACCCACCGCTCTTCTTCCTGACGGCGTGGACTTCCACTCGCAAATCCTGTGGGCCTGCGTCGGTTGGGCGGCGCCAGCCGCCTTTGGCGCCGCTCTCGCGGCTCCGTCGCGCCGTGTGATCCTGGTCGACGGAGACGGAGGTCACCAGTTCAGCGCAAGTCAGATAGGAACGATGGGACAATACGGGGTCGATCCCATCATTCTCGTTCTCAACAACGGCATTTTCGGGGTTGAGGAAGTCTTGCAGGGCAACAGCGATCCTGCGAAAATTCACGTCTACGACAAAATTCCTCCCTGGAAGTACCACTTGCTTCCGGAAGCCATGGGTTGTCGCGATTGGTCTTGCGCCAGCGTGATGACGAACGCCGAGTTGGAATCGGCGCTGGCGACGGCAAGGCGACGACACGGGGCGGCATACATAGAGGTAGTGCAGACCGGGACCGAGATGGCGCCGGCGGCGCCGCCCGCATTCATCGACAGATTATATCAAGTCGCTACGCCGCCTGAGGGCCTCTAACTCTGTCTATTCGAGGGGTCGATTTCTGTCTCCGATTTCGCCAAAAGGGCGATGCGGGCCAGCGCCGCTCCAAATCATAGAAATAATCCCGATTCCTCAAATAGTCGGCGAAGCGGGCGACGACGGAGGCTTGGTATTCGCCGAGCGCGGCGTCGACGCCCGCCAGATGATTGGCAATCGCCGCCGCCGACTGCAAGCCGTCAAATAGCGCCTTGTGGATGCCCTGCGAAGCGATCGGGTCATAGGCTGAGGCGGCATCCCCGACCGCCAGCCAGTTGGCTCCGCAAACCTTATCGAGGACGAAAGACGGGGCTGCGTGGATGGTCATGCGCCGGTCGCCGCCAAAACTGCAATCCGCCAGCCAGCCGCGCATGTGTCTGGTTGTCTTCAAAGACGAATCCCACCGATCCCGCCGATGCAGCATCGCGCGCTTATTGGTCTCGGCGTCGGTGACCGCGGCCACGACCACACGCTCGCCCGGCACGCGCGCCGCATACCACCATCCGTCTTCGACGGCCTCCAACATCGTCAGTCGAGAAAAATCCAAGTCGGAAGGGCATGCCAGAACAGCGCCGATCCAAAGGAGGCGGTCGTGAAAAAGCGGCTTCGCCCCCATCGCTTTTGCCAACCGAGAATGGGCGCCCGTCGCGTCGATCACGAATTGCGCGTGAACGAACCGGGTCCCCTCGCGGGTCTCGAGCAGCAACTCGACGCCGTCCGCAGCCGCGCGCTCAACTGAGGAGAACACGGCGCCGCTCTTTAATTCCGCGCCGCTTTGTTCTGCTTTCCTCGCGATGAAGGCGCCGAACTTTCGCCGATCCAGGCGCCAACCCGATCCGTGGGGGTTGAGAAGGAAGTCGTTATACCCGACGAGGTCGCCCCCCCACGCCGAGCGACTTCCGAGGCATGGCTCATGCCCCTCGTCGACAAAGTCGTCCCAGATTTGCAAGCGTTCCAGGAGCAGGCGAGAGTCCGGGGGGATCGTCTCGCCAATCTGGAAAGCGTCGTAGGTCCCGGCTTCGACGATCAGGACGCCGTCGACGCCCCGCTGGCGAAGCGCCAGCGCCGCGGCGCAACCGGCAATGCCGCCGCCAAGTATGACCGCTGTATGCGTGGAATCCGGCGGAGGTCAGTTCGCGGAACTCCCTATTCGCCCGACGTGTTGGAATTCATCGGCCAGGGCTTGATCTCGATTTCGTCCAGCTGGCTTTCGACCTCCAGGTACTGCATCGGGCTATAGGCGGTCTTTCCCGCGATGGCGCTTCCCTGAAGCACCGTCCCGACCTTGTGCCAGTTCAAGATCATGTCGATGTAATTTTGATAGCGGCCGGCCGTGCCGAGGTCGTCCGAATGGGTCCCCTTGCCGCGGAAGGAGTAGCGCAGCGGGCCGAGCTCCCCGTCATGCACGTCTCCGGCGCGATGGATCTGCACCGGCCGCTGGGCGGGCCAGGCCCAATAGAGGGTCGTGCTGTTGCGGGGATTGGGATCGGTGTTGTGGGTGGCGCAGGCGTTGAAGTCCGTATGCCATGGAAGCGACATGAACTTCGAGGCGTCGCCCGGTTCGAGAGGCGCGGGCAAGACGCCGTCCGCGCCTGGATGGAGCGGCACGTATCCCACGCTAAGGAACGGCTGGCTCAGCTGCGCCGCGTTGTAGTCGAGATCCCGGGCGCGAATGCGAAAAGGACCCGCGCCGGTCTTTCGCCAATCGGACTGGTAGAGGTCGGGATCCCTGACGACAAATGTCATTTCGAGGCCGGGCCCAAACCCGCCCCCCAGGCAATTGGCCAGCGCCGTCTTGTCCAGCAACTCGCCCAAACCGAGTTGCGGCTTGCAGACCTTGCGGTAGTGGCTGTTGCTCCACTGGCTGAGGAAGAAATATTGCGTCAGCGTCACCGTGAGAAACGACTTGCCGACATCGCCGATCGCCAACGGCATCAGAGGCTCGCCGTCAGAATACTGACTCGGATTGTTGGGGTCGCGGATGTAGGCGAGCCCCGCGAGAATCGTCTCGCCGGGATCGTCCGACGCCTTGATGGCGCCGACGGCGTCGTGCGCCTCGATCGCCCGCTGCGGCAGATTGACGTTCCAGCGCTGCAACGCCGCCGCGCGAAAGATCGGATAGATGTCGACGTCGAAGCAGGGTTCATAGGTATCGTTAAAACGGTGATCGAATATCTCGGGGCTTAGGTCCAATTTTCGAACCCAGGTATCGTAAATATCGTCGAATAGGCTGACCACGTTGAGGCATTGGGGCGCGAAGCTCGGCGGCGCGACCACCACCCAAGCGGCGTGAACAGTTTGCACGCTTCCGTCGATGAACACGAGAACCGCTGACACCGGCCCGTCTGCGCTGTCATCGAACCAGCCGCTCTCGTTGAGGTCGAAGAGCACGCCGGGCGAGGCTTCACCTGAGGCCAGCGGGTAAGGGGTCCCGTCCTTCTGATACCAGGCGCATGCCTTGCCATACCCGCCGAGCACGATCAGCCGCCCTTGTTCGTCGGTCCTGAGCTCGCCGAGAGTCTCGATCTTTCCGGTCGGGGTGTAGAGCGGCGAAAAACTGTCGTCGGGAAACGACTTCGGGTAATCGTTGATCGTTTTGATCTGATCCCCGCCGTTCCAAAACGACGCGGGAGTGCGCTTGTCGAAGCTGGCGAAACTGTTGGTCCCGCGGATGGCGCGCGGCCCGGGATCGATAACCAGCCGCTTCAGACGGGTCGCGTTGTCGAGGTCGTCTCCTTCGGACGGATTTCTGACCTTGAGCTGGCTGGCGTTGGTTTTTTCGTAGAATTCCGATGCCGAGTTCGTCATGGAATACGTAGGAGTTGCTCTTCTTGTTGGCGAGATGAGCGGTCCAAATGATGTCATGCACGAGCTTGTCGCCGATCATCGATCCGATCTTGATTTCTGTCCCCTCGCGGCAGGGATAGATCGCGGCATCCTTGGTCGAGTATTGAAATATCCTGAAGCGAACCCCTTGGCGCTTGAGCGCGCCGTTGCGGTCGCGCAGTTCGCTGCTGTTTATGGTCTCGGATTCCGTTCCGGGCCGGATAGGAAGCCCCCCGGCAGCCGTGGAATCGCCGGCTAGGGGAAGCCCTGCAATGGTCTCCGCGGCGAGGTGGTGCTCTTCGCTGTTGCCAACGCGAGCAAAGCCAATCGCTGGATGGATTCGAAAGACGGGCTCGGATTCGAGACACGCCAAAATCCTCCAGAAGAGACTATGAGAACTTGGGAACGGCATTGTGCCGCCAGCAACTGAGGACGTCCCCGCCGAGTTTCGCCATCAAGGCGCCGAATCCCTGATATGGCTTGCCCTGGAACATCTGATTCAAGAGTTCAATGAAGTTTGCGAAATCCCTCACCAAGGTATCCTGCGCTTTGCGTCCCGCCGGGCCCGGCACCGGATCGGCGGTAAACGTATCCGGGTACTGCGGCATGTCGCGAATTTGCATCAGCTTGCGATAGTGCGGCCAGCCATCATGGAGGTCTCCGGCCGTATTCCGATATGCCGGCGCTATGTCCGCGTCGCCCCGGGTTTGCCCTTCGCCTTGCTCGACGATGACGCTCAGCAATTCCATCGCCTGCCGGTAGCCTTCGATTCCATACTTGGTGATCTTGGTTGTGTTCAGGTTGTTGTAATAGGAACTGAAGAAATCCACTTGCCCCAGGCCGCCGCCGATATGCTCTCGGAGCTCCGTAACGCCGACCCGGATCGCCGCGTAAAATTCGCCGATTGAGCCATATTGCGTCCGATCGTCCTGCAGGTCGGGCCGGTTTCGGCTCTGCCATTCCGGATATTCGATCAGGCACATGGTGTTGACGCGCTTGGCGTCGAGGGGGCCGATTTCGGTGCTGTAGGGCTTGAAGACCAGCGTCGGGTCGGGGTCATCCAGATTGAAATTGAGATGGGGGATTTGCGGCCCTCCGTAAACCGGCGTCGCGAACTTGGGCAAGCAGCCGAACGCATTGGCGAGGTTGCCGATGAGCTGCGTGTGAAGCATCTCCTGATTCACGATCGATAGAATCAGCTGATACGCGTCGCACGACGGATCGCGGATCGAATACATCGCGGAGAGGTAGTAGGGGATCGTCCACAGCTCCAAATTGATGGCGTCGTGGAGATGGGCGTGCAGGCGCTCCGGAGTCCATTTCGCAACACCACGCTTAGCGCCTTTCGTCATGGCCAACTTTCATCGATGCGCGCGGCGATCTCGGACCTCCCTGAAGCGCCGGGAGGTCATCTGAGAGGTGCAAATGCTGGGGGCGCGCGCCTCGCCGCGCGCCGTGGAAGGCCCTCAGTTATTGGTCGACCAGTTGTGACATTTCAAGCAGGGCTCAGGCGGCACAGGCGCCGATGACGGCGGCGCCGGACAAGTGAAAGTATCCGGCGTCGTGAAAACGACATCCGGGGCGGGTTTGGGCTGCCAATGCGTGTAGTCGGCCAGCGAGAGACCCGTGCCGATGGTCACGTCCGGCTTTGTCTGCATGAAGACCACCGGCTGCATCGGATCTGCGATTGTGTACCACATCCAGAACATCGTGTTGCCGCTCTGCTGGCCCGGATCGGTCGCAGTCAGGGGCAGAGGACAGCCAATGATCTCGGTATTGCGGCCGGGGCTCAGGACGGGATTATCCTGGATTACGCTCATGCACTGACAGTGGCCGGCGACGCCCCAATCCTCGTGGGGCGATCCCGGAAGCGACGTGTGGGCTCCGCGTCGGCAACTGTTCTGATAGTAGGGCGCCGTCGCGTTCAAGCCGACCCCGTAGCTGTTGTGATTGATCAGGAGCGCGTCGCTCCAATCCGATCCGCCATCGCTGCCCGTCTCATGTAGCCGCGTTCTCAACATCGGCGTATTCGGGTTGAAGTAAACCGAAGTGACCAAGGGCCGCGGCGTCGCGTATTTGGCCGCGGTCGAAAAACTGCTCATGTAGATTTCCACCGGCCAGGTCGGCGGCTTGGCGTCCAACGTGGAACATGCCTTGTAGCTCAGGCCGGGAACGAGGGCGCCGGCGGGATTATCTTGCGGAGTTTCGGTCTTGCTTTGCAGCTCCGCCACCTCGTCTTCGTTCCAGACCGGCAGCGTCGCCTGTTCGCAAGTCGCAGCAATCTTTTTCAGATCGATATCGTTTCCAGGACCGAACCGGTAAAAGTTGGTGAATGCGTAATCGCCCAAGATGGCCGGCAGACCGTCGTGCTTGTACCAGAACATGGTCCGGGTCGGATAACCGTTCTGGTCCATCCAATACCAGTCGGCGGCTTGTCCGATCGCGCCAGGCTCCATGATCGGCGATTTCTGCTTCCACCAGTCGACATTGGGTCCCTTATCGATCGTTGGCGCCGTGGCGTGATTGCCGACGCACGTCGCCCCGGCCTGCGCGTCCTGCCAGATGCGCGAAGGAACCTTGTACGGGTTCGCAAGCGTCGCCACGCACTGGGGGTTCTCATAGCTGCCGGTAAGAACCCAGGTTGTCCTGTCGGAAATGAGCAGATCGATGACGCCGCCGCGCTTCGCGCCGTAACGCGTGCCGCGCATGAGCCGATTCTCGCCGTCATAGACGAACCGCCCGACCTGAAGCTCAGCGCGGCTTGAGAGATTGTCGAGATCGGTCGGCTTTCCCGAGTAGAGGTACGGCGCCATTAATGCCGTCGCCTGCCATCGCGCCGGGAGGGGTTGAGGGACATTCAACATGCACGCGCCCATGGCCGGCAAATCAGGCTCGGGATAATTGGGAAACGCCGTTTCCGAATGGGCTAGGGTCGAGACGGCCAGCAGTGGGGCGATTACGGAGGGCAGAGCGAGCCATGCTTTCATTTTCGTATAACCCCCGCCGATAGGTCAGATGGATGCGGAATTACCCTTAGGTGGACGTCTCTGGTGGCGGGTTAGAGAGAATCTCGAACGCGCATTTTGTCGCAGGCCGGCAGTTGCGGCCGCAGCGGATCCACGCGTCTCCCGGTCATGGAATTTGCAACTCACGGGACCTCGCTTAAGAATAGCGCTTGAGCGTAGTGATATCGGTCTGATGAAAGATTGAGCCGTCGGGCAGCTTCAGCAGCGTATCGCTGGTATAGCGGAATGTATCGGGGTCGAGAGCCTCGATCGACGCCTCGTAGCCAACCACGTCTTCGAACATATGCATATACTCCGTCACCATAACGCCGCCGTGGTGGGCGATGACTGTGAAGGAGTTGTCTGGCTTGGGCGCTCCGCTCGCCAGCATGCTGAGACCCCGGGGATTGGAGACCTGCAGGACGATGGAGTTTTTCTGAGGGATCCAGATGAAGTATCCATTTTCTTCGTACACGGGGAACATGCTTTCCGGCTTCGATTTGAAGTCGGTCGCCCAGTCGAGGCAGCCGTACCTCAATGCGTGGACTGCTTGGCTCCCGTAAGTCAGCAGCGGAATGACCTCCAACGTCACCTGCTGAATGAACGGCGTGACGGTCGAGCCACCCTTGCCATCCGGCACCGTGTCAATGCCCGTTCCGGTCCAGACGCCGATTAAGCGAGCCAGCGGGCCGAAGGACGAGTGGTCTTGGGCCATTACTTTCTCCCCCGGATTCGCTTGCTCGTTTTGAGCCGCGCCCAGCACTGATTGCGTTCGTGTGCAATGTTGTCGCTTGTATTGCACGACGGCTATCGAAGAGGCAAACGCTCAGCGCCCTAACGTTCGATGCTCGGAGGGGCCCGTCAGACTCCCGCAAACGTCAGCGCTTCGCTCCGACTAATTCCAGATCGGTCTGGTATCGCTTGACGAGACGCCCATGCTGTTGTCGAGTGCTGGGCATTCACGAGGCGAAATCTTGGACATTGAGGGTTGGCTCAGCGGGATCGGGCTGGAGCAGTACGCGCAGACATTTCGCGACAATGCGATCGACGCCGAGGTGCTTCGCGATCTTACCGAGGATCACTTACGAGAGCTTGGCCTACCGCTAGGGGCGCGGCTCAAGCTATTGAGGGCCGTCGCCGCGCTCAACGCGGGTGAACAGCGGCGCGCTTCGCCAGAGATTGCGCCCGCCGCCCCACGGACCGAAGCCGAACGCCGCCAGCTCACGGTCATGTTTTGCGACCTGGTCGGCTCGACCTCGCTCTCGGCCCGGCTCGACCCCGAGGACATGCGCGAGATCGTCGGCGCGTACTATCGTTGCTGCGCCGATCACATCACCCAGGCCGGCGGGTTCGTCGCGAAATACCTGGGAGACGGGGTGCTGGCCTATTTCGGCTATCCCGAGGCCCACGAGCATGATGAAGAGCGCGCCGTGCGAGCGGGACTTGCCCTGGTCGAGGAGGTGCCGAAGCTCGCGACCGCCGCCAGGGCGCCCCTGCAGGCGCGCGTCGGCATCGCGACCGGGCTCGTCGTGGTCGGTGACCTCGTCGGACGGGAGCGCGGCATTGTCGGCGACACGCCGAACCTCGCGGCCCGCCTCCAGAGCATTGCCGAGCCGAATACCGTCGTCATCGCCGACAGCACGCGGCGGCTGCTCGGCAATCTCTTCGAGCTCAGGGATCTCGGGGTCAGAAACGACCTGAAGGGGATCGCGGGGCAGACGCGAGCCTGGGCTGCGCTGCGGGCGAGCTCCGTGGGGAGCCGCTTCGACGCGCTGCACACAACCGGGCTTACCGCCATGGTGGGGCGGGAACAAGAATCCGGATTGCTCATGGAGCTCTGGTCCCGCGCGAGGATGGGCGACGGCCAGGTCGTGCTGCTCTCCGGGGAGGCGGGCATCGGGAAATCGCGGCTGACGGCGGCGCTTCTCGAACGGCTGTCCGGCGAACCGCACGCGCGCTTGCGCTACTTCTGCTCGCCACATCGAACCGACAGCGCGTTCCACCCGATCATCGGTCAGTTGGAGCGCGCCGCAGGTCTCGCCTACTACGACACGCCGCGAGCCAAGCTCGACAAGATCGACGCTGTGCTGGCGAAGACCTCGACCTCGCCCCAGGATATCGCCCTTTTCGCGGAGATGCTGTCGCTGCGGAATGATGGACGCTATCCCGTGCAGGAGCTTTCCCCGGAACAGCGCAGGCAAAGAACGCTGGAAGCGCTGATGTCCCAGCTCGCCGGAATGGCGCAGCAAAATCCGGTGCTGATGATCTTCGAGGATGTGCATTGGATCGACCCCACGAGCCTCGAACTCCTGAGCCGGACCGTGAACCGGATCAAGGGTCTTCCGGTGTTGCTCATCGTGACATTCCGCCCAGATTTCGCCGCGCCCTGGCTGGGACAGCCGCATGTGGCGAGCCTGACGCTCAGCCCGCTTGGCCAGCGTGAGGCGGCCGAGATTATCGCGCGCCTTGTCGGAGACATGGAGCTGCATGACGATGTGATGGCTGAGATCGTCGAGCGCACCGACGGCATTCCCCTGTTCGTGGAGGAGATGACCAAGGCGGTTCTGGAGGCGGGGAGCGAGGACGCGCGGCGCACGGCTGCGGCGGTTCCCTCGTCGGCCCTGGCGGTTCCCGCAAGCCTGCACGCGTCGCTTATGGCGCGGCTCGATCGGCTCGGCCCGGCCAAGGAGGCGGCGCAGATCGGCTCGGCGATCGGCCGGGAGTTCTCCTATGCGCTGCTGGCCTCGGTTGCTCGCAAGCCGGAGGAGGAACTCAAGTTGGCGCTCGACCGCCTCGTCCAGGCCGGCTTGCTTTTCAGCCAGGGCGTCCCGCCGCAGGCGAGCTACCTGTTTAACCACGCCCTGGTGCAGGACGCGGCCTATGGCACCATGCTGCGCGAGCAGAGACGCATGCTCCACGCGCGCATCGCCGAGGCTCTCGAAAGCCGATTCGCCGAGACGGCTGACAGCCGGCTCGAGACCCTGGCGCATCACTGCACGGAGGCCGGGCTGATTGAGAAAGCTGCGGGTCTATGGGGACGGGCGGGACAGCAGTCATTGGCGCGCTCGGCGCTGGCCGAGGCTGCAGCGCAATTCAGCCGGGCGCTGGAGCAAATCGCGACCTTGCCGAGCACCCCCGAACGACGGCGCGAGCGAATCAAGTATCAGGTTGCCCTCATAACCCCCCTGATCCACATCAAGGGCTACGCCGCCGCCGAACCCAAGGCGGCCGCGGAGCAGGCGCGCCTGCTGATCAAGGAAGCCGAAGCGCTGGGGGAGCCGCCGGACGATCCGCTGCTGCTGTTTTCGGTGCTGTACGGTTTCTGGGTCGCAAACCTGGTCGCGTTTAACGGCGACGTCTGTCGCGATCTCGCGGCGCAGTTTCTCGCGCTCGCCGAGAAGCAGGAAGCGACGATGCCGCTGATGAGCGGGCATCGGATGATGGGCCTTTCGTCGCTTTACGTGGGAGACATCACCGGGGGCAAGGAGCACCTGGAGCAAACCATCGCTCTCTACGATCCCGGCCAGCATCGTGCGCTGGCGACGCGGCTTTTTGGCCAGGACGTCGAGGTGTCGGCGTTGTGCTATCGGTCCTGGGCTTCCTGGTTCCTCGGATATCCCGACGCGGCGCTCAGGGACAATGGCGAAGCGCTCGACATGGCGCGTGAGATCGGTCAAGCCGCGACGCTGATGTATGCTTTGGACGTCACCGCGATACCGTATATCCTGTCTGGCCAACACGCCCTCGCCGCCGCGCAGGCCCAGGAACAGGTCGCGCTGGCCGAAGAAAAAGGCGCCCTGATCTGGAAGGCGTACGGCATGATGCTTCAAGGCAGCGTTCTGGTCCTGATCGGCCAGGCCGCCGAGGCGATCAAAACCCTTATCGCAGGCATTGCAGCGTTTCGGCGGACGGGATCGACGCTATGGCTGCCGTTCCATTTGGCGCACCTGGCGCGCGCGCATGCCGACCTTGGAGAGTTCGACCAAGCCTGGCGGTGCATCGACGACGCGATTACAACGGCCGAAACAACCAGCGAAAAATGGTGCGAGGCGGAACTCCATCGAACCGCGGGCGATATCGAGCTGATGTCGCCCGACGCCGGACGCGGCGAAATCGGCGGCGCATTTCGAGCGCGCCCTCGCCATCGCCCGCGAGCAGAAGGCAAAGTCGTGGGAGCTGCGCGCGGCGACGAGCCTGGCGCGACTTTGGACCGGACAGGGCGAGCGGCAACGCGCCTGACGCTCTGCTCGCGCCGATTTACGGCTGGTTCACGGAGGGCTTCGACACGCTCGATCTGAAGCAGGCCAGGGCGCTGCTGGCCGAGATACGCGCCTGAGCCTTTTGCTTCGACTTCGCTTCGGTCAGGAGCCTCGGTCCGCCGCTTGGAAAACCCGGCTCTGCCGGATGTCCTCCGCCTCGATGGTGATCAGGCGATCGAGCGTCGATTTCGCGATCCCCCTCGCCCAGCAGCCGGTTCGCCTGGCGCAGCCGCGCGCGATCGAGCGCGTTGCGGATCGAGCGGGCGTTGGCGAACAGCGGCTGCGTCGCGCCGCAAGGGGATGTACTCGGCCAGCGCCGCCGTCGCCGCGGGGCTCAGGCTTGTAACTGAGCGGAGCGAGCATCTTCTCGCCGATCGCCAGCAGATCGTCGTCGCGTGTAGTCGGGAAAGTCGATGTGATGGGCGACGCGCGAGCGGAACCCGGGTTGGACTGAAAGAAGCGCTCCATCTTGTCGGCGTAGCCGGCGAGGATGACGACCAGGTCGTCGCGGTTGTTCTCCATCACCTGCAACAGGATCTCGATCAATTCCTGCCCGTAGTCGCGTTCGTTCTCCTGCCGGTAGAGATAATAGGCCTCGTCGATGAACAGCACGCCGCCCATCGCCTTTTTCAGCACTTCCTTGGTCTTCGGCGCCGTGTGGCCGATATATTGCCCGACGAGATCGTCGCGCGTCACCGACACGAGCTGGCCGCGCCGGACGTAGCCGAGCCGGTGCAGGATCTCGGCCATCCGCGTCGCCACCGTCGTCTTGCCGGTGCCGGGGTTGCCGGTGAAGCTCATGTGCAGGGTCGGCGCGCGCGAGGCCAGGCCGAATTTCGACCGCACGCGGTCCACGAGCAGAAGCGCCGCGATCTCGCGGATGCGCTGCTTGACCGGCTGCAAGGCCGACCAGCTCGTCGTCGAGTTGCTGCAGCACCGGCCCGACGCCCGACTGCGCGAACTCGTCGGCGAGATTGATTGCCGGCGCGCGCCGCCGCCTCCCGCGTCGCGCTCACGCGTAGCGCTTTCCTTCGGGTCGATCGAGCCCGTAGCCGCGGATTGCATAGCGCTGCATGCGCCCCTCGCCCTCGGTGCGCTCGAGGCGGAAACCCTCCTCGTTCTTCGGCCGATTGACGAGGAAGGAGATGCGAACCGACTCCCAGCCGTGCGAGGAATCGAAGGCGGAGAGGCGGATGTAGCGGTCGCCGTAGATCTTGCGGCAGTTCTGCAATTCCAACAGCACGCCCTTGGCGTCCTGAAGGTCGAACATCGGCAGCCCCCACATCTCCCAGTAGGTGTTGCGCGGATGAGGATCGTCGGTGAACTCGATGTTCACCGCCCAGCCGTTGTCGATGCAGTACTGGATCTGCGACCAGGATCTGGTCATCGGTGAGATCGGGCAGGAACGAGAAGCAGCCCTGGGTGATGCGCATTTTTGAATTCTCCTGAATTAACGGGGCACGTCGCTCACATGGCGACGGCTGGCGTCGGCACGAAATCGGGCTGGTCTGTCGAGGCGTAGTTGAAGGTACACGTCGCCCCAGACGTCGAGCGCCTGGCGAAGCGGCGTGCAGGTCTTCGCCGCCTCGGCGAGGATGGTCGGACCCTCGTGGACATAGTCTCGTCCCGGCGTTGCGGGCGAAAATCATCGCCTCCAGCGCCACGCGGTTGGCGGTCGCGCCCGCCTGGATTCCCATCGGATGGCCGATCGTGCCGCCGCCGAACTGCAGCACCACGTCCTCGCCCAGAAAATGGAGCGAGCTGGTGCATCTGGCCGGCGTGGATGCCGCCCGAGGCGACCGGCATCAGCTTGTTGAGCGAGGCCCAGTGCTGATCGAAGAACACGCCGTGCTCGAGCTGCATGCGGATTGAAGTCCTCGCGGCAGATGTCGTAGTAGCCCTTGGTCGTCGCCGGATCGCCCTCCAGCTTGCCGACGACCGTGCCGGCGTGGATGTGATCGACGCCGGCGAGGCGCATCCATTTGGCGATCACGCGGAACGACACGCCGTGCGACTTCTGGCGGGTGTAGGTCCCGTGACCGGCGCGATGCAGGTGAAGGATCATGTCGTTCCTGCGCGCCCATTTGGCCATGGACTGGATCGCCGTGTAGCCGATCACAAGATCGATCATCACGATGACCGAGCCGAGCTGCTTGGCGAATTCGGCCCGCTCGTACATGTCCTCCATCGTGGCCGCGGTCACGTTGAGATAGGAGCCTTTGACCTCGCCGGTCGTGGCCTGCGCCTTGTTGACCGCCTCCATGCAATAGAGGTAGCGGTCGCGCCAATGCATGAACGGCTGCGAGTTGATGTTCTCGTCGTCCTTGGTGAAGTCGAGGCCGCCCTTCAGCGCTTCATAGACGACGCGCCCGTAGTTGCGGCCCGAGAGGCCGAGCTTCGGCTTGACGGTCGCGCCGAGCAGCGGCCGGCCGAACTTGTCGAGCCGCTCGCGCTCGACAACGATGCCCGTGGCTGGGCCCTGGAAGGTCTTCACGTAAGCGACGGGCAGACGCATGTCCTCGAGCCGCAGCGCTTTCAGCGGCTTGAAGCCGAACACGTTGCCGATGATCGAAGCCGTCAGATTGGCGATCGACCCCGGCTCGAACAGGTCGAGATCATAGGCGATGTAGGCGAAGTACACCCCTTCCGCTCCCGGCACCGGATCGACGCGGAAGCACTTTCCCCGGTACTTCTCAGTCGCCGTCAGGCGGTCGGTCCATACCACGGTCCAGGTCGCCGTCGACGATTCGCCGGCGACCGCGGCCGAGGCCTCGATCGGGTCGACGCCCTCCTGCGGCGTCACCCGGAAGCAGGCGATGATGTCGGTGTCCTTCGGCGTGTAATCGGGCTCGAAGTAGCCCATCTTGCGATATTCCATCACGCCGGACTTGTAGCGGTCCTTGCCTTTGATGGTCTGCGAAACCGGTTTGTTCATCGCTCAATTCCTTGGGTTGCAGGGAATGTTTTGACGTCAGGCGCGGATCGAGCGCGCCGGCGCTCGACGAGTTTCAGGATCATCGGCGTCATGATGAGCTGCATCGCGATATCGAGCTTCCCGCCGGGGATGACGATGGAATTCGCCCTGCTCATGAAGCTGTTGTGAATCATCGACAGGAGATACGGAAAGTCGATGCCGTGCGGATTGCGGAAGCGGATGACGACCAGCGATTCGTCCGGCGTCGGGATCCATCGCGCGATGAACGGGTTCGAGGTGTCGACGGTCGGAACGCGCTGAAAGTTGATGTCCGTCTCGGTGAACTGCGGGCAGATGTAGTTGATGTAGTCGGGCATGCGGCGGAGGATCGTGTCGGTCACCGCCTCGGTCGAATAGCCGCGCGAGGCCTTGTCGCGGTGCAGCTTCTGGATCCACTCGAGATTGATGACCGGCACGACGCCGATCTTGAGATCGACGTATTGCGCGACGTTGATCTTGCTCGGTGCACAACGCCCCGTGCAGACCCTCGTAGAACAGAAGATCAGAGCCGGGCTCGAACTCCCGCCATGGCGTGAATGTGCCCGGCGGCGCCCCATGCAGCTCCGCTTCGAGATCGTCGTGGATATAGGCTCGCGTGTGGCCGCGGCCGGTCTCCGAATAGATGCGGAACGTCTTCTCGAGTTCCGCGAACAGGTTCGCGTCCGGGCCGAAGTGGCTATAGTGATGATCGCCGCGCGCCCCGGCTTCTTTCATGCGCTCGCGCATTTCCGCGCGGTTCCACCGATGGAATGCGTCCCCCTCGATATAGACGGGGTTGATTTTCTCCCGGCGGAAGATCTGCTCGAACGTGTTCTTGACCGAGGTCGTGCCCGCCCCGGAAGAGCCGGTGATCGCGATGATGGGATGCTTGATCGACATCGTCTGCAGCTATCTTCAATTATCGGCGCAGCAGGGTGCGCCGCATGAACAGCGGCGCGCTGATTGAGCTGTTGTCTTCGCCATAGTAGCGGGCAACTCGATCGACCTTGTCTTTCGAACCGAAGATCAGCGGCGTGCGCATGTGCAGAGAGGTCGGCTCGATCTCCAGAATGCGGCGGAAGCCGTCAATCGCCGCGCCGCCGGCCTGCTCGATGAGAAAGGCGATCGGATTGGCCTCGTAAAGCAGGCGCAAGCGTCCGTGCTGGTAGCCTTCGCGTGAATCCTCCGGATAGAGGTAGACGCCGCCGCGCATGAGAATCCGGTAGACGTCGGCGACGACTGCGCCGACCCAGCGCATGTTGAAATTCCTGCCGCGCGGGCCATCCTCGCCTTCCAGGCAGTCGTCGATATAGGCGCGAACGGGGGCCGGCCAATGGCGGGAGTTCGAAGCGTTGATCGCGAATTCCCTTTGGCCCTCGGGAATGCGCGCGCCGATCCGCGACATACTGAACGCTCCGGTGTCCGGATCCAGGGTCGCGGCATGGACCCCCGTCCCGACCGTGAACATCAAAACGACTTGGGGTCCGTAAAGCAGGAAGCCCGCGGCGCGTTGTCGCACGCCCGGCTGAAGGAAATGCCGAGCCTCGAATGCGCCGGCTGGCGCGTCGATCACCGAAAATAGCGTCCCAATCGAGCTGTTGACATTGATGTTGCTTGAGCCGTCGAGCGGGTCGAGCGCGACCAGGAACGCGCCATCGTCATTGAGGATGATGGGATCGTCGCGCTCTTCGGACAGGACGGCGCGCACGCCGGCGCCGATCAGGCCGTCGACGAACACCGCCTCCGCGAACACGTCGAGCGCCTTCTGAGCAATATCGTCGTGCTTGGCTGGTCCGACGTCTTTTCCGAAGTCTCGCGCGAGCGGTCCGCGCCGGATGACATGGGCGAGTGGGGTAGCCGCTGCCGCAATCGCGCTGATAAGGCGCGCGAGCGGAGTTTCAGCGTGGCCGCTCAGGAACATGTCGAGCGACTGACCGATCTTGGCTCCGGTTGTCACGCCGCGCCCTCCCTTGACGAGCTGACGATACAGGTTTGCCCCTCAAAGGAAACTGACTTAAATTTGTCTCCGTGTTAAAATAAATTGAATGCGATGCCGATGCGCAATCTGACCTGGCGACACATCGAGACTCTGCAGGCGATCGCCTCGGCGGGGTCGCTCGTGCAGGCCGCCGCCGCGCTCCACCTGACGCCGGCGGCGCTGACCGCGCGGGTCAAGGGACTCGAAGAGGCGGTCGCCCTCAAACTGTTCGATCGGACTTCGACCGGGATGCGCCTGACCAAGGCGGGCGAGGCGGCGCTCGAAGCCTCATTTGGGGTCGCCCGGGCGCTACGCGCCTTCGGCGACGCCGTTGAAGCGATCGGCAGCGGGGAGGGCGGGCGGCTTTCGATCGGCGCAACGTCGACCGCCAAATATTTCGCGCCGCGGCTGATCGCCGCCTTCATCGCCACGCGGCCGAAGGTCGATCTGCGCTTTCAGATCGGCAATCGCGACGCAACGATCGAAGTCGCTGCGCAACGAGACGGTCGAAATCGCGCTTTCCGGCCGTCCCCCACGCGACCTCTTGGTCGAGCGGCGGCCGATCGGGCCGCATCCCTATGTGCTGATCGCGCCGCCGGAGCATCGTCTTGCGGGGGAGAAGGGCCTGGCGCGCTCGGATCTGGAAGGCGAACCTTTCCTGTTTCGCGAGACCGGCTCAGGGACGCGGTCGCTGTTTGACGATTTCATCGGCGAAACGAATATCCGCCGCGTGCAGATGGGCTTCGAGCTCGGTTCGAACGAATCGATCAAACAGGCGGTCATGGCCGGACTCGGGATCGCGCTGATCTCGGCCCACACCATCGCGGCGGAGGTCGCCGACGGGCGGCTCGTCTGCCTCGATGTCGAAGACCTGCCGATCGTGAGGCACTGGTACGCGCTCAACCGGACCGACCGCACGCTGTCGCCCGCGGCGCACGCATTCCGGGAATTCGCCGCCGAGCACGGCGCGAGGTTCCTGCCGGATCTCGGAGCGGGGGTCGTCGCGGGGGCTGAGGATATTAAACAGATATGATAAGTTATATAAATCCAACGCGACGCTAAACCGGGTCGCAAACCCCTGAAAGTCTTCGCAGCCGCCGCTAAACTAGCGGAGCCGCTGAGCACAGCGGGTTCGGGGGTCCTTCCCGTTAGGCCGTTTCCGGCGGATAGATCGAGACCATGCCGGGCGGCAGGTCCTGATAGGGGCAGTTGCCGAGCTCGTACACGAAGTCGAGCTTCGGCTCGGTGTTCAGGTAAAAGTGGAAGTCGGCGACGAACTGGCCGGTCTGCGTCACCGCAATGCCCCTCGCTTCGTAGTCGCCGACGACGCTGGCCATCTGATCGTCGGGCAGCTTCTCCTTGATGTGGTGGAGCCCTTCTCCCCGCCGCTGAAGGTACTCCTCATAGATCATCGGCCCGCGCACCGGCTGGATCAGCTCGATTTCCGTGTCGCCGACATAGGTGATCGCAATCCGGAACTCGAACGGCTCGTCGACCAGCCGCCCGCCGACCCGCAGATTCTTCACCGTCTTGTCGGTGAACCGGAAGACCCGCCAGGGCCCGATCCGAAGCACGTCGATCCAGGCCTGCATCGACTTTTCCAGGTCGCGCGTCAGCCAGGCGATCTGCTGGATGCGCCGGGTCTTGTTGAGCGCTCGAAGTTCGTCGTTGGTCATCGATCGCCTTCCTCCTGCGGCGTTTCGCGGCGCTTCGGCGTTACTTGTCGTAGGCGCTTAGCATCTCGAAGAACCGGAGCTCGACGGGCTTGGCCAGGTACTCGCCCTGCTTGGCGAACCAATCCTTCTGGTAGTCGAGCGCGATGTGGCGGTCGAAGTCGGCGCGCTCCGTCCAGTTCTCGTAGAAATAGAACATGTTGGGATCATCGAGACTGACGTGGAAGTGATAGTCGACGCAGCCTTGCTCGGAGCGCGACTTGCCGACGAAGCTCTTGAGGAGCGTGAGCAGGGCGGCCCGCTTCTCGGGTTTGGCGTGAAGCGTGGCGGTCAGGTTGAACTTCGGCTGCATATCGGTCTCTCTCCCTGTTGGCGCGAGGCGTCTGGGCCTTCGTGTCGTTCTTTCCAGCGAGCCGTTTCGCGGGAACCGCGAGCGCGGCAAGCGCGTCGCGGCCCCCGGATTTGCTTGAGTCAGAACCCGGCCTTGTCGACCGTTTCCTTGGTGAACATCAGCGGCTTGCCGTAGACGATTTCACCGCCTTCGCCGACGGTGTACTCGCCGACCTTGCCGGCTTTGAAGGTCGTTCCGGGCTTGAGATCAAGCTTGCCGGCGAGCTTCAAATGAGTTGCGTAGACCGCGAGATAGCCGAGCTCATAGGGGTTCCAGAGCGCAAAGCACTTTTCCGATCCATCATCGAGATAGGTCTTGATCGCGCTCGGCAGCGCAAAGCCGGTCGAGAAGACCTTGCCTGCATGACCGCTCGCGTCGATCGCCCGCGCGCCCGACGGCGCGCTGACCGCCGACGACGAGATGATCACCTTGAGATTGGGATGGGCCTGCATCAGGTTGATCGCCACGTCATAGCTCTTGGCGTCCTCGTCATTGGCGTATTGCGTGTCGACAACTTTGAACACCTGGTACTTCGGATCGTTCGCGATATACTCCTTCATGTACTTGATATGCGCGGTATGGTTGGGGGCCGTCGGTGACGCTGCGACGAACGCGACTTCGCCGCCCTCCGGCGCATCCATGAGCGCGCAGTCGAGCATGGTCTTCGCGGCCTGCTTGTAGGACATCTGATTGACGAACATGTCGCGGGCGTCCGGGGCGGCGTCCGCGTCGAAGGTGGTGACGACGATTCCCTGCTTGCGCGCTTGCTTCAGGACCGGCGCGACGGCGTTGAGATCAATCGCGGCTAGCGTGATCGCGTCCGGCTTCTGGGTCAGAAAATTCTGCAGCGTTTCGACCTGAAGCGACACATCGGCGTGGTCGGCGCCTGCGTAGACGAACGTATCCCCAAGTTCGTCCGCCGCATCCTTGCCGCCGCGAGCGGCGGCCTCGAAATAGGGGAAGCCGGTCCACTTCGGCGTCATCATGATTTTGAAGCCGGAGTCCTTGGCGTAAGCCGACAGGGCGAGGCCGAGCGCGAGGACTGATCCCGCTCCGGCAAGCAGTAGTGAGCGCATTTTCATGTTTTCCTCCTTGGTTATGTGCGGACCGCACCTTCTATGGTGGTTTCAATTGCTTCGGCCGGGGTTACGAGCGCGCGCCTCCTCCTAGCTGGAAAACATTCACAGGCCGCGGGCGCAGCAGTCGGGCGCCCGGCTGCTGGCGCACAGTGGCCCCGAACGACGCGGCTGTCCCCACCTGCTTCGTAAGATCGTTGCCTTCATAGACAAAAGCACGCAACCTCGTGCCAATCCTCTGGATCACGCTGGAACAACCCCTTTGCCGTGGGCGAGGCGATCAGCCTGCACACCAATCCTGCGCCCGCCGACTGCCCGGCGAAGCAGTTGCCTAAGCCCTGATCAGCATAGCGAAGATCGCCACGAACCGGGGGCTATTCCAGCGCCGCTTTGCATGCGCGCTCTCCCTAAGGTTTGAGCCATCCGTCTCCTCTTTGTGTTTTGATCGGGCGATCCAAGCGGCACTATAATCGGCGGTATCGCGGGCAGTCGATGGCGTCCGCTCAACTTTTCGCTATGGCAATGTCGTTCCGCGGTCATGTGACGCGGGTCACTGATAAAGCCAGAGGCTTTTGCGGAGGGTTTGTGTTCAACCGGGAAACGCGCGGATCATGGGCAGGAAGTTAGCTGCGTCCTCGGGCGAACGTCGGATTCTGCAGCGTAGCGTTGGAAAAACTAACCGGAGCGTAAAGCGCTGACCCGATTGAAGGCGCAGGGCCGCCCAATCGACTAATATACATAGTGGTATGCGCGAAATCGGCGCGGAGGGACTTAGCAGATTGTCGCGCGCTTGCAGCGGCTGCTCACGGCCTGAGGCGTCCGATCGGCATAAAACTCCGAAATGCTGCGCCCATATTCGCCGCAACTTTGCGCGAGCCAAGCTCCGCAGGTTCAGAGCCTGATTGATCATCTCGGGATTGATAGGCGCTATGGCGCTCTGCCGTCATCCGCTGGTAAAATGGCGATGATTTGCCCCAGAAACGATTTTTGAGCGATGGGCGTGATGATGGGCCCGGCCGGTTTCGCGGAACGCTGCATGTTGACGGTGCTCGCGGTCGACACGGTCGACTCAACCGGCCATGTGGCGGACGTCGATCCGGATCAAGCGCAGGAGCTCCTCGATCGCATCTTCGACCATCTCAATCGCGCGGTTGAGCAGGCGGGTGGGCTGATCGTCAGCTATTCGGGCGACGGCGGCTTGGCGGTGTTTGGCTGGCCGAACTCGCTCGAAGACCATGCCGACAGGGCCTGCGAGGCGGCATGGAGAATCCAAGAGCTCGCAACCCAGGGGAACCCGCTCCGTGGCGCCGACGGGCGGCCCGTCCAATTTCGCGTTGGCCTTCATAGTGGGCTCGTGAGCTTGCGCTCGATAAAGCGCGGCGTCCGGGCCGGAATCAGCATCGTTGGCGGCGCGGTGCACCTCGCGGCCACGCTGCAAAAAAGCGCCCGTCCTGACCGGATCTTGCTGAGTTCAAAGACCGCGAATCTTTGCAGGTCTCTCCCGCAATTCACGCCGTACGACGGCATCCCTGGCCTACAGAAAGTCCGGCTCAAAGCTTACGAACTCATTGCTCCCTCAGCGTCGGAAACGCCGGAAAGCTTCCTTCGCAACGACCGGTTTCCCATCGTTGGGCGCCAGCTGGAACGACGCATTCTCAGGGAGACGCTGACTGAAGGACGGTGCGGTGCGATCGCGCTCGTAGGCGAACCCGGCATCGGCAAGACCCGGCTCGCCTCGGCCGCTATCGAAGATGCGCGCCTGAAGGGAATGCGCGTGCTGACATTTCGCGGCGACCACCAGAAACGAGCAACGCCCTATTCGGCGATCCGAGCGCTCCTGCTGCAGAGCCTGTCGCTTAAGCCCGGCTCGTCCGACGAGGAGATCCTTGGGGCGTTATCGAAGGCCGGGGTGGGCGAGATGAAGCCGTCTGCCGCGACCGCCATGCTCCAAGGCCCCGATGCCGAACATCCGCGGGCCCCGCCCTTCACGCAAACGCAAGTTGCGCGCGACCTCATCGAGACGCTCGACGCGCTGGAGAAGATTCGCCGGCGCTTGTCGTCATCGACGATTTGCAACTGCTCGATCCCGAAAGCGTCCTCTGTCTTCGTCTTGTCGCGAAGGCCAAAGGGGGACTGCGCCGGTCCCTGCTGATCTCAAGTCGGCCGGAAGCGGCGGCGCTAGCCCGAAGTCTCGCCGACATCGTTCTCAATCTCGCGCCGTTGCCGCGCGCGGACATGGCGGAGCTTGCTCGCAACCTTTGGTCGGGCGCTATGCCGAGATCGAGTATCGTCGAGAAAGTTCTGGAAAGAGCGGACGGCGTGCCGTTCGTCCTTGAGCAGATCGCCCTTTCTGAAGAGATCGAAGACACAGACAAGGAGAGCGCCCTGCCGGAACTCTGTCCGGTCGATTATTCACTCCCGGCTGAATCACCTGTCGGCCAAAACCAAGGCGTTTGCACAGGCGCTCAGCATCCTGGGCGAGGAGGTCGATGTCGACCTAGCGCTACGGACGCTTGGGATGGAGAAAGGGACGCTGCTGCGCCGCCGGTCGGAGCTGGAGCGAATGAGTATTGTTCATCCCCCGCTCGCGAACGCGATTCGTTTCCGCCACGCGATCGTCGCCGAGGCCTGCGCGGAGACAGTGCCTATCGCGCGGCGTCAGCAGATTCATCGCGCGGCGATCGAGGCGATCCTCTCGACCCCCAGCGCCCAAGGCCACTACGAGCGTCTCGCCTTCCACGCCGAGGGCGCGCGCGATGACGAAAAGGCGCTGGAATATATGTGGCTCGCAGCCTTGAACGCTCGGCGCTCCTCGGCGAACGGTTCGCTCTACCTGACATTCAAGCGCGCCATCGCCTGCATTGAGCGTATTGGCGAGCAGGCCGAAGCGACATTCGTCGATTTTGTGCTGATGGCGTTTGGTTCGCTTGCCCAGGTCGGCGAGTTCAGAAGTCTGGGCGTCTATCTGCCGCGCGCTTTGGAGCTCGCTCGCAAACAAAACCGGAAGAGCAAGGTTTGCGCGGCCCTGTGCCAGATGGGCTTGGCCAGCTGGTTCGATGCACGATACGCAGAGGGACGGGACCATTCCGAACGCGCGCTTGAGATCGCGGTCGACCTCGAGAGTTTGCCCCTAATCTTCGCCGCCAAATTCAACCTCGCAAGCGCGCTCTACGGCCTCGGCGCGCTCGATCGCGCGATAGCCTTGGAGCATGAGCTTTGCACCACGCTGACGGGCGACCTGGAGACGGCCCGGCTCGGCGCCGCCGGCATTCCCGCCTCGATCGTCCGCAGCTATCTTGGCTACTTCCTGACTGAAGTCGGCCAATATCATGAGGCATTGACCCTGGTGGACCGCGCCATCGATATTGCGCGGGCGCAGGGAGAGCCGTATTCGGAGTTGCTCGCGCTGCTCGCCAAAGGCCGAGTCCTCCTGCGGCTGAAGCGTCATTCCGAGGCGGTCGTATGTCTCGAATATGCCGCGGGACTGATCGAGCGAAACGGCTACGACGCGATCCTGCCACATATCCTGGGGTTGCTGGCGAGCGCGCTCGCCAGAAGTGGCGAAGGCGCGCGTGCGGTGCGGGATGTCGAGGCGTGGCTGAACAGCGAGCGGCAGGACCGGGCTGGCCTCCTGGAACTCTACTATCTCAACGCGGGCTACTCGGAAGCGCTGTCCGCGGCCGGCGATGTTAGACGAGGGCTCACAATTGCCGACCGCGCCGTCGAATTCAGTCGAAGTGTCTCAAATCCCTGTCTGATGGCGCATGGGCTCGGCCTGCGCGCCAGCCTGCGCGTTCTCGTTGGCGACGCGCCCGGCTCGGAGGCCGACCGGGCAGAGCAGCGAACCCTATGCGCGCGGTACGGGATGGTCGCGGAAACCTGAGCCTCGGTCTCGCTCCGCCCATGTTTCGACAAGCCAATCCCAAGCCGCCGTGGCGCCAACCCCAAATCCATGCCAACCTTTCGCAAGGGGACGCCCATTGCGGTATTGAGCGATCCCAAGCGCTTAGTCGGAGGCGGAGCGACCGGGGCGAATGCCCGGACAAGGAGGACGAAAGAGACATTTTTGGAAAGCTGCTGCCCGCGCAAGTGCTTGATTTACTCAATCTCGCCAGTGGAGCGTTTTGCGGTGGTAGCGCCCGGAATCCGCCCGGGTGACAGGCCGGACGTGCGGATGAACTCAGCCCTCTTTCATGAATTCTCCCGTTCCTGAATCGGCGCCAATTTCGCGCGCGCAGCCATATCCTGGATTATAGAATAGCCGGGTTAGATTGGCAAGGAGATGTTGTTTTTTCAGAATCCGGCCTGGACGGCCTACGGATCAACCTCGATGCAGGTTGCTTTACGCGCCGTTTGCGTTTTTCCCCAAGCTAGTGGCAACCAAGGCCCGACGACGACGCGCTCTCCTATCTCGTCTTCGAGGCGATCATTTCTTCCACCCGATCAGCCCGGATGTCTCCATGGTCCAGCTTCAATAGGTCTTGAGATATTCCAGGAGAGACATGCGATCGGGCTCCGACAGGTCCGTGCCCCAGAGGTGGCCGCCGTTTCCGTCGCCGGTCTGCGCGGTGTCAACGAGACAGTCCTTGGGGCTGCAGGCCGCGTTGACGACGAAGCCTAGCTTGACCGGATCATAATCGCGTGCGCCGAGCGCAAACGTCTTGGGCCGCTGATCCGGGGGAAGCAAGAGGTGGTACAACGTCGGGACCGATCCGTTGTGCAGGTAGGGCGCCGCCGCCCAGATCCCGTACAGGGGCCTCGCAGAATAAGGACCGTAGGGCAGCCGGGTGTCGAGCAGCGTGTCACGCCAGGCGACGCCTCCCCGTTGATCGAGATCCTCCATCACCCGCTGCTGCGCAGCGTCGATTCCGGCCGCCGCGTAAGCTTTTTGCTTGATGCTGTCCACCGCGACCTGGACGGTCTTGGCGAAGGAATTGCCGGAGAAAGCTGCGCCCGCCTTGACGCCGGCGCAGTTCTTCAGGAGCTGCGAGTTGTCGGCGGTGTATGACTTCGGGGTAACTGTGAGCGCGCCGATCTCGGAGACAGGGCAGGAGATCCTGAGCGCCGCTGTCGGGTCTGTTCCAACCTCCTCAGGACGCATTCCAATAAGCTTGATGAGGCCGGTCGGAGTGCGTTCATCATCGCCGTACTCGTGGCACTTGGCGCACCGGTTCGTGAATATTTCTTTCCCCGCCGCCGCCAGGTCGGGCTTGATATCGCCGAAGATCGCGGTTGGCCATCGCGGCGGATCGATGTAGTAGGCCAGCCACTCGAGCTCGTGCATGTTCTTCACCGGGACCGAGGTCTCGAAGAGAGAAGCACGTTTGGGATCGAGCACGACGGTAGCCCCCGCGCCGAGGGTTTCGGTGAAATTGCGCTCCATCACCGTGTTGGTGTTGATGGTCCATTCGATCCAGTCATAATCCTTGAAACCCCAAACGCGCGGGAAACTCTGCGGTTGATCGCGATAAGCCTCGACCGGCGCCGGCGGCGAAGCTTTGCGCGACCAGAGCCACGGAAACTTCACCGGCGCGTCGAGCTTGACCAAATTCGCCGTGTTGACCGCAAAGTTTCCGTTGTCCGCCTTGCGCAGGCGCGTGAATATGAAATTGCGGGTGCCATCGAATGCGTCCAGGCGACCGAAGCCGGACGTCTTGTGGTCGGGCTGCGCCTTGGCGACGTCGATGACCTGGAGCAGTTCGAGTCGCGCGTCGAGGCGGTCACGGTGCAGCAACACGTTCCCGGCGGAATAGACGAGAGTCGCCGGGCGGACGAACGGCGCGGCGATCCCATAGCGTGCATAATCCTGCCGTCCTAGGCGCTTAAATGCCCGCCACAGCTTGCCCCAATCGCTCTTCGCCGCCATTACCGCATCGATGGCGTCTGCGTAGAAGAGCTGCAGATTGAACATGTTCGGCGCGCCGTCGACCCGCACGGTTTTGCCGTCGTGGCGCAACTCGCCGACATGGCAGGCCGCGCAGTTGATCCCGACGAAATCCATGCCAAACGTGAAAGGGTTGGACGCCACGGTCAGGCCGACCGGCAGCCCATCGTCGCGCCCTGGGTCGGGCAACAGCCCGTAGCGAGCAAGATTCTCGACGAACGGCTTGGTCGAGCCAGGGTCGGCGACGTCGACCGCGCTCAGCACGATCCAGGGCATGATCTCCGAGCCTTGCGAGAGGTGGTAATACCTTTCCCTCTGCGCGACCGTCAGCCCGTTGCCGTAGTCTGCGACAAGCGTCGGGTCCGGCCGGTCGAACTTGACCTCCATCGTGTTGTCGAGCAGACCGCCGATCATCGGAATAGCGTAAAGGACAGCCGCAAGCACATAGAGGCCGATGAGGGCCGCGAGCGCGTAGAGAAGAAGGCGAACGGGCCACATGAACGGTCTCCTCCCATCACGTTCGACAGAAAAGCACTTTCAGCGCCCCAAGCAGCGCCTTCGGATCGTACTGGCCTTGATAAACCGGCGGCGGCGCGGGCCCGCGCTTGAGCAGAAGGCGAATCGCCTCCCACGCCGTGCGGGCCGAGTATTCGATGGTGAACGTCACATCGCGCTCAACCTCGACGTACTGGCCGATGAGTTCGAGATTGGTCGCCCCCTCCGGAACCACGGGGGGCCTGTCGCCGCGACTGCGCGGCATCCAGATGTTGTTCACATAGGGCATGTCGCAGGGGATGCAGATCGACGACTTCATGATCGCGGCCAACTGATTGTCGAACCGCAGTTGCCGCACCACCTCCTCGAGGATCTCGGCGCCGGTGCATTCGGCCATGCGCTTCGGCACAAAATCGCCGATGCGCTCCGGGAACAAGCCGTAGCCCCACCAAACATACGTGCCGTCACGCTGATCGCGGATTTCCGGCTGGAGGAAGATCGAGAGCGAGAGCATCCAGCCCGAGTCTTTCAAAGTGACGAGCCCGCCTGTTCCCGGCTCGTTGCCCGTCAGCTTTGTCATCAGGTCGATGAATTCAGTGCCCGTCGTGGTGACGGTGAACGTGACCCATCGCCTGTCAGGCGCTTTGGCCGCGTCAAAAAACACATCAGGATTGCCAAAAACCGCGTTCGCCTGCGCGAGGCGCTTCCACAACGCCCACGACCGGCCGCTGCCCCCCGCCCGCGGCGCGGTGGTCATCGATCCCGCCGAAAGGTCGGCGGCCTGCGATCCGGTGGTCAGCAGCACGATGTCGTCCGAAGCGACCTCGACTGATTTCGGTGCGCCGTTCTGTTCGTAGTGGAGCCGGTTTACTGTCAGGCGGTCGGGAGAGGGCTCGAAGTCAATGTCGAGTACGAAGGCGCCGGTGAGGAAGCTCACGTCATGGTTCTTCAACCAGGCGACCAACGGATCGATGAACGCCTGGTGCTGGTTCAATGGCGTTCGCAGGATGTGCGTCATGTCCGACAGATCCGGAAACAGGCGCAAGGTCCGGTTGATGTAGCGCCGAAACTCCGTCGCGCTGTGCTGCGGCAGCGACCCCATGATCGTCGAAAACAGCAACCAGAATTCGGTCGAGAAGAATTGCGGGGAGAAAAACTCCTGAATTCGCCGTCCGTCCAGCTTTGCTTCAGGGGTCAGCGAGAGTCGCGCCAGGGCGAGGCCGTGGCACAGGGTCAAACCGAAATGCGGTCTGTGTACGATGTCGCCGTTGCGGTCGATGATATGCGCCCGGTCATGGAACGGGTTGCGCTCATTGAAGGCGAAGAATTCATCCTTGACGGAAATATCTGGATTGGTGAGCGAGGGGATCGTCGCGAGCAGGTCGAAAGCGCAGCGGAATTCCTTGTCGAACACGGATCCCGGCAGGTTGTAGCCGCTATCCGGGCCACCGCCCAGAAAGAACCCGCCGCCCATCCGATCACCCGCCTCGTAAATCGTGATGCGCTCGCCGGGCACCTCAGCGTTCCGGATGAGATACGCTGCCGCCGCCAGGCCCCCGAACCCGCCGCCGACAACATGCGCCTTCATCTCCGCCTCCTCGGTCTCCGCTATCGGTCTCCCAAAATTGACGTGCGCCCAATCATGGTGTCGCCGGTCCAGAGACGACATACGAGGCGTGCGGAGACGATTGAAAAGCCTCAGGCTTCGAATATGGCCCCACAGCGCTGACCAAATAAAATAGGAGCCAAAGCGCGACGCCGATCGCCAGCACCATCGCCACGGGCGCCAAGCTGCGATCATCCATCAGATACCCGCGGTAGAAGGCCGCCAGTTTCTCGATTCCGTTCATTGCATCACCATGGGGTCCCAGCATTGTCTCCGTCACCGTTTGCGACCCTCAACCCCCTCCGTCTTTAACCATGGCGCCCCGCAGATCGCTGTGACGTGGATCACAGAGCACTTTGCGTTCCCGGCAACGCGGCCTCGACGCTTGAAGCGTGCGCGTCGAAGCCCCATGGGAGCGCAACTAGGCAGGCCGTCACAGGACTGAAAATTCAAACACCACCTTCGGACCGTTCCGGCCGGCGCATAGTTCAGGCGCAAAAAGGGGTGCGAATTGGAATGTCGTCGCCATTACTTTGTAACCGCCTATCGACAACTCGTTGGCAAATCAGTCAGGATTGAGACGAGCATTGCGTCGCCCTGGATGGAGGCGTCGGGACTACGCGATGTCGGGATCAGCTCGCGGCGGAGACCCTAGGCGCTTGCCCGATCCCGCGTTCCTGCACAGCCGGCGATCAGGGCTTCTCTGGTCACGCGTCCGCGATCCAACTGCGCATGAAAGATCGCGGCGCCTGTCTCAACGCATGAGCAATCCCGGCGCTAAAGTCCAGGTTTGCGTTGAATAATTGCGGGGTTATTGGGGTGAAGGACCGATGGATTTGCGTCATTTGCGGGACTGGACGAAGGCATGGTTGAGAGCGCGAAAAAGATAAACATCATGATGACAACAGCGCTTACCGCAATGAGAATTTGGGTCTGCCGTAAGCCAGACGCGGCGAACGCGCTGTCCGGAGGCCGGACGTTCGGATGATTGATCCTGGGCAGCAGCGCGACGAGAGCGGCGGCGATCGTATCGGCGGGAATATTCTTGGTCGGGTGGTCGGGGAGGGCGTCGATCAATGCAGTCAATCGCCCGGCTGCTTCTTCCTCCGACATTCGCGCAAGGCTAGCAGCTTCGCGCCAAGGATCGACATCGAGCCGCGCAAGCGCGGACAGAACGCTGAGCATTGTTCCATTTCGATCCTCGCCGATTGACGCGCAGAGGAATTTGTCGAACTCCGGTCCGATGAGCGGCGCCAGGGCGGCATGGGTCATGTCAATACCCGATTCTCTCAAGTGGCCTGGAAGCCGCCCTGTGAATAGAGCGATATGGTTCTTCGGCGTCGACCGCCGTACGTACGGGCGGGACAACCGGCGCCGTTAGACTTGAGAACCACCAATCTCCTCGATGCGCACTGGCCGAGTGTTCGGCCCGGCGATCGTCAACCGTTTGCGCGCCGGCGTCGCTGCGAGCGCCCTCTGAATCGCCTGATCCAGATCCGACACGCGAAAGGGTTTTCGAATGAGGACAGTATCCGGACCCAATGGCATGCCTTTGACCGCATCGCCCGTCACGAATACATGCGGGACAAAGCCGTTTCGGAGGATTTCTTTGACCACTGCAACACCGCCCGCTTGGCCACGCCCGACGTCGACGATCATCAGATCCGGGCGCCAACGCGCAGCAGCCGCTGGCGCATGAACGGCATTGGTCTCCACGGCGCAGACCTTGTGACCGAGACCTTCGAGCGTTTCGGCGAGCAATCCGCCGATCATGGCATCGTCCTCCACGACCAGAACGCGCTTCGCTTTCATTGACTGACCTCCCCCATATGCGCCGGCCTCGCCCTTCGAAGCGGCAACGTCGTCGAACAACGTCGATCCCGTGCTCCAATTGCCAAATCCGCGCGCCGCAGGATTTTGGCGTTGCGCGCGCGAACTCCTGAATTTGCTCGCTGCGAGTTGGCTCATTGTCGAAGCACGCGAGCGCCGAGGTAGCCAATCCCGACCGCGATGATCAGCGCAACGAACGGCTGCTCCTCGATGAAAAACCCGACTGTCTGCGCCGATCGCTCCCGTTGGGCCGCCGCCGCTTGGCGGATGCTGCGCGCGCCACGATCAATTTGACCTGCAGCGCTCTGAACTTTGTTCGCAGCTCCGCCCTTGATGTGCTCGATCAGGCTCGCGACATCGCGCTTCAAGGCGACAAGATCCTCGCGAAGCACGGCAAGATCGGGATCCGCGTACGTTGATGCGCTCATGACTGCAAGTCTCCCACCGCCCGCAAACCGTCGGCTGCGAGCGGGCGAGCGCGACTATGATTGAAGCCTCTCGGTTGGGGAAGATTCGGAAACTACTTATGTCCTAGTCTGGCCTTGGCGGCCGCGAAGGCTCGTCTACTTCCAAAGAAGTCGCAATCACGCCTGAATTCTTCTATAGACGAAGACAGCTGCTCCGCCGGAGCGCCGCCCATCGAGAAAAATGCAGAATGTCTGGAAGTCGCCCGCACGGAGCAAAGGCGGAGCGACCGAGGTGGCTTCAGAGACCGCTCTCCGCCAGTGACGCCGCGGACTTTCCAATCGTCGCAATCGGCGCATCGGCCGGCGGTCTCGAGGCTTGCAGGAAGCTTTTGAATGCGCTGCCGGCGGCCAACGGCATGGCTTTCATCATCGTGCAGCACCTCGATCCGAGCCACGATAGCATGATGGTGGATTTGCTCGCTGGCCACACGCCGATGGCGGTCTTGCTAGCGGCCGATGGAATGGCGGTCGAACCCGAGCGGGTCTATGTCATTCCCCCCGGCGTTTATCTCTCGGCCGACGACAGGGGCGCGTTGCGGCTTTCGAAGCCGCAGGCGCGGCACGGGGCCCGACTCCCTTTTGACTTCCTGTTGAATTCTCTGGCTCGCCAATACGGGGCGCGCGTCGTCTGCGTGGTGCTTTCGGGGACCGGCGCCGACGGCAGCCTTGGCCTGAAAGCGGTCAAGGAGAAGGGCGGCCTTGGGATCGCCCAGGACATCGGCGAGGCTGATTATGACGGCATGCCCCGCAGCGCCATCGCAACCGGCGCAGTGGACCTCGTGCTCGGCGCGGCGAAGATCGCTGAGGCGCTCATCAAACGCCGGCAGGGCGCGGCTTTTTCGCCGCCGCCGAAAAATTCGCCCGCGCAGAAGTCAGTCCAGGATCTGCTGCCGAATATTATCGACCTCCTGCGCGTAAAGACGGTTCACGATTTTGCTCTTTACAAGCATGGCACTCTCGAACGCCGTATCGAGCGCCGGATGGCGATGGCGACGATCAAGACCGCCGGCAAGTATTTTGATCTCTTGCTGCGCGACGCAAGCGAACGCGATCAGCTCTCCAGGGATTTGCTGATCAACGTCACCGGCTTTTTTCGTGACGCATCCGTGTTCGATTTTCTGGCGAACACCGTCATTCCCGACATCGTCCGCGCGCACGACCAGGATCGGCCGTTGCGGATATGGGTCGCCGGCTGCAGCTCCGGGGAGGAAACCTATTCGCTTGCGATGCTGTTTCGCGAACAGATCGACGCCTCGAAGCGCGGCGTCAAATTGCAAGTCTTCGCAAGCGACGTCGACCCCGACGCAGTGGCGAGCGCTCGCGATGGCCTCTATCCCGATTCGATCGAAGCCGAGGTTTCGCCGGCCCGATTGGCGCGCTTCTTCTCCAGGGAAGATCACTCTTACAGAGTCTCGCCGGAACTGCGTTCCAACGTGGTGTTCACGGTGCAGGACGTGCTGGCCGACCCGCCGTTCGCGCGCCTCGACTTCATTTCGTGCCGAAATCTGTTGATCTACCTGCGGCCCGAGGCGCAAGCGAAAATCCTCTCCGTCTTCCATTTCGCGCTGCGCGAAGGCGGATTGCTGCTCGTCGGCAGCGCCGAGACAGTGACGGTCGCCGATGGCCGGTTTGCCGTCTTTTCCAAATCCGAACGCCTCTATCGTCGCACCGGAGGCAACCGGTTTGGCGGATTTGGTTTCTCGCCGAGCGCTGGCGACGGGGCGCGGATGCGCGTGCGTCTCGGGGCGCAGCCGGCGCCCTCGCGGCAAGGCGAGTACGCCGAGCTTTGTCGAACAATGGCGTTGGAGGCCTTTGGCCCGGCCGCGGTATTGATCAACCGCAAACTCGAATGTCTCCACTTCCAAGGGCCGATAGATCGTTATCTCAAGGTCGCATCGGGCCGCCCGGCGCACGATTTGATCGCCATGGCGCCCGAGGACGTGCGGGCGAAGCTGAGATCGGCCATTCAGCGCGCGCTCCGGGAGAACGCACGCGTCGTCACGCCCGGCGCGCGGATGAAAGGCAAGGACGGCGCCTCATCGTTCAGCATTGCCGTCACGCCCGCATCGCGCGAACATGAAGAATTGCTGCTGGTCTGTTTTGTCGACGAGCGGGAGCCGGAATTCGCCGCGGCCGGCAGCATGGCGCCGGCTGACGTTCCTCGCATTGTTGAACTCGAACGTGAGCTCGAGGCGACAAAGCTCGAACTCCAGACCGCCGTCCGCAACCTCGAGACGTCGAATGAGGCTCAGATGGCGGTCAATGAGGAGGCCCTGTCGGTCAACGAAGAATATCAGTCGACGAACGAGGAACTGCTCGCGTCCAAAGAGGAGCTTCAATCGCTCAACGAGGAACTGAACGCTCTCAATAGCCAGTTGCAGGAGACGCTCGAGCGGCAGCGCACAACCGCAAACGATTTGCAGAACGTCCTTTACAGCACGGACGTCGCGACCATTTTCCTCGACACCCGCTTCAATATTCGCTTTTTCACGCCGGCGACGAAAGCGATTTTCAACGTGATTCCGAGCGATGTGGGGCGCCCGCTCGCGGATCTCAAATCGCTGGCCCAAGACAGCGCTCTCCTGGGGGACGCCCAAAGGGTCTTGGAAACACAAACTCCGGTCGAGCGGGAAATCCAGGGACAAAGCGCCGCCTGGTTTGTGCGCCGGATCTTGCCCTATCACGCCAGCGACCAGAAGACAGAGGGCGTCGTTATCACTTACGAGGATGTGACCGAACGCCGTCGCACCGCGGACGCGCTGAGCGCCGCGAAGCGGCAAGCGGAATTGGCGAGCGTCGCCAAATCGCGCTTCCTCTCAGCGGCGAGCCACGATCTGCGACAGCCCATGCAGACTCTCGCGCTGCTCCAGGGCCTGTTGGCGAAGAAGGTCGTCGGGGAACGGGCGGAGAAACTGGTCGCGGGCATTGACGAAGCGTTGGGCGCGATGACCGGCATGCTGAATACGCTGCTCGACATCAATCAGATCGAAGTGGGGGCGGTCAGGGCCGAGACAGTCGACTTTCCCGTCAACGATCTGCTTGAGCGCCTGAAGGACGAATTGACCTACCACGCCCAGGCCGCAGGCCTCGTGTTACGCGTGATGCCCTGCGCGCTGTCCATTCGAAGCGATCCGCGTCTGCTTGAGCAAATGATCCGCAACCTGCTGTCGAACGCGCTGAAATACACCAAGCGCGGCAGAGTGCTCATCGGCTGCCGTCGCTGCGAGGAAAAGTTGCGCATCGAGGTCTGGGACACGGGAATTGGGATTCCTGAGTCGGAATTGCAGGCGATCTTCGAAGAATACCATCAATTGGACAACGCGGCCCGCCAGCGGAGTCACGGCCTGGGCCTGGGGCTGTCGATCGTCAAGAGTCTGGGCGGACTGCTTGGCCATCCGGTTCGCGTGCGCTCGCTGCATGGAAAAGGCTCCGTATTCTCAATTGAAGTCCCGCTGGCGCGGAGCGAAGCCCTGCCGTCGCCTGACCGTCCTGCAACCCGCGCCGACCCTGCGCCCATCCCTGCAACGCCTCGCGCCGGAACGGTTCTGATCATTGAAGACGACCCGGAGGTGCGCGGACACCTTGAGCTGTTTCTGAGCGAAGAAGGCTATAGCGTCTCGACTGCAGTCGACGGCACGGCAGCTCTGGGATTGTTGGCTCAGGGAACGTTGCGGCCGGATCTTGTCCTTGCCGATTACAATCTGCCAAACGGGATGAGCGGAGTTCAAGCGTCTCAAAAGTTGAGGCAAGAGCTCAATCGCAATATCCCGTTCATCATTCTCACCGGCGACATCTCCACCGAGGCCTTGCGCGACATCGGCCAGCACGGCTGCGTCCGGTTCACCAAGCCCGTCAAACTGAGAGAGTTGACGCAAGCGATCGAGAGGCTCCTGGCCAGGCCGCCCGAGTTGCTCGTCGAGCGCCCACTTCGCGCGGCTGACGCGGTAGGCGCTTCGGGCGCATCGAGGATCATCGTCGTCGATGATGACGACCAATTTCGTGAGGCGATACGCGCCGTCCTCGAAGACGATGGCCGCGTCGTCGAGACCTACGCAAGCTGCGAGGCGTTTCTAGACGCCTTTCATTCCGATAAATCCGCGTGCCTGCTGATCGACGCATATCTGCCGGGAATGAGCGGGCTCGAATTGCTGAAGAAGCTCCATGATGACGGTCATCATTTGCCCGCCATCATGATCACCGGCAACAGCGACGTGCCAATGGCGGTAAAGGCGATGAAATCCGGAGCGGTCGATTTCATCGAAAAGCCGATCGCCGGCGATGAACTCATCGCCAGCATCGACCGGGCGCTGGAGCTGTCGCAAGAACTCGAGCAAATTGCTGGAATTTCGCCAATCGGCGACGGCTCACATCGCGGGTCTGACGCCACGACAACGCGAGGTGATGGACCGGGTGCTGGCCGGGCACCCGAGCAAGAACATCGCAGCCGACCTCGGCATCAGCCAACGCACGGTCGAGAACCACCGCGCCTCGATCATGAAGAGAACCGGGTCGAAGTCGCTCCCGGCGCTGGCCCGGTTGGCGCTTATCGCGGCTGGCGGAGGGTCGAGGCCAATCGAAACGACAACCAATCCGTGACAGAGAGCCATCAGTCGCACTCGACCTCGTGCTCACATCTTCAACCCGCCAGAATATGGCCGAGAGCCGCGAGCGGCCGAACCCGATCGCAGATAATTTTGGCAATCGCCAGAATTGGCGTCGAAAGGATCGCGCCAGGAACGCCCCACAGCCAATACCAGAACGCGAGCGACAGAATGACAAGAACCGGATTGAGCGTGAACCGTTTCGCAAGAAGAAGCGGCGTCACCGTCTCGCCTTCGATCAAATGAATGGCGCCATAGAGCGCCGCGGGGAGCAAGGCTTGCCAAGTCGACGCAATGGTGAGCAGGCCGGCGAACAGGAAAATGATGACGCCCGCGATAGGGCCAAGGATCGGGACAAAATTCAGAATAAATGCGACCGTTCCCCATAGAATCGGATCGCCGACGCCTGTCCCCCACATGACAACCGCAGTGGCCGCGCCGACAAGCGCGTTCATCAGGGTAATTGTGATGAGATAGGCTGAAATATCGCGCTGGATTTGCTGAGAGATGTCGACCGCCTGCCGCTTGCTTTTGAACCTCGGCAGCACCTCAACGAACCGCCGCAGAAAACTGTCCCCAGCCACCAGCAGGAAGTAGAGAAACAAGACGGTGGTGAAGAAGCCGCTGGCGAAACTTCGCGTCCCGGCGAACACACTCGATAGAATCGCCCCGCCGTCCAATGGTCCCGCCGCGCTTCTCGCCGGGCCAACGGCTCCGAAATTGTCGACCGCCCTTAGAAAGGTCCGAAGCGCGTTGATAGGGGCGTCGAGAAAGCTCAACCGCTCCTGAAGTCGAGAAATGCCTTCAGGCAGCTTGGCTATCCAGGCCTCAGCCGGCCCGGAGACAGCAGCGCCAAGGCCCACAATCGCCGCGAACAAGACAAGAATCAACAATAGCGCCCCGACTGGCTTGGGCGCACGCATTCGTTCAAGCCAACGCAAGGTCGGCTGCATCAGCAGATTGAGCATGATCGCGAAGACCAGCGGCAGAACGATCTCACTGGCCACATTGGCCGCCATCAAAACCGCGAAAAGGAAAATGCCCCCGAGGAAGAAGGTTTTCGCGTCGGAGGGCAGAGGCATATCCGCCAATAACTCTTCGGGCGCTACAGTCTCAGGCGGCTCCTCCAAAAGCGACATCGAAAAACTCCGGATCAGCTCCCCAGCGCGTTCGCCGCAAGCGCTGCGACAAGGGTGGAATCTCAATCATCGGCTCGGCGATTTGTGATTCCAGCGCAAATCGCCAGAACGCCGATACGGTAGAAGTCGGAGTCCCGCGGTCGGGTTAGCGGGAGGTTTTGATTCAAGCGCCATCGGCGTCACGGGACACGTGCGCGGACTCGGAACGCGTCTTCTTCATTGCGTCGATCACCGATTGAGGGTCCGCCGGTTGAGCCATCACCTCGGCCAGTTCATCGACTCGATTGCGAAGGTGCGGACTGTCGTGACGAAGCTCCTCGAGCAGCGCGACAACCTTGGCGATCTTTTGTTCGCTCAAGATCGTCAGCTCCAGATTGAGCAGCTCGAGGCGCTGAGTCAGGCGGTCGTCTCCGCTCTGCGTTGTGAGGATGAGGACGACCAAATAGAGGGACGCCAACGACGCCGCGCCGGAAAGCCATGCAAACGGAGGCGGATCGAGCGCGTGATGGCCAAGCGCGACAGCGAACCAGTTCAGACTCACCCAACCGACGACAAGCACCGTCAGCGCTGCGATGAAGGCGGGCCGGCCCAACAAGGACGTGATGTGGTCGACAGCGCGCTGATGTTGGCTGGCGTTTTCGTGGTGCTCGGCATGGAGCCCGGCGATCGACTTTATGGTTTCCTCGATATGGACAGGAAGGTCCGATCGTGCGCCGTCGAGGTCAGCCACCGAAGATCCTCTGTTACCCGACGCCGCGGGATTGTGGCGCCGCGCGCGTCGGAATGTTGCTAGCGGCCCATAAACCAGAGCACGAGGAGGACGATCACGACGATGCCCAGGACCCCACCGAGGCCAGGGGCGCCGTAATTGCTGTGCGCGTAGTAGCCGCCGCCGCCGCCGAAAAGTATAATCAGCAATATGATGATGAGGATGGTGCTCATGGCTCCGCGTCCCGTTTGCTAGCGCTCATTGAGAGGAGACGGCGGAATTCACGGCTTCTTCACTGCATCGCTTACCGCGTCATTCAAGCCGCCGACGGCATTCTGAATCTTGCCGACAGCCTTTTCGGTCTTGCCGTCGCTTTGCAACTTTGCGTCACCGATGGCTTTGCCAACGGCCTCTTTCGCCGCGCCTTTGACTTCCTTGATCGAACCGGCGATTCTGTTCTTGTCCATGACTGGGCTCTCCGTCCGTATTGCGATGACGCTGGCCGGCGTTAAGATTTGCGCCGTTCGCGTGTGGCATTGAGACGCTAGCGGGGAATCTCCAGCGACGGCAGCCTCGGAAATTACTCAGTCGTCGACGGACGGTGGAATCGCCGATGCCGGGCCCATGACCCGATTGCGCGTCGGCGCCCCCGAAACCATCATTTGGCGCTATCAGCGATGCTTGATGATGATTGCAGATCCAAACGGTCATTGAGGCGTTCGAGCCCCTAACCGGAGCCGCGCCGCCGCTGCGAGTTCCTCTGCGAAGGCGAGCGTCGACGTCAGGACCGCAGCTTCATTTCCAGCCGCTGATCCCTGATCCTGGATGCCGATCGGAAATTCCACGTGGTCCTTGGCCGCGTTCACTCGGACGCTGAAAAGAACCCGATGATTCAGCTGTTCCTCGACTTTCTTCACTTCGATGTTCGTCATGGCGAAATTCCCGTGCAGCGGATCGACCTGGATATGGTTCAGCAAAGCGAAGCGCTCGTCAGAAGGAGCGAAACGGCGCCGTCCTGCGAAGGTCCCGCCGAGTGTTCCTTGCAATCCGGGGCGCCGATCGCCGAAATCGATCTCACGAAAATCGGCTCCATTTGGCGAACGGTCCCGGTTGGGAGGGATCCGACATGATGACCCCCGCTAAGGGTCGCCGCCGCAAGTACGGCGCAGACGATGGCCGCAGGAAAAACCGATCGCAGCAGGGCGGAGTGTCCACTTTGCATATATCTCTTGACCCGTTCAGGAGCCGACAAACTTTCCCGCCGCTTGGACACCCGCGAACCAGAAGAAACAAGCGCCGGAAATTACTCATACGGCGCGCCGAACGACGGTCCCGGGTTTAGGAATCCGACGAGAATCATTCGCGATCTCATCGAGACGCAATTCAAACTCGCACAAGAGCATGTTCGAGGATTGGTTCCGAGTCGCGCTTTGCGCCCGCCTGAGTAGTTTCCGACGCTGGAGCATTGGCTTGTCGCATGATTGCATGACCCGCTGGAATGGACTGCCTGCCTCGGATGACCGCCAAATCCCACGGGGCGCGGCTAGCTTAGGAGCGATGCGCCATGCTGTTTGCTGTTACCGGATTGCAAGGATGCCCCGTCGAGGGAAGCGACGGCCGCGTCGGCGTGGTCAAAGACTTCCTGTTCGATGACCAGAGCTGGAAGATCCGCTGGATGGTGGTCGACACCGGTCATTGGCTGCCCGGCCGTCAGATACTGATCCACCCATCCGCCATTGCTCCATTGGAGCCGCCGGAAAAGCCGGTGTTGCCGATGATGAGCTGGGGCGCCGCGGTGGTCGTGTCCGTTCGGCTGACCAAGGAACAGATCGAGGCAAGCCCGGAGGCGCGGGAAGACGAGCCGGTGACGAAGCAGATGGAGGCTCAGCTCTACGATTACTACGGGTGGGATCCAACATGGGGAACCACGTATTTCGGGGCGAGCGCCATCGTTACTTCGCCCGGGGGGCCGCCGATTTTCGCCGAGGCGGCGGCGCGTCAGGCGGCGGGCATGGAAGCTAATACCAGTGACGGCGACCCTCACCTGCGCAGCGTCGTCTCGGTGAACGGCTATCATGTTCACGCCACGGATGGCGATCTCGGCCATATTGAGAACTTCCTCGCCGACGACGCCAACTGGGACATCCGCTATCTCGTCATCGCCACGCGGAACTGGTGGCCGGGCAAGCACGTCCAATTGGCGCCATATGCGGTGACCAAGATCGACTGGTCCGAAGAACGCATCCACGTCAATGTCACTCGCGACCAGGTGAAATCCAGCCCGGCCTGGGATCCGCTGGCCTTGGCCGAGCAAATGGGCGAGCAACAGCTGCATCGCCATTTCGGATGGCCAGGGTACGGGTGGTAGCCCAGAAAATGACGCGACCAGCGTCGAGCCCTGGAATGTCTTGGCGCCGCCCTGATCAGCGAATGGAACGATCTGCCCCTGACGTCCAACGCAAACTCTCTGAGCACGCGGGCGGCCGTCCGGTGTTGACTGGACGCTGCCCATCCGAAGTCACGGAACGCCTTCCCGCACGATTGCGAGGATGGGCGCCACGCTCGCCAACGCCCTCGCACTGGGCGTCGTCGATCCGTCAGTACTGGTCGTAGTGGTGGTGATAGGGATGATCAGCGTAGCCGTGATGATAACGCCTGTGATTGGTCACAGAGTTTCCGATTGCGGCGCCCCCGACGCCCCCCACCACCGCTCCGACGGGACCGCCCACAAGCGCTCCGGCCACCGCGCCCCCGATCCCGCCGGTGACCGCGCCATTTTCGTCGGCGAAGGCAATTTGAGTTGAAGCGACGATCAATGCCGCGACGGAAAGAGCAATGGTTGTTCGGTTCATTCAGACCTCCTGAAGTTCGGCGCAACGCGCCGTCGTTGTCTCCAGGTAGTCGTCGATTGGTCCGAACGTAAGAATTGGAATTTACTCAGCGCAGTGTGGGCAGCCGCGCCCCGCCGCCTCCGGCGACTTCGAACGGTTCGCGAGCGGTCCGGCGACAGCGAAAACCGCAGCGTCCTTCCGGATCATAGGTAGTTTCCGAGCCTAGTTCCGCAACAATTTACCGAATAAGCGTCTTGGCGACCCGGCACGCAAACCAAGCAGACCAGTGCAGGGCCGGAAACTCACGGAGAATGCGGCCATGGATACGAACACCTTATTGATCATCCTCGTAGTGATATTTCTGTTCGGCGGGTTTGGCTTTTATGGACGAGGCCGTTGGTTCTGAACGGGCGGCCAGCCGCCTATTCATGTTCAATAATTCTCGCGACTCCTGAGAACTTTAGGTCGTTGGGCACGATACAAGTCGGGGAAGTGGAATGAAGATTCGTGTCGGCTACGAGCTGATTTACGATTTTCCACAACCCACGCCGATGATCATGGTTCTGGGGACCCATTTCACCCGGGCGTCCGACGTCATCACGCCCGACTATTTGACCACCAGCCCTTCCGTGCCGATCTCCCCCTATCGCGATCTCTTTGGGAATTGGTGCAGCCGCATCGTCGCTCCTGCCGGCCGGATACGCCTCTCGGCCGATGGAGCTGTTCGCGATAGCGGTCTGCCCGACGTGGTCGTCCCTTCAGCATTCCAACACGCGGTGGAGGATTTGCCGCCGGAGACCTTGAACTTCCTTCTGGGTAGCCGCTACTGCGAGACTGATCGCCTATCCGAGACGGCCTGGAGCCTTTTTCAAATGTCGGCGCCCGGATGGGCGCGCGTACAGACGATCTGCGATTTCGTGCATCGCCACATTGTGTTTGGCTATGAGCACGCGCGACCGACCATGACGTCCTGGGAGGTCTTCAACGAAGGCAAGGGCGTGTGCCGGGACTACGCCCACCTCGCGATCACCTTCTGCCGCTGCATGAACATTCCGGCGCGCTACTGCACCGGCTATCTCGGAGACATCGGCGTGTCGCCGCCTTATGGCCCAATGGATTTCGCCGGCTGGTTCGAGGCCTACCTGGGCGGGCGCTGGTACACGTTCGACGCGCGCAACAACGTTCCGCGGATAGGCCGAATCCTAATCGCACAAGGGCGCGACGCGGCTGACGTGCCAATCGCCCATACCTTCGGTCCGAATACGCTGGTCAGCTTTAAGGTGTGGACCGACGAGGTTGGTTAGGCTTGTCAGTGCAGATCGCCACTTGGCCAAGGATTGCGCATTGGCGACCCGACGCGCCACGGAAGGGAACCTGCTATGAAGGCCAGCGTCGACCCGCTCATGGCTCGTGACATGAGTCCTCGCAAAGATACGAAGAATCCGCCGAGCCCTGCGGCCCAGCTGGAACAGGCCCGTAAAGTGGGCGCGGCAGTCGATGGTTCCGGGCAAGTCGCGGCGCAGACCCCCTCGTTCACCAAAAGCGTCGCCCCCGCCGGCGCCCCCGAAGTCACCCCAAATGGCGGCTTGACGAGCGACGAGGCCCGCCGCCGGCTGGCAAAATTCGGCCCCAACGCAATGCCGGACACGAGCGCACATCCGTTGCGCATGGCCCTGGAGAAGTTCTGGGCGCCCGTTCCATGGATGCTCGAGGCGGCCATCGTGCTCGAACTGGCGCTCGGCAAGTCGTCGAAGCCGCGATCATCGCCCTGTTGCTGGTGTTCAACGCCGCGCTCGCGCTCTTCCAGGAAAGTCGCGCCCAGGCGACGCTTGCCGCGCTGAAGTCGCGGCTCGCGCTGACCGCGTCTGTTCAACGTGACGGCGCGTGGAAGACGATACCCGCGACAGAGCTGGCGCCCGGCGACATGGTGAAGCTGTCGCTCGGCGCCGTGGTTGCGGCGGATGTAAAGCTCACGGGCGGTGAAGTTCTCCTCGATCAGTCCATGCTCACCGGCGAATCCGTACCTATCGAGGCTGGAGCGGGGGTCCAAACCTACGCGGGCGCGTTGGTTCGGCGCGGCGAAGCTGAGGCGGAGGTCACGGCAACCGGCGCGCGCACCAAATTCGGACGCACCGCCGAACTCGTTCGTACTGCCCATGTCGTGAGTTCCCAACAGAAGGCCGTTTTGCGCGTGGTGCGCAATCTCGCGGCCTTCAACGGCGTCGTCATCGCGCTAATGGTCGCCTACGCCTGGTCCATCAAGATGCCGGTCGCCGACATCATACCCCTCGTGCTGACCGCGATCCTGGCGTCGATACCCGTCGCGTTGCCGGCCACCTTCACTCTCGCGTCGGCGCTAGGCGCGCGCGCTCTGGCAAAGCGGGGCGTCCTTCCGACGCGCCTCTCCGCCGTGGATGAAGCAGCATCGATGGTTGTCCTGTGCGCTGACAAAACCGGCACATTGACCCAAAACGCCCTGACGGTCACGACCGTTCGACCCATGCCGGGATTCGACGAGGCGCACGTTCTGGCGCTTGCTGCGCTCGCCAGCTCGGTTGGCGGGCAAGATCCGGTTGATGGAGCCATACGCGCAGCCGCCGCAAGCAAAGCCATTCCCGACGCTCCGAAGCTGATCAAGTTTGCCGCCTTCGACCCAGCCAAGAAGATGTCCGAGGCGACCGCGACGGATGCGACGGGAGGCGCGCAGCGCATCGTGAAGGGCGCCTGCGCCGTCGTCTTCGGCCTAGTCCAGTCATCGCCGGCCGCCGCGGCGGCCGCCAAGGAACTCGAAGACCAGGGCTTCCGAGTGCTGGCCGTCGCCGCCGGGCCGCCGACGGCGATGAAGCTCGCAGGACTTATCGCGCTCAGCGACCCGCCTCGCAATGACTTAGCGGCCCTCGTCCGCCAATTGCATGGCTTGGGCGTCCGCACCGTGATGGTCACTGGCGATGCGCCCGCGACCGCGGCTATCGTCGCGAAGGCCGTGGGGCTTGACGGCGCCATATGCCCGCCCGGACCGATCCCCGATGCTGTCCGCTCCGACCAGTACGCGGTCTTCGCCGGCGTCTTGCCCGAGGACAAGTACAAACTCGTCAAGGCATTCCAAGAGGGCGGCAATACCGTGGGCATGTGCGGCGACGGAGCCAATGACGCGCCTGCATTGCGCCAAGCCCAGATGGGGATCGCCGTCTCCACGGCGACCGACGTCGCCAAATCGGCGGCCGGCATGGTGCTGACCGAGCCGGGGCTCGCCGGCATCGTCGCCGCGGTCAAGGAAGGGCGAACGACGTTCCAGCGCATCCTAAGCTACACGCTGAACTCAATTACCAAGAAAATCGTCCAGGTGCTGTTCCTGGCCATCGGTCTGGTCATGACCGGCCACGCAATCCTGACGCCAATGCTAATGGTGCTTATCATGATCACCGGCGACTTCCTCGGCATGTCGTTGACCACGGACAATGTCCGGCCGTCCGCCGCGCCGAACTCCTGGCAGATCGGCAATCTGACGATCGCCGGCGCTATCATGGGTATCAGCGAGTTGCTCTTTTGCACGGCCGTCCTTGTCTTCGGCGCCTACTGGATGGGATTCACTGCAGGCGCATTGCAGACCCTGGCGTTCATCGCCATCGTGTTCGGCAACCAAGCCACGACCTATACCAACCGTGAGCGTCGCCATCTGTGGGCCTCCCGCCCCAGCATCTGGCTCCTCATTTCGTCCGTCGCCGATATTTTGATTGCCTCGACCTTAGCCCTGAAAGGTCTCGCAATGACGCCTTTGCCCGCATGGGTGCTGGCTGGCGCGCTTGCCGCCGCCGCTGCGTTCGCCATCATCCTGGATTTCGTGAAGGTGCCGGTTCTCCGACATCTCAGGATCACCTAGGCTGAAATGGGCCACATACGTTGGGTCGCCCTCGCCCATCGCCGGATGCGACTGCAGCCGTGGGCAGGCGAAGAACGCAGATCGGATCGCTGGAGCGCCGACACGGCGCGGCAACTCGCTTGCGACGGCAAGCCGCGCTCCCCACATTATACATACACTATATGTTATACTGTGCTCCAGAGACAAGGCGATAGCTCGACGGGCCGACGGTCGACGAGTTGACGCTAAACCGGGTCATAAACGCCTGAAATTGTTAGTGCGCGGCGCTAAAAAGTGCGAAACGCCTGGCCCAGCCCGGGCGCGGAAGCGATGACGGGTCCGGTCAAATCTCAATCTCGCGGCCGATCTCGACCACCTGATCGCAGGGCAGTTCCAGATAGTCGCTCAGGCGCGCCGCGTTGCGGCCCATCGTCGAAAACAGCGCCTCCTGCCAGCGCGGCAGCCCTTTGCCGTCCTCGCGCGGCACGATCGTTTCATGGCCTACGTAAAACGTCACGTCGTCGAGATCGATGTCCGCCCCCTTCGCCTTGCATTCGACCAGCATCGCGGGGATGTCGGGATGCTCCATGAAGCCGAGCTGCACCTCGGCGCGCCAGAACTTCTCGTCCACGCGCACGACCGTCAGCCGCTGCTCGGGGCCGATGCGCGGAGTGGAGGCCACGACCAAGATCAGGGCCAGCACGTATTCATGCAGCGCCCGATTCTGGCGCACATGCCAGACCAGGACCGGCGGCGTCTGATCCCTGGCGCGGGTCAGAAAGACCGCCGAGCCCGGCACCCGGGCGACCTTGCCCGAGTGAAGCTGTTCGATCATCGTCGCCAGCGGCGTTTGTTGCGCGAGAAGCTGGTCGTTGACGGCGCTCGCGCCGCGGTGCCAGATCCACATCATGCCGTAGACCGCGGCCGCAAGCAGCAGCGGGACGTAGCCGCCATCGAGGACTTTGGCCATATTGGCGGCGAAAAAGCTGCCGTCGACGACGAGAAAGAGTCCCGCGACCGCAGCCGCCCCCGCGACCGGCCACTGCCAGATCTCACGCATGGCGATGAACAACAGCACGCTCGTCATCAGCATCGTTGCTGAGACGGCGACGCCATAGGCGGAGGCGAGGTTGTCGGACTTGCCGAAGCCGATCGTCAGGCCGAGGGTGGCGATCATCAACAGCCAGTTGACCGCGCCAATGTAGATCTGGCCGTAACCCTCCTCCGAAGTCTGCTTGATGGTCATGCGTGGCAACCAGCCAAGCAGGATCGCCTGGCGGGTCATCGAATAAGCGCCGGTGATGATCGATTGGCTGGCGATCATGGTGGCGATGGTCGCAAGCACGATCAGGGGCGTCAGCAGCGCGCCTGGGCAGAGCCGGTAGAAGATGTTGCCATCGGTGGGCGCGCCGGCGAGCACAATCGCCGCCTGTCCGGCATAGTTGAGGATTAGGGCCGGAAACACCACGAAATTCCATGCGAGGCGAATCGGCTTGGTCCAAAATGCCCCATATCGGCATAGAGCGCCTCAGCGCCTGTGACGCACAGGAACACGCCGCCAAGCACCAGAAAGGCTTGCGCCCCACCCCTCGAGAGATAGTTGAGCCCATAGAGTGGATTGAGCGCCGTAACGACCCCGGGATGCTGCGTGAGACCGTACACGCCGAGCCCGCCGATTACCGCAAACCACGCCGCCATGATCGGGCCAAAGGCGCGACCGATCACCGCTGTTCCGAGAGGTTGCGCCGCGAACAGCGCAAGCAGGATCGCCGCCGCTGCGGGGAGAACGTAGGCATGCAAGGTCGGGGCGATCTGCTCCATCCCTTCGAGCGCGGAGAGCACCGAAATCGCCGGAGTGATCGCGCCGTCGCCATAGATGAGGGCCGCGCCGAAGAGTCCGACCGCGATGATCAGCGGCCGCTGACCCTTCTTGACGCCGAGCAAGGTCATCAGCGCGATGATTCCGCCTTCCCCATCGTTGTCAATCCGCATGGCGAAATTGACGTATTTGACCGTGGTTATGAGAAACAAGGTCCAAACAATCAGCGAGAGAGCGCCGAGGATCGCGGACGGATCAGGATGGGGGCTCGTCGCGTCTGAGCACGGTTTTGAGCGTGTAGAGCGGGCTCGTGCCAATGTCGCCGAACACCACGCCAAGCGCGCCAAGACCGGCAAGCGCCAGTTTCCCGTCCGGTTTTGCGGAAATGCTTGTCGCGTGGCTCGACATTTCAGTCTCCGCTTCGCGCACGTGGCGGATACGGGCGCAACGGCGCCGTAAGAATCCCCAATGCCGGGCGTCAAAGTGGAGGTGAGCCCACACCCCTTGTCAATGTTAACAAATTTCGCTGCCCCCGGTACGGCCAGACCGATAAAATTCGAGCTATTTTTTTCGCCCGGCGCCAAGCCGCGGGCGGCCATTGTGTCCCTGTTCAACCCGGCGGACATCCAATGTTTAACCGCTTATTCAGCTTCGTAACTGCCGCGATCATCTTCGGCCTGATCTGGAATACGTTTGGGGAAGCCTCTGAGCAGGGTCTCCCCAGCGCGACCCAGACGCCAGTCGGAGGCGAAACCTCGATCCCTTACGGCTGGGTCGACTTCTGCAATCGCCACCCGGCAGAGTGCACGCTCGGCAAGCTGAAGCCGACCGATATTCGCCTCACCCGGCAAACCTGGAAGGCGCTCAACGAGGTCAACGAGCTGGTCAACGACGCGATTGAACCGATCAGCAACCTCGACCATTGGGGAACGACGCTTGACCATTGGGACTATCCCGTCGACGGGAAAGGCGACTGCAAGGTGTATGCGCTGTTCAAGCGAAGGCTACTGATCGAGCGGGGGTTCCCGCGTCAGGCGCTGCTGATGACGATCGTGCGCGATCTGAACGGCGAGGGCCACGCGGTCCTCACCGTCAAGACAGATCGCGGCGACTTCGTCCTTGACAATCTTGCGCCGTCCATCCGCCCTTGGAGCGCAACCGGCTATCAGTTCTATAAGCGCCAGGCTCAGGACGACCCGAACGTGTGGCTGAGCCTGGGCGGCGCTGACCGGCGTCGACGCCGCCCCGGCTGCGACGAACTAAGAAACATTCGGCGGACACGGGGCGCGCGCAAAGCCGCCATTACGTTTGGGCGGAGCTCTCCCAGGTGGCGTGTTCAACTCCCGGGAGTTTCTCAAGCGCGTCGATGACCGAATCGAGTTCCTCGGGGACGATCGCGGTCGCGATCAGCGTCGCAACAATTTCCACCGCCTCTTCGCCGCGCTCGTTGGTCTTGACGTCGCTGACCGGATAATGCGCTTTTTCGAGCGCGTCGATGAGGGCTTCCCGCGCCTCGTCCGCCGCCTCGGCGCCGTCGACAAGCGAACCTCGTAAGTTGCTTCGCTCGCCTCTTCGTCGATGGGAATGCGGTTGATGCGGTTGACGAGCGGCCTCAGAAGCGTATTGCCGGCAATAACGAAGAGGTCAAAAGCCCCGCTTCGACGACAAGTCCTGCCCCTGCCGCCGCGCCCACGGCGGCCGAGCACCAGAGCGTCGCAGCGGTGTTGAGGCCGCGTACGTTGACCCCCTCCTTCATGATCGCGCCTGCGCCCAGAAAGCCGATACCTGAAACGACATAGGCCATTATCTGGGTCGAGGCGGGACCCGCCAAACGAACGCCGAAATCGACAAACGCCGCCGCGCCGACCGCAACCAGGACGTTGGTGCGCAGGCCCGCCGAGCGCTGGCGGTACTGACGCTCGGCCCCGATCAACGTGCCGAACGCAAAGGCCGCAGCCAAACAAACGGCGGTATCGATCAGCGCGAGAAAATCGAACGTCTGGATGAAACGCATGGCTCAGCAGTCGGCAACCGGAGGTCGGACCCTTACAGCCAGGAAACCCCGAGTCGAGCTTTTCGGAGTCGTCGAACTCTACGGTCCCCGCCTACCGACGGTCGGCGACCTTCGGCTGAAGCGCTTCCAGGGCTGCGACTCCCTCGGACGGCAAGGGCCAGGCGCGCGCCGCACCGAGAACGTCGGCGATATAATCGGGACGTGCAATTCCTGGTCCTGAGTTGGCGCCAAAGTAAACGATCGCGCGCCTCGCGCCGCGTTTGGTGACGACTGGCTGATCGTGTTTCACATAGTGGCCCTGCGGTAGGCCTTCGAAGCGGTCAAGCGCTTGGACGTCGGACAACGCCAGGTCCCACAGCACGCCATGCACGGTGGACCGCGGATCGCGGACAGCCGTCAACCAGCCTTCGCGCATGACCGCAACGCGATGTCGCTCGAGCCGCGCCAACCCAAGCGGTTTCGAGCGCGGGCAGCGGCGAGCCATCAACTCCGTGTTCATATTGGCGCCGTAGGCGAAATAGAGAGGCATCGGCCGTCCTAACCGCTCAGCCGCTCGACCTTGTGGACGACGGTCTTGCCGCGCAATTGCGACAGGACCGCGTTGAGATGCTGGATGTCGCGCACCTGGAGATCGATCCTCAGTTCGCCGAAATCGGCGCCGTTGGCCGTAGACGAGATCGCGTCGATATTGGCGCCGTATTCGCCGATCGTCGTGGCTATGACCCCAAGGGCTCCTGGTTCGTTGAGCATGGTCACCATGATCTGAGTCGAATAAAGCGCGGACGGCGCATTCTCCAGGTCCCAACGCACATCTAGCCACAGTTCCGGCCGATCATTGTATTCGACGAGCGCCGGCGAGTGGATCGGATAGATGACGATGCCCTCCGGCGCGCGAATGCCGACAATGCGTTCCCCTGGGACCGCCCCGCCTTTGGGCGCGAACCGCACCGGCGTCTCAAGATCGATGCCGCGAAGCGGCAGTGCCGCCGAAGCATCCGGCTTGCCAGGAACGCGAAAGACGAGATCCGCCGCCTTCGGCAGACCGAACCAGCCGCTCTCGTTATGCGGCGCCGTGGGACCGGCCTTGCGTTCCTCTTTGAAATCCGGATGCACGGCCCGCACGACGTCGGCCGAGAAGATCTCTCCCCGCCCAACGCCGATGAACACATCGTCAATCGAGGCGCGCGCCAGCCGAGGCAACGCCGCCTTGAGCTTGGCCTCGGCGAATTTCTTCCCTGCCCGCTCGAACGCGCGTTCGACGATCTGCCGGCCGAGGCCGCCGAACTGAGCCTTCGCCGCCTCCCGCGTTGCGCGGCGGATCGCGGCGCGGGCGCGGCCCGTCACGACGACGCTGTCCCACGCCGCTGGCGGCGAACCGCCCTCGGAGCGGGAGATCAGCACTTCGTCGCCGTTGTGGAGTTCGGAGATCAGTGGAGCGATGCGGCCGTTGATCTTCGCGCCGACCGCGGAATTGCCGACGTCAGTATGGACCGCGTAGGCGAAATCGATGGCTGTCGCGCCGCGCGGCAACGCGATCAGCCGTCCCTTTGGGGTGAAGCAGAACACCTGATCGTGAAACAATTCGAGCTTCGTATGCTCGAGGAACTTCTCGGAATCATCGCTGGCCAGCGCTTCGATCGTTTGCCTCAGGCCCCGGTAGGCGCGGCTTTCGCTGACCCCCGACCGAGTCGCCGGGTCCGACGTCCTTGTAAATCGTATGCGCCGCGATGCCATATTCGGCGACCTCGTGCATTTCGTGGGTGCGAATCTGAAGCTCCACCCGCTGCGTGCCCGGCCCGATCACTGTTGTGTAAATCGAGCGGTAGTCGTTCTGTTTCGGGGTCGAGATATAATCCTTGAAGCGCCCAGGCACGCTTGGCCAGGTCGTGTGCGCGACCCCGACTGCCGCGTAGCAGTCGGCGACCGTGTCGACCAGAATCCGAAAGCCGTAGATGTCGGAAAGCTGCTCGAAGGCGATCGAGCGCCGCTCCATCTTGCGCCAAATGGAGTAGGGCTGCTTTTGACGGCCCTTCACTTCGACGTTGATCCCTCTCCGTGCGAACTGGTCCCGCAGTTCGGAGGCGATTTGCGCGATAATTGTTCCGTTCTTCGTCTTCATGTCCTCGAGGCGCGACACGATAAGCGCATAGGCGGCGGGCATCAGGCAGCGAAACGCGAGGTCCTCAAGCTCGTTGCGCATGCTCTGCATCCCCATGCGCCCCGCGAGCGGCGCATAGATGTCGAGCGTGTCTTCGGCGATGCGGATGCGCTTGGCCTCCGGCATGAAATGGAGGGTGCGCATGTTGTGCAGGCGATCTGCGAGCTTGACGAGCAGGACCCGCGCGTCGTCGGCGATGGCGAGCAGCAACTTGCGGAAATTCTCGGCCTGCTGTGCGTGCCGGGTGACGAAGTCGAGCTTGCTGAGCTTTGTGAGGCCGTCGACAAGACCCCCTATCTCTTCGCCGAACGCCTTGTCGACGTCGTTGCGCGTGACCGTCGTATCCTCGATCGTGTCGTGCAGCATCGCGGCTGCAATCGTCGCATCATCGACCTTGAGCTCCGTAAGGATCGCGGCGACCTCTAGCGGGTGCGAGAAGTATGGGTCGCCCGACGCCCGGGTCTGGCTCCCGTGGGCTTTCATCGCGAATACATAAGCGCGGTTGAGCAGATCCTCGTTAGCGCGAGGATTGTAGCGCCGGACGCGCTCCACCAACTCGTACTGACGCATCATCGCGCCGCCGACCTCATCCGCTCGCCGCAGCCGAATTCTTCATGGCGGCGCCGCGCGGTTGTTCTCTGCAGAATCGGCGTTGGTGAATAAACGAAGAGCGTCGGCCGGCTCGGCCGGCCGGCATCCGCTCTCGCGCATTAGCGCGGGCCGAGGCAATCATCGGCCCTGGATGACCGCCGCGCAAGTTCAAAGTGAGGCTGATCGAGCGTTCGTTCATCCAGCCTTCGCCGATAAAGGCGGTGGGCGACGAAAAAGCCCCGGAGCTTGCGCTCCGGGGCTGTTGGCGAAATCCGATCGGATTGAGATCAGAAGTAACGGGTGATGCGGAAACGGCCGGCGAAGCCGTCGCTGTTGCCTTGCCACTGCGCCGGGAACGAGCACGCCGGCTGGCCGATTTGTAAACCGTGCCGATGAACCCGCTCGGCTTATCCTGGTTCGTGTTCTGATACATCAACTCGAGGTCGAAGTTCAGGTTGTTGACCGGGTTCCAGCCAAGGTCGGCGCCGATGATCCAGCTTGTCGCGCTGCGACGACATCGCGCCGCTCCGAAGCTGGCCACAGTGCAGGCCGCAGCGCGAACCATGTAGTTGCAACCGCCGCCCTGATTGCTCCACTCAATGCCGCCAACCGACCCTTCCAGATCAACATAGAACTGCGGCGTGAAGTGATGCTCGATCAGGCCCGTGACTGACCACGCGGTCGGCGACGACCACTGGTTGGTCAACGGATTGAAGAACGCGTCGGACATGATACATCGGCTGGCCATTGCCGTTGACCTCGCCGTCCTCACCCCACATTCCGTCCGGCAGACCTGAGTACCAGACCGCGCTCTGGGTGTAGGAGCCGGTGACCAGGAAGTTGTCGCCTGCGCCGAACGACGGCAGGTTGACCTTCACGCCGGCGTCGACGCCCCAGCCCACCTTGCTTTGCTCGAGCCGATCGCAGCCCTCACTGAATACGCCCGCTGTCAAGGCCGCCCCGCAATCCGTTCCGCTGTTGTTGGCGGTGTCGGTCACGTTGACGTTGTGCAACACGCCCGAGACCTGGGCCTCACCCCAGCCTTGCTTGACATGCAGCGCGCCGACGATGTCCGGCCATTTCTGGCCGCCGAAGGTAATCATTGTCGGGTTGAAGCCGCCCATGGGCCGCTGTTGGTGTTGAAATAGCCGCCTTCTGCTGAGTGCCGCCGCCCGAGCGCGCCGTTGCGTGCCGGGGCTTTGCGCCGCGATCGTGGCGGAGAAGCCGCCGCCAAACGAAGCGGTATAGGCCAACAGCAATGGCTCGTTGAAGCCCTTCTGGTCGGGGGAGAAGAAGTTCGCCCAGTTGTCGCCGCCGCCGGTGAACGAATAGAACGACTGCGCCTTACCGGCGGTGATGCCGGCCCAAGTCAGGTACCCGGTATTCAGATACGCGAAGGGGCTCGGGGCAGGCCCTGAAGCGGGTCGAAACCGTTGGCGCGTCGACATTAAGGTCAAAATGCCCGATCAACGGACCATAGGCGGTGTTGGAGGCCATATCGAAGCCGAAGTTGGCTCGGGTCGACCAGCCGGTGTCATTGCGGAAGAAGGTCGTGTTCTTCTGCGGGCGTGCTGGCGGCAAGCAGAACGCGCTGGGTGTCATAATGCGGGGATCGAGCCCGGCCGCGGTCGTGAGAAAGCCACGCGGGAACTGACCAAATGCCGCTGCGAAGTGGTCGGTGATAGCGGTGATGGCGTTGCGCGCATCGTTCCCCCAGTTGTACTGGGTGCTGAGGTTGCCGCCGGTGAACTGACCGGTGATATAGCCGCTGAACTTCACGCAGGTGTCGGAGCCAGGCAGCGTCCACCCGGTGATGCCGCCGACGTTGCAGACCTTCACATATTCGACCGGCGCCGCCTTCCTGGTGGGAAGATCGGCCGCCTGCGCGCTGGCGACGGCGACGATGCCGGCCGCCGAACCGAGCAGAAGGCTCTTAATGAGCGTCATGTTTGACCTCCAGTTAGACATGGTGGGCGTTGGTTCTTCTCTCACCTTCGACCTCTGCAAGTTCGGCTTCGAACCGCTGCAACCGAGGATGGTCAGCCCCTTTTCCCGAGTTAACCCGGACCGCGGCGGTTTGCCCCTGCAAATGCCATCGACCCCTCGGCGACCGGGAATCTCCCGCTCACGTCGCCAAGATAGCTTCTCTAAATTTCGACACAATAGATTTTCTTCCCAAAGCGGCCTCCGAAATCAGTTTCGCGGGCCATGTTGCATAATTGTCACTTGACCGGGGTGGTGCTGCGACGAAGGGATTTTCATAAGCGATCTCAATATATTAGAGATAGAGATGACCTAAGGAGAGGCCCCCGAGGGGCGGTTCCTCCGACCGTCCATCCAAAAAGGGTTGCGTCAGGGCGCATGCCTGTCGCCGACTTAATTCTGATCGTTTTGAGCCTCAATCAACTGATTCGGCCGCCGAAATAAAGTCGCCCGTTCGCCGCGCGGCGGAACTCTGCCGACCATAGCAAACCTTCCGAATCGGCGCAGAAAGATGCCCGTCTTTTGACAAGCTGATCCCAAGCCGCCATGGCGCCGAACCCAAACAGATGCGGCGCCAACCCCAAATCCATGCCAACTTTTCGCAAGGGGGCGACCATTGCGGATTTGAGCGATTCCAAGCGCTTAGTCGTTACCGGATGGCCGGATGACCCCCGGCGAGACAATTCGCTTCACCGCTCCTCTTTCCTGACCTCTCTTTTCAGCGTCCAATCGGGCGCCGTCGTGTTCTGAATTATAGAAGATACGGGGTCGATGGGCAAGAAGATAAATTTCACGCTCGGGGGAACCCGTGCGGCCTTCGTCTTCACAGCGCCGGCCGGTTCAGAAGCGGATCGCGGCGCGTCGAGCCGCGCACCACGAGGCGAGCCGGCAAGACGACGTGAATTTCGCCCAAGGGCGCATGCGCGTCTTCATTGGACCGCAGGATGCGGATCGTCTCGCTCACCATCAGCGGGGCGTCCTGGACGAATGTCGTGAGGTCATAGGCGGCCCAGGAAGCCATCGGAATATCGTCGAACCCCGCCACCAGGACGTCGTTCGGCGCGCGCAGCGCCGTTCGACTGCGGATTGCATCGATGACGCCCATTGCGAGCAGATCATTGGCGCAGAAGATCGCCTCGGGGGCGTGGTTTCTGAGGATCAGAGAGAGCGCCGCCTGGCGGCCGCCCTCATAGTGGAAATCGGCGGCCGCCACCGTCGGCTGACCATAACCCCGCGCAGCCAGACGGTCGCGAAAACCCTTGAGCCGGTCCTCGCTGGCCGGACTGCCGGCCGGGCCGGTCACATAGCCGAATGAGCGGGCGCCCCGCGAGATGAAGTGATCGGCGATCTCGGCTCCCGCCCTTTCATTGTCGGACGATATTGAAGAGACCCACTCGTTCTTGACTGGCGTGTTGAACGAGACGACCGGGATCTTGAATTTGGCGAGCGCGTCGGCCGCCTCTGGCGACAGGACGGCGAGCGCGCTGACGATCGCGTCCACCCGATATCCGGCAAGTCGAGGAATGACGGAATCCAGCGAGTGCCCGCTGTCGACGTGGACGAGCAGGACCTGGTGGCCGCTCGCGTGGAGTTGGCGGGTGAACTCCTCGAGCACCCTGGCGTAAAACGGGTTGTACATGCCCCCGATCACGAGCGCGACCAGGTAGGAGCGATGGTTGAGCATGATCTGGGGAATCATGCTCGGGCGGTATCCAAGCGTTTCGGCCGCCTCGAGAACCTTCTGCCGCGTCTCGACAGACACCGTCGCCGCCGACCTGTAGGTGCGGGAAACGGACGATTGCGACACGCCCGCCAGGCGGGCGACGTCGATCGAAGAGGCGTATCGCGGCATGCTCGCCAGTCGTCTCCGGGTTCGCCCCGCTTGACCGTCGCAGGCGGTTATGACTAGCTAATCATCGTCAGGCAGTCCATACGTTCGGGAGGAACGGTGAGCCAGGCGCGACGGCGCGAGACCACGTCCTTCTGTTGTGGCTTCGCCGCCGCGGCGACGAAACGGCTCGCCTGCGCTTCGGATTTTGCGGGATGACCGAGCTCCGCGAGCAACCGACGCTGCGGATCGCCGGAATCACGAAGTCCTTCGGCCTCTCGAACGCCCTCAGCGACGTCAGTTTCGGGGTCTCGCGCGGACAGGTTCATGCGCTCGTCGGCGAAAACGGCGCCGGAAAATCGACGCTGGTGAAGATCATCACCGGCATTCTCGAGCCCGACGCCGGCGAGATCGTGTTGAACGGCGAGACAGTGCGTTTCGCAACTCCGATCGAAGCGCGGCGCGCCGGGAGTCGCCGCGGTCTATCAGGATCCGAAGCTTTTTCCTCATCTCGACGTCGCAGAAAACATCAGCATGGGCGCAACGCCGGTCACGCCCCTGGGGACGATCGATCGAAAGGCGGTCGTCGCCCGCGCTCGTCAGTCGCTTGCCAGGCTTGGGGTCGATATCGACCCGCACGCGCTCATCGCCGAGCTTTCGGTAGCGGAACTGCAGTTCGTCGAGATCGCCCGCGCGCTGACCGCCGATCTCCGCCTGCTGATCCTCGATGAACCGACTTCGGCGCTCACCCCGGCGGAAGTCGAGAAACTGTTCCGGATCGTGCGCAGCCTGCGCGATCATGGAACCTCCATTCTCCTGATCACGCACCGCCTTGAGGAACTCGATCTGATCGCTGACGCCGTCACCGTCCTCCGCGACGGCAGGCACGTCGCCACGCGACCCGCCTCTGAACTGAGCCGGGCCGAGATCGTGCGGATGATGGTCGGCCGGCCGCTTGAATCTCTGTTCGCCAGGCGCGAGGCGACGCCGCCGGGGCGAGAAATCCTTCGCGTCGAGCGGCTGAGCTCCGAGGGCGTGTTCTCCAATGTGTCGTTCTCGCTGCGGGCCGGCGAGATTGTCGGCATGGCGGGGCTGGTCGGCTCCGGCCGGTCGGAGATCGCGCAGGCGTGCTTCGGCTTGAACCCGCCGACGAGCGGCCGAATCCATCTTGACGGCAATCCCGTTACGCCGCGCAGTCCCAAACAGATGCTGGGGCTCGGCCTCGCCTATCTTCCCGAAGACCGCGACGGCATTGGTCTCATCATGCCGGCTTCGATCGTCGGCAATGTGACCCTGCCGATCATCAGCCGGCTTGCGAAACTGGGAGTGGTGGACGAGGCGGCGCAGCGTAGCGTCGCGTCCGAGGCGGTGCAGACCTACGACGTGCGGACCACCGGCATCGACCAGCTCGTGTCAGACCTATCGGGAGGAAATCGCCAGAAAGTCGCCTTCGCCAAATGGCTGTCGACCCGGCCCAAGGTGTTGATCCTCGATGAGCCGACGCACGGCATCGACGTCGCCTCGAAGGCGCAGGTTCACCGCATGATCGCCCGGTTCGCCGAGGAGGGCCTGGCGGTTTTGGTGATTTCCTCGGATCTGCCCGAAGTTCTGGCGATCAGCGACCGAATCCTGGTCGTCTCCGAGGGGGAGCTGGTGGCGGAACTGGACCCGTCAAAGTCCGACCAGGCGGCAGTCATGATGGCCGCCACCCGCAACGCGCGGGACCTCGCCGATGTCCCCTGAAACGAGGACGCTGGCGATCGCGGAGCCGCAACGCACGCTCGGCCAGTCCGCGCTGCGCTTCCGCGTCAGCGGCGTCCTCGCTTTCCTGGTCCTTCTCAGCGCCGGGTTCGCGGTCCTCAGGCCGCAGTTCCTGGCCCCGGAGAATCTGAGCGCGATCCTCTCCAACGCCGCGATCCTGATGATCGTCGCGGCGGCGCAGGCCGTCATCCTGATCACCCGCAACCTCGACGTTTCCGTCGGCTCGATCATGGGCTTCGCCGCCTATCTCACCGCCGATTTCGCCGCAAGGAATCCTGGCGTCGGTGGCGCGCTCGTCCTCATGCCGCTGGTCATTGGCGGCGGGCTCGGGGCGCTGAATGGGCTCCTCGTCGCTTACGGCCGGGTGTCTCCGCTGATTGCGACCCTCGGCACGATGTCCGTCTATCGCGGGCTCACCTACGTGTACGCCCACGGCCAGGAGGTCACCTCAAACCGCCTGCCGCGCTGGATGATCGAAATGGCGGACCTGCGGGTCGACGGCGTCCCGGTCCTCGTCGTGTTATCGGCGGCCGTTGTTCTCGTGCTCGCGGCGTTCCTGCGTTTTTATCCTCTCGGCCGGCGGATGTACGCGGTCGGCTCCAATCCGGAGGCCAGCGCTTTCTTCGGACTGAGGACCCAGCGGATCGTGCTGTTCGCCTACGTTCTGGGCGGCGCGATGTGCGGTCTCGCCGGGTTTCTCTATGCGGCCCGGGTCGGCACGGTCACAGTGATCCTCGCCTCGGGATGGGAGCTCTCGTCTCTCGCCGCTGCGGTCATCGGCGGAGTCAGCGTCACCGGCGGGTCTGGAACGGTGGTCGGCGCCGCGCTCGGCGCGGTGGTGCTTGCGACCATCGATAACGGGCTCGTTCTGCTTGGCGTTCCTGAATTTTGGCGCATGTTCATCCAAGGCGCGGCGATCGTCGCGGCGGCGACCGCCGATGTCTTGATCGGGGCCCGGATCAGGAATTCGCTTCGCGTGCGCCGGCGCCTCACGAGGAGCGCTGCATGAATTCGCAGACTTCCGCAGTGGGAGCTGACCCTCGTCGTGCTCACCCTCGCCGCCGCAGCGTGGTCCGCCTATCTTTCGCCGTACTACCTCAGCGTCGACCAGATTCTCTATTCGACCCGTCAGTTCGTTTACCCCGGGATTCTCGCCGTTGGCCTTGCCGTCGTTGTGATCCTCGGCGAGATCGACATCTCGCTCGCTTCGACCCTCGCCTTCGGGGCGGTGCTGTTCTCCAAGTTCTCCGCCGCCGCAGCTCCCATTTGGCTCGCCGTCCCGGCCGTTGTCGCAGCCTGCGCCGTGCTCGGGTCATTGAACGGCTTTCTTGTCGCCAGGCTCAATCTGCCTTCGCTTGCGGTGACGTTGGGCACGATGGGCGCCTTCCGCGGGCTCGCCTTCATCCTGGGTTCGGAGACCGGCTACACGAGCTTTGACGATTCGTACCTTTACGTTGGATCGGAACAGCTGGGGCCGGTGCCGGTCTCGTTCGTGCTGTTCTGCGTCATCGCCCTGGTTGTCGGCGCGTTGATGCGCCGCACCGTGTTCGGCCGCCGATGTTACGCTGTTGGCCTCAACAAGGAGGCCTCCTGGGCGGCGGGCATCGACGTCGCGCGGCTCAAGATTGAGGCTTACGCCCTGGCGGGAGGGCTCGCCGGCCTCGCCGCCCTGGTCTGGATCGGCCAATACGGCTCTGCGCGCGGCGACAACGCCGACGGCGCCATCCTGTTCGTGGTCACCGCCGTCGTGCTCGGCGGCGTCGACATCAACGGCGGACGCGGCGGCATCCTGGGCGTCGTGCTCGCGCTCTTTCTGCTCGGCACCATGCGCAACGGCATGGGCCTCGCCAATATTCCGGGACCGATCCAGACGATCGTTCTCGGCGCATTGCTGATCGCGGGCGTTCTCCGCCTTCACCACCGCGGCGCGCGAATGCTGATCGCGTGCTGGAGGCTTGTCCGCTGACATCGGCGCCAAGCGTCACGCTCGCCGCGGCGGGGACCGGCTCCGGGTTCGCCTGCCACCCGGTCCCCGTGATCGCCTCGCTGACGAAACGGACGCCGACTTTCGCCTACGCAGGCGTCTCGGGTCGGGTTCTACGGCGGCAGCTTCGTCCAGGGGTCCGCCGAGCTTCGAGAAGGCCCACCGGTCGTTGATTGTCGCCACGGCCATGCGCAGGCCTTCGCGGACTGCGCGCCAGCGGCCCACGGATCAGCTCAAAGCAAATCGCTCCAGAGTCCGCTGGGTTTGCGCGGCCAAAACTGTCACCCACGCGCAACACCCCAGCGAGAATCCGCTGGTCGCCAGACTTGTGAGCCGATTCCGGCCGTCGAACTCGTGTATTGGCCGTCTCGTCGCGAGGATCTTAGGCCCGCGAGATCGTTTGGGCGCGAACCTGAGGGAGCCGGAATGATTTCGATTCGACGCAATCTGGACTCCGTCGGCTACCGACTCGCCCTCCGCCTCCAAATGCGTGAAGCATTCGCGGCGATCCGCTCCTCCCGCTGAGCGCTGCGTGACCCGACGCTGAGGCGTCTGCGGCTCAGGCCGCATCCGTTGTCGTAACCTTTTCTCTCGTTTCGCTTCCGTTTTCGGCGACGCGCCTGGCGTCGCTCCTGAATCCGGCCTCGGCCGCGATTCCCGGTGGATATCCAGCCATGTTCCGTTTCTTCGAAACCCGTATCGACCCGTTTCGCGCCCACGATGACAATACGCCGCCGGCGAGCCTGATCGGCTACTACGGGCGTTTTTGCCGACAGGTCTGGCCATTTCTCGCCGCGTTGATGACGATCAGCCTGATCGTTTCGCTGATCGAAGTGTCGATCCTGCGCTTCATCGGCGCGCTCGTCGATCTCTTGCGTTCGACCAGCCCCGATCAGGTGCTTCGCACATACGGCGGCGAGTTCCTGGCGATGGGGCTCTTGATCCTCATCGGCCGTCCGATGGCGAGCTTCACCCACGATCTTATCGTCCAGCAGGCGATCGCGCCGGGAATGACGAATCTCATCCGCTGGCAGACGCATCGCTATGTGTTGCGCCAATCGGTCAGTTATTTCGCCAACGACTTCGCGGGCCGCATCGCCTCCAACGTCGTGCAGGCCGCGGCGTCGCTGCGCGACTCGGTGGTGCAGATCATCGACGCGCTGTGGTTTGTGACCGTATTCGCGTTCAGCGCGCTGTTCATCTTCGCCCGCACAGATTGGCGTCTCGCTTGCCCCTTGATGCTGTGGATCGCGGTCTACGTGCTGGCGCTGTCGTATTTCGTGCCGCGAATACGGCGCCGATCGGAAGCGCTCGCCCACATGCGGGCGACGCTCACCGGCCGCATCGTTGACAGCTACACCAACATTCAAACGGTCAAGCTGTTTGCTCACCTCGAGCGCGAGGACGAACACGCTCGCGAGGCGATCACCGGCCACACCGCCGCGTTTCGTCGCCAGACCCGGCTGATCACGCTCCTGAACCTGACTGTTTCGGTGAGCAACAGCATGCTGTTGGTCAGCGTCGGGGCCATTGCGGTCTGGCTCTGGGCGCAAAGCGCTGTGTCGCTCGGGGACATCGCCGTCGCGACCGGACTCGCGCTCCGGGTGGCGCTGATGTCGGGCTGGGTGATGTGGACCTCAATCAGCATCTTCGACAACGTCGGCCAGGTCCAGGAGGGCATGCGAACGATCGCGCGCCCGCGCGCGCTGGTTGACCGCGAAGACGCGCGGCCGCTGCCGGCGGCACGAGGCGCCATCCGGTTCGAGAACGTCCGGTTCCACTACGGCAAGGACGGCGGGGTGATCGACGACCTTTCGTTCGCAATCGCGCCGGGGGAAAAGGTGGGACTGGTCGGGCGCTCGGGCGCCGGCAAGTCGACGCTGGTCAATCTCTTGCTGCGTTTCTACGACGTCGAGGGCGGGCGCATCTTGATCGACGAGCAGGATATCGCCTTGACGACGCAGGACAGCCTGCGCCGGCAAATCGGCATGGTGACGCAGGACACTTCCCTGCTGCACCGTTCGATCGGCGAGAATATCCTCTACGGCCAGCCGGACGCGACCTTCGAAGCGATGATCGCCGCGGCGCAGCAGGCCCGCGCGCATGATTTCGTGATCGGCCTGACCGATCCCGACGGGCGAACCGGATACGACACGCTGGTCGGCGAGCGTGGCGTCAAACTGTCCGGAGGCCAGCGCCAACGCATCGCCATTGCGCGGGTCCTGCTGAAGAACGCGCCGATTCTGGTGCTCGACGAGGCGACCTCCGCCTTGGATTCCGACGTCGAGGCGGCGATCCAGGAGAACTTCCAGACGCTGATGGAAGGCAAGACGGTGATCGCCATCGCCCATCGCCTTTCGACCATCGCGGCGATGGACCGCCTGATCGTGCTCGAGGACGGCGACATCGCCGAGACCGGGACGCATAAGGAGTTGCTGGCGCGCGGCGGGATCTACGCGGCGCTCTGGCGTCGCCAGTCCGGCGGGTTTTTGGACGCGCGCGCGGCGTGACGACGGGACGGGCGCGGCGACGGTCGCGCGAGAAGGCCATTCGCCGGCAAAGCGAATAAAACGGCGGCCGCCGCTGTTATCGCTGCGTTCGCCCGGCTCGCGTTCCGCCAGAAACCCCTAGCCGGCGCGGATGGGGGACCCCCGCGCCATGCGCAATCTCATGGCGCGGGGTCGTCCCTCTTGCTGAGCGCCGCGCGCCATCGCCACGACGGCCCGCCAACGGCAGCCTACGCGGTCGCTCCGCCGGTTCGGCGGCTAAGGGCTGCGGGAAGGGACCCGGCCTCAATCTTTCAGCTTGGCGGTTTGGGAACCGCTTTGCGATCGACCTACAGCACCGCTATTGGGTTTCCCGGCGAACCCGTTGCGCCGACGATTGGCAGTGGCGCAAAAACATAGGCGAAGATCCACGCCTCGCGCTCCACCAGACCTTCAAACGTCATACCTTCCTGGAGATGAATCCCGTTCTCCATGATGAGGTGCTGGTGGCAGGGGTGAAAGACCTCCGGGTTGACGGGCGGAACGACTTCAACGGCAAAGTTGTCAGCGCCGACGACGCATACTTCGAGACTCGAAAACCAGCGGGCGCACTCGAGGCCGATGCCCGGCGCGCCATCGTAAAAAGTCTTCGTCTCCGTATACCATCTTGACCCATGGCCTGTGCGCACGAAAACCGCATCGCCCGGCTGGATCACGTCCTCGGCGACATGCTGGCGTACAAGGCACGCCTTCAAGTCCGAGAGTCCGATCTCCTCGCCGACATCCAGGACGCGTCCCATAAGACCCTGCACGTCGAAGAGAACGCCTCGCGTGAAGAACGGGCGCGCGTGTTCGATCCCGAGCTTCTTGAGCCCGTATGGAGACCACATTTCTGACAGCCGATTGCCATTGTAAAAGAGCATGTTGGTCTTGTCGCCACGCGCGCCGCACATGCAGCCGAGGTGGCCGAGAGCGTCCATCTGCGTGCCGATTTGGCCAATTTCAGTGGCGATGAATTCGTCATTCCAGATCGTCTTGCTCTTCTCGCCGTAGGGGCCGCCGGTCGGACCGCCGGGCATTCGCAAGGCGTATGCGCGTCCTGGCGCGAGCGGCATTCGCGAATCGTACGGGCATTCCCAGGCTGACGATCTCGCCCGTCTTGATCAGGCGCACCGCCTCCAGCACCTTTTGCGCGGTCACCAGGTTGCCGTTCCCGCGCTGATCGTCACGTCCCCAGCGCGACTTGAACCAATCGGCGGCGAGCGCCGGGCTGATGCTTTCCGGATCGTCGGACTTGTCGCCCATCGCCCATCCCGTCGAATTATTCCACAACCGGCGCGCCAGCTGCCGCCGCCATCGTTTTATCGGCCTCGGTCCCTCGCCGCTGCCGGCGCTGCGCAGCCTGCACGGCGAGACCGACCGCGAGGATCAGCATGGAGCCGTTGAACAGGGGCTCGACGAAAAACGGCGCGCCCAGCTGATTGAGGCCGGCAACGGTCACGGCGAGCACCGCGACCGCCAATACGGTTCCCCAGACATTCACACGGCCCGGTCTGATCGAGGTCGCGCCGAGGAGCGCAGCCGTGAAGGCCGGGAGGAGATATTCCTGGCCAACCGAACTTTGTCCAACCTGAAGCTGCGACTGCAGCACGACGCCGGCGAAGGAAGCGAGCGTTCCGGCGGCGACGAACGCAAGGGTCACGTATCGCTTCGCCGAAATCCCGTTGAGTTCGGCGGCGCGCGGGCTCGCCCCTAGCACATAGAGATAACGCCCGAGCGGCAGGTATTCGAACACCACCCAGAGGACCAGGCTCACCACCAAAGCATAAATCGCCGGAGCCGGCACAATCCAGACGCTGCCGGAAATCGCAAGGAACTCGGGCGGCAACGTCGCAAGCACCTGTTGCCCGCCGGTGTACCAGGCGTTCAACCCATAAAGGATCGTGCCGGTCCCGAGCGTGGCGATGAAGGAATCAATCCTCACGCGGGTGATCAGGAGCCCGTTCGCGAACCCTACCGCCGCGCCCATGAGCAACACGGCGCAAACGGCGGCCCACCAGGGCCAGCCTTGACCCTGGAGCCCGATCGCCAGCACCTGCGAGATGCCGACGTTGAATCCAGCCGAGAGATCAAACTGATTGGCGACCATCGGGATGAAAACCGACAAGGCCACCAGCAGCTGCACGGATTTGTTGCTGAGAATGGAGCGAATGTTGAAATAGGTCAGGAATGTATCCGGCCTGAGCAGGGAGAAGACGACAACCAGAAGAACGAACAGGACCAACAGCCCCCATACCGAAATCGCTCGGGCAAGGACCGCGCTCAAGGAGCGGGCGGGTCGAGAGTTCATGGCTCCGCCCGGTGGCCTGCGGCCGGCGCGCCGCCCGACGCCGTCGCGGTTAATGCAGCGACGGTTAGAGCGTCGCGGGGAATCTCCGCGGTGAGTTCGACCGCGACTGAAAACCAGCGCGCGATGGCAGATGCGTTCGACCTCTTCGAAGTCCGAGGAAATCAGCAGCGCCGCAAGCCCCTTGCTGAGCGAGAGCTGAAGCAGATGGTAGATATCCGCCTTCGCCCCGACGTCGACTCCGATGGTCGGCTCCTCGAGAATCAGCAGCCGGACCCGCGCCTCCATCCAGCGTGCGACCACCACCTTCTGCTGATTTCCGCCTGAAAGCGTAGCCGTCGGTTCATCGACGCTCGCGGTCTTGATGGAGAAGCGCTTCGCTGCTGTGTTGGCCGCCGCCAGTTCGGTCGCGCGAGGGATGAATTCGAGCACGCGTTTGCCGCTCGCCGTTGGATTCAGGTAGATGTTCTCGCGCACAGCAAGATTTGCCGCTATGCCCTCCTCGGCGCGACGGCTCGACACGAAGCCGATCCCTTTGGCCATCGCCTCCGCTGGGCTTCTCGGGGCGATCGGTTCGCCGTCGAGGAGAATACGGCCCGAAGCAATCTGGGTCTCACCGAAAATGGCTCTGCCGATTGTGTGGTGTCCGGCGCCGCGCAGTCCGACGAGACCAAGGGTTTCACCCGCAGCGACGGAAAAGGAAACCGGCCCGACATGTTCGGCGGCGAGACTGTGGACCGAGAGCACACAGCGGTCGGCGGCCGGCGCCGGCTTTACGAAGGCGTCATTCATCGAGCGCCCGACGATCATCTGCACCAGATCGGCCGCGTTCGTCTCCTGCGTCGCGACCGTCGCCAGTCGACGTCCGTCGCGAAGGACCGTGACCCGGTCGGCGATGCGGAACACCTCGTCAAGGCGGTGGGTGACAAAGACGACGCCGATATTGTTGGCGCGAAGGCGCCGCAGCGTTTCCAGCAGTCGCTCGACGTCGGCCTCGGGCAGCGCCGCGGTCGGTTCATCGAGAACGACAATGTCCGATCTCATCGCCAACGCCCGGCCAATGGCGACGAGCGACCGCTCGGCCGCCGGCAGCGACGATATCGGCGCGCTCGGGTCGAGATCGCTGCCCATGATCGCCAGCGCCTCGGCCGCTTCTTTCTGGACACGCCGCCAGGATATAAGGCCGGCCCGCGACCTCGGATAGCCGGTCTGAATCGCGACGTTTTCGGCCACGGTCATCCATTCAACGAGGCCGAGATCCTGGTGAATGAAAGCGATCGGCAGCGAGTCCGTCCCGGGATGCGCCGGTTTTCCGTCGAAAAGGATAGCGCCCTGGTCCGCCCCATAGACGCCCGCCAGAATCTTGATGAGCGTGGATTTGCCGGCGCCGTTTTGCCCGAGAAGCGCGTGGACCTCTCCGCGACGGACATCGAAGTCGACATTGTCGAGGGCCAGCGTCCCGGTAAACCGCTTGACGAGCCCGCTCATGACGAGGAGCGGCTCGGACCTGGCGTCCCGACGCAGTCGTTCCACGCCCTGCATGATCGATCATCCCAAACGCGGCGCCGTTGAAGGGCAGCGGATAATGAATGAGAAGGCCCCGGCGGGGTCTGCCCCGCTGGGGCGGGGAGGCTACTTGGCGCCCCAGACTTCCAGATAGTGCTGCTTGTAATTGTTGCCGGGGATGAATGTGTTCTGGTCGCCGCCCTCGGCGTGAATGTTCTCCTTGGTCACCAGGAATGGCGGTTGCACGAAGCCGCTGGGCGGCTCGTTGTGGAACGCGCGGTTCAATTCGTCGATCGCTTGCCACGCCTGCAGTTCGATGGGCTCAGACACCGTCACCGTTTGATACTGATCGCCCTTGCGGATCCGGTCGTATGCCGACCGGTTCCCGTCAGCGGCGATGAGCTTCACCTGGGCGGGGTCGACGCCGCCAGAACGCAAGACCGGGACAGCAAAATCCCAATCATTGTCGCCGACCGAAGTCGCATAGAGGGGAAGTCCGAATCGCTGAACCCAACTCGTCGTCAACTGCGGTTGGCGCTGCGCGGCCTCCGACGCGGGAGAGTTGACGTAGTCAACCACCTTGCAGCCGGGGCATTTCTCAATCTCGTCCTTGGTGGCCATCGATTTGACCTTGGCGATTGCATATTCGTTGTGGCTGAGGACGACGACATGCGCTTTGCCGTCCGAATCGGCGATCGCCCAGTCCGCCTCGGCCTTGCCGATTTCGCGCGGATCTTCCTGGATGTTGACAAAGAGATTGAGGTCCGGCTGCGGACCCGGCAGCCCCGCGGCGTGGAGGCCGACGAACTTGATGCCCTGCGCCACGCCGGCCTTGATCGGGTCCTGCAGACTGGCGGCGTCGGCGAAAAGCGCGATGCCGTCAGGCTTGAGCGCGATCGCCTGATTCAGGCCGGCGAGCCAGGACGTGGGGCTGCCTTTCCCGTCGATGACGGTGACGTTCCAGCCAAGCTTCTCGCCGGCTTCCTTGATATAGACCCCGTAGAGATGCGAAATGTCATTCTGCTCGTCGCCCGAGAGAAAGACGATCTTTTTGCCGGCTTCCGGCTTTGGACCTTTGGTGGGACCTTCCCACGTGGTTTGCGGGCCAGCGTATTTGGCGACCGCAGCCTTCGCGTCGGAAACCGCGTCGGCGAAAGCCGGCGTCCCCGTCAAGATTCCAGCGACGGCAAATACGGCGCCTGCGGTTATAGGACGCCTGATAGCGTATGGTTCCATGGTGCTGTCCTCCCTTAATCTTAGGTTGTTATCTTTCGACTGGCTTGTTGAAGCGCTGCGCCGCAGCTCCCTCTCTCGCGTCGATCGCGCGATCAAGACGCCGCCGCCCGCCTCTTTGCCCTCGCTGTCCATTGCTGCATAGTCCGGAGACATGCGCAACCTCAACCGGCTGATCAAGATGGCCGCGGCGGTCCCAGTCGCCGCGGTTTGGACGTCGATCTCGCTGGCCGATGCGTCCGATAGACAGTCAGGCCCTTGTCGCGGACGGGAAAGGCGCGGATCAGCGAATGGCTCGCCGGACCCCTAACGATGGCCGAGGGCTCAACGCGGATCGAACGCAACCAACATCGCTCTCAATGACGGCCGACAAATGCCGCAATTCGGACTGGGCGTTTTCCAGACGCCCCCGGAGACAACGGCTCAAGTCGTCAGCGAAGCTGTTAAAGCAGGATATCGCGCGGTCGACACGGCGGCGGCGACCGCAATGAAGCAGGCGTCGGCAAAGCGTTGGACGGTCGCCAGGACAGATCGAGGCGCTCGACTCGCCTGACGGCCGAATGGGCCCGGACCCCGCCACTGCGACGTTCTGATTGCGTGGGGGACCGCGTTTGCCTCCGCGACATCGGCCTGTGATCTGAGACTGGGCGATCGCTCGCCAATCAGGGCGATATCGACACTCAGGCGATCGCGGGCGCGCTCTCCACTGGCACGCATGGCACTGGAATTGGTCTTGGCTGCCTCTCGTCCCAGGCAGCGGGCATGCGATTGGTTCAGGCGGATGGATCGGTCCTGGACGTCGACGCCGACCGCGATCCCGAGACGATGGCCGCCGCGCAAGTCTCCCTTGGCATGCTCGGCGTGATTTCGACGATCACGCTGCAGGCGGTCCCGGCGTACAACCTCAAGGAAAAGCTGTGGCGCGAGGATTTCGAGGCCTGCATGGAAAGACACGACGAACTGGCGGCGAACAATCGCCACTTCAGTTTCTTCTGGTGTCCCCGTCCCGAATTCCCGGCATCTCTACTGCTTGCCGAACGTCGCCGCCGCGTCGCCGGTCAAGCGCGAGCACGACGTCTGCGAGATGAAAGTGATGAACGTCACCGAGGAACCGCCGCACTCGGACGAGAAGAAATTCGAGCGGGTCGCCTATAGCTCGGAAATCTATCCGATTGAATATGTCCCGAACTTTCACGAACTCGAATACGCGATCCCGGTCGAAAACGGCAAGGAGGCCTTGAGGCAGGTGCGGGAGTTGATGCTGAACAAGCACACGAACTGCATCTATCCGGTGGAATATCGTTTTGTCGCCGGCGATTTGGGCATGCTCAGTCCCTATTACCGCCGCCCTAGCGTGACGATCTCCGTCTCAGGCGGCCCAGGGATCGATTACTGGAGTTACCTCCTCGACGTCGACTCGATCCTCAGGCAATACGGCGCGCGGCCGCATTGGGGCAAGCTGCATTTCAATTGCGCGGAAGACATGCCCTCGCTCTACCCCCGCTTTCATGACTTCCAGGCGATCCGCCGCAGGACGGACCCGTCGGGCCGTTTCCTGAACGACCATTTGAGAAATCTGTTCGAGTGAACCAGAGGCCGCTTTCCCGCCTTTGGGCCGCGTCCAGGAAGCCGCATTGCGTTCGCGGACCTTATGGCGCATCGGCGCTTGGACCAATTGCGGCAAAGCCTTCCGACTGACCTTCCCGTTGGCGGTGTGCGCGATCTCGCCCACGAATATGACCCGGCGCGGACATTTGTAGGGGGCCAGATGTCTCGCGCAATGGGCGAGAATGGCGGCCTCATCGAGCGCCCGATCCGGGCGCGGCGTGACGAACGCGGCAATCACTGAAACGTCCTCGGCAACCTGGCGTTGGGCGACGGCGGCGTCGGCGACATCGGGATGGGCCAACAGAATTTTCTCGACTTCGAGCGGCGATACCCGGTAACCGAAAGCGTTCATGATGTCGTCGTTACGGCCGTGATGCCAAACCCAGCCATCTTCGTCCATTTTGGCGAGATCTCCGCCGATGAACCAATCCTCCCGGTAGGCGGCGGCTTGTTCGACAGGGCGATTCAGATAGCCGAGCATCAGGCCCGGATCGCTTCTGTGGACCGCAAGCAAGCCGACAACGCCCGGCGGCAGCGGCGTGGTTCCGCGGTCGACGGGCAGAATAGCGATGCGGCGGCCGGTCTGCGGTCGTCCGGGGGAGCCTGGCCGGATCGGCTCGCCGGGACGGCTTGAGATGTAAGTCGAGATCTCGCTCATGCCCAACGCTTCGTAGAGCCAGGTTCGCGTCGCGTCGCGCCAGCGGGCGAGCAGATCGGGCGAAAGCGCCTCGCCAGCTGAGACTCCGTGGCGCAGGCTCGACAAGTCGAAAGCCGACGGGTCGCCGTATTTCAGGATCTGGCGGTAGACCCCCGGCACAGCGGCGAAAATCGTGGCGCGGATTCGTTCGATGAGCTTCAGCCAGATCGCCGGATCGCGAGCCCCAGTGTAGAGCGCGCCCGTCGCGCCGCAGGCCCAGGGGTCGAGAACTCCGACCCCGAGCGTATAGGTCCAGCCGATGTTGCCTGCGTGGAGGACAATGTCATCCCGACTGAGTCCGAGCCAGTCCTTGACCATCGGCTGGCGGCCAATGACGACCCGATGAGCGTGCAACACGCCCTTCGGCCGGGCGGTCGAACCCGACGTGAAGACCAGATAAGCTGGATCTTCGGCCGCCGTCGCCTTGTATTCAGCGGGAGCGCATTGGCTGGCAAGTCGGCGCGCCTGCGCCACATCAAACACAAGGAGATGCGAAAAACGCTCGCGCTCCTCCCGTCCAGGATTCCCAACAAAGATCGCCTTGGCGTTCGAATCTTCAGCAAGCGACAGCGTCTCTTCCGCAGTCAGCAGGGCCGACGTCGGCTGCGCCACGCAGCCGGCGGCGACGGTCGCGAAAAAGGCCACGATGAAATCGATGTCGTTGGCCGCCCTGATCATGACGCGGTCGCCTCTCCCGAGGCCGCTCTCGGTCAATCCGGCGGCGAGCCTCCGAACCCTCAGATCGAGTTCGCGATAGGTCCAAGATCGGAATTCGGTCGGACCGTCGCAGAGGATCAGCGCTGTCTTGGCGCCGCGCTCGGCCGCCGTCCGACCAAGGCAATGCCAGGCCAGATTGAAGGAGGCGACTGATCGGCCCAAGGCGAGATTCCCGTTAGCGTTGTCAGGCAACCATGAATTGGAGTCGCGAGTTTTGAAAGCCCCGTTTTCAGCGCCGGTTGCTGGCTTGGCTGCCGCGTCCGGCGAACGCGCCGCTGCGCCGCGACACGTGCTGGTCGCGAGCCGTGTGCGTGTCGCGCCCGCGGCTTGATTTTAATGAGCTCTAGACACGGGTTGCATAGAAATTCACTCCCGTGCACTCCTGGACACCGGAAGTTGTGCGGAGAATTGGCGTCCCGGAAGGGAGTCGAACCCCTGACCCCAGGTTTAGGAAACCTGTGCTCTATCCTGCTGAGCTACCGGGACCGCAATGAACGCGGCGGCACAAAGAGTTCCATGGACGCAAAAGCCGCGGCGCGGCGAGGGCTTTAGCATGAATTTGCGCTTGGCGCATCGTGGTCGCAGGCGGCGCCGGTCCTTTTGCGCAGCCTGCCTCCGTCTGTTCGTCGTTCTCCCGGCGATGATCGACGCCGTTCCCGGGTTTGCGGCCTGCGGCTCGCCGGCCGGCCGGGCGCTGGCCACGGGTGTGAACGAGCGCCTCGAGATCGCGCTTGCAGACGGCAGAACCGTGAGACTCGGAGGCCTGGACACGCCGAATTCTGACCGCGGCGAACCCGAGACGGTAAGCGCGGCGCGGGATTTCCTGGCCAGCCGCCTGATCGGCCGGACGGCGGATCTGGTTGTGCTCGCCGCCGCGCCCGATCGCTGGGGAAGGGTTGCGGGCGATTTCCGGCAACCCGAAACCTCGGGCGGACCGCCGGTTTCGATCGCTGCGGCGCTCCTGGCGGCGGGCTACGCCCGGGTTCGACCGGAGTTCGAGGCCCGGAATTGCGCGCCGGAGCGGCTCGCGATCGAAGATGGCGCGCGCCGGGCGGGTCTCGGGATATGGCGCGATCGCGAATACGCAGTGATCCAATCGTCCGATTCGTCGGCGCTCAGCCGTCGCGGCGAGCAATTCGTCCTCGTCGAGGGACAGGTGCGAAGGGTTGGCTTTGGGCGTTCGCGGCTATATCTTGACCTTGTTCCCCGAGACGGTCCGACGATCGTGGTCGCGCGCAAGATGGAGCAGGCTCTGGCGCGAACGGGACTTCCAGTCAGCGCGCTGGTCGGACATACGATCCGGGCGCGGGGCGCGCTCGATGACCGGTTCGGTCCGAGAATCGAGGTCAGCGAGCCGGCGATGATCGAAATTCTACATCACGCGGGCGAATGAGGAGAAGCGATATCGCGTCGATGCGCCACGGCGAACGGCACAACCCCGGACGCGGAGCCGCGCGTCGTTTGGGGCGCGTGCTGTCGATGCTGGCTGCCGTTCTCGGTTTGGGCCTCGCGGCCTGTGCTTCGATTGACCCGCCGCCTGGGCCGGTCAGCGCGGCGGCCCCGGCCCCGCCGCGCACGGTCGCCGTCTCGCCATTCGCGTCAGAACGGAAGCGTCTGGTCGAATCGTTCGGCGGCCTTTATTCCGCGCCTGCAACGCAGACTTATCTCGACGGCGTTCTCGCCAAACTCGCGCCGGCGACCGACGGGCCCGTCCAGCCCTACCATGTGACGCTGCTCAACTCGCCGGTCGTCAACGCCTTCGCCCTGCCGTCCGGCGACATTTTCGTCACCCGCGGCCTTCTCGCGCTTGCCGACGACACGTCGGAAATCGCCGCGGTCATGGCGCACGAGATCGCTCACGTCACCGCCCGCCATGCCGCTCAGCGGGCCGAGTTCGAGAAGACCGCGGCGCTGTTCATGCGGGTGAACTCGCAGGTGCTTTCTCGTTCCGAGGCCCAGGACGAGGCCGAGGCACGCTCCAAGCTGTCGATTGCGCGCTTTTCCCGCCAGCAGGAATTCGAGGCGGATCAGATCGGCATCAAGAACATCGGTCACGCGGGATACGACCCCTACGGAGCGGCCAGAATTCCTCACCGCGCTCGGCGAATGGAGCGCCCTCCATGCTTCGGTCGCCGGCGCGGGAACGGCCGACCGTCCCGACATGATGGCGACTCATCCCTCGACGCCCGAGCGCGTGGCGCAGGCTGAGGCGGAAGCTCGTCAGTTCGGTCCTCCTGGCGTCGGCGAGAAGGGCCGGGACGCCTATCTTGCCGCAATCAATGGCCTCGCTTTCGGCGACGACCCATCGCAAGGGATCGTGCGCGGGAATGAATTCATCCACTCCAAGCTCGGTTTCGCCTTCGAGGCGCCGGAGGGCTTTACCCTGGAGAACCAGTCCGCCGCGCTGATCGGGGTCGGCGAAGCCGGCGGCGAGGCTTTGCGGCTGGACAGCGTCCCGATCGCTGATTCCGCGACGGTCGCGGGCGCGATCGGCTCTGGCTGGATCGACGGTCTCAAGACGACGTCGATCGAGCCGATGCAGATCGGCGGCCTCGAAGCCGCAACTGCGGTCGCCCAGGGCCAGCAATGGAGCTTCCGCCTTGGGGCGGTGCGCCTGAACGGACGGCTCTACCGTTTGATCTTTGCCGCGCACACGCTTTCGCCCGCTGTCGACGAGCGCTTCAAGGCCTCGCTTGAGTCGTTTCATTTGCTGACTCCGCAGGATTCCGCGCTTGCCGCGCCGCAGAAGATCAGCATCGTCGAGGCGGCGAACGGCGACACGTCGGAGACGCTCGCCTCGCGGATGTCGTTCCTGTCGGAGCCGCTCGACCAGTTCCTGATCATCAACGGCCTGGAGCGGGGGACGCCTCTCGCCGCCAGCCAGCGATACAAGGTCGTCGCCCAATGAGCGCCGGCGCGGGCGCGCGGCCCAGGCTTTCCGGCCTCGTGGTCGTCGCAACCCACAACGCTGGCAAGCTAAGGGAAATTCGGGAGCTTCTGAGCCCATACGGGATCCGCACGATTGGCGCGGCGGAACTGGATCTCGCTGAGCCTGAGGAAACCGGATCGACATTCCGCGACAATGCCTTGTTGAAGGCGAAGGCTGCGGCGCATGCTTCCGGGCAGCCCAGCGCTCGCAGACGATTCGGGGCTCTGCGTCGAAGCGCTTGGGCGGCGCGCCGGGAATCTATTCCGCGCGCTGGGCGGGGAAGGCGAAAGATTTCGTCGCCGCCATGGCGCGAGTCGAGAGCAAGCTCATGGCGCTCGGCGCGCGAGCGCCATGGCGGGCCTGGTTCGTCAGCGTGCTCGCCCTCGCCTGGCCGGACGGACGGCTTGAAACCTTCGAGGGCCGCGTCGACGGTGACCTGGTCTTTCCCCCGCGCGGCGACAAGGGATTCGGCTACGACCCCATCTTCCGCCCCGACGGCCATTCCCGCACATTCGGCGAGATGAGCGCCGAGGAGAAACATGGATTGCCTGCCGACGGTTCAATCGCTCTTTCCCACCGCGCCCGCGCGTTTCAGAAGCTTGCGCTCGCATGCCTATGAGTCTTGGCAGAGCGTCTTCGCCCGCAAGGCGGCGCGGTCTGGCGCCCCTGCCGCCATAATGAATCGCTATTCGCCGCCTTTCCCACGCCGTCCACCGGCAACCTGCAGACCGGCGCCTCGCGTGACGGCGGGAATTTGTAACTCGCAAATTTACGGACTAGCATCTTCATTGAGCCTGGCAGTCGAAGGGAAAGGCCGATGACCGAGAAGCCGCGACGCTCCGAACAGCAAGGGTTGCAAAGGTCGCGCGAGTTCAACTCCAACCTCGAGCGCGCCCTCAAATCCATCGTGACGATCCAATCGTCGATCCCGGAAGACGCATTCACCGCCCAGACGCTCGGGGAGCAGCGATCGGGCAGCGGCGTTGTCATTCGCGAGGACGGCCTCGTGCTGACCATCGGCTATCTCATCATGGAGGCCGAGAGCCTGTGGCTCGCCAACGCCGACGGCCGCGTCACGCCCGCCCATGCGGTCGCTGTCGACCCGGAAAGCGGGTTCGGCCTTGTCCAGGCGCTCGACCGGCTCGACGCCCCGGCGCTCGAACTTGGCCGCTCCGGCGAGGCCAAAATCGGCGATCCGGTGATCGTCGCCTCCGGGGGAAGCGTGAAGCCGGTCCGCGCCTCGATTGTCGCCAAGCAGGAATTCGCCGGCTATTGGGAATATTTCCTGGAGGAGGCGATCTTCACCGCGCCCGCCCATCCGTTCTGGGGCGGCGCTGGCGCGATCGATCGGAACGGCAGGCTGCTGGGGATCGGCTCGCTTCACGTCGAGCAAATGACCGCGCAGGGAGGGCGGGACATCAATATGATCGTGCCGATCGACCTCCTGCCGCCAATCCTCGACGAATTGCTCGCCTATGGCCGGGTCAGCAAGCCGGCTCGCCCGTGGCTTGGGATATTTTCAGCCGAAAATGGCGACGAGATTGTCGTAGCGAACGTGTCCGAGAACGGACCGGCGGCGGCTGCCGGCCTGCGGCGCGGCGACGTTCTTGCTGGCGTCGGAGGATCGGAGATCGAGAGTCTCGGCGACTTCTATCGTAAGGTCTGGGGCCGTGGGCCCGCTGGGGTCGAAATCCCGATCGAGATCGTCCGCGAGGGCCGCGCGATTGGCCTGCGCGTCAAGTCGGCGGACCGGAGCAGCTTTCTCAAGCGCCCGCGCTTGCAGTAGCGCTCGGAGCGCGCGCCGCCCCGCTATCGCTGCGAAAGCTCGCTCTCACCTCTCCCGCATCGCCCGCGACGCGACGTCGACCAGCGGGGCGAACAGGTACTCCAGCATGCGGCGGGCCCCGGTCTTCAATTCGACTGTCGCGGCCATGCCGGAGCTCAGCGGCTCATCGACCCCATCGACGGCGATCGTCTGAGCGTCCGGCCTGAGGACCACGGCAAAGACCAAGTTCTGCGTGCGCTCGGCCCCGGCGAAGCCCGCGGCGTTCGACGGGCGGACCGGGTCACCCTCGATGGCCGCCGCATCGGGTTCGGGAATCGCGTCTTTCGCGATGCGCGTCACATGCGCCTTGATCGCGCCGTAGCGCGTATAGGGGAAGGACTCGACCTTGACCACCGCCTCCTGCCCGACGCTGACGAAGCCGATATCCCGGTTGAGCACATAAGCTTCGATCTCAAGCTCTGAATTCTCCGGCACAATCCGCATGACCTCCTGGCCGCTGGCGACGACCTGGCCGGCGTTGGTGATGATCGACGATTGCACCCGCCCCGCGATCGGCGCACGCAAGGTGAGATGATCGAGCGCGGCTTGAGCCTTGGCGAGGCGCTGCTCGACGTCCTCGGCGCGCCGCTCCGCGTCATCCAGCCTCTCGGCGTCGTCGGAGATGAAGGCCTGTACGGCTTTATCGGAATCGCGGGCGATCACCTCGAGCTCCGCGGTGAGCGAAGCGAACTGCTGCTCCTGCATCGCCTGCTGCGTAATTTGATATTGCAGCGTTTCAGTCGCGTCGATCACCGCGGCTTTCGCGCCGGCCTTCGCTTCGACCAGCTTCGTGCGCATATCGACGCGCTCCTGCAGCGTCGCGACGAGGCTCCTCTGCGAAGCGATGGTTTCGGCGAGCTTGTCGCGCTCGGCGGTCTTTTGCGCCCGCTCGGCGTCGAAAGAGGCGATGGTCGCGCCAAGCTGGCCGAGGTCTGCGGCAAGCACGCGATTCTCGCGCTCGCGCAGGGCCGTCGGGACGTCGGCGGGCCAGTCGATTGTCGACGCCGGGTCGAGGCGACGGCGCCGCGCCGCCCCAAGCGCGGTTTTGCGGCGCAGGATTTCGGCGCGGTCGGAAGCAAGTTCGGCGCTCGCGCCCTGCGCGTCCGCTTCGGCGGCCGAGCGGTCGAGTTCGACCAGCACGTCGCCCGCCTTGACGAGACTGCCATTGACGACCCGAATGTCGTCGACCCGGCCGGTTTCCAAAGGCTCAACCACCTTGACCCGGCCGGTCGGCTGAAACTTGCCCTGGGCGGAAGCGATGATGTCGACGCGGCCGAAATAGGCCCAGACGACAGCGGTCGCAAGCAGCGCGCAGATCACCCACAGGAATGCAACCTTCACCGGCGAGGGCGGGGTCTCCAGGATTTCAAGCGCCGGCGCCAGGAACTCCCGGTCCGATAGGGTCGCGCCGGGCGTCTTCAGCCGGGCGAGCGCTCGGGCGGCCGTCATGCGGCGATCTCCGTTGGAAGGCTCTGGAGCCCCCAGAGATAAGCGTAGAGGCCGCCCGGCCGGCGCAAGAGTTCGTCGTGCGTGCCGATTTCGACAATGCGCCCGTCCGCCATGCCGACGATCCGATCGCAGCCGCGCACCGCGGCCAGGCGATGAGCGATGATGATGACAGTGCGGTTCTTGACGATGCGGCGCATGTTGCGCTGGATGATGCGTTCGCTCTCATAATCGAGCGACGAGGTGGCCTCGTCGAGAATGAGAATGCGCGGATTGATGGCGAGCGCACGGGCGATGGCGATGCGTTGCCGCTGCCCGCCCGAGAGGTTGGCGCCGCGCTCCTCGATCATCGTATCGTAGCCTTCCGAAAGCTTATCGATGAATTCGTCGGCGCCGGCGAGCCGGGCGATTTCGATGACGCGGGCGCGAGACATCGCCGGATTGGCGAAAGCGATGTTCTCGTGAATGGTGCGGTTGAACAGGAGGTTGTCCTGGAGGACGACGCCGATGTGGCTGCGCAGCCACGCCGGATCGACGTGGCCGAGGTCCGCCCCGTCGAGCAGCACCTGCCCCTCGCTGGCGGGTAGAGGCGCTGCACGAGCTTGGTCAAGGTCGACTTGCCTGAACCGGACGGGCCGATGACGCCGATCGTCTCGCCGGCGCGAATGGAGAGCGAAACCTCCTTCAGCGCTTCCGACGCGCCGGGACGATAGCGGAAGCTCACATGGCGGAATTCGATTGCGCCGCGCGGAGTAGGGGGCAGCAGGCGCGACGTCGGTTGCCCCTCGGGCGGGGCGTTGAGGATATCGCCCAGCCGCTCGATCGAAATCTGGACCTGCTGGAAATCCTGCCAGATCTGCGAGAGGCGCAGGATCGGCTGAACCGCCTGCGCGGCGATCATGTTGAAGGCGACGAGCGCGCCCACGGTGAGCTCTCCGTCAATCACCGCCTTGGCGCCGAACAGGAGCAGCGCTGCGGTGGTGAGCTTGCTGACATACTGGATGGCGAGCTGTCCGCCGGCGCCGAGCATCGTTGCGGAAAAACTCGTCTTCACATAGGCGGCAAGCTTCTCCTCCCACTGCGCGCGCATCATCGGCTCGACCGCAGCCGCCTTGATCGTGCTCGCGCCGACGATTGTCTCGACCAGAAACTGCTGGCTCGCGGCGCCGCGATTGAATTTCTCGTTGACGAGATCGCGCAAAGGCGGCCTGACCGAGAACCCGATCAGCACGTAGAAGGGAATTCCCGCGAGCACGATCAGCGTCAGCGGCAGGGAATAGGCGAAGAGGACGCCGATGAAGACGAAGGCGAAGACGAGGTCGATCGCCGAGAATAGGCCCTGCCCGGTGAGGAAGCTGCGGATCGTCTCGAGTTCCCGCACCCGCGCCACGGTCTGACCGGCCGAACGGGTTTCGAAATAGGCGATCGGCAGCCGCATGAGATGGGCGAAGAGCCGCTGACCGAGCTCGACGTCGATGCGGTTCGTCGTATGCGACAGGGCATAAGTGCGCAGATACTGAAGCGCTACGTCGAAGAGCCCGATGATGACCAGGCCGCCGACCAGCACGAACAAGGTCTCGTAGCCCCGATGGGTCAGCACCTTGTCGACCACGACCTGAAAGAAGAGCGGCGTCGTCAACGCGAAAATCTGCACGAACAGCGACGCCGCGAGCACATGGCCGAGCGGACGGCGATAGCGCCAGATCGTCGGCAGAAACCAGCGGAAGCCGAACAGGCGCGGGTTCATGCCGGCGCCGCCGACCCGGCGGGCGATCAGAAGCGCCTGACCGCCGATCTCCTGCAGCGCGTCCTCGAGCGCCATCTCGTGGCTCGCATGGCTGATCGGATCGACGAGGCGGTAAAGCCCTGACGGCGCGCGCCCGCCAAAAACGAAGAACGCCCCGCTGGTCGCGCGCACGATGGCCGGGGTGGGTAGCGCCGCCAGCCGCTCGGCGTTGACATGGGCGACGAGGCGAGCCCTGAGGCCGATCATCTGGGCCGCGCGAATGAGATCCGATTCGCCGGCCTTACGGTCTCCGAGCGCCAGCTCGCGCGCGAGCTGCACGGGATCGGCGCCGATGCGATAATAGGCCGCGATTCCGCACAGGGCGCGCAAGCCGCCGTCGAGCGGCGTCGCCTCGCTGGCCGGCTGCGGGGTCTCCATCATCGATGCGAGCCTTTCTGGCGCCGCCTCGCAAGGCTGCGTGAGGGGCGTCGGGCCATTGGCCCGGCGCATGCGGCGCTATGCCGCGGTCCCGCCGAGCTTGGCCCGGGACTAGTCCTATCCGACGTCCGTCCGGGGCCTGACAAGTGGAACCCCCGGATAGACTTAGCAGAATCTTGAACAATAGTTCATTTTGGGATCGCGGCTTATCACTTCGCTAACGGGAGGACGAGCCGCTGTCGGCTGTTACTGGCGTTTTCCTTGACAATTTGAATGGGCTTCCCTTGAGGCGTCCAGGCCGGGCGCCAGACACCACGCTTTATTCAGGATTTGTATGCCTTTACCTTTCGGGTTATGAGCCGTGGTGCAGATCGAATATCGGCGGAGCCGACCAGCAAAACAGCGGGAGAGACGACCATGGACTTCATCACGTTGCCTTCTGACCAGGGCCTCAAACTTCCGTTCAGCCAGGCTGTTCGGGCCGGCGATTACCTCTTCCTTTCCGGCGCCATCGGCAATCTGCCCGGTACGATGACAATCATCGACGGCGGACTCGCCGCCCAGTCGCGTCAGGCGATGGACAACATTGGCGCGGTTCTCACGGCCTGCGGTCTCGGCTTCGCTGACGCGATCAAGTTCACCGTGATGCTGACCGACATGCAGCGGTGGGCTGATTTCAACGCCGTTTACGTCCAGTATTTCGATCCAGCCCGTTTCCCGGCGCGCTCGGCCTTTGGCACGAGCGGGCTGGCGCTTGGAGCCGAAGTCGAACTCGAATGCCTCGCCTACTGGCCGCGCAACGGCTGAGTAGGGCTGGGGTCGCAATCGCAGCAACCGCTCTGGTTGCGTGAGCCAAGTGTGACGCGCGTCACAGCAGGGCGGCGCCACATCGATGATGGTCATCGCAACTGCGCCGGGAGGGGCCAATGGGCGCCTGTCAGTCGGAGACCCTACGCGAGATCCAAGTCCCGTCGGCTGAGGCCGAAGTTACGCTGGCGGCGGTTTCGGCAGGCGAAACATGGTCCTTCGGCGCGTCCGGGTTTTGGAGGAACGGGCTCATCCGGTGCGGGCCCGACGGCTATCGCCGCTTTTTTTACGATGCGCTTCAGATCGCGCCGCGCGCGCTGGGGCGCCGATGGTTCTGCCTGATGGGCGAGATCAAAGGCTGTCCCGGCTCGGTCTTTCCGATCGGCGCCGGAGGCGCCCATACATTCAAGCATTCCGGCACGCTGGTCGCATTCGCCAACGACAGCGCGGACGGATATTCCAATAACCATGGCTCGATCACGCTCCGGCTGCGCAAGGGCGGCATCGTTCAGGCGCCCGCCGGCGAATTCGGCGGCCTGATCGGCTGGTGGCGCCGCCTGCGCGAGGCGTTAGACCGCACGAGAGGCATTCCCTTCATCGCCATCCTCGTTATCGGCGTCTCGCTGATACTGATTGAGATGCAACAAGGACAAGATCTCGTTCGCGGGGTCGGCGAGGAAAGTTTCACCCTTCAGCAGATCCTTCAGCAGATCGCCTTTGGGCTCGGGCTCATGTTCCTTGCGCTTCAGGCCTGGAGCTGGTCGCGGATCATCATCAACTCGAACTACGGCGAGGACCGCGACCGTTGGCGGCCGAAATGGCTCCTGATCTGGATGCCGCGCATCCTGGGCGCGCTGCCGTTCGCCGCCAGCGCCTTGGCGCTGTGGAGCAATCCGGCCAGCAATACGGTCTTCGTGCTGGCTCTGGTCGCGCTCGGACTGGCGTTTTTCGCTTTCGTCGTTTGGCGCCAGGACCTGCAGAGTGGACTGGGCAGACGGCTCGCCCGGAACCGCGCGCCGCTTGAATTTCCCCGGTTTCAGCGCTGGTGGGTGATCTCCAGCTTGACTTTAGCGGTCGTCGCAATGGCGCTCGCCACCTTGTGGCCAGCGAAATTCGGCGTCTGGCTTGGCGCGCCCGCGGTCGTCTTCCTCGGCCTCGGCCTCATCATTCCGGTTATCGTCATTGCGATCCAGACCGGCGCCAGTCTTCGCATTCCGGTCGTCGGGGCGCTGCTCCTCTGGGCGGTGATCGTGGGATTGTGGATGGACAATCATGGCGTCGGGAGGCGCGCCTTCGCGAAGGCGGCGACCGGCCCGACCGATCGGCTGAATCTGAAGAAGGCTTACGACCTCTGGAAGGGGCCGGTGGAGGCCGGCGGCGCTGCGAAGAAGACGATGGTGCTGATCGCCGTGCAGGGCGGCGCATCGAGGGCCGGATACTGGACGGCGGACGCGCTCGCCACGCTGCATGACACGGCTAAGCACCAGGGGGTCGACTTCGACTCCCACGTGTTCGCCATCAGCTCGGTCTCTGGGGGCAGCGTCGGCTCCGTCGGCTACGAGGCGATGTTGCAAAATGCGCCGCAAGACGCCGATTTCAAGCCTTGGCTTTTGGCGTTCGCCGGGTGGGACGCGCTGGGACCGGCGATGACCGGTCTGCTGTTCCCCGACCTTCTGCAGCGGTTCGTGCCTTTGTCCCTCCTGCCGGATCGCGCCGAGGCGCTGGAGCGCTCGTGGGAGGACGCCTGGGCTTCGAGCGGCGTCCCGGATTCAGCCGCCGCACTCATGCGCGAACCGTTCCTCAATCTCGCGCCGAAGGCGGACAAGCCCTGGCGGCCGATCCTCATCGTCCAGGGCGCGAGCGAGGACACCGGGCGGCGGGTGCTGACGAGCGGCGTCAGATTCACCGGCGCCGAAGTCGACGCTGAAGATTTCCTCGAAAACAATTGCGGCGACGTCGCCGCTTCGACCGCCATCCTAAACGGCGCGCGCTTTCCTTGGGTGAGCCCCGGCGGGACGTTCTTTTTCCAGTCCTGCGACCCCGGCGCCGATAAGCGCGATCGCATCGAGGATCACATCCTCGATGGCGGCTATTTCGACAACGCCGGCGCTGAGACTTTGCGCGAAGTCGTGCGCGCGATCCGCGCGGGGCCTGGAAAAGACGACAAGCTCAACATCGTCTTCGTGCTGATCGGGTACGAGAATATCAACCCGCCGAAGGCGACGCCCGCCCTCGCGACCAATGACGTGTTCGCGCCTCTTTTCGGCGTGTTCGATAGCCTGCCGGCGCACGAGGACCATCTCGCGCGCGAGATGAAGCTCACCGGCCAGTCGCCATTCGGAGACACCAATCCTTATAAGTCGCGACCCACCGAGAGCGACGTCGACTATGATGCTCTTGTTCTCTGCAAGGGTAAGGACAGGGATGGCAAAGACTACGAGCCGCCCATGGACTGGACCTTGTCGCAGCACGCGAGGCAATATATCGACAGCGCGCTGGTCGCTGGAAGCGGAGCATGCGCCGCCGACGCCAATGTTGAGGCGATTGAGCGGATCATTGCGAAGCTCAAGAGCAGCCCCTGAGCGGCGCGCAAAAGATATGCGGCGAGGCGGCTTTTGCGCGTTGCGCCGGCCCGCGATTCGGGCCGACGATGCAGCGGCGGGCCTCGCGCCCGCCGCCAGCGTCGACCGCCCCTACTTCTTCCCCTTCACATAGGCGATGTAGCCCTTCGACGTCCTTCGCCGGCTCGGCGTAGGCGTCGCCGAGCGCCTTGGCGACTGCGGCCATGTAGGTCTTGGCCCAGGCCGGGTAGCTGTAGTCGATGACTTTCAGGAACTCGAGGCTCGCGGCGAGGCGGATGTCGGCGATCGAGGGATGGTCGCCGCCGATGAAGGTCTTGCCCTCGAGAAAGAACTTGTGGAGCGCGGCGAGCGTTTCGCCGACCGCATCAGCCGCCGCCTTCTGCGCCTTTTCTTTCTCCGCTGCGCTCGCCTCGCTGGCCCCCACCTCTCCGGGATATTGCGGGAAGCCCAGCGCTCCGTAGGTCGCGCGCACGATATAGGGATAGAGCGTGCCGACGATATAGAACATCGCGCTGTCGACCATCGCCCGCTTTTCCGGCTCGGTCGGATAGAACTTGTCGAGATGATGCTTGTTGCAGAGATACTGCATGATGGCGCAGCTCTCCCACATCACGCCCTTGGGCAGGCCGGGCGCCTCCATCATCGGCGTCAGATGGGCCGGATTCTTTGCCAGGAATTCGTCGGTGCGCGTCTTGCCGTAGACGTCGTCCTCGGTGAAATCGAGCTTCGCCGCGCGAATGAACACGCGCGCGGTCATGTTGTTGACGCTCGGCTTGATGACATGCAGCTTGATTGCAGACATGGGGCTTCCTCCTATTTGGTTGGGCTGAGTTCAGGCGCATGACTGCGCTGATAAGGGTCCTTGGGCGATCGGTCCGCCGACAGACTCTTGATCGACGACTTGACGAGACTTTCGATCGCGTCGGCGAGATGCACTTCCATGATCGCGCGATCGCCGCGCGCGACGCGCAGATTGTGCGCGGCGAACAGGACGTCCGCGTGCGTGTAGCCCGCGGGCGGCTCGAACTTGTAGCAGGCAAGTTCGACCAGGAGCCCAAGCGGATCCTCGAAGTAGATCGAGTCCATGAACATCCGATCCCGCACCGCAGGCTTGATCCCTCGCGCTTCGAGACGCTTGACCGCCTGCATCCACACCGCGCGGGAGACATTGAAGGCTATGTGGTGCACGCAGCCGATGTCGGTCGGCGTGCGGCGGCGCACTGGCTTGCGGTCCTCGCGGGTGAACACGGTGATGAGCCGCCCGTCGCCGGGATCGAAATAGATGTGACTCTCGTTCGCATTGTCGAGATTGGGCTGCTCGAAAATGAACGGCATGCCGAGCACGCCTTCCCAGAAATCGATCGAGGTCTGGCGATCGGCGCCGACCAGCGTGATGTGATGCACACCCTGCGCCTGAAGCTTTTCCATCGGACCTCCTCCTCTAGACTTTCTCGACAAGCTTGGATTTGTATTCGCTCCGCGGCAGGCTGCCCGAAGGCGCAAGCTCGATCTCGGTCGTCACCAGGAGCTTGTCGCGCAGGCGCGCGCGGATGCGTTCGCTGAGACCGTCCGTGTCCGCTCCCGGCGCAAGCTCGACCTTGACCGGCAGCGGCGGCTCCTGCCGCACGCCGGGGGCGCGCGGGCGAATCACAATGACCCCGGCGACCGCCGGCGCGAATTCGTTGACGACCTCGCGCACCGCCGAGGGAAAGACATTGACTCCCCGCACGATCAGCATGTCGTCGGTGCGTCCAATGCAGCGGACGCGCGGCGAAGTGCGACCGCAGGCGCACCGGCCAACGCTCAACCGCACGTGGTCGCGGGTGCGGAACCGCAGGAGCGGCGCGGAACGGTTGACGAGGTGGGTCAGCACGAGCTCGCCCTCGGCGCCGTCGACGAGCGGCTTCGCGCCCCCGGTTCCTGGATCGATCAGCTCAAAATGGACGAAGCCGCGGCCGCTGAAATGCATGCCGGCCTTTTCCTCGCACTCGCCCCATAGCGACACCGAAATATCGCCGATCCCCATCGCTTCGGTGACGCTCGCGCCCCAGCCCGCTTCGAGCTTCGCGCGCATCGCCGGCTCCCCGCCGCCCGGCTCGCCCGCGACCATCACCCGCGTCACGCTGGATTTGGCGAGGTCCATGCCGCGTCTCTCGGCCCATTCGGCAAGATGCAGCGCGTAGGACGGCGTCATCGCGACGACCGTCGGCTTGAGAAGATCGACCGCCGCCATCAGCCGCTCGGTGTTGCCCGAGCCAACAGGAATGTGGCAGAGCCCGAGCCGGTCGAAGGCGCCGAGCGCCGCTCCGGCGACGAACGGGCCGGCATTGTAGGTGGAGACGATGCGCTCGCCGCGCTTGATCCCCGAGGCCGCGTAGGAGCGGGCCGAGGTGCGCACCCAGACTTCGAGATCGGCCGCTGTGAGGGGAATATAGCTCGGCGTTCCGGTCGTGCCGCTGGTCGAATAGATGCGCACGATGTCTTGGCGTTCCGCCGTGCGATGCGCGCCGATCGGCTCGTCGGCCGAGCGCGAGGCTCTCAATTCGTCCTTTTCGGTGAGCGGCACGCCTTCGATCGCATCGAGGGCGCCGACCGCGCCATGCGTGGCGAAGCCCGCGCGCTCCAGTTTGTTGCGGTAGAAACGCGAACGTTCGAACAGATATTCGATTTGCGCGAGATAGAGCGGCGCATCCGTCGGCGCCTGATCCTCCCAGGCCGCGGCCTCGACGTTGGGATCGACCATCGGCATCAGGCGGCTCCCGCGGCGCCCGCCGTGTGCCGGATCGCCTCCTCGCCTTTCGAGGCCATCAGGAAGCCGATCGGCGTCTCCGCTTCCTCGATGCAATGGGCGAGGAGCCCGGCGGTGCGGGCGAGGATCGGCACGGCGCGAATGACGGCCGGAGGAACCTCCACATCGCGTAACGTCGCGGCGATCGCCATCGATACGTTCATCGGCAGCGGCTTGCCCCAGACCTCGCCGACCGCCTTGGTGAGCGCGAGCGCCGCCTCGACCGAACGCCCGGCGACGCCCCGCTCCCTCGCGAGCGCGATCATCCGCTCGGCGCGCGGATCGACGGGCTTATGCAGCGGGTGGCCGTAGCCGGGTATCGGTCTGCGTTCGCCATGATGTTCGCGCGCGACGCCAAGCGCCGCCTCGTCCAGCGATCCGCACACGTCGGCGCGGGCCGCCACGTCGTCGATGAGATTCCGGCAGAGGTCCGCAGCGCCGAGGATGACCGTCCCGCAACCCAGCACGCCGGCCGCGATCGCGCCTTGCAGCGCGGCGGGATCGGCGTCGTAGGTCATGCGCGCCGCCTGGACTGACGGGGTCAGTCCATGTTCGGCGATGGCGACCAGGCTCAGATCGAGAAAGAACCGTTGGTCATCGGTCGGCAGACGACCGGTCGCAGCGAGAAAGAAGAATTCCGTGAAGCTCGCGCGCCCCATCAGTTCAGTGGCGAGATCGCGCCCGCGCACCGTCACCCGGTCGCTCGACGCCGCCGCAATCGCGGTCGTCGCCGCCCCTCGCTTGCCGATCAGCATGCGGCTCCTCCCTGACCCGCCCGGCCCTTCCGGCTTCTCATCGATCGCGAATTATTGTAGGACAATCGACCGGCTTCGGACAATATCAGAGGGGCGGCGCGTGTCAAACGCGATGAATGCCCGAGCGCGGAGCAACCAGGTATGGACCGGGCGATCGACGAGGCCGACGAGCCCAGCGCGGCGGCGCATCCGCCGGCTCATGGCGCGACCGTCCCGTTCATTGTGGAGCGGTTGCGCGAGGACATTCTCGCGGGCCGCGCGCCTCCGGGCTGGAGGCTCGTCGAATGGGAGCTGACCTCCCGCTTTGGCGTCAGCCGCGGCCCGGTCCGCGAAGCGTTGAGACGGCTCGCCGCGGAAGGCCTCATCGAGCATCGGCCGCACCGCGGGGCCGAGGTGCGCCGGCTGACGGTGCGGGAAATGCGGGAGCTTTTTCAGATTCGCGTCGAAATCGAATCGCTCGCCGCCCGTCTCGCCGCCGTGGCGGCGGAAGATCCCGAAGAGCGGGCGCGCTTCGCCGAGGCGATCCGGCCGATCCTCGACGATTCGGTTCGCAGCGCGCCCGAATATCTGGCCGAGAACGCCGCCTTCCATGAGGCCATCATGGCGCTTGCCAATAACCTGCAACTGAGCGAACTCGCTTTGCGCCTCCGTCTGCCGCTGATCATGGCGCAGGTCGGCGACATTCTGACCTCGAACGTGCTCGACGCTTCAGTGCGCGAGCATCGCGCCGTGGCGAGGGCGATCATCGACCGCGACTCCGATGCCGCCGCCCGCCTCATGCGCGCCCATCTTGAACGCGCCGCGGCAATCGCGCTCGCCCGGCGGACCGCCGGCTGAGCGGACGAGGCGGCTCAATCGCCCCGCCCCGCGGCTGGCGGCAAGAGCTCAGCCCAGCCCTTTGGCCGCCGCCCTTGCTTGCTCGCGATGAGCGGTCAGGCCGCCTCGCGATCTGGCCACACGGAGCAGTTTGCGCGCCCCGGCTTTCCGTTGTAGTTCGCCACTCGCCGGGTTCCGGGCGGCGACTCGATCCAGGCAGGGGCGGGAGAGGCGATGACGACAGTTTGGGTTAGCGTTGGCGTCGCCGTGCTGGCCTTCGCCTTTGGCGTCGCGGGCCTCTATCTTCAGAAACTGCTGCCGGAGCCACATTCCGTCGATCGCTCGCGCGACATGATCGGCGCGATCGTCGGACTCGTCTCCTGTTGCTTGCTCTCGTGCTCGGAACGCTGATCGGCTCTTCCTACGCGTTCTTCTCGACGCAGAAATCGGAAATTGAGACGTTCGCCGCGCGAGAGGTTCAACTTGATCTTGCGCTGAGCGAATTCGGGCCTGAGACGGCAGAGGCGCGCGCAAGGATGAAACAGACGCTGCAAGGCGTCCGCGCCATGGTGTGGGGGGACGGCACGGGCGACAACGCGGCGCCGGACTTCTCGGTCGCCGCGCCGCTCGCGCACTTGCGGGATCTCGACTTATATGTCGCCTCGCTCGATCCGAAGACGCCGGCTCAGCGGCAGTTCGTAAGCGCGGCCGCGGCGGACGCGGGCGTGATTGAGCAAACCCGTCTGCTCATATCGATGCAACTGGCGAGTCCGATCTCCTGGCCCCTGGTGATTATCGTCGTGTCGTGGGCGCTGATCCTGTTTTGCGGGTTCGGCCTGCTGTCGCGGATCAATGGCACCACGCTCGCGGCTCTCGCCTTCGGCGCGTTTGCGGTCGGCAGCGCCCTGTTCCTGATTCTGGAGCTGAGCCACCCGTTCACCGGGGTGTTCCGCGTGCCGTCCGCCGCTTTCGATCAGATGCTGGAGACGATCGGCTCTAGGCCGCGTAGCGCTCGATGTCGACCGGTAGGCGCCGCGCGCCCCATTGGCCGGGCTTCTCCGCGAACACGCCGGTCATCCTGGTCCCGCAGCTCCTGCATCCGCCGGAAGCGTCGAGCGCATAAGCGGTGATCGTATAGCCGTCGCGGGCGATGACGCGGGCGCCGCAGGTCGGGCAGAGCGTCGCCTGGCGGGCCGGATCGCGAACATTGCCGACATAGACGTAATGAAGCCCGTTCCCGATCGCGATCGCGCGGGCCCGCTGCAAGGTCTCGGGCGGCGTCGGCGGCGTCTCCTGCATCCGATAGTCGGGGTGGAAGGCGGTGAAATGCAGCGGCACGTCGGCCCTTAATTCCCGCGCGACCCACGAGGTCAGCGCGTCGATCTCCTCCTCGGAATCGTTCTCGCCCGGAATCAGCAGCGTCGTGATCTCGGTCCACACGGCGGTCTCGTGGACGAGATATTTGAGCGTTTCGAGCACCGGGGCGAGCGATCCGGCGCAGCGCTTTTCGTAAAAGCGTTCGGTGAACCCCTTCAGGTCGACGTTGGCCGCGTCCATGCCCGCGAAAAGTTTCCGGCGCGGCGCCTCGCAGACGAAGCCGGCGGTGACGGCGACGTTCTTCACGCCTCTCGCGCGGCAGGCCGCCGCCGTGTCAAGCGCGTATTCGAGGAAGATCACCGGGTCGTTGTAGGTATAGGCGACGCTCGCGCAGCCCAGGCGCTCGGCGGCGCGCGCGATGGTCTCCGGCGAAGCGCGCGAGCTGAGCCGGGCGACCTCGCGGCTCTTGGAAATATCATGGTTCTGACAGAACGAGCAGGCGAGATTGCACCCCGCCGTGCCAAACGACAGAACCGCCGAGCCAGGAAGAAAATGGTTGAGCGGCTTCTTCTCGATCGGGTCGACGCAGAAGCCGGTCGAGCGGCCGTAGCCGGTCAGCTCCATCCCCTCGCCGTCCGGGCGCGACCGCCGGACGAAGCAAAGGCCCCTTTGTCCCGCGCGCATTTTGCAGAAGCGCGGGCAAAGACCGCACTCGATCCGGCCATCGTCGAGCCGGGTCCAATAACCGACCTCAATGCAATCTTCAGCGTCCATTCTTTTTACCGCCATGTTCGTTGGCCGCTCTTTACCCCCCCCTCGCTGGCATATAGGGAAGCACACCCCTTGCGCGAATACTTGCGCAACCGATGGCTTATTCAGAGCCGCATTCGTTGAAGGGTGCGCGCCGGCTTGCCTGTGAGCAGCGCGGTCAGGGCGGCGGCGGTGCCTATCGGGGCGCCGACATAAATCGTCGAACCTGTTTTGCCGTTGGCGACATCGCTCTTGCAATATTTGAAGAAGGACTTGTCGCACGGATAGGGCCCGAGGATCTGGTAGCCCTGGGCGCTGCCAGAACTGGCGTCGGTGATGGGACAGGAGCAGATGATCTGCCCCTTCGGCACAGGCTTGTCGAAGCCCGGAAAGGTCGTCTCCTCGGTGCTGCGGAAGCATAAGCCTCCGTCGCATTGGGCGTAGGCGCCGCCGGACTTTCCGCCCTCGCAGGTATAGACCCCGCCGCCGCCTTGCGGCGAGGCGATCTGGTCGGGCAGACTGTAAGTGCTCACCATGTATTTGTTGTCGGCGCCGGCGGCGTTGATCGCGCAGACGTCCTCACCCTTGCCCATCGGAAACGGCAGGCTGATGCTGTCGCCGTGTTTCTCCTCGCACTGGCAGTAGGCGACGCCGTCATACACGTTGCAGCGGGCAGCGGCGCAAAGCGCATAAGTCTGATCTTTGCAAACCTTGAACGTCGAACCAGCCATCGCATCGAGAAGCTTGTCGAGACAAGCCTTGGGGAGCTGGCCCATCTTGTCCTGCATGCACGCTTTCATGCGTCCCACATCGGGCAGCACGTCCGAGCAGAGGCGCCAGACATCGCCGGCGCAAGCTCTGATGATGCCGAAATCCTGCTCCAACCGCTCCTGCGCCAGCGCGGGCGCGGCCGCGCCCGCCGCCAACATGAGCGAAACAGCAAGCCCTGCGCCGATCAGCCGGGCCTTTGCAGCCCTCTTCCAGCTTGAGCGCATATCCATCCCTCCATTTGTGGTCTGCGTCGCCCTCGCCATTCGCGGTCAGTTTGTTCCCGGTGAGACCCGGGAGACTCCAACCGTCCTGCTTCTCAAGTCGGCCGCAAAACGATCGTTCGCGATTTCATTCTCGGAGTTGAGCCCTGTATCGACGTCGAGCCAGGAGCCCATGCACCAATGATCCAACCGGGGCGCTTTGCAGTCGGGCGTCACCGGACCCGGGTCGCAGACACAGTATTTGTCGGCGTGCGGCGTGATCCCGGGCACTTCCTTTCGCTCGCCCGAGGGCAACGCGAAAGCCATTTGAGAGCCCGCGGTTTGCACGGCGAACTGGCACACGTGTCCTGCCGGCGCCGCGCACAGAAAGGTCACAGTTTGCTGCAGCGTTCGCCGCCGTCGCAAAACAGATCGGCGCCGCGACGCAAAGCGCTGTCGACAGAAGCAGATTTTTCATGGCCTCCCTCACTTCTCTTGCATCATGCCTTCGGCGCGCATGTCCTTCAGGTTCACGGCGATGGCGTGAATGATCTTCTCGTTCTGGTGCTGCTTGCAGTATTCGATGACGAGATGCTCGAGTTCGCGGCCCTTCTTGTAGTCCATGTAGTGCTTGTGGGCGAGGCCGTTGTACCAGCCGCTGTACCAGGCCATCAGCGCGTTGGCGTCCTGCTGATAGGTGTTGGCGAGCTGCGCGCACGTCAGCGCCTGCACGTCGATAAAGCCGTTGGCGTCGACATAGGCCGAAAGGTCGACCGGATCGGCCTTCGCCCAGCCGATCGCGGATAGAACCGCCGCACAACCAAGGGCCGCTGCTTTCTTCATTTCACTAGTCCTCTCCAACCCTTCCGGGGGCTCGACCCGCCGAGCCCCTCTGAAATTTTGCCAAAGTGCCTTCGCCTCGCGGCGTTTCGTCATCCCGCAGAGCGCCAGCTTTGCATCCAGGTTCGCGTGAGCAGGACCGCTAAAATCAAATGGAGCGCGGCGGCGGGCCAGAGCAGCAAGCCCACGTTCGCGCCCATGAGGCCGGTAACGATGAGTAAAGCCGCCGCGAGCCAGCTAAGAGCCATGAGCGGGGCGAGCGCATGAGCCTCGGCGCTGCCGGCGCGCGGCCAGCAGCCCACGGCAAGGCAGACCATAACAAGCCCCGCTATGCGGCCGGTCGCCTCGCCAGCGGCATTCAAGTCAGAACCGAACAGAAGCCAGGCCAAGAGCGACGGCGCGGCGACGAGCCCGAGCCCAGTCAGGACTTCGAGTCCCGACGCCGCGCGCATCCATAAGGTCGCCGAAGGCGCCTCTCCCGAATTCATCGGTCGTCTCCCCTCGAGGACGCAATTGCAGGCTCGACGGATTCACGACGGCCGAATATTTCCTGTCGAACGGCGATGGCATACTCATTCCTCCCGGCGGTCTAGGCACAACTTGCAACGCCGGCTTGGCATTTGACGCCAAAATATCCGTGCGGCTTGATGCGGCCTGAATTACTGGATCGGAAAGTGCGATGCCTGCCGCAATTCCTTTGATACGTGGTTTCGCCCTGTTGCCCACGTTGCACTGGCTCGCAGCCGAAGGCGTCCCGATCGAACGCGCGCTCGCGGAGGTCGACCTTTCGCTCAGTCCGATTACCCATCCCTTTCGTCCGATACCTTTGGCGCACGCGGCCGCTCTGCTCCGCAACGCTGCGCGCGAACACGGGCCAGACCTTCCTTGCCGTATCGTTTCAAAGACGAGCAGCCTTGAGATCGCGATGCTTGGAAAGGTCGCTCTTGGCACGCGAACGCCGGGGGAAGCGCTTGGAGGATCGTGGCTGCGCTGCCCTACTACTGCTCGCACGAGCAGGTGTCGTTCGAGAGGCGGCCCGGTTATTATGCCGTGCGGGAGTACTTCGCTCACAGGTTTGACCCCGAGACGAAGCACACGCTTCTGCTGTACGCCGCGGCCATGATCGATCGCATACTCGGTATGGCAGGTAGTCCTCCGCCTCGATTTGCTAAGATCGAAATTCCCCCGCATCCCGTGCATAAGGTGGAGCACCTTCGGCGCTGGTTCGGCGATCGGGTGATCGAATCCGAATCACGGGGGATTACTGTCCTGATTGAGGACCGCGTCGTGGAGCGCCCCTTTAGCAAGGTGGCAAGAAACCGCCTCAATCCCCGAGCGCTCGACAACGGGCGTTCGCTGCGCGGCGGTGAGACTTTCTCGGATTCGGTGAAAGCCTTCCTGAGCTTGATGATCGAAAATGACGAAGCGCCGAGCATGAAGCGGGTGCTCGCCGCGGCGGGAATGAGCGCGCGCACGTTTCAGCGCCAACTTAACGAAGAGGGCGCGAGCTTCTCGGACCTGCTGGCCGATGTTCGGCGCAGCGAAACTGTCAGGCGGCTCAAGGATCGAAACCTCACAATCGCAGCCATAGCGACCGATCTCGGCTATTCCGATCAGGCGGCCTTCACGCGAGCCTTCCGGCGATGGACGGGCGTTCCGCCGAGTCGCTTCCGCACAACGGCGAGTTGAAGTCGGCGCATGTCATTAAAAACAACTACAAGTTGTGATATTGGCTCGCGCAGCTGCACAAAAAGGCGTATATATCCCTTGACAACAAGTCGGGGGTTGTGCGCCAAGATGGGAACGGAATTTCTTTGGCATCCTTGTGTTCCGACTGGGTCTTAACCGAGGGCGATAAATTGCGCGTTCCCGACGAGCAAATGCGTCATTGTACGCTGTTCCTTGGGTGGCCAACGGAGATTGGCGGGTTTGTTGTTGAGGGTACAGGGTTCCTTGTCACCTTTGAGCAAGAGGATTTTTCGTTTTATTATGTTGTAACAGCAGCACATGTTGTCTGGCCAACGAGACGAGATAAGAACAGCGACCCGCGCGATAATATTTCGCTTCGTATAAACAGAGAGAGAGGGTCACCTGTATCAATCCCTACCCGTGGTGCTGATTGGCTGTTTCACACCGACAGGAGCATTGATATCTGTGTGTATCCATTCGCCAAAGAAAAACATTTCCCGAATAATGACGCTGAAATAGCACGGATCGATTTACTTTCGATGGTGCCTACAGAAGATGATATAAACAATGGAATTGTTTCTGTCGGAGACGAAGTTATAATAATTGGCGCGTTCGTTGGACGTGTGGGGGAAAAAAAAATATTCCAATTGTTCGCGTCGGGCATATCGCTGCTATGCCAGAAGAGCCGATTGAGTTGGCTCGCCACGACGACCGGCGTATCTGATTGAAAAACACGCTCATTGGGCGGGCTAAGCGGCTCTCCAATATTTTCTAATATTGTTAATCTAAAACGTTCTGGGCAGTGGGGCGGGAACAAGACGCTCCCACGCTCGCAGAGGCGGGCTTCCAATACTGCTATTTTAACACCCTACAATTTAATTGGCATGATTGTTGGCGGACATGGGGGGCGATATATTAGTGATTTCGTCTCAGAATCCGAAACAGATTTGAAGCCTACGTCTTCCGACATTGAGTTCACTTCTGGAATAAGCGTCGCTATTCCATCAGCTATAATTGTGGAGACTTTGTATTGGACCACGTAAGGAAGCCAAGGATAGAAGCAATAGAAGAAAGGCGGCGGCAATCTGGCTACCGACCTAGCGGCGCTTCGACCTCCTTTGCCGTTCCGAACAAGACGATT
>CAWIUD010000023.1:0-199379 GCA_963839185.1 uncultured Alphaproteobacteria bacterium | reverse complement strand
GATGCATTTATCATTTACACTACGTATTATCTGCGCTCACGCCTTCAAATCGTTGTCGTCGTAGCCGAATCCCGCGCGCACGGCGAGGATCACCGGGACCAGCGCGGAGGCGACGATCCCTGCGGCGAAGCCGTTGTTGTAGAGGTTGAGTTCCGCATGCAGCGCCCCGACGCTCAAGGCGGCGGAAGAATGCACGAAGCCGGCGACGAGGCCCCATTGCCAGCCGAACCGTCCCGCGATCGGCGCGAGCGTGCCCCGAACAGCGCGGCGCGAGCGTGGCCGACGGATTCGGCCGGTGCCCCAGGGCTTGGCCAGCGAGCCGATGAAGACGCCGAGCATGATCGGAACGATATTGCGGGGGTGCTTGCCGTAAGCCGAGAAGCCGACGATGGTCAGGATCGCCCCGATCACCGGCCCGTTGAGAGAGCCGCGGATCGCGAGCACGTAGATAATCCCGATGAACCCGGTCAGCCCCATGTTGGCGAGCGTCGGGCCGAACCCCGCCATCGCGATGAAGTCGGTGGGCGCCTGTCCGGGCGCCCGGATCATCGCCCGCACGCCCTCAAGCGCGCTTCGGTTCGAGGAAATAGCCGACGCCGAGCATCGAGGCGAACACGATCGTGAGGAAAGAGCTGAGCAGCAGGTTATGGCCGGTCGTCCAGATGAACACCGGATCGGGTACGAAGCCGTAGGATTTGTAAAGGGCGACGATCAGCGTGCCGACGATCCCGGCGGTGAACCCCATGTTGTAGAGGCTGAAGCCCATGTGCGCCTTGAAGAGATGCGCCACTCGCGGGCGCGAGGATGAGATCAGATTGCGAGGCTGGTCGCCACGGCGAGCGGGACGCTCAGCGTGATCGGGATCGCCGTGCTGAACAGGATCTCGGAAAAGACCGGCGCGAGCGCGGCGCCGAAAAACGCAGTGTTGACATGCGACGCGAACGGTTCCCGTCTGAATTTTGAATACAGATGCCGCCGAGAACGATCGCCCAGACGTTGACGAGATTCTTGCCGAAAAGGCCGATTCCCAGGACCAGGAACAGCGCGGCCACCGAGGCGCCGGTAATCCTGGCGCCGGTCCGCCGAAGAAACGAAGGCGGCGCCGAGCGTCAGCAGGCCGGCGTTGACGCATCCGCCGCCGATGCCGCCGACGCCGAAATAGTCGGTCAGAAGCGCGTCGCGCGTGGTGATGATGTCGGCAACGCCGCCGAGAAGCGCCGCCGGCGACTGGAGCGCGAGCCCGAAGAGAACGAAGGCGGCCGTGTAGGCCCCGACAATGGAGAGTATCGTGTGATCGGACAAAGCCCTTGGCGCGTCGGCGGGCGCGCGTCGAGTTGTCATCGGACGCCCTCCCGAGCCGATATTAGCCGATTTTGCCACGATGAGGCCAAAACCCGATCAGCATTCCTTCCGTACCAGGACCGACAGAAGGCGGGGCCGGTCTTGTCGATCAGTTGTCGCTCAAGGTTCGCCGTCCTTGAACGGCGGCTCTTTGTCGGGGGGCACGCCTTGTTCGGCCATCGCCAGCATCATGGCGACGCCGACATAACTTCCGGCCACCGCTGTCAGGTCGACGACCTGTTGCTCGCCGAGAAGCGTCTTGGCGCGATCGAACAACTCGTCTGATACCGAATGTTTGGTCGTCAAATCGGTCACGAAGTCGTAGACGACCTCTTCCTCGGGGCTCATACCGGTGGGTCGCTTGCCGGCTTTCAGGTCAGCGATGATCTAATCCGCGAGGCCCGCTTTCTGCGCCAGCGGGGCATGGGCGAACCATTCCACTTGCGAGCGCCATTGCCGACCGACGATGAGGATCGCCATCTCGTTGAGCTTGGTCGGCACGGACGTGTGCCAGCGCAGATAGTCGAGCAGGTCATACATGCGCTGCGCGTAGACCGGACTGCGCAACATCGGATTGTAGGGACCGCCGAGCCCTACGCTCGAAATCTTCACGATCTTCTCGCCGACCGGGCGCTGCTGGTCGTTGAGCTGTTCCAAGGTCAATTGGGGAAACCTGGGCTCCTTGCCTTTGGCCGGTAAACTCGCTGTGTCAGCGGCGATCCAAGCGAGGGACATGGCGGTTATCACGCACCCCACGGCCGTCAGCCTTTGGCGCATGTGTTTCCTCCTCCTGTTCGACTATCTGGCCGGCGATGTGGTTGTGCGCGCTGTTTTCATCGGAAGACCCGTCGTCCGAGATTATAGACCGCAACCGTTCGCATGACGGAATCGATTGACCTTGCGCGCGGCAGCGCCAGCGCGCCGCCGCAGGCAGCTCGCGGGACTTTGAATGCCGATAGCGCTGATTGCTGTGCCGGCCTTCGCCTGTGCCCGGGACCGCGTTCGCCACGTTGACGACCTTACTCCCCAGCGCGCGCCAGCGATCCATTTGGAATCTAAAATAAAAAATTAAGTCCGAGATTGTGGCAAAAAAACTACAGCATTTGGGCATCGGCTATGTTTCGATAGATATATCGCCGGGCGAATCCCGCCAAGCAGCCAATCTAAAGGTCGGGATAAATGAGATCGACAACATGTCTTTTATTGACTTGCGCAGCGATGGTTGGGCTTACGGTCTCGGCGCTAGCCGCCGATCTCCCAACCGCTCAACCAGCGCCCACTGTTCCGTCCCCCGTCGCGGCCTGCGCCACCGTGCAGGACTACGTCGTCAACGATTGCCCGCTGACGTGGCGCGGCATCACGCTGTACGGCGCTCTGGACGTCGGCCTAGGCTGGGTCAGCCACGGCATGCCGATAAACGGCTATAACTATGAAGGCGAATCGCTCGTCAACCGGAACGGCAACCATTCTCAATTCCTCGTCGCGCCGAACAACCTGTCGCAGACGGGCCTGGGCCTGAAGGGCATTGAAGAGGTTCTGCCCGGCTGGTCTGTTGTGTTCAACGGCTCGACGGGCATCAATCCGACCGGCGACATCGCCAACCTCGCAGCCACCAATATCATCAACAACGGCCTGCCCAGGAGCCAATACTCGTTCGCCGGGGACGGCGCACGCGCGGGCCAAATCTTCAACGATGAACTCTTCGCCGGAATATCGTCTGCGAATTTTGGCACGCTGACCTTCGGTCGTCAGCGCTCTCTCGGCACCGATGCGATGCTCGCTTACGATCCGGCCGTCGGCGCCTATTCCTTTTCCTTCATCGGCTATAACGGCCTGATGGCCGGCGGCGGCGACACCCAGGACACCCGTTGGGACTACGCCCTGAAATATCGCATCGCCTACGGCCCGGTCCATGTCGGCGCGATGTATAAGTTCGCCAGCGGTCAGGGGGGTTGCTACTCCGACTCCGCCACCTGGACAGCCTTCACCTGTACGCCGGAAGACCCGCATAACACCGCCTATGGATTGGATTTCGGCGAAGTCTACAACAACTTCGCGGGCGACGTCGTCGTCCAGCACGTCAACCAGGCGATCAGCGTCCTCAACCCCTTGCTGGGACCGACGAGTCTCAACGCAGCCCTATCAGTCGACCGTCAACAGCATCAACACAAACCCAATCACCGGGCCCAATTTGATCGGAATGGGCAACACCGAATATGGCATCGTGACCGACAATACCGCCATTATGCTCGCCGCCAAATATACCTGGAACCAGTTCAAGCTCTTCGGCGGCTACGAACACATCCTGTTTCATAATCCGGCGGATCCGTTGGGCGTCGGCGCTACGGCCCAGGGCGGTTATCAATTGAGCGGCGTCGAAAACAACAATCTTGATTCTGCCAAGATTGTGCAGGTTTTTTGGACAGGTCTGAGATATTCCTACAACGACAAAACGGACATTATCTTATCATACTATCATGAGTTGCAGAACAACTTCCGTGTTCCGTCGGCCTGCTCGCCCGTGGCCGGTTTCCGCAGCGCCTGCTCTGGGACGCTCGACGAGGTTTCGGGTTTTGTCGACTATCATATCTTCAAGAAATTCGACGTTTACGCCGGCATCGCATATTCCCAGGTCACCGGCGGTCTGGCCATCGCCATTCCTCACGGCCCCGGCGTCCCCTACTTCTACAACAACAACCTTGCTCCGACGGTCGGCGCTCGTTACACTTTTTGATCGCTTTCCGTCGGATCAAGGAAGTGCATAGCGAGGGATAGCCGCTGATTTCGTCGGCGATCGCGCTTCGCGTATGAGGATAGGGATCTGCGGCGCCGGAGGGTCGCCGAACCTGAGGGTCGCCCCAGCGCAACGAGCCGCGCATCGACCTCCGCGCCCTGCTCGTTCGCTGTTCCCTAGAGCCGGGATCGGTCTTGCGCGCGCGCGCCGCGCGCGGGCTGCATTGGCGGGTCGCCGTCGATATGATAAGCGCGCGGGACAGTCGAACGCGGGGGCCGCGTTCGCCTTTCAGGGGGACGCCGCGATGTTCCACCGCTGTTCCGGACGCCGTCCTTGAGCCCGCCCGCAGCCGAACGGCCCGAGCTCGCGGGCGCAGCGATAACCCGAGCGACGCTCTTCTTCGCCTTCTGGCTCGCGATCTCCGGCTGGAAGATTGCGGACCTCCCGGTGGGATTGGTCGGCGTCGCCGGCGCCGTCTGGGCCAGTCTCGCCCTTCAGCCGCCGAGAGGGTCGCGGGTTCGGCTCGGCGCGCTCGCGGTTCTCGCGGTCAGTTTCGTACGCGGGTCCCTCGTCTCGGGCTTCGACGTCGCGCGGCGCGCCCTTCGTCCGCAGCTCGACTTGCGGCCAGGACTGGTCAGGGCGCCGTTGCGCTTGCCGCCGGGAAACGCGCGCAACGCGTTCAGCGCTCTGGCGAGCCTGTTGCCCGGGACTCTGCCTGTAGGATCGGACGAGGGCTCGCTTCTCATTCACGGGCTCGATGTCGCTCAGCCCATCGCGCGGGATCTGGCGCAAGAGGAGGCCCTCTTCATGCGAGCGCTCGGCGATGAATGACGTCCTTCTCGCTGCGGCGGGATTCATCCTTCTGACAGTCGCCGCCGGGCTCGTTCGGGTGCTGGGGGGACCCAGCGACTTCGACCGGATGATGGCCGTCCAGCTCTTCGGTACGGGAGGCATCGCTTCGCTGCTCTTGATCGCGTCGGCGACGACCGTCGCCGGGGTGGAGGACATCGCGCTCGGGCTGGCGCTGCTCGCGGCCTTCGCTTCGGTCGCCTTCGTCAACAGCGCCACGCTGGAGGCGCAAGATTCCCCTCCGCCGGACGATCGATGAGTTTTGCGCTCAACGTTTTCAGCCTCGCCGCGATCGGAGCGGGCGCGTTCTTCTTTTTCGCCGGCGCGGTCGGACTGTTGCGTTTCCCTGATTCGCTCACCCGTCTGCACGCGCTGACCAAGGCGGACAACATCGGTCTTGGCCTCGTCATACTCGGACTTCTGCCCCGCGCAGACAGCCTGCTCGACGCGCTGAGACTGATCGCAATCTGGGCGCTGATCCAATTGTCCGGCGCTTCGACCGCGCAGATGGTCGGGCGCGCGCTACATCGTCGGGGACAGGTCGGTTGACCGTCCTCCCTGTCCTCGACGTCGGTCTTGCTACGCTTGTCGTGGCGGTCGCCGCCTGGACCATTTTCGCGCGTGAGACGTTCGGCGCGGTCGTCGGCTACGTCGCCTACGGGTTGCTGCTCTCGTTCGTCTGGATCCGCCTCTACGCCCCGGATGTTGCGTTGACGGAAGCCGCGATCGGCAGCGGCGTGACGGGCGTTCTGCTGGTCACCTCGGGCGCGCGCCTGGCAAGCGCGGGGAAAGCGGAAGTCGGCGAACTCTCGGCCCGCTGGCAGCGGCTCTGGGCCGCCGCGCTGTCCGTTCTTGTGGCTGCCGCCCTTGCGGCGGTCGTGCTGATGCCGCCGCAGCCGGCGCCGACTCTTGCGCCCGAGGCGCGGCAAGGGCTCGCGGCGACAGGTCTTGGCAATCCGGTGACCGCGGTGCTCATCGCCTACCGCTCGTTTGACACGATGCTTGAGAAGGTCGTGCTGGCGCTCGCGGTGGTCGGCGTATGGTCGGTTGCGCCCGACCGGTTCTGGGGCGGGGCCCCGACGCCCCTTGGCCGGGCGAGGCCGGAGGGCGCGTTGCTTTTCCTCGACCAGATTCTGGCGCCGCTCGGGATTCTGGTCGGCCTTCACATCTTCTGGGTCGGCGCGGATGCGCCGGGCGGCGCCTTTCAGGGGGGCGCCATTCTCGCCGCGATGTGGATGATCGTGATGATTGCGAGACTGGCCGAGCCGCCTCGCATCGGCGCCGTTTGGCTCCGGCTCGCGCTCATCGCCGGTCCCGCGGTCTTCCTCGTCGCCGGCCTTGCAGGCGCCGGCATGGCCGGCAGTTTCTTCGCCTATCCCGACGGCTTCGCCAAGCCGATCATCCTGTTCATCGAGGCGTTCATGTTGCTGTCCATCGCGGTCACCCTGCCGATGCTGGTCGTGGGGCCGCCACGCCAGGACCCGAGGGCATGAGCACGTCAACGCTCGCCGGAACTCGTGGGGGCGGCGCTGGTGGGGCTCGGTCTTTACGGCCTGATCGTCAATCCGCAACCGCTTCGCAAGGTTCTGGCCTTCAATCTGATCGGCAGCGGCGTTTTCCTGCTGTTCGGCATCGTCGCGCGCAGGGGGGCGGGGGCGGGGTTCGTCGCTGATCCCGTTCCCCAGGCGATGGTCATAACCGGCATCGTCGTCGCATTTGCGGCGAGCGCGCTCGCCGTCGCCCTGATCCTCCGGCTCCAGGACGAAACCGGGAGGGTCACGCTCGATCCCGACGTCGGGGCGAAGCCTCCGGATGAGGGAACCAGCGGCCCATGATCGGGACGCTTCCGGCTCCTGCGGCGACGGCGGGCGGGCCTCTGTTGGTGCTGGCGATCCTGGCCCCGGCTGCCGGGATTCTGCTGTCGTTCGCACTCGGCGGACGGTGGGCCGAACGCATCGCGCTCGGCCTCATGCCGGTCGGGTTCGCCATCGCCGTCGCGATCGCCGTGCTCATCTGGCGCTCCGGCGCGCCGCTCGTCTACGACGTCGCCGGGATTCCGCCCCCGCTTGGCATCGCGCTGAGGGCGGATGGCATATCGGCGGTCATGCTGGTGACGGCGGCGCTGGTGCTTGCGGCCGCCGGGTTCTTCGCGCGGGCCAGTTTCGCGACGCCGGAAGGCGCGAAGGAAGCGCGCGGGCCGTTCGCGTTCTGGATCATGCTTCAGGCCATATGGACGGCGCTGACCCTTCTCTTCGTCGGTGCGGATCTGTTCAATCTCTATGTCGCATTGGAGCTTCTGACCTTCGCCGCAGTGCCGCTGGTCTGCATCGACGGCCGGCCGGAGACGCTGGTCGCCGCGCTGCGCTATCTGCTTTTCGCGTTATTCGGCTCAGTGTTCTACCTGCTTGGCGGTGCGCTATTGTACGGCGCTTACGGGACGCTCGATATTGTGCTCCTGGCCGAGCGCATCCAGTCTCAGCCGGCAGTGTGGGTCGCGGCGGGGTTGATGACGGCGGGTCTGCTCGCCAAGACCGCGCTCTTCCCGCTGCATTTGTGGCTGCCTCCAGCCCACGCGAACGCCCCGGCGGCTGCTAGCGCAGTCCTCTCCGGACTGGTGGTCAAAGGCTCGTTCTTTCTCACCATCCGCATCTGGTTCTATATGCTGCCCGCTCTCCCGGCGGGCGCCGTGGACGCAGTTCTCGGGACGCTCGGATCGGCGGCGATCCTGTTCGGAAGCGTCCTCGCATTGCGGCAGGAGCGGCTGAAACTGCTGATCGCCTATTCGACGATTGCTCAGATCGGATACCTTTTTCTGATCTTTCCGCTGGCCTCCGGCGCGCACCCGTGGACAGACGACGGGTGGAGCGGCGGGATGATGCAGACCCTCTCGCATGCTTTCGCCAAAGCGGCGATGTTTCTGTCAGCCGGCCTCATCGCCGAGTTGCTTGGGCACGACCAGATCGTACGATTTGCCGGCGCGGGGCGCGCGATGCCGACGACCTTCTTCGCTCTCGGCCTCGGGGGCTTGTCCCTGATGGGCCTGCCGCCGAGCGGGGGATTCGCCGCGAAATGGCTGCTTTTGCGGGCCTCCGTGGCGGCTGGCCAGTGGCCGTGGGCGATTGTGATGCTCGTAGGCGGATTGCTGGCGGGCGGATACGTCTATCGAATCATCGCCCCGGCGCTCTCGGATGGTTCGGTCGAATTGAAGAGCCGCCCGCAGCGCAGCCGGGAGGCGGTCGCTCTTGCGCTGGCGATGGCGGCGGTGGCGCTCGGGTTCGCCCCGCAATCGTTTTTCGATTTCCTCCGGATCGGCCGCGAGGCGGCGGCGGCGCTGCGATGACCGACGCTTCATCGTCAGCATGGCTTGCGAGCGCCGCCCAGGACATCGGCCCTTGGCTGCTCGGGGCGACGCTTGCCGCGCCGCTTCTCCTGTTGGCGGCATGCCTGTCAGAAAGACTTCGCCGCCCCGCGCTGGCGCTCCAGTGGCTTGCGCCGATGCCCGCTCTTGGCGCGGCGATCGCCGCGCTCGGCGGCGGCCCGATTGCCTGCGAAGCGCCGGCGCTTCGCGTCAGCCTCGCGCTCGCCGCGCCGGGCGCGTTGCTCATGGCGGCGGCGTCGCTGTTGTGGATCGTCGTCAGCGCCGCGACTTTCTCGGGCGGAGAAAAGCCAAACGAGCGTTTCGCGATCGCATGGCTCCTGACGCTGACCGGCAGTCTCGGCGTCTTCATCGCCGCCGATCTTTTGACCTTCTATCTCGTCTACGCGCTGGTGAGCATTCCGGCCTATGGATTGATCGCCGAGGATTCGGCGCCGTCGTCCAAACGCGCCGGCGGCGTGTACATGGCGTTCACGATTCTCGGCGAGGCGCTGCTTCTGCTCGCGTTCGCTCTGCTCGCGGCAGGCGAACCGAGTGGCAGCCTGCGGATCGATGACGTCGTTGCGGCTCTCCCTGCCTCGCCTTGGCGCGACGGGGCGCTGGCGCTGATCATCGCCGGCTTCGGCATGAAAATGGGCCTCGCGCCGCTCAACGGCTGGATGCCGCTGACCTATGCGGCGGCGCCCATTCCCGCAGCGGCCGTGTTGAGCGGAGCGGCGGTCAAGGCGGGCGTCATCGGCCTGATCCGGTTTCTGCCGTTCGGCGCTTCCCTGCAAGGCTGGGGGGAGGCGCTGGTCGTCATCGGCTTCTTTTCCGCCTTCTACGGCGCGGCGATCGGGATCACGCAGCCAAATCCGAAGACGGTGCTCGCCTATTCGAGCATCAGCCAGATGGGCGTGATCGCCGCGGCGCTGGGCATGGGGCTCGCCTACGGCGACGCGGGCGCGCCGTCCGCAGTCGCCTTCTACGCGGCCAACCATGTCCTGGTTAAGGGCGCGCTGTTTCTCACCGTCGGCGCCGCCGCGGCGACAGATCTCCGGCGCAACAAGTTGTTTTTGATCCTGGCGGCCGCGTTGGCGCTGAGCCTCGCCGGACTGCCGTTCACCGGCGGCGCCCTGGCCAAGCTCTCGGTCAAGGACCTGTTTGGAGACGGCGTTGTGGCAGGCCTCGCCAATGCTTCCGCCGTGGCGACCGCAGCGCTCATGCTGCATTTTCTGACTCGCCTTAGGGAGGACCGCTCCGGCGGACGCCTCTTTGCAGGCGCCGGCTTCGGCGGTCCGGCATTGGCCAGCGATTGCAATCGGAGCGATATTCATCCCATGGCTTTTCTATCCCGCTGTCGGGGCGCTCTCGGATTCGGTGAGCCTCGCAAAGGTGTGGGACGGGCTTTGGCCGCTCGTCGTCGGCGCTGTCCTGGCGCTTGGCGTTCAGCGCTGGGGAAACCGGCTTCCGCGCATTCCGGAAGGCGATAGCGTCGTCGCGGCCGAAGCGGCGTTCAACGCGAGCCTGCCGTTGGGCGAATTCTTCGAGCGCGTGGACACGCAGCTACGCCGATGGCCGGCCGGCGGCGTGTCGCTTTTGGCGATCGCGCTTATCCTCGCCGCGGCAGCCGCCTATGGAAGCTGAAAGGCGCTCGCAGGCGTCCGTGCAAGCGGCTCCCGTCATTGCGAGCGACCCCCGGGTCAAGCCCGGGGGGAAGCAATCCAGAGGATCGTGGGGCGCTCTACGATCTTCTGGATTGCTTCGTCGCTGCGCTCCTCGCAATGACGGCGGTGGTTGAAGCTATATTCATCTCGCCTTAGGCGACTGACGCTTTCGCCGGCGTCCCTGTCTCGAGCGCGGACGCGGCCGCCTCCTCGACGCGTTCGAGCCAGATGAAGGTCAATTGCTGGCGGACCTCTTCGGGAATGTCTTCGAAATCCTTCTTGTTGCGCGCCGGCAGCATGACGCGCTTGATTCCGGCCCTGTGCGCCGCGACGATTTTCTCCTTGATTCCGCCGACCGGAAGCACAAGCCCTCGAAGGCTGATCTCCCCGGTCATCGCCGTATCGTTACGCACCGTCCGGTCGGTCATCAGCGAAACGAGCGCCATGAACATCGCCACGCCCGCGCTTGGACCGTCTTTCGGCGTGGCCCCCGCCGGCACGTGGATGTGGATGTCGGTCTTCTCGAAGCGACTGGGATCGATTCCGAGTGCGACGGCTCGATTCTTGACAATGCTGAGCGCCGCCTGGGCGCTTTCCTTCATCACGTCGCCAAGCTGGCCGGTGAGGATCAAACGGCCGCCTCCAGGGGTCGCGGTCGCCTCGATGAACAGGATATCCCCGCCGACCGGCGTCCAAGCCAAACCTGTCGCCACGCCCGGGACGCTGGTCCGCATCGCGACTTCGTCCTCGAACGGCGGCGGGCCGAGAATGGGGGTGAGGTCGCTGAGGGAGATCACGATAGGCCCGCTCTCGCCTTCTGCGATCCGCATGGCGGCTTGACGCAAAGTCCGCCCGATTTCACGCTCAAGGCTCCGGACGCCAGCCTCGCGGGTATAATGCTGAATGATGGCGCGCAGCGCCTCGTCATCGATCTTGACCTGATCCGGTTTGAGACCATTGGCGTCCAGCTGGCGCGGAACCAGATAGCGCCGCGCGATCTGCAGCTTCTCGCTCGCCGTGTAGCCGGTGAGACTGATGATCTCCATGCGGTCGCGCAGCGGTCCGGGGATCGTGTCGAGCACATTCGCCGTCGTGATGAACACGACGCGGCTGAGGTCAAACGGCACGGCGAGATAGTTGTCGCGGAAGGTGCTGTTCTGCTCGGGATCGAGCACTTCCAGCAAGGCTGACGCCGGGTCGCCCTGGATGCCGGCGCCAAGCTTGTCGATCTCGTCCAGCATCATCACGCAGTTGCGGGCGCCGGCCTTGCGGATCGCCTGGATGATGTTGCCGGGCAGGGCGCCGATGTAGGTCCGCCGATGTCCACGAATTTCGGCTTCGTCGTGCACGCCGCCGAGGCTTACGCGCACAAACTTGCGATTCATCGCTCGCGCAATCGATTGGCCGAGCGACGTCTTGCCGACGCCGGGCGGTCCAACAAAGCAAAGGATCGGCGCCTTGCCGTCCGGCGCGAGCTTGCGGACCGCCAGATATTCGATGATCCGGCGCTTGATCTTGTCGAGGCCGAAATGATCCTCGTCGAGGATGCGGCGCGCCGCCGCAATGTCGATTGGCGACTCCTGGGGAAGGCTCCACGGCAATTCGACCAGCCAATCGAGATAGGTTCGCACCATCCCATATTCGCCGGCGGCTTCCGGCATGCGCTGCAAACGCCGCAGCTCCTTGCGCGCCTGGTCGTCGACCTCTTTCGGCATTTTCGCGTCGGCGATCGCCTTTTCCAGCTCGGCGATTTCGGCGGCCTTTCCCTCGTCGGCTTCGCCAAGCTGGCGCTGAATCGCGGCCATCTGCTCGCGCAGCAGCACCTCGCGGTTGCGCGCGTCGATGGAGGCCTTGGTCTCCCGGCCGATCTCCTGGGACAGTCGAAGAATCTCGATCCGATGGGCGAGGAGCCGCGACACCCGCTGCAAACGGGCGCCGATATCCACCGTCTCGAGGATCTCCTGCTTCTCATCCGGCGTCGCGTCCATGAACGTCGCCACCAAATCGGCGAGCGCGCTCGGGCGAATTGACGCCTTGGATTGTCGCCAGCAATTCGTTTGGCGCTTGCGGCAGGAGCTGGATGGCCTCGATCGCCTGGCCCTTGAGATGGACAAAGCGGGCCTCGATCTCGTCGGACGTCGGAGTGGGCTCCGGAATCCTCACCGTCTGGGCGACGAAGAACGGCCAGCCGGTCAGATACTCAACGACCCGGAACCGCTGCTCTCCCTGACAGATCAGATGATGCGTTCCATCCGGCGCGGTGATGTAGCGAACGATGTTGGCGACCGTCCCCATCCGATGCAGGTCGACGGCAAGCGGATCTTCAGCCTCGGCATTGCGCTGCATCACGATGCCGACCGGCTTCTGTTCCCTCACCGCTCTCTGCGCCGCCATGACCGACCGCGGCCGGCCGAGCGTGATCGGCAACACCGTCCCCGGAAACAGCACCATGCCGCGCACGGGTACGATGACCAGGGCGTCTGGCGGCAATGGCGGCGACAGCGCGCCGCCGGAGCTCTCTTCCGATGCGTTCGCGGCCGTTGCGTCAGCCATTCTTCGGAGCCTCCGACTTTTGCAGTGTAATCAACAGGCAACCGTTAGCCGCCGATCGATGAATGGTGTCGTAGCGCCCGGGGGGAAGCCGAATCCGCCGCTCGAATCGGCCTTGGGGAAGCTCAAGGCGATGGATGGTCGCGGTCTGCATTTCCGCCGGATATGTGCGGATACCAGAAATGAACAGCTCCCCCTGATTGATGACGGCCTTGACCTCGTCGATATCGACTCCGGGCAGGGCGACCAGCACCAGCACCGCGCGCTCGGTCTCAAGGACATCGACCGGCGGCTCCCAAGCGACCGACGAAGGCGCCCCGGACGGCTGAAAGAATTGCCGGTGCATTCGCTCCGCACGCGCCAGCATCTCGAACGCTTCCGACCACATCCAATAGCGCGGAAAATTTGTCTCCATCGCCTCACCTGCCGGTCAGCGCCGCCTTCGACGCCAGAATTTCGATCAACAATAGCTCATTTCCGGATGGAGTCATCCGGACGCAGGTCTTCCGAACCGGACACGCGACCCGACGCCGCTGTCGATCGGCAATCACAAGTTGCGGGAATATTCGGCCCTATCTTCAGTTGGTTGACTCCATCGGCGCTGAGGTCTAGAATCGATGCAACCGTCGAGTTGGAGTTTTCGCGTGCCGACCGTTCGACCCTACTGGAAGGGCTACATCAAGCTGGCCCTCGTTTCCTGCCCGATTGCGCTCTATACGGCTTCGTCATCCAGCGAGCGCGTGGCGTTCCGCCAGATCAACAAGAAGACCGGCAATCGGCTGCGCCAGCAACTGGTCGACGAGGCGACGCGCGAGCCGGTCGAGGCCGCCGACAAGGGCCGCGGATACGAATATGCGAAGAATGCCTACGTCCTCATCGAGGACGAGGAAATCGAGTCGATCGAGGTGGAAAGCAACCACATGATCGAGATCGACTCGTTCGTTCCGCGCAGCGAGATCGACGAGCGCTACCTCGACAGCCCCTATTACATCGGGCCGAACGATCCGGTCGGACAGGAAGCGTTCGCGGTCATCCGCGAGGCGATGCGCGGCAAAAACATGGCCGCGCTTGGACGCGTCGTCCTTGCCAAGCGCGAGCGGGTGATCATGCTCCAGCCCTGGGACAAGGGACTTCTCGGCACGACGTTACGGTATCCCTACGAGATCCGCGACTCGAAGGACTATTTCTACGACATTCCCGACGTGAAAGTGTCGCCCGACCTCCTGACGCTCGCCGAGCATATTCTCAAGAGCAAAGAGGCGGAATTCGATCCGTCGAAGTTCGTCGACCGCTATGAGCAGGCGGTGCTTCAGCTCCTGGAAAAGAAGCAGAAGGGCCTGCCCGCGCCGAAAGCGCCTGCCTTCGTCGCCCCGACCAATGTCATCAACCTGATGGACGCTTTGCGCCGCAGCCTGGCGACGGACGAAAAAGCGGGCGGCGCCGCGCCCAAGGCGCCCGCTGCGCCAAGCGCGACGACGGACGCCGCTCCGAAAGCGAAAAAGCCGAAGAAGCGGGTCGCGGGCCAGGGCGAAATGTTGCTGCCCATCCAGGGGCGAAAGGGCGAGCCCAAGGCGGAGCCGAAGCCCGCCGCCCAGCCGGCAGGCCGGCGCAAGGCCGGTTAGCGGCAATCTCGCAGCTCCGCGGCGACCCCGTCAATGACGGCGAACTCTGCCCGAAGGAATACGCATGAGCGACAGGAAACCAAGGTCGGAAAAGTTCGAGCGCGGCTTGCGGACCCGCACCGAGGTCCTTGGCGCCGACTACGTCAACGCCTCCATCGCGCAGGCCGACGATTTCACCTGGCCGATTTCAGCAGATGGCCACCGAATGGGCCTGGGATGAAATCTGGAACCGTCCGGGACTCGATCGGCGCAGCCGCAGCCTGATCAACCTCGGCATGATCTCGGCGCTCAATCGGCCGCAGGAACTGAAAGTGCATGTCCGCGGCGCGCTCAACAACGGCGTCACCAAGAGCGAGATCCAGGAGGCGTTCCTGCAGGTCGCCGTCTATTGCGGCATGCCGGCGGCGCTGGATGGTTTTCGCATCGCGCGCGAGGTGTTCAAGGAACTCGGCGTCTGACGGCGACCGCGCCCGTCCGCCCCGATGATCGGCGCCGCCTCAGTCATGTCATGTACACGCCGCCCGTGACGTTGACGCCCTGGCCGGTCATGAAGCGGGCCTGGTCAGAGCACAGGAAAACCACAACGTCGGCGACGTCCTCGGGCAGTTCGAGTCGCCCCATCGGGGTCTGCGCGACATAGTCGGCGACGACCCGCTCCGGCGAAACCTCCCGCAGGCGCGCTTCCCATTCGATCTCGCGCGCCTGCATGCCGGTCTTCACGAAGCCTGGACAGACCGCGTTCACGCGAATGCCCATTGGCGCCAGTTCGCGCGCCAGAGCCTGGGTCCATCCCAGCACGGCGAATTTCGACGCGGAATAATGCGCGAGCAGCGGCGCGCCGACCTTTCCGGCGAGCGAAGCCGTATTGACGATGCAGCCCGCGTTCTGCGCGACGAAATGACGGGCCGCGATCTGATTGGTCAGGAACACGCCGCGCGCGTTGACGGCGAAATTGAAGTCCCATTCCTCGTCGGTCAGACGCAGCGCGTGCTGCATCGTCGAAACGCCGGCGTTGGCGATCAGGATTTCGCAACCGCCGAGCTTGGCCAGCGCCTCGCTGAACGCGCGCTCGACCGAGGCGCGGTCGCGGACGTCCACCTCCAGGGCGAGAGAGCCGCCGCCGATCTCTCCCGCCGTCCGGCGCGCAGCCTCGACATCGAGATCGGCGATCGCCGCCGTCGCGCCGGATCGAACGAGAGCGGCGGCGATGGCACGTCCGATCCCCTGCGCGCCGCCGGTCACAAACGCGCGTTTGCCAACCAGTTCGGAATATGGCGAGCCGCCAGGCAATTTGATTCCCACGATGATTGACCTCGTTGGACCTATACCAACAAGATCAGAGACCGTGAAACGTCTCTGCCCCGCGCCCTGCTTCGATTATAAGGCCCGCCATGAGCTGCGTTCTCGGCCTCGACATCGGGACCACCTCGACGGCGGGGATCCTCATCCGCCTGCCGGATCAGACGCTCGGCCTCGCCTCGCGGCCTGTGGCTCTGCGCTCGGAGCGCGCGGGCTGGGCGGAGGAAGATCCGGAGCAATGGTGGTCGAACGTCGGCGAGATCATCCGCGAATTGCTGCACGTAACCGGCGTTTCCCCCGCCGCTATCGCAGCCGTCGGCGTGACGGGCATGCTGCCCGCCGTCGTGCTGCTCGACGACGCCGGGCGTCTGCTGCGGCTGAGCATCCAGCAGAGCGACGCGCGTTGCGGCGCCGAGGTCGCCGAACTCCGAGCCGAGGTCGACGAACGGGCGTTTCTCGCCAAGACCGGCAATGGCGTCAATCAGCAGCTCGTCGCGGGCAAGCTGAGGTGGATCGAGCGACACGAACCGGACGTCTTCGCTCGCATCGGCGCCGTCTTCGGCTCCTACGACTATATCAATTGGCGCCTGACCGGCGAGCGCGCCGTCGAGCAGAATTGGGCGCTCGAAGCGGGATTCGTCAACCTCTCCACGCACGCTATCGATGACGCGCTGGTGTCGCTCGCCCATATCCCGCGCGCCGCGTCGCCTCGCAAGGTCGCATCGCATGAAATCCTCGGAGTTGTTTCCCGCCAGGGCGCGGCGGAGAGCGGGCTTGCGCCAGGAACGCCGGTGGTCGGCGGCGCGGCGGACATGATCGCCTCGGCCCTTGGCGCAGGCGTGGTCGGCGTCGGCGACGTGCTGCTGAAATTTGGCGGCTCGGTCGACATTCTGATCGCCACCGATCAGGCCCGGCCCGACCCTAGGCTTTATCTCGACTACCACCTGAGACCAGGATTGTTCGTGCCAAACGGGTGCATGTCGACCGGCGGTTCCGCGCTCAACTGGTTCGCGCGCGAATTCGCCTCAGGCCAAGCGGCCGCGGCGGAGACCGCAGGGCTTTCCCTCCATCAATGGCTCGACCGTCTCGCAGAGACGCGCCCGGCCGGCAGCGACGGGCTCATCATCACGCCGTATTTTCTCGGCGAAAAGACGCCGATTCACGACCCGGGCGCCCGTGGCACATTCGACGGGCTGACGCTCTCGCATGACATCGGCCATGTGTGGCGAGCCTTGCTCGAGGCCTACGCCTACGCGATCGCGCATCATATCGAGGTTCTCCGCGAGATCGGCTACCGGACCGAGCGTTTCATCGTCTCCGACGGCGGCTCGAACAGTCGCGTCTGGATGCAGATCGTGTCCGATGTGCTGGAACAGCCTGTGCAGCGGCTCGCTGGACATCCCGGGCTCCTGCATTGGCGCGGCCTGGACGGCGGCGATCGGCGCGGGCCTTGCCTCTGACTGGTCGGCGATATCCGCATTCGTTCGTCCCGCCGATCGGATCGAACCTCGCCCCGGCGTCGCCGAAACCTATCGCAAAGGGTATCGCCGCTATCGCGACATTTACCGCCGCCTCTCCACATCGCCGGAGGCGGACGCGGCATGAGCAAGTTTCGTGCGGTTGCGTGGGATCTCGACGGCACGCTGATCGACAGCGAGGGCCTGCACCAGCGGGCGCTGATCGAATTCGAGCGCCGCCTTCGGAGTTGACCTCTCCGACCTCCCGCCGGACGCCTTTCGCGGCGTTCACGCATTCGACGTCTGGAAGGCGCTGCGCCCGCGGTTCCCGGCCGGAGTTGAGCGGGAGGCATGGCTCGCCGCGAACGAGCGCTATTATGTCGCGCGCGCCCATGAGCTCGCGCCGAGTTTTGGGGCGCTGGACGTCATTCGCGCGCTCGCGGCGCGGGGCATTGCGCAAGCCTGCGTATCGAACTCCGGACGTGCGGTCGTCGACGCCAATCTGGACAGGCTCGGAATTCGCCAGAAGATTGCGTTTTCGATCAGTCTGGAAGACGTTTCAGCGGGCAAGCCCGATCCGGAGCCGTTTCTCGAAGCCGCGCGCCGCCTTGCGTTGCCGGCCGATGCGATCGTCGCGGTCGAGGATAGCGTGACGGGGGCGCGATCGGCGCGAAATGCTGGCCTCTACGTCGTCGGCTACGCGCCTGACGGCGCCGCCTTCGCCGGATGCGATCGGTCGATCGCGCGGCTCCCCGAAATCCTGGCGATGTTCGGGGGGTGAGCGACCCACGTTACGCTAGACGCTATCGCTTTTGGATCGAAGCACCGTCGTCATCGCGAGCGCACGCGAAGCGATCCAGGGTTCGTAGGGCTGTGAGCGTGGCACAGGGCTCCGCCGCTCGCGATGACGATTCCAGGCAAGTGCGGCATAGTTTAGTGCGGGCACTTCCACCAGTCGCCGTCCTCCTGGTAGCTACAGCCCCTGCGCTTCAGCCTGGCGCTGATCTGGTCGCGCTTCTCGCACGCCTTCGCCGTCTTGGCGTCATCGGCGTGGCCGCCCTTGCACTCGGCATTCGCCGCGAGCCATGCGGTAAGCACTGGAGACTGCGCGTGGGCCGGGGCGGCATGTTGGAGTAGGAAGCAGGGAGCCGCCGCGAGCGCGACGGTCGCGCCCATCCACCGCCGCCGGCGCGCGGCGTGAGGGCGGGCGGCCGCCAAAGAATTGTTGGTCGTCTGCATCCCGTAAAACTATCGGCGGCGAGGTCCGGGCGCAAGCGTTATACCATCTACGGGTCAAATCTGAAGCTTGGCGCGACGCGGCGGTCGCCGCGGGACGGCGAACAATTCCTTGCATATTTTCAGAAATATGATATGCTTTATTCCGGTTCTAAGAAAAGTGGTCCCGGACAGCGATGCGGAGCGCAAAATGTCGCGGGCCTCGCATCGCCGCTATCGGCCCAGTCGCCCGTCCGCAAGCGCTGTCACAAGCGTCGATTTCGACAGGCGACGCTAAACCGGGCCGCAAGGGACTGAAAAGATTAGACGCCGCCGCTAAGACGGCGGAAAGCTCGTAACGAGCCCGGCTGCGGTCGCTTTCAGCGCCGTTGCTTTTGGGTGGCGGCGACGCCGTCGTCGCGGGGCGAACGCGAAGCGATCTTTTCCCGTGTTTGGTCCCGCGATCAATAGACGCTCTTGGTGAGACCCTGCACGAAATAGCGATTGAGCAGGATCATCATCAGGACGATGGGCAGCGTCGAGAAATGGGCGAGCGCGCCGAGCGTCCCCCAGGAAATGTCCTTCGTGCCGTAGGCGGAGAGAAGGGCGACGGAGATCGGCTTGGTGTCGGCCTTGGTGAGGAACATGGCGTAGAGAAAATCATTCCAGGAGAACATCACGCAGAAGATGGCGCTGGCGATCAGGCCTGGCGCCACGGTCGGCAACGCGATGGAGATGAACGCGCGAAAATCTGTGCAGCCGTCGGTCAGCGCCGCTTCCTCGATGCTGACCGGGGCGGTGCGAAAATAGGCGAACATCATCCAGACCACGAAAGCGCTGTTGAGCGCCGTGTTGAGGAGGATCACCGCCCACCAGGTGCCCAGGAGGCCGATGTCGCGCATCAGAAGGTAGAACGGGATCAAGGTCGCGATCGGCGGCACTGTGCGGACGATCAGGAAGAAATAGGCGAGCCAAATCGCCCGCGGGCTCTTGGCGCGCGCGAGCGCGTATCCCGCCGGCACGCCGATCAGCAGCGACAAGATTGTCGAGCCGATCGCGATGACGAGGCTCGACTCCAGGAGCGCCCAGAGATTGAAATAGCGGAAAACACTCTCGAAATTGTCCAAGGTCGGGGTGAACATGAGTTGCGGCGGCGAGGCGAAAATGTCGCGCGTCGGCTTATAGGCGATCGAGAACAGCCAGACGATCGGCGCGAGGGCGACGACCAGCACCGCGACAATCGCGAGGCGACGCAAGATGAGCGTGAGGCCGGCTCGATCAGGCATGACGGTTTCTCGCGGGCCGGATGACGGCGATGAACGCGGCGGCCATGATCAGGATGCAGACGACGATCACCGTGCTGACCGCGGAAGCCTGGCCGATGTTGAAGAATTCGAGACCCTGCTTGACGCCGTAGATCATCAAGGTGTTGGTCGCGTCGGCCGGGCCGCCGCTGGTCGTGACGAAGATGATGTCGAACACGCGGAACGCGTCCATCATCCTCAGGATCAGCGCGAGAAAGGCCGAGGGAAGCAGCAGCGGCAGGATAATCAGCCGCAGTCTCTGCGCCGCCGTCGCGCCGTCGACCGCCGCCGCTTCCAGAATGTCGGTCGGCAGGGATTTGAGGCCGGCGAGCAGGATCAGCGTCATCAGCGGCGTCCATTCCCAAGCGTCGATCGCCACCAGCGTCGCGAGAGCGCGCTCAGGATCGGCGAGCAGGCCGCGCGGCCCGGAAAGGCCGATCTCGGCGAAGGGATATCCGAGCATGCCATATTCCGGGTTCAAGAGCGCCTTGAACACGAGCCCAACGACCAGCGGGGTAACGGTCGCCGGAATGAGCAAGAGGCCAAGCGCGATCCTGTTGAAGAGATCGTCGCGCCACAACAGGAGCGCGACGCCAAGACCGAGAGCGAATTCGATCGCCACGGCGCCGAAAGTGAAGATGAAGGTGTTGATGAGCGCCCGGCGCGCCGTGTCGTCCCGCCACAGAAAGACATAGTTGTCGAGCCCGACAAAATGGCGCGCTCCCGGGCGGATCAGATTGTAGGTCTCGAACGAGTAGAGGAAGCCCTGGACCATCGGGCCGATGACGACCGCCAGGACGTAGATCAGCGCCGGCGCCGCGAGCGCGACCAGAAACAGCCGGCGCTTGCGTGGCATACGAAAGGCCCCGTGGGATCGGCGAGCCATTCGCGCTGGACGCGCCATCTCGCGAGACGACGCTCACCCGATTGCCGACCTTCCGATTAAATGCTTGCCAGCGGCGGCCGCGTCCGGCGCCCGCGGTTGAAATATCGCGCGTCTCAGGCGCGCTCTATCCGCGTCATTTGAACAGGGCCTGCGCCTTGGCCTGAATGTCGTCCATCGCCGCCTTGGGATCGGCCTGCCCGACCAGAACCGCGTTGATCGCGCCGCCGATCAAATCCTGCAGTTCAGGATATTGCGGGATGCGCGGCCGAAAGTCCCCGTCGCCGTGCTCGAACGACGTCGCGATGACCGGCAAGAACGGGTACTTGGCGAGCAGGTCCGGGTCGGTCATCTCGCTCTTGCGCAGGTAGCTGCCCGCGCCGCGCATGTTGAGCTCCTTGTGGACCGCCGGGCTCGTGATCCATTTTATGAAAGCCCAGGCCGCTTCCTTCTTCTTGGCGTCGATGTCGGCGTTGATGCCGAGCGCCCAGCCGCCGATGCCATATTCCTTCGGCAGGCCCTCAGCCGAAGGCGTCAGCACGATCCCTGCCTTGCCGGCGATCTTCGAGACTTTCGGATTGTCGTAATCGGCCGCGCCGATCGACCAGGTCTGCATGTTTGCGACCAGGCCCTGGCGGAAGCTCTCTTCGCGCCCGCCCCAATCGTAGTCGGCCGCTCCGGGAGGCGCGGCCTCGTCGAACAGCTTCTTGTACGCGACCACGCTCGCGATATTGGCGGGCGAGTTGAGCGCCGGTTTGCCGTCCTTGTCGAGGATCGAGCCGCCGAACTGGCGATTGTACTGCATCCAGTCCTGCGCCACCGCCGGCCCTTTCTGGCCGTTGGCGACGAAACCATAGATCTTCTTGCTCTTGTCGGTCAGCTTCAGAGCGTCGGCGACAAATTCCTCCATCGTCGTCGGCGGCTTGAGGCCCGCGGCTTCATAGAGGTCCTTGCGGTAAGCGAGCACGTTGGCGTAGCCGGCGAACGGAAACGCGACCTGCTTGCCCTCATAGCCCCCCAGCGCCGCCATCAGCGAGGGGTAGATGTCGTCCGCCTTGATTTCCGCCGCGTCGCGCTTGATCCAATCGGTCAGATCGACCGTGTAGCCGGCTTCGGCGAACTGGCCCGACCAGACGATGTCAACGGTTGCGATGTCGTAGCCCTTGGTGTGGCCGACGTAATCAGCGGTGATCTTGGTCAGCAGTTCCGGGTAGCTGAGGATGTCGACGTTGACCTTGGCGCCGGTCAGCGCCTCGAATTGCGGCGCCATGGCCGCAAGCACGGTCGCGAACTGATCATTTTGCGAGGCGAGGTTCAGCGTGACGCCGTCATATCGCGTCTGGGCCGAAGCAGAACCCGCCACTCCCGTCAGGACCAAGGCGCCGAGCGAAATCGTCGCCAAGTGAGCGAGGAAGGGTCTCATGATGCGTCCCGCCTTGATTGTGCGCTGCAAACTAGCACCCGCAGTTTTGAAAAATCAATCAAGTCGTGTGCGGTTATCGCGAAGCACGAACGTGTCGACGCCTGCTTCGATCAAATCCGCTTTTCAACGTCCCGAGGATGAAGTAGCTACGCCCGATCGGGATGGAGCATCTCATGCGAGCGGCGTCCGCGCGCGCAACGATCAATACAAGACGAAACTCCGCACATCCGGATGGACTCGGGCGGGCTCTGGCATGGTCCCGGCAGTGGAGCGCGGAATTCCCCTTCTTCCTCGCCAATCACCTGCCGATGGTGCTGGTCGCGCTCTCCCGCATGGGCGCGAGCGACGACCGGCTGGACGCCTACTGTCATATCTATCAGGTGGCGAACGGCCTCGTTCCGGTTCCCGACCGCCTCGGCGAGATCGATCGGCGCAATTGGCGCGAATATCTGGGACTGCGTGAGCGCGAAGGCGACTATCGCGCGTTCTTCTCGGCCGAGGTTGCGCGGCTCGGCGCGACGCAAGCCTCGAGAAGCTATCTGCCGCATCTGATCGACGGGATCGCAGGAAGCGCGCTCCATCCGTTCATGCGCATGGCCTATGCGACGATGATCGACGATGACGAAGAGACAGGCGTCGCGCTCGCCTATTGGGCGGCGACCTACCTCCCGCTCGGGGCGGCGCAGGGACGCGCGCCTTCGACCGACGATCCAGCAGAGGTTCTCGCCTATATGCACGGACCAACGGCGTTTAGGAATATCGAGACCGAACGTGACCTGTTGTGGCACTTCATGCGCGCGGTGGCCGAGAAGCCGGAATTCGCCCCTGTCGTCGACATGCTCGCGATTGGGCCGGAGACGCATGATCGGATAGCTCGCGTTTCGCTCGCGCTCTATGCCGGGACCGGGGACTTCTCCGCGCTGCACGCGGTGACGGGAACGCATTGGCTGAGAATGATGTCGCCGCGCACGCCCGATACAGCGGCGCCGTTGCGCTATTTTTGGCAGGCGATCGCTTCGCTTGTGCCGAAGATCGGCTTTCCCAACTTGCCGAGCGCCGACAGCTCGAGTCGTGGCGCGGCATGCGCCTGCCGGATTGGCCAGAGATCTTCCGCGAGGCCGTGACGCATGACGACGAGCACGATCTGAGTCTCAGCTTTTCCGCCGGGGAAGAATTCAAGCGCTATGGCGACCCGCTCTACAAATATGTGGCGGCACGGCGGCTGAGCCTCATTTGATCGTTCTCGCCAATGCGCGCCTGCCGAGCGGCGGTCTCTCCGACGTCGAGATCGCCGATGGCCTTATTGTCGCGGTGCGGTCGCCGGGCGCCGCAGCGACCGGCGACCGCCGCATCGATCTTGCCGGGAGGCTCCTCCTGCCCGCCTTCGTCGAGGGCCATATTCATCTTGATAAGACGCACTGGGGCGCGCCGCGCCTGCCGCATGTCGAAGGACGCGGCGTGCGCGAGCGAATTGCCGCCGAGCGAGTCGCGCGCCATCGGGTTGCGTTGCCGATCGAAGCCCGTGCCTCGGCGCTCGTTCGCACGCTTATCGCGAACGGCACAACGCGTGCGCGAAGCCATGTCGACATCGACAATGACGTCGGTCTCGCCAATCTCGAATCCGTCCTGAAGGTCCGCGAGACCTACCGCGACTGGATCGACATTCAGCTCGTCGCGTTTCCGCAAAGCGGCGTTGTCACCGAACGCGGCGCGCCTGACCTGCTTGCGGCTGCCCTTCAATCGGGCGCTGACCTTGTTGGCGGACTGGACCCCGCAGGATTCGACGGCGACGTTGGCGGCCAGCTCGATATCGTCTTCGGACTCGCCGAGAGATTCGGCAAGGCAATCGACATTCACTTGCACGATGGGGGCGAGACAGGCGCCGCGGAGCTTCGCGAGATCGCCGACCGAACCATCGCGGCCGGCATGCAGGGCCAAGTCGCGGTCAGCCACGCTTTCGCGCTCGCGACCATTGAACAGCGACTTTTCCAGGAGACCGCCGAGCGGCTCGCGCGCGCCGGAGTGGCGATCATGACGGCCTGCCCGCCCTCGGCGCCGGCTCCGCCCGTGAGGGCTTTACGCGAGTGCGGCGTCACGGTGTTTGCGGGATCGGACAATATTCGCGATTGCTGGTCGCCCTATGGCGATGGCGACATGCTGGATCGCGCGGCGATCATCGCTGCGCGGCACGAGATGTTTACCGACCGCGAGCTTGAGGAGGCCTTCGCAGCTCGCGACTTGCGAGGCGGACAGGGCGCTTGGCGATCCCCGCCGGGGAGTTCACGCAGGCGCGGTCGCCGATCTTGTGGCGGTCGAAGCGGCGAGCATCGCGGACGCGGTCGTCGACAGGCCCGCGCGATCGCTGGTGTTGCGCGCGGGACGTGTTGCAGCTGAGGGAGGCGTTCTCGCGGCGAACGTGCCGCCGCCAGTGTTTTGAGACGCTTGCGACTCAGGTTGAACATCGTCCACAAGCGCAACCTCTGGGCGCCGCCGCTCGTAACGCGCTAGACTGTCGCCAGGCGAAGGGAGGCTGCGCCATGGCGAGAAAAGAGGTTCTGGAGCGCATCCAGAAGTATGTTCACCCGTTCCGCATCACCAAGGGCAAGGGCTTTCAGCTGAAGGATTTCGACCCGAGGGACACTCGCGGTCTGAAGCTGGAGAAAGGCGAGGCCGCCGAGCTCCTCCAACGCGGAACCGAGTGGCTCGCGGAGGAGCAGAACATCCTCTACGCCCAGAATCGCTGGTCGCTGCTGCTCGTTTTCCAGGCCATGGACGCAGCCGGCAAGGACAGCACGATCAAGCACGTCATGTCGGGCGTCAATCCGCAAGGCTGCCAGGTCGCCTCGTTCAAGCAACCCTCGTCGGAAGAACTCGACCACGACTACATGTGGCGCTATTCCACGCGCCTCCCGCGAGCGCGGGCGGATCGGCATCTTCAACCGGTCCTACTACGAAGAGGTTCTCGTCGTGCGGGTGCACGAGGAGATCCTGAAGCGGCAACAGCTTCCCGCGCCGCTCGTCGGCAAGCGCATCTGGGACGAGCGTCTGGCCGACATCGCGCATTTCGAGGACTACCTTGCCCGGCAGGGGACGATCATCCTCAAGTTCTTCCTGAACCTCTCCCGGGAGGAGCAGAAGCGGCGCTTCATGGAGCGCCTCGACGGCCGGAGAAGAACTGGAAGTTCTCGGCGTCCGACGTGCACGAGCGCAAGTTCTGGGACGACTATATGCACGCGTTCGAGGCGGCGATCCGCGCCACCGCGTCAGAAGCAAGCGCCGTGGTATGTGGTGCCGGCCGACAACAAGTGGTTCACCCGCCTTGTCGTCGCCGCGGCGATCGTCGAAGCGGTGGAGAAGCTGGACCTCGCCTATCCGAAGGTGGATGCGGACAAGAAGAAGGAGTTGGAGCGCGCGCGCGCGGAGCTCGCCGGCGAGAATACGCGAATCTGGCGGCCTGAAAGGCGGCCGCGGCCATCTCGGCGATAAGCGGCGCTCACGCCCGCGTCTTGACGCCGCGGCTGCTTTCGCCCTCAGATGCAGTCACCGCACATAAAGACAAAGAATCGGGGGATTTGAGCGCGCCATGTCGACGACGATCTCGATTCTCGGCGGCGTGGGCCTGTTCCTGCTCGGCATGACCGTCATGACCGAGGGCCTCAAGGCGCTGGCGGGATCATCGCTGCGCACGGTGCTGAGCAAGGCGGCGGCGACCCCGCTCTCCGGGGCGTTTTGGGGCGCGATCGTCACGCTCCTCGTGCAATCGTCAAGCGCGACGACCATGACCACGATCGGGCTGGTCAGCGCCGGCCTGCTCACCTTTCCGCAAGGGCTGGGGCTCGTCTTCGGGGCGAATGTCGGCACGACCGGAACCGGATGGCTGGTCGCGCTCATCGGGGTTCGCGTCTCGCTTTCGACCTATGCGCTGCCGATGATTTTCGTCGGCGCGCTGATCAAGCTCCTGGGTCGCGGCCGCGTTCTCGGCGGCGGGCGCGGCGCTGGCCGGTTTCGCGCTGGTGCTCTTCGGGCTGACGACCCTGCAGCAGGGCATGGGAGGGCTCGCCGAACGGCTGCACCCGTCCGACCTGCCGGCCGTCCTCGGCGCGCCCGGCGTCGGCTTCCTGTCGGGCTCTTTCGGGCTGTTGGCGCTGGTCGTGGTCGGGCTGGTGATGACGGCGCTGATGCAGTCGTCGACGGCGTCGATCGCCGTGACGCTGTCGGCCTACTACGCCGGCGCGATCGGGCTCGACCAAGGCTGCGCGCTGATCATCGGCCAAAACATCGGCACGGCGACCAGTTCCGCGATGGCCGCCATCGGCGCGAGCACCACCGCCAAGCGGCTGGCGGTCGCCTATATCCTGTTCAAGGTGATCGCCGCCGTGATCGCGCTGGCGCTGTTCCCGTTCACGATTTTCCTCCTCCTGCGCGCAGAGAGCTCCGTCGACGGCGTGACGCTGCTGGCCGCCTACCATACCGCCTACAACGTCGTCGGCGTCGTGGTGCTGATGCCGGTCATCGACTGGTTCACGCGGTTCGTCGAGCGGCTTCTGCCCGAGCGGGCCTCGCCGCTGACGCGCTCCCTCGATACGGCGGCCCTCGCGAGCCCGATCGTCGCGGTGGAGGCGGTTCGGCGGACGGTTGCGCTGGCGATCGAAGCGCTATGCGGTTCGATCGGCGCCGCGCTGACCGCGCCGGACAAGAGCGCCGCCGCCGCTCCCGGCAAAATACGCATCCGTGACCGATGCCGCCGACGCGTTGCGCAAGGCGCAGGAGTTCTTGTCGGAGGCGGGCAGGCCGCCGGACTTGGAGGATGAGCAGCGGCGGCTCACGAGCACGTTGCATGCGCTCGACCACGCGTCGCGGCTTGCCGAAGTCGCCGGCGAGGCGCCGGAATTCGGCCCAGTGAAAGGCGGGCCGGAAGATCTGCGCGCTTCGCAGCTCTGCGCCGAGGCGATGCAGAGCGCGGCGTCGGCCGTGGCCGATATCGCCGAAGAGTCGGCGCTCAGCGACCACGCCGCCCCGATCGGTTCGCGGGCTGGCGCGGCGCCCGGCGCGCTAACCGCGCTCGCCCGCCTGGAAGAATGCGCAAAGGAGCTCAGCGCGTTGCGTCGCGCTCATCGCAGCGGGACCCTGAGCGCGGCCGGGACCGGGCGAACTCACCGCGGACGAAGCGATCGTCCGAGTGGACACGGTGCGGCGTCTGGAGGCGCTCGCGCATCACGCCTGGCGCGCAGCCGCGCATCTCACCGGCCGCGGCGAATAACCGAGATATTCAGGCGGCGATGCGGCGCCTGGCGAAGGCTGCGCGGAACCAATCAGTGCCCTGGTTCCAGCCGCGGGGCGAGGCCACGGGTCAAGAGCGCAAGGGCAGCACTAAACCTCTGTCATCGCCGCGCGGAAGCGGAGCATTCCCGGCTCGCCTGAGTTGGCTGCTCGCTGATAGACGACGAGGAACCGTATGGGGATTTCGAAACCGTTGTTTGTCCGTTCAAATGATCCTCTCCCCGCGCTCGAACGGGTCGCGGTGGTCGCCGCGCGAGCCGCAGAGAGGCTCGACGATGATCTCGTTGCTCCGCACGCGGAAATCAAAGCCTTATCGGAAGAGGGGCTCCTGCTTGCGCCGTTCACGCCCCCGTTCGGCGGCGCAGGTTTCGCGCCTCGTGGCGCAGGTTTCGCGCCTCGTTGATCGGGACCGTTGACTTCAGCGACGTCAAAATCGACGCCGAGGACATGGTTGGCGAAGCCAGTGCCAGCGACTATCATCGCGAGCCGGATTTTTCTGGCGGCGCTTGGCGGTTTGCCGCGGTCCAATTGGGCGGGATGGAGGCGTTGCTCGACGGACGCGACTGGGCAAGTCTATGGATCGTCCGGCGGCACGTGCCAGCCGCAGCCGCAGTCGGCGACCCTGCCAGGTTTTAGTCTTAAGGCTAGTCGTCGTCGTCTTTGTTCTCGGGTGCGTCGAAGCGCCCGTCGGCGGCCTTCTCCTCCCAGTTGGGATCGCCTAGCTTGGAGTCGAGGGGCATCGCGTGAGTTCGCCTCTCCTGTTCGATTCTCGCCTTAAGCTCCTTCAACTCTTCTGCCAACTCCTCCAATGACTTGGAAGAGGGGTCGGATTGGATGGGTTGCATCTTTCGCCTCCCGGCTGAGATTGGAGTTCATGGGGCGTCACGCGCCCTGCCATTCGTGCGACGCGCGAGCTGCCACCCTGTGGATGCTCCTCTGCCTTGCGCAGTGATACACGTAACTGGACAACGCGCGCCCTCGCTCGAAAGTTCCACTGACCAGCGGCTGCTCGCGGTCGGCCGTGGTGCGTGGTGTTCTCCATTTCATTGATGGGGACGGCGCATAAGCTTTAGAAAATGGGCTCCGACTCAGGGATGCTCCCGATGCAGTCGTCATGAGGATCGGCGATGTTTGACAACTTTCAGCGCCACGTCATCCCGGTCGATGGAGTTGACATCGCCTGCGTGGTCGGCGGTTCAGGCGCTCCTCTGTTGATGCTGCACGGCTTCCCACAAAATCGGGCCATGTGGGCGCGGGTCGCCCCCGAACTTGCGCGGCATTTCACTGTGGTCTGCGCCGACCTGCGCGGCTACGGCGATTCAGCCAAGCCACTGTGTCTGCCGGATTGCTCAAACTACTCGTTTCGGGCCTTCGCGGCAGACCAGGTCGCTCTCATGAAACGGTTGGGGTTCGAGCGCTTCCATGTCATCGGCCACGATCGTGGCGCCCGGACGGGACACCGCATGGCCCTTGACCACCCCTCTGCGGTACAAACGCTAACGGTGATGGACATCGTGCCGACCTACGCGATGTTCATGGACACCAACCGCCATGTCGCTGGCGCCTATTGGCACTGGTATTTTCTCTCCCAGCCTCACCCGTTTCCCGAGCGGCTGATCGGTTACGATCCCGATTTCTTTTACGAAACGTGCCTGGTCGGCTGGGGCGCCGCAAAGCTTTCCGACTTCGACGTGGAAATGCTGGCGGACTATCGGCGGGCCTGGGCTGATCCGGCGATGATCCATGGCTCCTGCTCGGACTATCGGGCCGCCGCCAGCATCGATCTCGAACACGACAGCGCGGATATCGACCGCAAAGTGGAGTGTCCTACACTGGTCCTCTATGGGAAGTCTGGAATGATGGCCAAGCTCTTCGACATCCCAAAAGAGTGGCGCAAGCGCTGTCGTGACATCGTGGAAGCGTCAGTTGCGGGCGGGCATTTTTTTGTCGACCTCTACCCCGATACGACGACCCGAAAGCTGCGCGACTTTCTAACCCGCCATACCATCTGAATTTTCATCAAGCGATCGCGGCTGAGGCCGGCCGGTTGCGCGAAGCCGACGGATGCGCTCAATGCTGACCGCTTTCCAGCACAGCAAAGGGAAGCGGGTCGAACAGTTCGGGCAACATGATCTCGCCTTCCAACTGCAGGCGTCGGCCGAAAAGCGGATCGGTCCATTCGCCCGCGGGAAGGACCGCGGACGCGCGCCACTCCGGATTGGTTTCGCGCTGGCCGGGAAACCGCGCAATGAGCACAGCGAGGCGATGCACGCCGCGTGAGCGCATGTATCCCAGAGCCCAATCTGACTGGTCGCCGCCGATCGCAATCGCCTCATAGCGCGCATCCGCAAAGAAGGGCTCCCGATCGCGTCGAAGCTGCAAAAGGAGGAGCGTGAGGGCGAGCTTGATCCGGCCATCTCTCCATTTATCGAGGAGGCGCCGAATCACGGCGAGGCGCTCCTCCACCGCGGCCAGCCGAGGCTCAAGGTCAGCAACCATTTCTCTGAGGATACGATGATCGACAGGCCGACGGCTGTCGGGATCGACCATGCTGAGGTTCCAGAGCTCGCACCCTTGGTAGATGTCCGGCACGCCCGGGAGAGTCATCTTCATCGCGAGCTGGACGAGACTGTTTTGCACGCCGAGCGCTGCGACTCGCCTCATGAACGGCAGGAAGCTCGCCAGGAACGCGCCGCCTTCGGGATCGAGCGCGCTCCTGGCGAAGCCGCGCACCGCCTCTTCGTATCCGCTGTTCGGAGAGGCCCAGTTCGATCGCTGTTTGCCTTCGCGGAGCGATTTCTCTAGCGCCGCCTCGACGCGAGCTGAAAACCTCTCGAGGACGGCAGGATCGCCTTCGTCCAGAAGCTCGTTCGGCCATGAACCGACGAGCATTTGGTAAAGCATATATTCGTCGTCTCGATCGGGCGGGGCGTCTCCCTCGACGTCCCCCTGGCGGGCGCGCAGGATTCCGCTCCAGCCGAATGCCATTCGCCGCCATTCATCCGAAAGATCGGACAGCACAGCCAGCCGGGCGCGCGCGTCCTCGCCGCGCTTCGTATCGTGTGTCGAGGTCGCGATCATTCCGTACGGCCAATGCTCGGCCGCGTAGGCGTTGGCCTTATGGAAAGCCGGCAGTGGAAGGCCGAACCGCTCCGGCGCCCCGCCGACCTCGTTGAGGGCGATGAATCGGTTATAGCGATAGAACGCCGTGTCCTCGACGCCCTTGGCCATCACGGGACCGGAATACTGCTGAACCTTCATTGCGAATCTGAGGCCCGCGGTGCGGCTCAGGTCGTGGCTCCGGGCTTCCGCGCTCGTCCGGGAGAAACAGATCACGAAGAAAGTCGAAGGCCGAGGGGTGAATGTCGGGGTCGGAGCGCCGCGCGCGGACCAGCGCCCATTCGAGGTCGCGTCGGTCTGCTTCGTCGGATGGGCCGTCAAGGTCGACGTAGGTCCGATAAACCGGAAAGCCGGCTATGATCTGCTTCAGCGCACGCTGGAGAATTCCCCGCGTCAGATCGGCCGTCATCGGGCTTTGTTCGGCGAGGCGCGCCGCAGCGCGGCCGAGCGAATTGAGCTCGCTCGCCATCTCGTTGTCCATGATCCTGATTTTGCAGTCCCGCGCGACCTCGTCGAATGGCTGACTCCGCCCGGAGAATGAGCGGTAGGTCTCGGTGATGCCGCTCTCGGCCGACGAATTGACGAGCGCCCCCAGCATCAGATTCATGCCGTCGTAGCCGGTCGTCCCCGATATCGGCCAGCTCGCCGCGAAGGTGCTCGTGCGGGGCCAGGATCTTCTCCACGACCACATAGATCGGTCGGCCGACGGAAACGCGGAGATCGTTCAGATATTGTTTTGGGTCGAAAAGACCGTCGATGTGATCGAGCCTTACTCCTTGCAACTCGCCCTGTTCGATCATCGACAAGAGCCGACGGTGCGTGCGCTCGAACACCGGCGCCATCTCCATGCGCAAGCCCGCAAGATCGTTGATGTCAAAGAAGCGCCGGTAGTTGATCTCGTCGCTGGCGACGAGATGGGAGGCCACTCGCCAAGATTGCTCGCCGATCAGCGCATCGAGGGCGCGCCAGTCGCCGTTGAGCGTCGCGAGGCGGGCGTCGAGTTCCTCGCGCGCTTTTTCATCCTCTCGAGCGAGCGCCGCCAGATCGCGCTTGAGCGCCTGCGCGCGCTCGGCGATCTGCGGCCGCCAGTGTGGCAGGTCGAGGAATAGATCGGAGAGCCGGTCGAAACTCTCGTTCTTATGCCCGAGAATTCGGCTGTAACTGATCGGACAAATCGGCAGCTTGTGCTCGCCGTACGCCCATATTGCAAAGGCTCCCATCCTCAGGATCGAACGCCAGCGATAGCTTTCCCGACCTGAGTTCGGCGCCATATTGCGCGCCCAACACCGGCGTCAGAAGTTTGTCGCCCCGCAACCCGTGCCCGGCCGCCCAATCGATGTCGAACCATGCGGCGTATTCCGAGTGGGGGCCCCATTCCAGAACGTCGAGCCACAACGGATTGTCAGCGCCTCCGACGCCCATGTGGTTTGGGACAAAATCCTGAATGCATCCGAGGCCTTCCCGGTTGAACGCGGCGATCATCGCCGCATAGTCGTCTTCCGAGCCCAATTCAGGATTGAGGGCGTCATGATCCGTGATGTCGTAGCCGTGCGTGCTTCCGGGACGCGCCTTGAATATCGGCGAATTGTAGACGTGGCTGACGCTCAGGCTGCGAAGGTATGGCGCAAGTTCCGCAGCCTCTCTGAAGCCGAAGCCTGGACGCAATTGCAGACGGTAGGTGGCGCGGGGACTGGCCACGGCTATTCGATGCTCCACCGAACAGCCCAGGGCCCAAACTCGCCCTCCGTCTTCCCCTCGGTGAAAAACACCTCGCCGCGTGCGGACGGAAACGAGACGACCGATTCTGACAGATTGGCGTCGAGCACAAGCATTCGCGCCCCCGCGCGCCACGCGACGCGCACCGCTTCCGGCCCGATGGTTTCCGGGCTTCCGCCGTGCTCGATCGATGAGAGAAGCGGGACAACATGGCGCCTCCGCAGCTCAAGAAGGGCGCGATAGAAGGCAAGCGTGTCCGCGTCGGCGGCGTCCCAATCGAGCTTGGACGCGAGAAAGCTGCTCTCCGCGAGCGGGTCGGGGATCTTGGAGGCTGCGCCGTCCTGGAACGCCGAAAATCTTGCGAACTCCGCCCGCCGGCCTTCGCGGACAGCCTTCGCCAACTCGCCCTTAAAGTCGCAGAAAAACAGGAATGGTTGCTTCGCGTTCCATTCTTCCCCCATGAAGATCATCGGCGTTTGCGGAGACAACAAGTAGATTGCGGCGAGAGCGCGCATAACTTCCGGAGAAGCGAGCGCGCTCAATCGCTCGCCGAAGGCGCGGTTGCCGATGTGGTCGTGGTTCTGGATGAACGCGACGAATGCGTCCGGGGGCAGAAATCCGCTTGAGGCGCCTCTGGGGCGGCCTCGCGTCGGCATGATCTGGCCCTGATAAGCAAATCCTTCGGCAAGCGCGCGTCCGAGGAGCTCTGGGTCGCCGCGATAGGCGACGTAATAGCCTTCGCTCTCGTCCGTCGCCGCGACATGCAGAACATGGTGCACGTCGTCGTTCCATTGCGCGGTGTAGAGCGCCGGCTCTCGGCTCGGCCGAGCCAAGAGGCGAGGATCGTTATCTTCATTTTCGAGCAGAAGATGGACAGGCCGATCAATCCGGCTCCTCACGCGCTTCGCGAGTTCCTCGAGAATATGAGTGGGACTTGCATCGATGATCGCGTGGACCGCGTCGAAGCGCAGTCCATCCAGATTGAATTCGTGAAGCCAATATTCCGCGTTCTCGATGAAGAAGTCGCGGACGGGTCCGGAGCGCGGGCCATCAAAGTTGATCGCCGGGCCCCAGGGCGTCTGGCGTCGGTCGGTGAAGAAGTCCGGCGCACAGAGCGGCAGAACGTTTCCCTCCGGGCCGAAGTGATTGTAGACCACGTCAAGCAACACCGAGACGCCTGCACCATGCGCCGCTTCGATGAAAGCCTTGAACTGATCCGGGCGTTCCATAGCTCGAGTCTGGTGCAAACGGAAAAACGCCGTCATAACCCCAGTTCCAACGGCCAGGAAAATCGCTAACCGGCATCAAGCCGATCGCGGTCACTCCGAGATCTGCGAGATCGGGGAATCCTGCGAGCTGCGGCTTCGAACGTGCCTTCGGGCGTGAAGGCGCCGACATGAAGTTCGTAGAGAACCGTTTCTGTCCACGGTCTCCCACGCCAGCTGGAGCGCCGCCTGAAAGAAGATGGATCGACGACTTCGCTCGGTCCGTGAACGTCCTTTGGCTGAAAGCGCGACGCGGGATCTGGGATTTGCGTCCCATCGGATAACAAGAACCGATACCGGTCGCCCGCCGTACATCCGGCCGCGAAGGCTTCAAACCAGCCGCCCCCGCGAGGCGTCATCGGCAACTCGTCGCCACGACCATCCAGAACAAGCGAGACGTAAGCGTGAGCGGGCGCCCACAGGCGAAATCGCACGCCGCCGGCCTCGAGCACCGGACCATGGCGCCAGCCCTCTGAAATTGAAGACATCAGATTTGCCAGATGAGAATGTTGGCCGACGACGACCCGGAGCGCCAAGGTCAGGCGGTTAGCGCTTGCCTGGCGCAAGTCAGGCCGCTCGGCGCTCAGACGTCTGAACGCAATACATGCCATGGCATCTCCCGCGTCGTGACCGGTGAAGAGCCTCTGCAGCGATCGGATATGCGCACTCTCCGTCCGAGTTCGCCGAGACCCACAGATTTCGCAACAGGAACTTACCGAGCAACCGAGCGCCAAATGCGGCTCCGAGATTGCGGATGGCGTTCGCGGTCGCTCTAAGAATTCAATCGCGGCCAGAAGATTGCGACAGGCTAGTGTGAATTGCGGAATTGCCACGGGCTTGCTGAAAAAGATGCTGTGCGCGACGCAGCGAGCATCATTAGACGGATTGCCCGACGTATAAATGACCGAAATGCGGGAGTCCGCGGCGCGGAAGCCTTCAGCGACATCCCACCCGTGATCGCGTCGGCAAGCTGGATATCGGTAACGAGAAGGTGGATTGTTCCGGCCTGGGGAAGATAGGTGAACGCGCCCGCTCCTGTGCCACCTCCAACAAGTCCATCCAAGGCCCTTAAGGGTCTCAACGATCTCCTGCCGCAAGAGCCAATTGTCTTCAGCGACCAACGCTGTGGGCCTTGGGATGAGGCGTTCATGGCCGAAACTCCGCCGCCGGCCCTTGCCTGAAGCCCGCTGACGCAAACGCGCTTGTCAGGCAGCTGTTCCGAGCAAAGGTATAAAATCCTAAAAACCAGGAATTTGGAGTTGGGAACCGGCGCCCCGGCCTTGGCGTTGTTCTGTCATGGAGAACGTACGTTTTGATCATGGCACGGCTCTCGAGCACCTGCAGCTCGCTCAGTGGCACGTACATTCGGGAAGTAGACTGGTCCAGCGGCAACGAGAGATTGTTTCGCATCTCGAGCGCGACGAACAGCCCGCGGAAGAGGCCGGGATGCGCCTGAACGCGTTGGAACAGTCTCAATTGGCGCGGATCGCGCATCGGGACCGGATCGCGGCGACGTTGGGCGCGACGGCATATTCCAGCGGTCATGCGAAACAGGAGTTGCAGGAGGCATCCATGCCCTGGCTGCGAGATAGGTCTGACGATCAGAGGGACGCCAGGCAAAGTGTCATGGGCTCGCCAGGGCCTGGAGACTGACGTCGCGCTCCTCTCGCCTCCGATTGCTCAGGCCATCGTGTTTGAAGGAACTGAATCCGTCGGTTCACGTTGTACCACACTTTGCGGACGCTTCCGCCAAGCCCCTGGAGACCCCACGCCATGCCCGGAAACCTTATTTACTACGCACTCGTCCTCATCGTCGTCGCGATCGTCGCGGCGCTGTCGGGTTCGGCGGCGTCGCTTCGACCGCCATGGGCGGCGCTCACCTCTTCATATGGGTCGCGGTTGTCGTCCTGCTCGTGGGCGCCGTCTTCGCCATCTTGCGTCGAACGTAGTTCGGCGCGCGTCCGGCTAGGTATTCCCTGGCGATATGAACAGACCGGCTGCCGAATGTCCGGCGGCCGGCGTTCCGGCAGTCGGCCGAGACCTTTCAGAGGGGGCCATTCATTTCCGCCATGCATTGAAGAATCCGCTGGTCCCGGTGATCAGGATCGTCGGTTCGATCGTCGCCTTCACAGAGACGGTGTTTGCCCGCCGCGGCATGGGCGCATCGACGGCGATCCGCATGAGTTCTCCGGCGGAATGCGGCAGCGAATCGCTTTTCGCGCCGGCGCTATCCGCGGAAAGTTCTGTTCAGGCGCCGCGGCGACTGGCGGGCTCACGCCTCGGACTTCGTGTTCTGAGCCGTCAGGAAGGACAGCGACCCGCGCGCTCAAGAAAAAACTGTTATGAACGCAGGGCTGTCCCCATGCGGGAGATCGTGGGGGCTTCGGGCATCCGTGGATGAGCAAAATTGAGACGGCGATCAGTGAATTTTCCGGCTGGACCTCCGCGGGGGCGGAGGGACCTCTGCCCGAAGGGACGCTCGGCCTCTATGACATTGCGGCAACCGGGCTTGCTGACCTCGGGGTAATGTTGCCGGAGATCGCGGGCCGTCCCGATGGCGATTGGATCGCTCGTTTTTTTGCCGCTTTGGCAATGGCCGCGAAAGTCGAGGCTCCCAGCGGCGCTTCCATCAAAACGCGCGAGATGGCGCGTCTGACCCAGGAGCATGCGCGCTATCACCTGGGCAATGTCATGAGGGCCGCGGGCGACCTGCCGCAAGTCGCCGCGGCATGGGACGGGCCGGCGCGAAAAGCGTTGTGCCTCAGTTTTCGCGAATTCTTGTCGCATCTCGCGCAAGGATTTTCGTCCCGCGGGCGCGTGCCCCACTGTGGTGCGGCGGGACGCGCGATATTGCGCGGTCCAGCAAACCACGAGGGGCCGGCGCCCTTCGTGCCGACGAGGCCGCCTTACCGCTATGCGGGCGACAACACGGCGGAGGTGCAGCTCAATTTCGGGCTACCCGTCTTCGTCGATACAAGGGACGATAGCGTCGCCCCCGATATCATACGAACTGGCTGGTGGGAGCCTTGGGTCGACGGCGTCCTGCGAAAGAGCCTCGGACGCGGTGACGTGGCTGTAAATGTGGGCGCCAATATTGGGTACTACGCCTTGTTGATGGCGGCATGCGTGCAGGACGCCGGCAGGGTGTTCGCGTTTGAGCCCAATCCTCGCGCGAGCGAACTGCTGGGCCGTTCGCTCACGTGGGGCGGCCTCCTTGGGACCACCACACTGTTTCCTTTCGCCGCCGGCGAACGGCGGGCGCCGCCCGATTTCTGGTTAACGGTACGTTTCTCGGCGGAGGCAGCTTCTACGAATGGTCTCCCGATCTCGCCTGGCTGCATTTGCCGGCCTACACGAAACTCGAGGCGGAGGAAATTCAAGCCGTCAAAGCGGCTTTCAAACTGTCGGCGGCGCCGATCGAAGTTCACGTGGCGACGCTCGACGAGACGGTCGGGCGCTGCGTCGAGGAGATTCATCTCCTCCTTATGGACGCCCAACAGGCGGAATGCAGGGTGCTGGAAGGCGCCGCCGATCTCATCGAGCGGTCGCGCGATCTCACCATCGTCATGGAATGGGGATATGGTCCAAAACTGGCGCCCGATCCGGAGATACGCAAGCGGGCGCATGCGGTGATCGACAGGCTCGCCGACGACGGCTTCGCATTCTGGCGCATAGACGGCGACACGCGCGATGTTTACGCGAGGCCGGCCATTCTGACGCCGATGAGCGTCGCTGACGTGATGGCCACCGATCAGTTCGTCGACATGTTCGTTCGGCGGCGGCATTGCGCGCCTTGAGCCCTTGTGGCAGGAACACGGAGCCATGAGCCGCGCACATGGGATCCCGGCTCGCGCGAACAACAAGCCGGAGTTCGGCCGCGAATGTCATCGCTTACACGCAATGACGATGTCTTCCTGCTCTCCGGAATCGACGTTACGTGTTCACGCAATATCGACCTAACTGAGTGTCGAGACGGCGGATGTCCGGTCTCCATGCAGTTGAAATTCGCTTCCGCTACTGGAGGGCGGGCGCGGGCTGAACTGGTATGGAATCCTGTGTCGGAGGCGCGCCGCGCGCGCGGGGACCTGGTTGATTTCACCGCAACGCTCCACCGGCAGGGCGGTGGCGAGGACGGCGATGTGCTTTCGTTCGCTTTTCCAGTTCGCAAGGGCCAGGCCATCGATCCCGACTTCGCCACTGTCGGCGCCGCTTCCTACCAAGCGCGCAAGTTCGATGCGCTACGGGGCGCGGAATTGTGTTTCGGCAGCGAAAAGGGGCTGGAAGTCTCGATTCCGATGGTCGGGCGCGCGGGCGGGCATCAGGCCATGGGATGGCGCTATCTGCACAATCCCTCAGAGCCGTTTGTCGAAGTGCGCCTCCATCTTTCCGCCCATGACGGCCCGCTCGAATTCCGCATCGCACGCGTTTTCGTGGGCATTGAATACGACCCCTATGTATTCAATCCAAAATTTGAGCTGATCGCAGCCAATCGGGGCAGGCCGGATTTTGGCGCGACGGGCGAGATCGCGGCGGAATACGAACACAAAGCTCGCTCTGCAACGCGCAATAATCGCTACATAGGGCATCAGTCTTTTGTGAAGCCGTTTTTCGTGCAGCGGGAGGGTGTGACCTCATTTCCGATGCTGGTGGGTTCCTCGAACAGCGTCAGTTGGTACGCGATAGATCCCTGGCACACAGCCGAATGGTATCGCAGCGAAGGCTACGTCGAGCCCGGAGACACGGTGTTCGATTGCGGGGCGCACGCGGGGCAGATGGCGCTCCTCTTCGCGAAAGCGGCGGGGCATGACGGGCGCGTGTTGACCTTTGAACCCTTTCCGCAAAACTATTTTCAACTCGAAGCGCAGGGTTCGCTGAACCGGCCGCCGGACTTTCGGGTGACGCGGCTGGGCGCGGGCTCACATCGCAAATCCATGAACGTCTCCATTCTCGGCGCGTCCACCACGAAACTCGATTATTGCTCCGAATGGAAGGACGAAATCGCGGTCGAGATCGTCCCGATCGACGACTATCTCGAGGAGAGGCCGAATTTTATAAAGGTGGACGTGGAAGGCGCCGAAATCGACGTTTTGAAAGGAGCCCAGCGGATCATGCGGAAATGGAGGCCGCGCATGTCCATCGAATTGCACACCACGCTGATTGATCGTTTCGGCTATACGATCAAAGATTTTTTCGAGCAGATACCCACCGATATCTACGACGTTCACTGGCGTGCGAACGCCTGGGACCCAGGGTGGACGGAGTGGCGTCCCGGTGGCGAGGCCGAAATCAGGCGACATGTGGACGTGCGCCTGTGGCCAAAATCTTGATCTCAGGAAATCGCGCTGTTTTCGGGGATTAACCTTTCCCTCGGGCCCGCTCCATCGGAGAAGGAAAGGTTCAGCTCGAGGTTAAAACCCGCAATGACATTCGGATAATGCGAACGTCACCGCATGTCGGTGAGACGCGGGGTCCCCGTCCGTTCGGCCCGCGGGCGAGTCGAGCGCCTCAGCTCTGCGACATATCATCGCTATCAAGATGGAAGTCGTCCGCGCCAATTTTCCCTCAAGCAAGAAGTCCGCCACCTCGGGAATCATCAAACTCTCAAAGATGATCATGACCCGGTCGCCAGTGAACTGTACGGTCGGTCGATAGGGATCCAGCGATCGGAAAGCGGTCGCGTCGCGTCGGCTCACGATTGATTGGAGGAGGCAGCATGCGCGCCTTGATTACCGGCGCCGGAAAGGGGATCGGCCGCGCCGTCGCCTCGCGGATGTCAAGGGATTACGAATCTCTGGTCCTGATGGATATAGACGCGGCCGCGGTCGGAGACGTGGCGCGCGAACTCAGCTCCGTTACGCATGTCGAGGTTGTCGTCGGGTCCGTAGCGTCCAGCGAAGACTGCCGTCGGGCAGCGGAACAGGCGGGCGCTCTTGGCGGTCTCGATGTCCTCTCCCACAATGCGGGAATCCAGCGCTATGGGACGGTCGAAACCACGAGCGAAGACTTGTGGAATGAAGTCATCGCCGTGAACCTGACAGGGGCGTTTCTCATTTCGAAGGCCGCGATGCCGCTTATTCGCGCCGCCCGGGGCTGCGTGGTGCACATGGCTTCAGTCCAGGGGCTCGCGAGCCAGGCTGGCGTTCTCGCCTACTCGACGGCCAAACATGGGCTAATTGGACTCGTTCGCGCCATGGCGGTCGACGCCGCGCCTTATGGCGTGCGAAGTCAATGGCGTCGCGCCCGGCTCCGTCGATACGCCAATGCTGCGCGATTCCATCGCGCTCGCAGAAAACACCAGTGAAGTCTGGGCGGCGATCAGGGCCATGCATCCGCTGGGAAGAGCGGCAAATCCAGAAGAGATTGCCGAAGTGGTCGCGTTTCTCGCTTCCCCCGCCGCGTCTTTCGTGACCGGCGAGGTCGTGCGCGTTGACGGCGGCTTGATGGCCCGTCTCGGCGGCTCACCCAAGAAGGAGTGATCAGACGGCGGTCAGTTTGAAGGGCCTTCCGGCGGCAGGGAAACTGTCGCCAACACCGGCAGGCCGCAGACAATCCACGCCGTAGGGTGGTCGGATTCCCGACCTTCAGCCCTGGCGAGCCTTATACCGCTTCTGGGTCTTGTTGATAATGTAAACCCGGCCCTTGCGCCGCACCAAGCGGTTGTCTCGATGGCGGTTGCGCAAGGATTTCAGCGAATTACGGACTTTCACGGTCATCACCACGGTTCTTCCCGCGGGAAAGACCCACGGCGGTAAATTTGGAGGCGCTCCTATGCCTCAATCCGCCGCGGCGATCAAGCGCTTCCAACCTGCGCCTATTCCGGCCGCATTCGCTCCATCAGGCGGCGATGGCCGTCCGGGATCGGAACCGGGCGGCCGGTCGCGCGCTCGACATAGACGTGGGTGTAGTGACCGGCGGCCGCCGCGGCGTCAGACCCAGATCTGAACACCGCCAGATGATAGCGGACCGAGGAGCGGCCGAGGTGCTCGACCGCAACGCCGACTTCCGCCGGCTCGGGATAGGTCAAGCTGGCGTAGAAGCGGCAGTTGCTCTCGACGACCAGGCCGATGATCGGCGTGGTGGTCGGATCGAGCAGCCCGGCCTCAATGAGAATTGCGTTCACCGCCGAATTGAACAGGGCGTAATAGACGACGTTGTTGAGGTGGCCATAGGCGTCGTTGTCGCTCCAGCGCGTCGCAAGCGTCACGAATTTCGCAAACTGCGTCCGAACGGGCGGCCCTTGACGGTCGGAATCAGCCATCGGCGCGACTGTCCATCAAGCGCCGCCTGCGAGAAGGCGCCGCGCTGTTGGCATCGATCATGGGCGATTTCAAAGCTTTTCGGAGCTTATGGTCAGTTCGCCTCTTAGCGGTGGAAGGCTATGATGACAAGGCGATGGATCGGCGGCCGGAAAGCGCGCGATGACCGAGAGCGGAGCGGAACCCTTGGCCAATATGATTGACGCGCCGCCCCGCGCGCTGAGCAGGCTGTCCCCGATGGTGCGCCGCATCGTCGCGCCTAACCCCTCGCCGTTCACCTTCAACGGCACTTGCAGCTATATCGTCGGGGAGGGCGCGGTCGCCATAGTCGACCCGGGTCCGGCGGATGAATCCCACTTCCGGGCGCTGCTCGCCGCGGTCGAGGGCGACCGGGTCGAGACCATCCTCATCACTCATACTCATCGCGACCACAGCGTCGGCGTGAAGCAGTTGCGCGAGGCGACCGGAGCGCGGGTGGTTGGAGCGGCGCCGTTCGCCCCGCGCGGCGACGGCGCGGCCGGCCTCGATTCCGCGCACGACCGCGACTACGCGCCCGACGCGGTCCTCGGCGACGGCGAGCGGCTGCAGGGACGCGGTTTCACGATCGAGGCTGTCGCGACTCCCGGGTCACTGCTCGAACCATCTGTGCTTTGCGCTCCTCGAGGAGCAGGCGCTGTTCTCCGGCGACCATGTGATGGCCTGGTCGACGTCGGTCGTCGCGCCGCCCGACGGGTCGATGGGCGCCTACATGGCCTCGCTCCAGAAGCTCCGCGGCCGTGACGAACGGGTTTACTGGCCCGGCCACGGCGGCCCGGTCGCCGAACCGCAACGGCGGCTGCGCGCGCTCATCCATCATCGCCGTCAGCGAGAGGTTTCGATCCTGGCGGCGCTCCGGGCCGGCCCGACGCCATTCCCGGGATCGTCGCCAAGGTTTACGTCGGTTTGGACCCGGCCCTGGCCGGCGCTGCGGGCCTCTCGACGCTCGCCCATCTCGAAGAGCTTCAGGAGCGTGGAATTGTCGTCGCGGAGACCTCCGGCGACGGCGAAACCCGCTTCCGCCTCGCCTGAGCTCGGCCCCGCCCTGCGTCAGGCTATTTCGCGGCGGCGCCCCGGCTCCCGAGGCGTAGCCGTTGCGGGTCGAGATCTGATCGCCCGCGTCCTTGAAGGTCTTGTCGTCGTCGCCGAGTTGCACCGTCGGCATGCAGTCGGGATTGCAGGCGTAGGACACCCGCGAGGTCCCGTTCTGCAGGACGACCACCGTCCTGGCCGGCAGGACCTGCACCTGCTTTTCCTCGACGATCGAGCCTTGGGCGTCGATGGCGATGAGGTTCGTCTGACCGAAACCCTTGCCGGTGATGACCATCGCATTGTTGGTCTTGAGCATGGTCACGTCGGCGATCATCGGATTGCCAATAATCAGCGTCGTCGTCCCTGCAGGCAGCTTGGCGATTTTGGCCTGGTCCAGCGTGACCATGAGCACCTCGGACGACGTATCCGCATGGGCGTGCGAGGGGCCGAACGCAAATGCGAATGCGACAGCGAGCCATACGCGAGACGGCATTGGAAAAGCCTCTTTCGACCGCATTCGCGACGTTTTGGGGCGCGCGCGGGCAAAGGCATCTCACTTGAGAATTATGAACGAAGTTTCAACGCGCCGCCGGTCCGGCTTCGTCATGCGGCGTGAAAGATCGCTGCGCCCCGATCCGCCGCGCTAACGTTGGCGCGGAACGCGCCGAACAGCTCCCTGCCCACTCCCGTATGGGCATGCGAGAGATCGACGAGAACCGGCTTGCGCGCCTCCCATTCCTCGGGCGCCACCTGCACCTCGAGGCGGCCCGCCTGCGCGTCGAGGCAGATCATGTCGCCGTTGCGAATCTTGGCGATCGCCCCGCCGACGGCGGCCTCCGGCGTCACATGGATCGCCGATGGCACCTTGCCCGAGGCGCCCGACAGGCGCCCGTCAGTCACCAGCGCGACGCGATGCCCCCGATCCTGAAGGACGCCGAGCGGCGGCATCAGCTTGTGTAGTTCGGGCATGCCGATCGCCGTCGGCCCCTGGAAGCGCACGACCGCGACGAAGTCGCGATTGAGTTCGCCAGCGCGAAAGGCCGCGTGCAACTCTTCCTGGCTGTGGAAAACGCGGGCGGGCGCTTCGATGCGATGACGGTCGGGGGACACAGCGGAGGTCTTGATGACCGCTCGTCCCAATGGACCTTCGAGACCCGCAGGCCACCGGTCGCCTGGAAAGGCTCCGCCGTTCCGCGCAGGACAGACGCGTCGCCCGAGCGGTGGGGCGCGGCGCGCCAGGCGACCGCGCCTTCGGCGTCAAGATGCGGCTCGATCGCATATTCAGCGAGACGGTCGCCCCAGACGGTCCGCGCCTCGGCATGCAGCAGGCCGGCGTCGACCAGTTCGCGGATGAGCAAGCCCATGCCGCCCGCGGCGTGGAAATGGTTCACGTCCGCCTTGCCGTTTGGGTAAATCCGGGTCAGCAGCGGCGTCACCTCCGCGAGATCGGCGAAATCCTCCCAGTTCAGCGCGATGCCGGCGGCGGCGGCCATCGCCACAAGGTGAATGGTGTGATTGGTCGATCCGCCGGTCGCGTGAAGCCCGACGACGCCGTTGACGATCGCACGCTCGTCGATCACATGGCCGATTGGCGTGTATTGGTTGCCAAGCGCCGTCAGCTCCAAAGCGCGCTTGACTCCGAGCATGGTCAGCGCGTCCCGCAGCGGCGTGTTGGGATTGACGAACGAAGCGCCCGGCAGGTGCAGGCCCATGATCTCCATCAGCATCTGATTGGTGTTGGCGGTGCCGTAGAAGGTGCAGGTGCCGGGCGCGTGATAGGCCTCGGCCTCCGCTTGCAACAGGTCGGCGCGCGTCGCTTTCCCCTCGGCGAAGAGCTGGCGGATCTTTGATTTCTCGTCGTTGCCGAGGCCAGTGGGCATCGGTCCGGCAGGCAGGAACACCGCCGGCAGGTGGCCGAACGCAAGCGCGCCGATCAAGAGGCCGGGGACGATCTTGTCGCAGACGCCCAGATACACCGCGGCATCGAACATGTCGTGCGATAGGGCGACCGCCGTCGAGAGCGCGATCACGTCGCGCGAGAACAGCGAGAGCTCCATACCCTTCTCGCCTTGGGTCACCCCGTCGCACATCGCCGGAACGCCGCCGGCGACTTGCGCCGAACCGCCGGCCGCCCGCGCCGCCTCCTTGATCAGGTCGGGAAACCGCGCGAACGGCTGGTGCGCGGACAGCATGTCATTATAGGCGGTGACGATCGCGAGGTTCGGTCCCGATCCCTCGCGCAGCGCCTCCTTGTCGCCCGACGCGCAGGCGGCGAAGCCGTGGGCGAAATTGGCGCAACCCAGCCGTTTGCGGGCCGGCGTCTTGCCGGCCTCGGCGTCGATCCGGGCAAGATAGGCCTGCCGGGTCGGCCGGCTGCGCTCGACAATGCGTTCAGTCACTTCGCCGATGCGAGCATTGAGTTCGGTCGTCATGCGCTTGTCCCTTCCTTGATCGGCCTGGGAGAGCGGGCCGCCCATTGCTCCTTTTAGCGGAAAGACATGCAATAAAAAGGGCGGCCTGCGCTCGCGCAATTTTCCGCGGGATCGTCGCGCCCGTCGCGGCGTCAAAACCCTCCGATCTCGTGGACGAGCTTCGTGAAGCGCCGGCGCTCGTCAACCGTAAGATCGGCGGTCGCGACGTCGAGTTGCGAGTCCTGGAGCCCCGCAGACTTGGCGAAACTGTTCCACGCGGCTGCTTTGGCGAGGTCGCGCGGCAGCGCCTGGCCGTCGACATAGAGATGTGCGATCCGATTCTGAGCGATCGGGTTGCCGTGCGCGGCCGCGATCAAAAGGATTTTGGCGGCCGCGGCTTCGTCTCTCTTCCCGCCTTCCCCGTTGAACAGCATGATCGCGTATTCGACCTCGCCGGCGATGACCCCGCCATCGGCGGCACGCTTGAGCCAATGGGCAGCCTCGACGATGTCCTGCGGCGCGCCTTTGCCCTCGCGCAACATGACGCCGTAGGAATATGCGGCGTCATCGTCGCCGGCGTTCGCCGCGCGGAGGAAATCCTGCGCCGCTGTGGCGTAATCCGGCGTCTTTCCGTCAGGGCTTTGAAGCGCGATCACTCCAAGATTGTATAGCGCGCCTGCGTGGTTCTTGGCCGCGGCCCGCTCGAACTGGGTCTTGGCGGCGGCCGGATCCTTCGGCACGCCGTTCGCGCCTTCCAGCAACAGCGTTCCGAGTTCGTAAGCCGCCTGAGGATCGCCGAGGTCGCTAGCGAGGCGATACCAGCGCGACGCCTCCTGTTCGCTGCGAGGGACTGCCGCGCCGTCACGGTAGATATTGCCGATGAGCGTCATTGCCGCGGCGTCCTTGGCATTGGCGTCGAGCCGCCGCTCGGCTTCGAGCAGCGCGAAGAGGAAATTGCCGCGTTGGTAGGCGCCAAAGGCGAGATCCGGCGGGACGCCGTCCGTGCGCGGCGGCAAAGGAGGCGGCAGGGCGTCACGCGGAGCGAGGCCCGACTGACGGGCGAACGGCGACATGAGGTCCGGCGGCGTCTGAGCGGAGGCGGCGCCCGTCAGGCCAAGCGCCAGCGCCAAAACGGACGCGAGTTCGAGTCATGCCGTCTGCGTCGCAACGCCCGAGAGCAGCCTGTGCGCCTGACGCACGGCCTCGATAGGCGAGGGGGCGTTCCAAATCGCCTCATCGAGAGCGACGAAATCAGCGCCGGCCCGCGTCAGCTCTCTCGCGGCCGCGATCGATTCGGCGTAGGCGACACAAGGCGTCTCGAAGATTTCCGCCCACCAGCCCACCCTTTCGGTCAGCAGTTCGAGCGTCATGGCCGGCGCGCGGCCGTGCGGTTCGCCGAACATGACGTAATCGGCGCCCTGTTCGCCTGCCGCCATTGCGTCGTCGCGCAGCCGCAACGAGCCGGCGCCCACAATCCGCTCCGGCTTCAGGCTCTCGATCGCCGTGGCGAGATCGTCCCCCGCGCCCGCGACGTGAACCCCGTCGGCGCCGAGGCGAGCCGCTAACCGCGCATCGTTCTCGATCAGCATTGCGCAACCGGCGCTCGATGCGGACTGGAGCAGAGGCGCGATAATCGCCTTCGCATCGCTCTCGGCGCCTGGGGCCAGGCGAACAAGGGCGCTCGCGACCGGCGCCGCGCCGAGAACCTCGGCAAAGACCTTGGCGAACCGGCTCGATTCAGCGAGCCGCAGAGCCGGCGTGATCAGATAAAGCGAGCAGGGGGGGTGGGTTTGCGGCGACACGGGCTTGGCGGCTATTCGATCGGCTGAAATCTTATGTCGCCGACCAATGCGGCCAAATCGGGGTTGAGGCAAGGCCGCGCCTGCGCGCGTTCAAATTCGGGCGCAGAATCCGGGGCGGGGCCTGGCCGCGGCTCAGGCCGAAAAGGCCGCGCGCAGCCGCTCGACCTGCGAGGCGACCTCCGACCGCCCGCCGACCGGCTCGGGCGAACGAGCGATAGCCAGGCTCTGGTCGAGGTGGATCACCCGTTCCTGGATGCGCAGCGACCGGATGCTCAGATCCCGTAGGGTCGGCGGCAGTTGCTGGAACACTTCGGGCGCGCAACCGAAATCCTGCCTCGAAAGCTTGACGCGGTGCCTCTCCGCCTGGGCCTGGTTGGAGGTCAACTCCCCTTCGTTGACGGCGCGCTGGAGCAGAAGCCAGGAGGCGACCTGCATCAGGCGGGTGGTGAGGCGCATACTCTCAGTCGCATAGGCGAGCGACGCATGGCGGGGGAGAGCGCGCGATTCCGCGCGTCCGGCGCCGTCGAGATACGCCGCCGCCTCCTCAACGAGGGTCATGCCCTCGCGAAACATGTCTCTGAAAGCGCCCGACGCAGCAAGACGGTGAATGAACGGGATCGCGCTCGACTGGAGCGTGGCTGAGGCGTAGCCGAGCTTTGACCCTTCGAAATGGCGACCCATACGCTCTCACTCCATCCCATTGCCGCGGAGCGCTCTCGCAACAGCGAACCGCCTTGCGGCCTCGGGGGAACAACGCATAATAGCGCCAGCGCGGCCGGTCCGCGCGTTTACTATTCGGCAAGGTTAACGCCGAAACCCGCGTCGTGACAACCAGACAAAGGAAAGCCGCCCGCAGGCGGCTTTCAGGGGGGTTATCATCGGAGGCGTGGAACAGAACGGGCGCAGCCCATTCAGGACCCAAGGAGTTGGGTTGACTCATGCATGAGCCAAAAGAGTTAATCGGCAGTTAACGCGACAGTTCTGCGATTGCAATTTCGTCGGGCCGCCGCTCAGGCTTTGAATGCGGAGGCGGCGGCGGCGCGGGTCGCCTCGCGCGCCCGGATCGCCTTCTCGAGCCGCTCGATCTCATCGCGCAAGACGCCGATCCGCTCCTCAAGCTCAGGCGCCGACAGATCGTCGAGGTTCTGCCCGATCTCATGGGCGAGGGCGGGCTTGCGTTTCGGACCGAAGACCGACTCCTCGTCGAATGCGGCCATGGCGACCCTCGTCAGGCGGCGGCGATGAATCCGCCCCCTAGCACTCGGGCCTGCGGGTCGACGGAATCATAGAATACGCAGGCCTGGCCAGGCGACACCCCGGTTTCGGGCTCGGCGAACACGATCTCGCCCTCTGGCATGAGGACGGCAGGCGCCGGCGGACGGGTCGAGCGAACCCGAGCCGCGATCGCAAGCCCCCGGGACGGCAAATCGGCAAGGTCTCCCGGACCGATCCAATTGATGTCGCGCAAGCGCACCCGCTCCGCGGCAAGAGCCGAACGGGGTCCGACGATAACGCGGGCGTTAGCCGCATCCAGGGCCACCACGTAGAGCGCTTCCGCAGCGGCCACGCCGAGGCCGCGCCGCTGGCCGATCGTGTAGTGAACGACGCCGGCGTGACGCCCGAGCACGCGCCCGGCCAAATCGACGATCTCGCCGGGGATGGAAGCGCCGGGAATCAGGCGCTCGATCATGTCGCTGTAGTGTCCAGTGGGCACAAAGCAAATGTCCTGGCTGTCCGCCTTTTCGGAATTCGTGAGGCCAAAGCGGCGGGCAAGCTCACGCACGAGCGTCTTGGGCATCGATCCCAGCGGAAAGCGCAGCCGCGCCAATTGAGCGCGTGTGGTGGCGAACAGGAAGTAGCTCTGATCGCGATCCGGGTCTGCGGCGCGGTAGAGCGCCCGCCCGCCGCACTCGTCGTCGCGGCTGAAGACATAGTGGCCGGTCGCCAACAGGTCGGCGCCGAGATCCTTCGCGGCGCCGAACAAATCCGCGAACTTCATGTGCTGGTTGCAGGCGATGCACGGCACCGGCGTCTCGCCGGCGACGTAGGCCCTGGCGAACGGTTCGATCACTTTCTCGCGAAAGCGCTCCTCGTAGTCGAGCACGTAATGGGGAACGCCAAGCCGCGCCGCGACGTCGCGCGCGTCGTGAATATCCTGTCCGGCGCAGCATGCGCCCTTTCGGTGCGTCGCCTCGCCATGGTCATAGAGCTGCATGGTGACGCCGACGACGTCGTATCCCTCGGCGGACAGCATCGCCGCCACCACCGACGAATCGACCCCGCCCGACATGGCGACGACGACGCGCGTGTCGGCTGGGGCCTTGTCGAGGCCCAGGCTGTTGGGGCCGCCGCAGTCGGCGGTCGCCAGGGAAGTCGCAAGCATCAAGGGTCTCGCCCCGGCCAGAACGCCGGTCCACGCGCTCCATTGGTCTTTTGGCGCATCGGCACAAGCTCATAGCCCAATTCAGGGCGCGCCGCCAGCGTTAGCGGTGTTCGGCGAACCGACCAGCGGCTTGGCCGACATCACTGGTCCTCCGTCAGCTTGTCGGCGAATTGCGCGATGGTCTTGGCGTAGACGGGCGCTGAGTTCCATTGCAGAAGCGTGGCGAAATTGGGCTGTCCTTCGTCCCAGCGGGCGCCGCGGGTCCAGCCGTGGGCGCGCAGGAAATTGGCGGTGGAGGCCAAGGCGTCGGCCGGATTGGAAATCAGATCTGCGCCGTTCCCGCCTTCGACGTTGACCGCATATTTGAGATAGGCCGAGGGCATGAACTGGGTTTGGCCGATCTCGCCCGCCCAGGCGCCGCGCAATTGTCCAGGCCGCACCAGCCCGCGCTGCACGAGCATCAGCGCATCGATCAGTTCGGCGCGATAGGTCTCCGCCCGCCGGCAATTATAGGCCAGCGTCGCCAACGCGCTGAATGTCGGGTAGCCGCCGAGGCCAGCCCCAAAGTCGGTCTCCAGCCCCCAGATCGCCACCAGCACCGGCGCCGGCACGCCATAGCGCTGTTCGATCTTTTCGAATGGCTCCGCATAGGCCACGAGCATCGTCTTGCCCTTCTTGATCCGGCCCGGCGTGACGTGACGGGCGGCGAAGGCGGCAAAATCCTGCCCGAATCCCTGCCCGCGGTCGTGCGCCGCCACCGACGGATCATACGCGACGCCGCTCAACGCCGCGTCGAGCACCTGCGGCGAAATGCCGTCGCGCATCGCGACTTGCCGGAAGGAGCCAAGCCACTCGTTGAAGCCGTCCGCGCTTTCGCCGCATTGCTGGGCCTGCGCGGACGCCGCGCCAAGCGTCGTCGCCGCCGTGAGGGCGAGCAGCGTTGTCTTCAGATTTAATCGTCGCATTAGCGGCGCTCCAGCTTCCTCGCAGTCGATTCGACGCCCTGCTACCCGTGAAACAGGGCCGAACCTTGGCCGCGCCAGACATTGACGGGCCCGCCGACGCCCGACAAGCGATTGCTGTCTCTTCGGCAAGACGTCCTCCGATCCTGGCTCACGACCACTATCTTCGTCGATTGCCGTTTAGGTAAATCTTAAATCGCCTCGCCTATCGTCGTCGAAACAGTGACATTGCGTTTGAGTGAGAGTCCAATGAGTGAAACGCTGCGGCCGAGAGTGAAATACGTGATCGGTCCCGACGGCAGCCCGCTGACAATCGCCGATCTGCCGCCGCCGACCACCCGCCGCTGGGTGATCCGCCGCAAGGCGGAAGTGGTCGCGGCGGTGCGGGGCGGTTTGCTGTCGCTCGAAGAGGCCTGCACCCGCTATACTCTGACGGTCGATGAATTCCTGAGCTGGCAGGTGTCGATCGACCAGTACGGGCTCGCTGGCCTCCGCACCACCCGCATCCAGCAATATCGGCAATAGCCCGTCCAACTCTCAAGTGAGCCAAACCAACACGGTCGATTTACGGCATCAATTGGCCGCCGTTGACCTCGATGATCTGCCCGACGACATAGCCGCTTAGCTGCTCCGACGCCAGAAAGAGATAAGCGCCGACGCATTCTTCCGAGGTCCCGATTCGCGCGATCGGAATAGTCCGGCGTATCGCCTCCAACGACTCCGCTGTGGTGTAACGGTCATGGAACGGCGTTGCGATGACGCCGGGGGCGACGGCGTTCACGCGGATTTTCTTGCCGATCAGCTCCTTGGCGAGGCCGTGGGTGATTGTCGAGACGAAGCCCTTGGCCGCCGCATAGAGATACGCGCCCGCCGCGCCGCCGTTTCGCGCCGCGATGGACGTCGTGTTGATGATGAAGCCGCCCTGCCGCTCGAGCCAGGGCGCCGCCGCGCGGGTCACCGAAATGATCGAGTGCGAATTCAGATCGATCACCGCCCTGATGTGCTCGTCGCTGGCCTCGAGCGTTCCCACCCGTCCGAGCATCAGGCCAGCGTTGTTGATCAGCCCGTCGAGGCGGCCGAATCGCGCCGTCGTCTCGGCGACGATGCGCTTGCATTCGTCCGGGTGGGCGACGTCGCCTTTCACCGCCAGCGCTTCGCCGCCGGCGCTCTTGATGTCGGCGACCAGCGCCTGGGCCGGCCCCGCGCTCGAGTGATAGCCGATCGCGACGCGCGCGCCCTGTTCCGCGAAGCCGCGGGCCACGGCAGCTCCGATCCCTGTCGAAGCGCCGGTAATGAGCACGGTCTTGCCGGCTAGATCGGGAATGGTCAGGCGGCTGGCGGTCATCAGGGCGATCTCCGTGCGGGGCGGGACGGCGACTGTGCAGGAATTGGGAAAGGCGCGTCAAATCGAACTTTCGCGATGAGCGGGTTCTGTCCGGCGCGAATGGTCCGAAACCGCCCGAATCTGGATAGGCGGCGCTTCGCGTCCCCATATAGCGGCTCTGGACCGGCGGAGGGTCCTCGCGAATGAACGAGACGCGCAAGCTGGCGGCGATCCTGGTCACCGACATCGTCGGCTTTTCGCGGCACGCCGGCGCCGACGAGGATCGCATCCTGGCTCGGCTCCGCACGCTGCGCAGCGATCTGGTGGACCCGACCATCGCGGTGCATCGCGGCCGCGTCGTCAAGCGAACGGGCGACGGGGTCATCGTCGAGTTCCGCAGCGTCGTTGACGCCGTGCGCTGCGGCATCGAATTGCAGCACGGCTTGGCCGAGCGGAACGCCGGACTTCCCGCCGAGCGGCGGATCGAGTTCAGGGTCGGCATTCATCTGGGCGACGTCGTCGAGGAAAGCGACGGCGATCTGATGGGCGACGGCGTCAACATCGCCGCGCGCCTCGAAGGCATCGCCAAGCCCGGGGCGATTTGCCTGTCGGAGGACGCCTACCGCCAGGTCAAAGGGCGGCTCGATCTCACCGTCAGCGATCTCGGCCAGACCGAGCTCAAGAACATCGCCGAGCCGATCCGCGTCTATTCGCTTCAGGTTGGACCGGCGGTAAGCGCCAAGCCGGCGCCGAGTCCGCCTGCGCCGGAGAAACCGCCGCCGCCACGCCTGTCGATCGTGGTTCTGCCGTTCGCCAATCTGGGCGGCGATCCGCAGCAGGAATATTTCGTCGACGGCGTTACGGAGAGCCTGACGACCGATCTGCTCGCGCATCGCCAATTCGTCCGTCGTCGCGCGCAACACCGCCTTCACCTACAAGGGCAAGCCGGTCGACGCCAAGCAGATCGGGCGGGAGTTGAACGTCCGCTATATGCTCGAAGGCAGCATTCAGCGCTCCGGCAGCCGCCTGCGCGTCAACGTTCAGCTCATTGACGCGACGACCGGCAATCATCTATGGGCCGACCGGTTTGACAAGCCGGTCGCCGACCTGTTCGACATGCAGGACGAGATCGTCTCCCGCCTCGCCAACCAGTTGCGCGCCGAATTGCTCGACGTCGAAGCGCAACGTGCGGAGAGCGAGCCCAATCCCGACTCGATGGACCTCTATTTCCGGGGCGTCGCGACCTTCAACAAGGGCGGAACGGCAAACATCATGCGCGCCCGCGAGCTTTTCGACCGGGCGGTGGAGCTTGATCCGGCGAATATCGATGCGCTGGTCGGCTCGGCGCGGGTCGATGCGGTTTATGGCGCGATCTACAACGGCAAGGAGCGTGCGGACCGGCTGACCGCCGCTGAAGCGAAGCTCGTCAAGGGGCTTTCCATCGCGCCGCGCAACTACTGGGCGCATCTGTGGCTCGGGATTTATCCAGATCCTGACCAATCGCGCCGAGCGGGGCCTCGGAGAGCTGGATCGCACCCTGTCGCTCAATCAGAACATTGGCGCGGCGCATGCCTGGAAGGGGATGGCGAAGATTGCGCTCGGCCGGGCCGAAGAGGCGGAGGCGCATGTCGCCGAGGCGTTCCGCATCTCCTCGCCGACCGACGGCGCGTCGTTTCTGTGGCACAACATCGCCGGCCTCGCGAAACTGCATCTCGGCGCGGACGCGGAGGCAACCGAATTGTTCCGAAATGCAATCGACATCAACCGGAACTACCCGCTCAATCACTTCTACAATTCCGCCGCGCTCGCGCGCCTCGGCCAGACTCAGCGAGGCCCAATCGGAGGTGCGCGCGGGTCTGGCCATCGCCCCGGGCTACACGATCGCCAACTACCGCGAGGGGATCGAAAGCGACAATCGGGTCTTCCTGGCGCAGCGCGAGCAGATTATCGAGGCGATGCGCAAGGCGGGACTTCCGGAGGGCGGGTAGCGCGATTTGCGTGATTAGCGGTGTTCCCGAGAGGCGCCTTGCGGACCCCGTACATTCATGTGCAGTGAGCGACCGTCGCCGTAAATACACATCATGTAGACGTTCATATTTTTTGATCGCTGTTGAGCTATCGAAAGATTGCATTCTGATCTAACGCCTCATGACCGAAGGAATGAACTTCGGAGGAGGGGTCCAGGATGAAATTTGCCATTGTCGGTCTGTTGCTCACCTTTTCGCTTACCGAGGCGAATGCCGCTGTGTATTGCGCCGCGGGCGTTTACCACGCAGGCTGCATTCGTCGTCCGCCTGCGGGCGCCGTTGTTGTCGCCCCCAGACCGATGGGCGCCGCCGTCGTCGCGCCGCGTTGCCGCATAGTGGATGGTAGGCGTATCTGCCGCTAGCCACGAGAGCCGCGGTGGCGCGAACCCTGATCGCGCCGGGATGAGAAACGCCGCCGCAGTCCTGGCTTCGACAGGTTGGCGCGCTGCTCGGGACTCCCGGCGACGCGTCGGCCGCCGGCCCAGCAAAGGTCGCAAAGACATGAACCTCAACTGCTCTCGTTACGCTCTTGCGCTGGCCGCACTGACGAGCTTGTACGCAATCCCGCCGGCCTCGTCTCAGGAGATCGCCGGCACGCCAGGCTCCCCCGGCGCCACGGTCACGATTGACGGCAAGCAGCTTCCGCCTCCGCCACTGCCGTTCGGCGGCGTGATCAAGGAGACCGCGCCGAATTCGACGCCTTACTGGCCGCCGCGGGTTGTGCCGCCGAAGGGCGCGCCCAACGTGCTGCTCATCATGACCGACGACCAAGGCTATGGCGTCTCAGGCACGTTCGGCGGCGTCATCCCGACGCCGGCTCTCGACCGCATCGCCGCGGCCGGCCTGCGCTACACCCAGTTCCACTCCACCGCTCTTTGCTCGCCGACGCGCGCAGCGCTGATCACCGGGCGCAACCATCACGATGTCGGCTATGGCGTGATCGGCGAATTGTCGACCGGCTATCCCGGCTATGATTCCATCATCGGTCCGGAAAACGCCACGATCGGCGAAATTCTGAAAGACAACGGCTACGCGACGTCCTGGTTCGGCAAGGACCACAATATTCCGACCTATCAGTACAGCGCGGCCGGGCCCTTCACCCAATGGCCGGTCGGATTGGGGTTCGAATATTTCTACGGGTTCCTCGGCGGCGAGACCGACCAATGGACGCCCTATCTCTACCGCAACACGAGCCCGGTTTATCCGTGGGTCGGCAAGCCGGGCTACAACCTCACGACCGATCTGGCCGACGACGCCATCCAGCACATGCGGGAGCTCAACGCCTCCGCGCCTGACAAGCCGTTCTTCGTCTACTATGTCCCGGGCGGCAGTCATTCGCCGCACCAGCCGACGCAGGAATGGATCGACAAGTTCCACGGCAAGTTCGACATGGGCTGGGAAAAGCTGCGCGAGCAGATTTTCGACAACCAGAAGCGGCTCGGCGTCATCCCGCCCGAGACGCAGCTACGCCCTGGCCGGACGGTCAGGACGCTTTGGCGGCGCCAAGCTGCCGAGTTGGGATTCGCTCTCGCTGATCCAGAAGACGCTCTACGCGCGTGAGGCCGAAGTGTTCGCCGCCTATACCGCCTACACCGACCATGAAATCGGCCGGGTGATCCAGGAGGTCCAGGACGAAGGCAAGCTCGACAACACGCTGATCATCTACATCGTCGGAGACAACGGCACGAGCGCCGAAGGCACGCTTGAAGGCACCTTCAATCAGCTGACCGCCTACAACGGCATCCTGACGCTGCCTGAAGTCGTGCAGATGCTCCACTACGAGGATTGGGGCTCGCGACAACACCTATCCGCATATGTCGGTCGCGTGGTCATGGGCGTTCGATACGCCCTTCAAGTGGACCAAGCAGGTGGCGTCGCATTTCGGCGGCACGCGGCAGGGTCTGGCGATTTCCTGGCCCGGCCACATCAACGACGGCGGCGGTATCCGCGCGCAGTTTCACCACATCATCGACATCGTTCCGACCATTCTCGAGGCCGCCGGGATCAAGGCGCCGACGTCGGTCGATGGCATCGCGCAAAAGCCGATCGAAGGGGTGAGCATGGACTACACCTTCGATAAAGCGAACGCGAACGCGCCCTCGAAGCGCGACACCCAGTATTTCGAGATGGTCGGCAACCGCGCCATCTATCACGACGGCTGGATCGCGGCGACCACGCCGCCCGCCGCGCCCTGGCTGCTGGCCACCGGCAAGCTGCCCGACCTCGAACGGGGTACAATTGGGAGCTCTACGACATCACGAAAGACTATTCCGAGTTCGACGACCTCGCCGGGAAGATGCCGGACAAGCTCAAGGAGATGCAGGGACTGTTCAAAACCGTCGCGGCCAACACAATGTCTTCCCGCTCGATAACTCCGGGTTTTCGCGGTTGCTGACCCCGCGCCCCAGCGCTACTGCGGGCAAGACCGAATTCACCTATGTCGGCGAAAACATCGGCATTCCTGTCGGCAATGCGCCCAGCATCCTCGACCGCGACTATACGATCGCGGCCGACATCACCGTCCCGGAAGGCGGCGCGGAGGGCATGATCGTGACCCTCGGAGGCCGTTTCGGCGGCTACGGCCTCTATCTGCTGCATGGCAAGCCGGTCTTCGACTACAATTTCCTCGATCTCAAGCACGCGCGATGGGAGGGGGGCGTGACCGGCGAGGACCTGTTCGCCCGGCCGCTCGCGCCGGGCAAGCACCGGATCGTTTTCGACTTCAAATACGACGGTCCGGGCCTCGCCAAGGGCGGGACGGGCGTGCTTTCGGTCGACGGCCACGAATTGTCGAAGAAGACCATCGAGCACACGATTCCGCTCTTGATGTCGATCGACGAAACTTTTGACGTCGGCGCGGACACCCGCACGCCGGTGGACGACAGTTACGACGTGCCGTTCCGCTTCACGGGCGCGATCGACAAGCTGACATTCAATCTCGGGCCTTCGCAGATCAAGGAATCGGACAAGCCGGCCATCGATGAGGGGCTTAAGAAATCCGACAACTGATCGAGGCGGACCCTGCCTTTCCCCGAGAGCGCGTTGCGCGAGACCCGCTTTCTCGCGCTCACCGCCGCTATTGAAGTGGGCGCAGGGCTGGGCTTGGTCGCGCTTCCCGATGTCGTGGTGAAACTGCTGCTTGGAGCCGAAATCTCCGGCGCAGCCATCCCTCTCGGACGTGTCGCTGGCGTCGCCCTGCTCGCTCCCGGCGTGGCCTGCCGGCTTGCCCGCGGCCAGGCGGCGAGCGCATTGGTCAGCGCGATGCTGCTCTACAATTGCGGCGTGGCGTTCGTCCTCGCCATGGCCGGCGTCCGCTCCGGAACGACCGGCGCCTTCTTGTGGCCTGCCGTCGCGTTGCACGCGGCGATGGGGGTCTGGAGCCTCATGATCCATCGAGGGCGTTTGGCCTGACGGTCGCATCGGAAATCTCCCCGGAAATCACCGCTTCGCCGGCCTCGCCAGGCTGCAGCTCGGCGCGCACGCGGATGCTTCCCATTCGCTCCGCCACGCGATCGACATCAACCAGAACTGCGCGCTCAATCACTTCCACAACGTCGCCGCGCTCACGCGCCTGGGCCGGCTCGGCGAGGCTCAGTCGGAGGTGCGCGCTGGCCTTGCGAATCGCCCCCGGCGACACCATCGCCAACCACCGCGATGGCCTCCAAGACGACAATCGGGTTTATCTCGCGCAGCGCGAGCAGGTCGTCGAGGCGATGCGGAAGGCGGGACTTCCGGAGGCCGGTACCTCATGCCGATACGGGCCGGTCTCGCCCCAATTGGCCGCGACCGCTTCGATCAAGGCCCGTGCGGTCGCTTGATTTTCCTGCCGTCAGTTGGCCTTGGCGCTGCCGCGCCGCTGGCGAGATCGACAGCGTGAGCCAGCGTTCCAGCCGGCAGGCCGGTTACGTGCGTCGAATTCGCCGTAGGCTTTCACGTTCACGTAGCCCTGCATGCCGGCAACGGGAAAGAGGTAGCCGACCTGCGGCCCGATGCCGATGACACGCGACTAACGGGCGCGAGCTTCGCGCCCGAGGCGCGTACATTGTTCTTCTTACGAAATCCGCCTCGTTCCGGGACGTTGTATTCTGAATTATAGAATATCTCGGTTCGATTGGCAAGAAGATGTTTATTTTTTCCGAATTTGGGCGCTGGGCCGGCCACGGACGGCCTCAAAACCCCAACGGGAGTCTTGCGCCGCGCGGCCGCTCAGGGGCTTGCACGCGGCCTCGACGCCATCGACAATCGCATTGCATACTCTCTCTCGTAACGCATTGGAAATGAAGCGTTGTCGCCTGAACTCAGAGACCGCCTGCGCCGTCGGCGCCTGCCCCTCGGCGGCCCCAAATCCCCTATCCGGCCGCCATTTCGCTTTTCGCCTCGCGTTCATATTTGCGGGCGGCGGCGATGACGGCGAGCGCGGCCGCGGCGAGCGGTCCCGGCGGCGTGTTGGCCACGGCTAACGCCGCGCCGGGTTTCTCGCTCAGGCTTGCCTGAAGCCAGTTGCGCACCGCCGCGTCCGGCCCGGGGGCCCCGGATTGCATGGCGAGCCGCGCCGCCGAGAGCTGGGCGACAAGGCCGTGCGCGGCGATCAGCAAGGCTGCCATTTCCTCGAGGCCCTTATGCGCGGTCATCGGCTCGATGCTCATGCGCCCGGCGGAGTCGGAGAGCGCGGCGAGCGCCTCGATCACGTTCTTGCGCGTGAGCCGGTACTCCTGAGCGGCGGCGTCGCGCTTCAGAGCAACGGCCGCAAACGCGGCGAGTTGGGCTTGCAGCCGGTCCGCGATGCGCGGCGCCTCGGCGAACTCCCATCGAGGCCAGACAAAACTGAAGAGATAGGCGATCGCCGCGCCGATCAGCGTATCGGCGAGCCGCGTCATGATCGGCGCGGGCAGCCATGGCTGGGCAAGATGCAGGGAGACGAGCGCACTGACCGATGCGCCCATCGAGGCGACGCGATAGTTGAGGCGCGCGAAGCTCTGGACCGTGGCGATCGAAAGCCCCTGAACCGCGACAAGAGCGCCGACCGGCAAATAGGAGACCGCGGTCGCTGCGATGACGCAGCCGATCAGCGTCCCCACGACCCGATCGTCGCGCCGTTGCCGGGTGAGGCCATAGTTCGCGCGCAGCACCACCGCGATGGTGAGCAGAACCCAGTTGCCGTGCTGCTCATTGCCGAGCGACGACGCAATGAGCGACCCGGCCATCATCGCGACGGACATGCGCGCGGCGAAGCGCAGCACCGGCGAATCCGGCCTGAAATGCGGAATGAGCGCGGCGAGCGCGTAGGAGCGCTTGGGGATGAACGCCGCAAGGTCGACGTCGCCAATCGCAGCTCGCGCGACCGCGTCGTTCGATAGCGCCGTCTCCAGGCGCCGGATCTGGCTGAGCGCCAGGACGAGACGGCGCGATGCGGCCGCGAGGGCTTTGCGCGACGCGAGATTTATCGCCTCATCGGCTTCGATCCGCGCCGTTTCGCCCTGCAAGGCTTCGATCGCCAGCTGGTGGTCGGGCGGCAGCGTCGGAGCGGTCGTCGTCAGCAATTCCAGACTGAGGTGGTTGAGATCGAGCGCGCCCACGCGCAATGCGTCGGCGATGCGCGCGATGAGCGTTTCCGCCGCCGTCGTCTCGCGAATCAGAGCCACGTCGCATTGCGCGGCGACCAGCGCGTCGAAGGCGTCGAGCAGGATTCCGATCGTCGCCGCGAGTTTGAAGCGTTCCGGCGTTTCTCGCGGGCGATCGAGTAGCAAAGCACGCGCAGCCTGCAATTGCTCCGCAAGCGCCGCCTGCTGCCGGATCGCCACGCCGTAAGCCGCAGCCAGCTCGGTTTTTGGATCATAGACCGCGGCGACCGCCCGCAGGTAGTTGGCCAGCTCCCGGATCGATTCGCTCGCGACAAGCCGCCTCGCGCTCGCGTCGGTCAGTAGCGTCGCCAGCATCGAAAAGCCGATGTAGCCGAATCCGCCGACGGCGAGCAGCGCTTCATTGTGCAGCACGCCATCGAGATCGGTCCGCGGCAGTCCAAGGACGAAGACCATCGAAACCAGGATCTGCATGGCGATCGACAGCGCCCAGCGTCCAAGCCCCGTCACCATGCCGGCGGCGAAAGCGATCGCGCCGATGGCGAGCCAGGTTGCAAGCTGCGATGGGCAGCGCCAGTTGAATGGCGCTGGTCGAGACGAGCGCCAGCGCCAAGCCGAAGCCCATCGCGCGCGCCTTGTCCCGCCATGACGCGGGAACGTCGGAGATGCTCGCGACGATCGCTCCGAGCGTTGCGGGTTGTCCCGCCGCGAAGCCGGCCAGCGCGGAGGCGATGAGCGCCACCGTCATCACGCCGGCGCCGACGCTGACGCCGTTGACGATATGCTGGCCGACGAAGAGCTTCGATAGGTTTGGCGGACGCGGCCGGAAGGGCATTGTCGCCGCGCTAGCGGTTCAGCCGGCCGCGGCGCCTTGTTTCAACGCCTCGACCGCGCGGGCGGCAGTCGGATTGAGACCGGCATGGCCCTGATCGGCGAACGCAATGATCTCGCGGCGCATTTTCGGTGTCCAATACATGCGGAGATGGGAGGCCGCTCCAGCGGTCGCCTCCTTCTCGGGCATCGCCGCGTAGAAATCGCCGATTTGATTGGCCATGCGCACAAGTTTGTCAACCTTGTCCGTAGTCACGCCGCCAGCCCTCCGTCCGCGCCGCGCTGCGGGTCCTCGAAGCACTGCGCCTGGTCACGGCGCGCGACGGCGATCACCCGCACGCCAAAACGCCGCGCACGGTCCAAGGCGAGCGAAGTCGGGGCCGACACGGACACGATCGTCCCGGCGCCGAAGATCGCGGCCTTGGCGACCATCTCGAACGAACAGCGGCTGGTGAGGACGAAAAATCCGCTGTCGGCCGCAACCCCGGCGCGAGCGAGCGCGCCAATCGCCTTGTCGAGCGCGTTATGCCGCCCGACATCCTCGCGCAACAGCACGATTCGCCCATCAGACCCGCACCACGCCGCCGCGTGCACGGCGTGAGTCAACTCATTGAGCGGCTGTCGCTCCTCCAGCTCCCTGAGCGCCGCGCCGACCGCCGCCGGCTCGATTTGCCGCGCTGGACGAAGCACAGGCCGCGGCGCGGGCATCTGCGAAAAATCCTCGATGCCGCAAAGTCCGCAGCCGGTCCGGCCGCTCATCGCGCGTCCGCGCGCGAGATGCGCGCGCAGCCGTTCGCTGCTCAGCGCGATCTGGATCCGCCAGCCGTCTTCGACGATCTCAAGCTCGACCCCGCGGATATCCTCGACACGCTCTGCGATCTGCTCGCTCAGACAGAAGCCGTAAGCGAAGTCCTCGAGATCGCGCGGGGTCGCCATCATCACGGCGAACGGCGCGCCGCCGAGCACGATTTGAATCGGAGTCTCGACCGCGACCGCGCGCATGAACTCGGGGCCGCGGGCCCCGGCGTCGTAGGAATAGGCGCGGACGGGAACCTCGATTGCGCCCGGCCCTCACTCGGCCGCATCGGCCGGCGCCTCCGCGATCCGGCGCAGCGAAATCGATTCTTCCCGGTCGCGCAGCTGCCAATCGGAGAGATGATTGGTGCGCCGGACCTGCACGGCGGTCACCTTGTATTCCGGGCAGTTCGTCGCCCAATCCGAGAGATCGGTGGTCACCACGTTGGCGCCGGTGACCGCATGATGGAAAGTCGTGTAGACGACTCCCGGCTGCATGCGCTCGCTGACCTTGGCGCGCAATGCGATCTCGCCAGTCCGGCTTTGCAGGGAGACGAGGTCGCCGTCGCGCACGCCCCGCTGCTCCGCGTCGAACGGGTGGATTTCGAGCACGTCCTCCTCGTGCCAGACGATGCTGGCGGTGCGCCGGGTCTGGGCGCCGACATTGTATTGCGAGAGGATGCGGCCGGTGGTCAGCAGAAGCGGGAACCGCGGTCCCGCCCGCTCCTCGGTCGCGACATATTCGGTCAGCATGAACTGGCCTTTTCCGCGCACGAAACGATCGACGTGCATGACCGGCGTGCCCTCGGGCGCTGCGTCATTGCACGGCCATTGGATCGAGCCGAGTTCGTCCAGGCGGGCGTAGGAAACGCCCTTGAAGGTCGGCGTCGTCTGCGCGACTTCGTCCATGATCTCGCTCGGATGATTGTAGGGCATCGGCACGCCGAGCGCATCGGCGAGCGCGATGGTCGCCTCCCAGTCGGCCTTGCCGGCAAGCGGCGGAATCGCCTTGCGGACCCGGCTGATGCGGCGCTCGGCATTGGTGAAGGTGCCGTCCTTCTCCAGGAACGAGGCGCCGGGCAGGAACACGTGGGCGTAGCGCGCGGTTTCGTTGAGGAAAAGATCCTGAATGATGACGCATTCCATCGCCCGCAGGCCGGCCGTGATGTGCTTGGTGTCCGGGTCCGACTGGGCGATGTCCTCGCCCTGGATATAGAGCCCTTTGAACGATCCCTCGACCGCCTCGTCCATCATATTGGGGATGCGCAGGCCGGGCTCCTTGCTCAACGGCACGCCCCACAGATGTTCAAACGTCTCGCGGGTCGCGTCGTTCGACACGTGACGGTAGCCGGAATATTCGTGCGGGAACGAACCCATGTCGCACGAGCCCTGCACATTGTTTTGGCCGCGGAGCGGGTTCACGCCGACGCCTTCCCGACCGATGTTGCCGGTCGCCATCGCCAGATTCGCGATCGCCATCACCGTTGTCGAGCCTTGGCTGTGCTCGGTGACCCCGAGACCGTAGTAGATCGCGCCGTTCCCTCCGGTGGCGTAGAGGCGGGCGGCCTCGCGCAATTCCTGCGGATCGACGCCGGTCGCTTCCCAGACCGCTTCGGGCGAATGGCGGGGATCGGCGACAAATCGCGCCCAGGATTCGAAATTGCCGTAATCGCATCGCTCGCGAACAAAGGCCTCGTTGACCAGTCCCTCGGTGACGACGACATGCGCCAAGGCGTTCAGAACCGCGACGTTGGTTCCGGGCTTCAGCGTGAGATGATAGTCGGCCTGGACGTGCGGGGTCCGCACGAGATCGATGCGGCGCGGATCGATGACAATGAGGCGCGCGCCGGCGCGCAGACGCTTCTTGAGCCGGGACGCGAAGACCGGATGGGCGTCGGTCGGATTGGCGCCGATCACCAGCACGACGTCCGTCTTCTCGACCGATTTGAAATCCTGCGTGCCGGCCGAAGTGCCGAAAGTCTTGGAGAGGCCGAAGCCGGTCGGCGAGTGGCAGACCCGCGCGCACGTATCGATGTTGTTGTTGCCGAACCCGGCGCGCACCAGCTTCTGGATGAGAAAGACCTCCTCGTTGGTGCAGCGCGAGGACGAGATCGCGCCGACGGAGTCGCGCCCATACTTGGCCTGGATGCGCTTGAACTCGCGAGGCCGCGTGCTGGATCGCCTCGTCCCACGAGACTTCCCGCCACGGATCCTCGATCCGCTCCCGGATCATCGGCTTGAGGATGCGGTCCTTGTGCGTCGCGTAACCGTAAGCGAACCGGCCCTTGACGCAGGAATGGCCCTCGTTGGCTTTGCCGGCCTTGTAGGGGACCATGCGCAGGACCTCATCGCCCTTCAATTCCGCCTTGAACGAGCACCCGACGCCGCAATAGGCGCACGTGGTCACCACGGTGCGCTCCGGCGTTCCCTTCTCGATAACCAGCTTTTCGTTGAGCGTCGCGGTCGGGCAGGCCTGCACGCAGGCGCCGCAGGAAACGCATTCGGACGACAGAAAATCGGGCCCGCCAGTCGACACTTTGGAGCCAAACCCGCGGCCCGCAATGGTCAGCGCGAAGGTGCCCTGAACTTCTTCGCAGGCGCGCACGCAGCGCGAGCAGACGATGCACTTCGAGGATCTCGAAGGTGAAATACGGATTCGAGGCGTCAGTCGGCGCCTTCAAATGATTGGCGCCGTCATAACCGTAACGCACCTGGCGCAAGCCGACGTTTCCGGCTTGCGTTTGCAACTCGCAGTCGCCGTTGGCGCTGCAGGTCAGGCAGTCGAGCGGATGATCGGAGATGTAGAGCTCCATCACTCCCAGCCGCAGCTTTTCGAGTCGCGGCGTCCTGGTGTGGACCACCATCCCGTTCTCGGCCGGCGTCGTACAGGAGGCCGGCGTTCCCTTTCGGCCCTCGATCTCGACCAGACACAGCCGGCAGGAACCAAAGGCTTCGAGGTTGTCCGTCGCGCACAGTTTCGGGATCGGATTGTCGATCAGCGCCGCAGCCGCCATCACCGACGTTCCCGGCGGAACGCTGACCTGCCGGCCGTCGATCGTCAGGGTGACGCTTGATTTGCCGGTGCGGATTGGCGTGCCGGCGTCGAGTTCCTGCAACAGAGACATGATCCGAACTCCTATTCCGCCGCCGTGCGCGCTGGCGCCTTGGCGAAATCCTCGCTGAAATGGTCGAGAGCGCTGAGGACAGGCAAGGGAGCCAGTCCTCCGAGCGCGCAGAGCGACCCGTCCATCATCACTTCGCAAAGATCGCGCAAAAGTTGGATATTATTTTGGCGGTTCTGGCCGGCGATGACCTTGTCAACCGTCTCCACGCCTCGCGTCGAACCGATGCGGCAGGGCGTGCATTTGCCGCAGCTTTCCTTGGCGCAGAACTCAAAGGCGAAACGGGCCTGGCGCGCCATGTCGACGCTGTCATCGAAGACGACGATGCCGCCGTGACCCAACATGCCCTTGGCGGCCGCCATCGATTCATAGTCGAGCGGCGTGTCGAGAAGCGACGCCGGAAAGTAGGCGCCGAGCGGCCCGCCGACCTGAACCGCGCGGATCGGACGACCGCTTCGCGTGCCCCCGCCAAATTCCTCGACGAGTTCGCGGATGCTGGCGCCGAACGCAAGTTCGACCAGACCGCCGTGGCGGATGTTGCCGGCGAGCTGGAAGGGCTGCGAGCCGCGCGACCGGCCAACGCCATAATCGGCGTAGGCCTTCGCGCCATGTTCGAGAATCCATGGCGTAGAGGCGAAGCTCAGTACGTTGTTGACGACCGTCGGCTTCCCGAACAAGCCCTTGAATCGCCGGGAGAGGCGGCTTGGCGCGGATCTGCCCACGCTTGCCTTCCAGACTCTCGAGGAGCGACGTCTCCTCGCCGCAGATATAGGCCCCGGCGCCGAGCCTCGCCTCGAGATCGAAAGCATGGCCCGAGCCGAGCACATTCGCGCCGAGAAGCCCGCCCGCCCGCGCCCGCTCGATCGCCCTGGAAAAGACGGCGAAGGCATGCGGATATTCGGAGCGAATATAGACATAACCCATGGTCGCGCCGACCGTGACCGCCGCGATCGCCATGCCCTCGATCAGGAGGAAAGGATCGCCCTCCATCAGCATGCGATCGGCGAACGTCCCGCTGTCGCCTTCGTCGGCGTTGCAGACGACGTATTTCTGGTCCGCCGCGACGCCGGCCGTGGTGCGCCATTTGATCCCGGTCGGAAATCCAGCCCCGCCGCGCCCGCGCAGGCCCGAAGCCGTCACCTCCTCGACAGTCGCTTTCGGCCCGAGGCTCAAGGCGCGCTCGAGGCCCTTGAGTCCGCCGTGGCGACGATAATCATCGAGCGAGAGCGGGTCGGTCAGCCCGCAGCGGGCGAAAAGTAGGCGCTGCTGTTTCGCGAGAAAGGGGATGTCGTCCACCCGGCCGAGCGCTTGGGGATGGGGACCGCCGGTCAGGAAGCCTGCGTCGAATAGCCCACGCACCTCGTCTGGCGCCACAGGGCCGTAACCGATGCGGCCATGCGCGGTCTCGACCTGGACCAGCGGCTCGAGCCAGAAAAGCCCACGCGATCCGGTGCGCACGATCTCGACGTCGAGGCTACGGCGACGCGTCTCGTCGAAGATCGCATTTGCGACCGCTTCCGCGCCGACGGACAGCGCCGAGGAGTCGGAGGGGATAAAGACGCGCGCGCTCACTGCGTTTTCCCTTGAGCGCCGCAGAACGATGGCGTCGATGCGATCGCGATCGAGCCGGCCGATCGGCTCGCCGTCGAGCAAAGCTGCGGGCGAGAGGGCGCAGTTTCCAAGGCAATAGACCGTTTCGACGTGAATCCCCGCCCCGTTCTCTGCGTCGTCGACGGTGACGCCGTGACGGACTTCGAGATGGGAAACCAGGTCCTCGCATCCCATGGCCTGACAGGATTCCGCCCGGCAAAGCTTCAGCACCCGGCCGTCGACCGGCGCGCGGCGGAAATCGTGGTAGAAGCTGATGACGCCGAGCGTTTCGGCGCGCGAAATGTTGAGCGCATCGGCAATCAGCGGGATCGCCGCGTCGTCGATATAGCCGAATTGATTTTGCAGATCGTGGAGTATTGGCAACGCGGCCCCGGGCCTCGAGCGCCCGCGATCGATGAGCGCTCTCGCCAATTCCACGTCAAACGCCGTCTGGCCGGCCATGCCGCTCCTCCCGAACGCAAAAACCATGCGCCTTTGGGACTGCAGCTTCAAATTGAACGTTTGGAAGATTTGATAGGGATCGCCTATCGAACGGATGTCCGGTCCGCGTCGCTGAAAAGGCGCGGCGGCTCGATGAGCGCCGCAATATCCGTCGGCCACTCCATCGCAAAAAGGTTTCGGGCGAGCGGCGAGGGCGGCTCCCGGTCGCTCATCACCAGACCGATGGTGCGACGGGCGACCGGCTCGACGAGTTCGATCGCTCGTGTGCCCGGCGGCACGCCGAAGAAACGCAGGAGTTGGCGCGGCACGATTGCCGACCATTTGCCGGCGCTTACATGCGTGACGAGGTTGAAAATCGAATTGGTCTCGACGGCGGGAACCGGTTGGGCGCCGACAGACCGGAACACGCCGTCAACGATGCGCCGGTTTTGCATATCGGGCGTCAGAAGGCAGAGAGGCGTCTCAGCCGCTTCGCGCCAGGTGACCTGCCGCCGATCGGCGAGAGGACTGGTCGCCGGGGTCAGAAACACATATTCCTCGACGCACAGCGGCCTGGCCTTCACCCGCCCGATCGGCTCGGCGTCGAGATAGGTGAGGCCCGCGTCGAGCTCGAACTCCTCGATCCCACGCTCGATTTCATGGCTGGTTTGCGAAAGGATCGTCACGGTTACGCCCGGAAAGCGCGCGTTGAACGGCCCGGTGAGTTGGGAGACGATCGGCAGGGCGGTCGGAATGGCGCCGATGCGCAGGCGGCCCGTCAGGCCCTTGTCAATCTCTTCCAGCCCGTGGCGAAGATTCTCGACCTCGGCGAGAACGCGATGCGCATGCTCCAGCGCGAGACGCCCTTGCGGCGTCAGGCCGACATAACGATGGCCGCGCTCGACGATCGGCGCGCCAAGGTCCTCTTCAAGCAGCCGGATCGCCGCCGAAAGCGTCGGCTGCGAGACGTGGCACGCCTCCGCCGCGCGGCCGAAATGCTTTTCGCGCGCAAGCGCCACAAGATATTCGAGCTGCCGCAGAACCATAGCGCCATCCAGCCTCGTTTCGTGGCGCCCGACGAACCCGAGGTCAATAGCAGGCTTCTATCACTGCCGAGCCGTCTCGCGACTGGAGATCGCCGGATTTGGGGTTTATGAACCGTCACGGTCCTTTTGTACGGAAGAGAAATGCCCGCACACCAGACTCCTGATGCGTCGCGGCGCCGCGCGTTGACGATCATAGCCGTCGCCGCCGTAGTGGTAGCCCTGGCTGTCGTCATGGCGCTGCGGATGGCGAATGCCCCCGGCACGGCGCGCGCGTCTCTGATCGGCGGGCCGTTCGCCCTGCAAGACGGCGACGGCAAGACGATCAGCGATCAGACCCTGCGGGGGCGGCCGTTCCTGGTCTATTTCGGCTACACCCATTGTCCAGATGTTTGTCCGACCGAGCTTGCGCGAATCTCGGATGTCCTGACCGAAATGGGGAATCAGTCCATCCCCGCCCTGTTCATCACCGTCGATCCGGAACGCGATACGCCCAAGGTCATGCAGGATTATGTGAGCGGCTTTAATTCCCGCATCATCGGGCTCTCCGGCAGTCCCGAGGCGGTCGCGGCGGCGGAGAAGGCCTATCGGGTGTTCGCCCGCAAGGGGCAGGCGCTCGCTGACGGCGACTATTCCATGGACCACAGTTCGATCGTTTATCTGATGGACAAGACAGGCGCCTTTCTTGAGGCCTTCAACGTTGAGCGCCCGACCAAAGAGTCGGCGAAAGAATTGGAACAGTTCTTGTAGCCAACGCCACTTTCGATTGCGGAAGCGGTAGCGGCCAGACCGCGAGGGCAGCCCGCCGCGGTCGCTGTTGTGGCGAACATCTTGGGCGAGAACCCTAGACGCGACGCGGGAATCCGTCACTCAGGAACCTTGCCCGCAAGGATTTCGTGCAATGTAAGACAGTATAATTTCAGGTTTGCTCTTGCTTCCGTAGAGCGAACCGGAAATGTGAAAGGCTCAACGCCGTTCACTTGCGAATTGTCATTGTATTTTCGCGGGGGATTGCAAAATTTGCATAATGCAGCTCTTGTTGGCTCCAGATTCCGTTGACACTCATTCGCCGATCCGTGATAGGCGAGATCAAGCGTTTCTAGACGGCAATGATCGTCAGGCAGGGGATTGCAGACATTATGCGCAGAAGCGCAAATCTTGGCGTCCTTCTTGTTGCGCTTGTCTTAGGCGGTATTGCCGCTTTTCTTGCAAAAAACTGGCTTGAGAGCCATTCAGCTCGCGCAGCGATCGAAGAGACCGGATCAATTGTCGTGGCGAATACGGCGATAGCGTTTGGGGCGCCAATAACTTCCGATGAGGTGAAAGAGATCGCCTGGCCGGCAGGTTCGAGGCCCGAGGGCGCATTCGCGAAAGTGGAGGATCTCCTCAAGGACGGTCGCCGAATTGTCCTCTCTCCGTTCGTGCGCGACGAACCGATTGTCGTCTCGAAAGTGAGCGCGCCCAACCAACGCGCGTCGTTGTCGACGATTATCGAGGAGGGAAAACGTGCGGTCACGGTCGCCGTCGACGATGTGCGCGGGGTCGCGGGCTTCATTTTTCCTGGCGACTTTGTGGACGTGGTCCTGACGCGAACCAGCGCCAGCAACGGCGAGCAGAATGTTTCCGAGGTCATCTTGCAGCACATCAAAGTGCTTGCGATCGATCAGATGTCCGGCGAGCGGCAGGAGCGCCCGACGGTCGCCAAGGCCGTCACGGTGGAGCTGGCCCCGGAGCAGGCGCTCAAAATTCTGCTCGCGACCAACGTTGGCAAGTTGTCCCTGATTTTGCGGCAGTCCGCCGAAGTGGCGATGGCCCCCGACATGAGAGTCACGGACCACGACCTGTTTGGAAACGAGGACGGACAGGGGTCAGGCGCGAATCCTCGCCCCGAGCCCATGCCGGCCGCGGATCCGCCGCCTCCGCCACCGGCTCCGCCAGAGGTCGCCACACGAAAGATAACCGTGGTGCGGGCGGCCAAGAGCGAACAGTACGACGTGCTGAAGGAGTCCAGATGACGAGACTGGAAGGGCTCGGCGGGGCGGACGTACAAGGTGAAAGCGGGCGCAAATGGATGAAGGTCGAGTTTCCGGTCGGAGGGCGCCGAAGCGGGATCACGAAAGGAGGCGATGGACGAAGCTTTTTTTTCCAACGCATCTCAAGACCGCGGCGATAGCCGCAGCCGGCGGCGCCTTCTTGTTGGCTCACGGCGGTTTGTCCTGGGCCCAAAAAAGCTCGCCGTGTCGTTCCGTGAAGGAGCAAGTGAGCGCGCTCAAGGTGACGCTCTATAAATCGCGCACGCTTTGTTTTTCCGGCCCGTTCTCGACGGCGATCATCGGCGCTCCCGAAATCGCCGACGTGCTGCCGATGACCGAACTCGATGCTCTACGTCCAAGGGAAGAAAGTCGGCTCCACCAATATTTCGGTATTCGACCCGCAAAAGCGGCTCGTGTCCGTCATCGACCTTGAGGTCGCCCCCGACACGATCTCGTTGCAGAGCAAGATCGCGGCCAGCGCCGGCGGCAAAAACATCAATGTCAGCAGCGCGAATGGGGAGGTCGTGCTGAGCGGCGAGGCGAGCGACGCGGTCGCCGCCGCCCGCGCCGTCGAGGTGGCGAAGGGCCTGTCGCCCGACGCGCCGGTCATCGACGCGATGCGCGTTTCACCATCTCAGCAGGTGATGCTGAAGGTGCGCATCCTTGAAGTCGATCGCAACGCCGGACGCGACCTTGGCATCCAGTGGGCGGGCACGGTCCGCGGCGTTGGCTTCGCGACGGGGCTCGGGACGCTGTCCACCACCAATCCGCCGGTAACGGGCAGCGGAGTGTTTCCAGGGGAGGGCTCGACCGCGGCGTCGTTCGGCGTTCTGCTCGCCAACATCGTCAACACGCATGGCGTCAGCATCGACGCGCTCCTCTCGGCTCTCGAGAGCAAGGGGCTGGTCAAGAGTCTCGCTGAGCCGGATCTCGTAGCGCTTTCCGGAGAGAAGGCGACATTTCTCGCCGGCGGCGAGATTCCGGTGCCGGTCGTGCAAGGCACCAACGCCACCAACGGCGTGCTCGGCGTTGGCGTCAGCTACACGCCCAACATTTCGGTCGAGTGGAAGCAGTTTGGCGTCGGGTTGGATTTCACGCCGACCGTGCTCAACAATGGCATCATCAATCTGCAGCTGAACCCGTCGGTGACCGAAATCAACACGGCCAACAGCCTCAACATCAACGGCACGAATGTCCCGTCCTTGACCGAGCGCAAGGCGCACACCGCGGTCGAACTGCGAGACGGTCAGAGCTTTGCGATCGCAGGCCTGTTGCAGGCGCAGGCTTCGGAGGCCATCGCCCAGCTTCCCTGGCTCGGCAACGTGCCGATTCTTGGCGCTTTGTTTCGCTCGACCGACTTCCAGAAGAGTCAGACTGATCTCGTCATCATTGTCACTCCGCGCCTGGTCCGCCCGGTGCGTCCCGGACAGCAGCTGGCGACGCCGTTCGACACGACGCTGCAATCCAACGATGTCGACTTGTTCCTCATGGGGGATACGGAACGGAAGAAGAGATACACCGACTATGTGACGAGCGGCGGCGGCTTGAAGGGTCCTTATGGGCACATTTTGGATGATCAATGACGCGTCGCGCTTTGGGCGGCTGACCGTCCGCGCGGAGTGGGGGCGCCGAATGACCCGGGCCCGTATTGCAATCGCCGTCTCCATCTTGCCGGCGGCGCTCGCCGGTTGCTCTCCCGGACCGGCCTTCGACGATCCGACGGCGGAATATACCCAGCGGACAATGCTGGTGTCGTCGACCGGCGGTGACGCTCAGGCGGCGAACACGGTGGTTCAGACGGCGACGCCCTGGCCGCGTTACAGCAATGACACGAACATCCCGGGCGAAGGAACGCGCATGACGAAAGCGGTTCAGCGCTACGAGGACGGTGCGGCCGGGGGCGGAGCATCAGGGTCGACGTCGACGACCGCCGGCGCCAGCGGAGCCAATGGGGCGTCCTCGACAAGCACGATGATGGGCTCCGCTCCCGCGGCCCCTCCCCCACAGTGAGACGCGGGGACTGCATGGGGATGATGGGTCGATCTGCGCTGGCCGGATTGCAAGCCTTGAGGCGGGACTGCGAGGGGTCCGCGCTCGTCGAGACGACGATCGTCATGCCTCTGTTGTTGAGCCTCTTCCTCGGGGTCTTCGAATTCTCCTGGTATTTTTTCAATCAGCAGCTGGTCGAGGCGGGCGTGCGGGACGCCGCGCGGTACATGGCCCGCATTCCGTTGACCGCAGGCAACGCCGACCCCTGCTCGCAAAGAGATGCAAACGGCGTGCTGTACACGACCGATGCTGCAGATATCGCAACGCTGGCGCAGCCCGGACCCAGCGGCGCGCCGCGAGTCCAAAGGCTGGAGCGCGGCCGACGTGACGATCAGTTGCATCTCGAGCGCCGCGCTCAAAAGCGGCGTTTATGCCGATGGCTCGACGAGCATGACAATCATCTATGTCGCGACCGGCTTTACCGATCCCTCGCTTGGATTTTTCTCCGTCCTGGGTCTGAAGGCGCCGTTGCTGTCCTTCATCCATCAAGAACGATTTCATGGGGCCCGGTTGATGGGGCTGCGTTCGTTCATCGCGCGATTGGCCAGCGACGAGGACGGCGGCCCGCTGGTCGAAGTCACCATTGTTCTTCCGATCCTCATCACGTTTCTCTTCGGCGGCGTCGATTTCCTCAACGCGTTCTACCAGTGGAACGCCGCGGCCAAGGCGGTGGAGATCGGGGCCAGGATCGCGGCGGTGTCCGATCCGGTAGCCTCCGGCCTCAACACAATCCCGAGGAATGTACTGGGCGACGGAGTTTCTCTGGGAGACCCGATGCCCGATTTCACGGTCGCGTGTGACGGTTCGGCGGCGACCTGCACATGCGCCAGCGGAGCATGTCCGGGCATGGGCTCGTATTCGGCCCAGGCCATGGGCTTGATCGTCTACGGACGCGACGGAAAGAATGACTGCAATTCCGCGGCGTCCGGGTATTTCGTGGGAATGTGCGAAATCTTTGCGCCGATCCAGCCGCAATACGTGAGCGTCGTTTACTCACAAACCGGCCTCGGCTATGCCGGCCGCAGCCAGGGACCCGTCCCAACGATCACGGTTTCCCTCAACGGCCAATCGTCCAAGACGAAGCTGCCCTTCAGGTTCTTCTTTCTACCGTTTGCAACCATCAGCATCCCTGACGGTCACAACCACTGTGACCGGCGAAGCTCTGTCGTCCGAGGCGGTCAACTAGCGGAGTTCTGAGGTGATACGAGGGCGCGAGCAATGAGCCGCCAACCGTGAGGGGATGTCGAATCCACCGGTCGCCAAGGTCTCTTGAGCGCAAATATGCTGGGTGATTTGTTGCAGATCGTCCGCAGGCTATGGCGCGACACGAGCGGGCTGACGGCGCCCTATGTCGCGGTGATGCTGCCGGCGCTTGTGGGTTTCTCGACGCTCGCGCTCGATGCTTCGCGCCACATGAGTCTGCAGACCCAGATGCAAGCGGCGGCCGACAGCCTCGCTCTCGCCGGCGCTCGAGAACTGAACAAGCAAACCGGGGCGCAGACGCGCGCCTCTCTGGCGATGGCCAATGCCTACGCGGCCACGAAGTCGCCCAATACGATCTTCGGCATCGGCTCGTCGCCCACGCTTGGTTACACTTACGCTTTCTACTCGAGCCTCGGACCGGCGAGCAGCGGAATTGCCGGAACCACAGCACAAGGCGACGCGGACTCGAAATACGTCTCCGTCACCGTGACGCCGCTGACAGTGTCGACGATTTTTCCGGCGTCTTTCCTTAGCAAGGTCTCGGGCAACGCCTTTTCCGTTGGCGCGGCGGCCGTCGCCGGCTTCGCGGGACAGAGCGTCTGCTCGGTCACGCCGATCTTCATCTGCAATCCGTACGAAGAGCCAGGCGGATCGATGACCGATGCGCAGGCCACGGCGGCGCTTTACGCCGCTTTCGATTCGCCGTCGATCCTCCAGCGCCAATTCAAACTCAATCGAAGCGCAATCGCCCCGGGGCGCTTCGGATGGATACAGACGGCGGATGGATGCAACGATCCGGCTTGCATGAGAAGCAACCTCGCGAGCGCAAGCGGGGCCTGCTACAACGACGCCGGCGTCAACCTCGCAACAGGCGACAAAACCTCAGTCGAGCCATATCTCGACACGCGCTTCGACATCTTCAACCAAAGCCCGCCGGTGGGGATTTCGGCCGCGAACGGGCCTGGGGTCAACGTTCGGAAGGGCTACCTCCCCGGAAACAAGTCAAACGCGGTCGACTGGTGCAGCTCCGCGCCGGCCAGCGCCTCGAACGTCTATTATACGACTCCCTACGTCAGGACGACCGGAACCGTCACCAACGGCTCGTCCTCCGTCACCTCCGTTGGGACCGTCGCGGGCATCGCGATGGGCGAGCCGGTCATCGACAGCGCAGGCTACATCGCCAGCACTTCCGTCAGTCCGGTCACCGTTAGCGGCGTCGCCGGTTCGACGTTGACGATATCCAGCAACGCCACCGGCGCCCAGGCTTCGGACGGCCTCACGATCGAGTGGACAACCGCCGGTTTGCCGGAAGACGTCTCATTCCCGTCCCTCAGCGGCGCTGAAGGCGATGGTCATTGGGATTGCGGCGACTACTGGACGATCAATCATCCCCGCGGCCCGACCGCGGCGATGGCCGGGAACGCGCTGGGCGGCGTCTGCGGGACGCCTCAGCAAACGACAGTCAGCCGCTATCAAATCTACCGGTATGAAATTGCGCAAGGAGCCGGCGCCGGGGGAGTGGACGACTGGTCCGGGCGGAACGGCTGGGCAAGCACTGGCCAAGCCGACAACCAGGGCGTCAAAAACCCCGCCGGCAATTTCCAGACCGAAAACGGCGCTCCGAGCTGCGCCAGGGCGAGCGGGATTGGCGGCGTCGATACCACTACGGGCGGCGTCGACCGCCGCAACCTCATCGTGCCGATCATCAACTGCCTTGCGCAAACCGCATTGGGCAACATCGCTGGCGAAACTCCGTCGTCCAATGTCCCGGTCGCCGCTTTCGGCAAGTTCTTCATGACCCAGCCTTACTCCGCCTTGCACGACGGCAATCTCTACGGAGAAATAACCGGACCGGTCAGTCCTGTAGACAACGTCAAGATCTTCAATCTCGTTCAGCTCTATCGGTGAATTGGGATCGGGAAATGAATTTGATTCCTGGGACGCGCGATTTCGGAATTCTTCGTTCGGAAGGACGTCTTGGGATCTCCCGAGGCCCAGTTGTGACTGCTGCGAGGGATCATGCCTGTCTATCTCGTCGATAGCGGGGCCGGCGAGATTTGGGTTGGCGAGGTCGAGCGCAAACTCAAACCCGTGATCCCTGCCCTGCTTCGAGCGCCAAAGATCGAGGATATCGGCGACTCCCCAATGAGGAGCGCGGAGCCGTCGTTCGTCATTCTGGTCGCGCCGTCGGCGGCGGAAAATCATCTCGCGAGTTTGGTCGAGACGGCCGCCCGGTACTCCGGAAAGCTCTACTTCATTGCGGTCGGGGGCGAGATATCCGCCAAGGAATATAAGAAGCTCATACAATCCGGAAATGCGGACTGGGTGGCCGAGAACGGCGCGCCTCAAGAGGTTCTCGACATTATCCAACGCGTAACCGCGACAGCCGCAGGCGGGGCTCCGACGCAACGGCCGATCGTCGTATCCTTCGTGCCCAGCGCTGGCGGCGTCGGCAATTCCACCCTTGCGATTGAAACCGCCATGCAGCTCGTCGCAAACAAGGCGGCGAAGAATAGCAAGATCGCCCTTATCGATCTTGATTTCGGGTCAAGCCACGTCTGTGACTATCTCGACATTTCACCCAAATTTCAGCTCGACGAAATCATCGCCGCGCCTGAGCGTCTCGACGATCAATTGATGAGCGTCTTCGTCAGCCGCCACGCGAGCGGGCTTGAGGTTTTCGCGGCCAGCCGCAATCGGTTTCAAAGGCGCGATCTCGGCGTCGACGCGCTTTCGGCGTTGTTCGAGCGCATGGCGCATCGATATGGCTACATCATCGTCGACCTTCCGCTCTCGCTTCACGCCTGGACCATCCCCCTGCTGACCGCCTCGGAAGGCATTCTGGTCACGGGGGTCAACACCATTCCGGGCTTGAGGCAGATTGCTGAGACGCTGCGCGCGATTCGCGAGCAGTTCGCAGTCACCGCTGACGTTCGGGCGGTCGTCAACAAGTGCCAATTTGGCGTGCTCGGCAATATGGCGCGGGCGGACCATGTCGCCCGCGTGCTCGGCGAGGCCAAACGGCTGTTGGTCAGGAACACCCGGGTCGCGCTCGAATGTGTCAATGTCGGAACCCCGATGACGGTCGCCTATCCGTCCGACAAGTCTGTCAGGGACATCGCCGCGATAGCGGAATATTGCCTGGCGCTGAAGCCACACGCGCCCCGGCGGCCCCAGTGACCCCGTGCGACGGAACGGCAAAACGAGAACCGAAAACGTGGGGCCGGAATGGCGGTCGATTCAATATGTTGGCGGACAGGTTAGGGTGAGACCATGGGCTACTTCGACAGCAACAGCGCCCACCAGACGGACCAATCGGTTCGCGACAAAGGGAACGATCCGCCTTCGCCCCAACCCCAAAGCATATACGCCGGATTGATCGGCCGCCGGCCGGAGCTGCTCGACGAAAAGCTGAGGCTGCATGAGCGCATCATCGATGAGTTCAATCTGACGGCGCTAGAAAAGCTGCCGCCCGACGAGCTCGCCAGGCAAGTCCGAACCTATGTCGGCGAATATGCGTTCAACGAAAGTCTGTCTCTCAATCAGAAAGAGCTCGACATCTTTTCGAACGAGATCGTCGCTGAAATGACCGGCTATGGTCCAATCGAGCCGTTGTTAAAGGACCCCACCGTCACCGACATTCTGATCAACACCCATAAAAGCTGTTACGTCGAGCGGTTTGGCCGGCTCGAGGAAACAAAGGTCCATTTCAAGGATGAGGCGCATCTTCTTCGCATCGTCAACCGGATCGTTTCCGCGATCGGACGCCGCGTCGACGAATCGTCTCCGATGGTCGATGCGCGCTTGCGCGACGGGTCGCGCGTCAATGTTGCGGTCCGGCCGATCGCCATCGACGGTCCTCTGGTTTCGATTCGCAAATTCGCCGAGCGCGCCTTCACCATGGAGCGTCTTGTCGAAGTCGGAACGCTGACGCAACCGATGGTTGACGTTCTCGCCGCGGCTGTCGCCGGCAAGATTTCGACGATCATCACGGGCGGCACCGGCAGCGGAAAGACCACGATGCTGAACGCGTTGTCGAATCACATTCCCAGCCGCGAACGTCTCATCACCATCGAGGATGCGGCGGAACTCCAGCTGCAGCAGCCGCATGTCGGCCGGCTGGAGACCCGCCCGGCCAATGTCGAGGGCAGAGGCGAGGTTCGACCGCGCGACCTGGTTCGAAACGCGCTGCGAATGCGGCCCGATCGAATTATCGTCGGCGAATGTCGCGGCGAAGAAGCGTTCGACATGCTCCAGGCGATGAACACCGGCCACGAAGGCTCGATGACCACGATTCACGCGCAATTCCCCGCGCGACGCCCTGAAGCGGCTTGAGCAGATGGTCGGCATGGCGGGCACGCCGATGACGCTCAGCTCGATCCGAAGTCAAATCGCCTCCGCGGTGACGCTTGTTGTCCAGGTGCAGAGACTTCCCGACGGGGCGCGGCGGGTGACGAGCGTCAGCGAGATCGTCGGAATGGACGGAGACGCCATTCAGATGAACGAGATATTTCAATTCGCGAAGGAATTCACCGACAGCAGCGGAAAGATCCACGGCGCCTTCAGGGCAACCGGAATACGCCCGGAATTTCTCGCCGATCTCAAGGCCTACGGCATCGAGATCCCGGCGAGCCACTTTGATTTCGACCCACGATCTTTGAGCGACGCCCGTGAGTGCGCCACTCATCATCTATTGTCTGGTCATTCTGGCGGTCGTCTTCGCGGTCGTGAGTTTGCATCGGCTCGCCGCCGAGCTGCGAAGCACGAGAAGGTCGATCAAACGCCGGCTCGCGCTGAGCGTCAGCGCCGACGCGAACAGCCAGCTCCATGATGCATTGCGCCAGGAGCGCGGCCTCGCCGATTTGGACAATTCCCGCCTCTCCGGCCTCAATGACCTGCTGATCCAGACCGGCCTGAAGCCGACCAAGCTTGGCCTTGCGCTGTGGACCCTCTTGATCGGCGTCGCGATCGCCGCGTCGATGGTGGGCATTGTTTCTCGTCCGGCGCTGGCCGCAGCCGCCGCCCTGATCGCCGCCGCCCTCGCTGGTCGTGATGTATCTGGCGATCGCTCGCCAGCGGCGGATCGCGCGCTTTACGGAGCAGCTTCCCGACGCGCTGGACATCATCGTGCGCAGTTTGCGCATTGGCCATCCGTTGGCCGCCGCCATCAGACTCGTCGCCGGGGAAATGGCCGACCCGATCGGCGGCGAACTGCGCATGACCGCCGACGAGATCGCATTTGGACAGGACACCGTCACGGCCGTCTCGAATCTCCATCGGCGTGTCGGCCAGGACGATCTGACGTTTCTGGTCATTGCGGTGAGCGTCCAGAGCCAGACCGGAGGGAACCTTGCGGAGTTGCTGGCCCAACTCACGACGCTGATGCGCGCGCGCGCCGCACTGCGGCTCAAGATAAGAGCGATCAGCGCCGAGGGACGGTTGTCGGCGTGGTTTCTCTCCGCAATGCCATTCGTCCTCTTTGCAGGCATTCGATTGCTGTCCCGGAGTTATTTTGACGACTTTCTTGGGAGCGAGGCTTTAGTTCCTATTCTGATCTACGGATGCGCGTCTTTGATCATCTCCAATTTCATCATTTATCGGATGGTCAATTTCAGGATCTAGGCCTACGACGATGGACGCCACACTGATCTTGTTTGTTGGGACGGCCTTCGTCGCGGTGGCCGGAATCGTGTTCGCGGCCGGCCAATTTGTCCTTGATGGCAGCCGGTTGCGGCGTCGGCTTCCGGTCGGAGAAGCGCAATCCGCCGAGCAAATCCAGCCATCGAGAGGGCGCATCGCCGCCGTCCTTCCGGCGCGATTCACGGAAGATCGATTCGGCATTGACGACAGATTACGGCAAAAACTTAGGCTGAAGCTGGTTCGTTCGCGGTTATTTTGGCCCGAACGCAATTCGACATTATATTTTGGCGCGATTGGTCAGCGTCGTTGCGTTTCCTGTGCGCCGCTCTCGCTGTCTACGCGACTATACCGGCCAAATTTCTCGATCTTCGGCGTAGCGCTGCTGGTTTCAATCGCGGCCGGCGCGGGAATATTTGGTCCCGACGCGTATCTTTCCTATCGGCAATCAAAACAAATCAAGGAATATCGGCTGAATTTTCCCGATCTTTTGGATCTGTTGACCGTCTGCGTCACCGCAGGGACTGACAGTGGAGAAGTCTTTTGAGAGGATTCAAGACCAGTTACGGAAGCGAAGTCGCTGCCCTCGGTCAAAACATCGAGCTGATGGGCGCCGAAATGCGCGCGGGCAGGAGCGTCAGTCGATGCCTTGGCCTCGCTCGCCGACCGCCTTGGACTCGACGAGGCGGCATCGTTCGTCACCGTGCTGAGGCATTCGCTGGAGCTCGGCGGGGACATCGCAACAACGCTCCGTGGTTTCAGCGACGACATGCGGATGAAAAGACTCATGCTCGCCGAGAAGCGGGCGAATGAACTGGCGGTGAAGATGAGTCTTCCCTTGGCGTTCGGTATTTTCCCGGTAATCTTGATGATCGTTCTGCTCCCTGTTATTCTTAAATTGCTGCAGGTGATCAGTCACTAGCGCCCGCTCGAAGCGCGGACAGTTTTGGAGGAGGCGCTCCGAATTCGATCCTGCCGCGAGAGCCCGCCGATATAGCCTAGGTCTGCTCGAGGTCGGCAGGCGACCTTGAGCCATATTTCCAATTCTATCAAATTGAGCCGCCGCGAAGGCGGGCTCCGGGTTCTGATCACGCCGGTTTGCGGTCCCCTTTATTCCAATCCGGCTATCGAGAGACCGAAGTCGCTAGGGCTCCAATCGACGCTGTCAGACTGTATGGTATGAACAATGTAACCGTCGCTCGCCTGCGCGCCCATTGCGTGTTCCGATTTGCCTTCGCCCCAATATTGGCCCTCGCCCTCGCGAGCTGCCAGCAAACAGCATTGACTCCGACGCCCGTCCCCAACCCGGGGACAGGCCAGAATCCCGGCGATATCAAGTACTATCCTTCGGACCAACCTGTAAGGCTGGGCGTCCAGCGATTTTACGAAGGCAATTTTGGCTTGGCCCAGAGGTATTTTCAGGACGCCGTGGAAAGCACGCCGGCCGATTTGACCGCGTGGATCGGTCTGGCCGCCAGTTACGATCGGCTGGGACGATTCGACTTGGCCGACCGGGCCTATGCGGCGGCAGTCAAGCTGGGCGGGCAATAGCCCGAAGCTCCTGAACAACGAGGGCTATTCGTATATGCTGCGCGGCGACCTCAAGCAGGCGCGCACGAAGTTCGAGGCGGCCTTAAAGCTCGATCCGACCAATCAAACCACGATCAACAATCTCACTCTGCTTAACTCCAGTTCGAAGTTTGTCGATCGGGCAAGCAACGGAGAGCCCTGCGGGAGCGTCGACTGCGGGCAGTAATCCGGTCCGTGTCGTCTGGGCGGCGGCCCGCCTCACCGTTAGGGATCCGCCGTCGGCTTTGGGCTCGGCTTCGGGAAGATGCCCCGGCTGAGGCTGACGAGGCGCTTCCGTGCTCGAATGGCGGTGGCCTGGATCAAATTCCGCCAGTCCTCGGAGTAGGCATAGGCGAGGATGACCAAAACCAGGCCGACGACCACCGCGGCGGCAAGGGCGGTGAAAAAGCTGGGGCCAATGAATTGCGATACGATGAAGCTCGCGGCCAGAGCGCCAGCCGGCAAAAGCGCGGACAAGACGCTCCTTTTCAGCATTCCGGACGCCCAGAACATCGCGAGGGCGTCGATCGTGCACCGCACGCTCCAGGCGACGGCGGCCCCGTTAATTCCGAAAGCCATGGTCAAACCCCAGAGAAGGGCGAGAAACGGCAGGCATTCCGCGAGATGCAGTTTGGCGGTCAGATCGGCGCGGCCCTGGGCCTGCAGGAGCGTGAAAGCGACAAAGGACAGCCCCCACATCCACATTCCGGGAAAGAGGATTTGCGCCACGGGCGCCGCGGTCTGCGCGAAATCGGCGCCGAGCCACAGCCGGAACAAGGCGGGCGAAAGAATGATCGCCGGGCCGCAGACAGCCGCAAAGCCAAATCCCATCGATGAAAGCGCGCGCGCCCCCAGCGCATACGCCGCGTCGCCGGAAAGGCTGGACATGCGTGGGAAGAAGGTGCGCCCGAACGCCATCGGGATGACCCCGCTTCGCATCACAAGGTTCATCGGCACCGAGTAGCGCGCGACCGCGGCGACGCCCATCGCCGACCCGATGATGAACTGGTCGGCGGACGCGATCGCCGTCGGAACCACATTTGTGATGGACATCCAGCCGCCATAGCCGAGCAGCGCCCGCGCCTCGCGCCGGTCGAAAGCCCGGAGCGAGAATGGCCCTTCCAGGCGATAGACGACGGCGAGGATGGCAATGCCGCCGCACGCCTGTGCGATGGCCGCGGCGGGTATGACGACCATGAGCGAGGGGCCGAGGATCATGGCCATGACGACCGGGGCGATTTGGCTCAGACTCATGCTGCCGATCTGGATCACATTGACCAGCAGGAATTGCTCGCGACTTTCGAGCGCGCCGGCGGCCGCGGTCGAAATCGAGCGTCAGCGGCAGGAGGCAAGCGATCCAGGGAAGCGACCGGGACACCTCCGGCCTCAGCTCGGCCGGGAGCGAAATGAAATGTTCGAGCAAAAATCCGCCCAGGACATACAGGATCGGCTGCCGCCGATCAGGCCCATGCCGAAATTGATGCCCATGGTCGTCAACAGAACGCGCGCGCGTTCTGGCTGCGACGCGTTGCGCAGCTTCGCCAGCGCGTTGGTCACCGCCCGCGAAAGCCCGAGATCGAGATAACCGAAAAAGCCGAGCAGGACCCATACGATCGATATGACGCCATAGCGCGCCTCGCCGACAAGGCGCAGATAGATCGGGATGGTGACAAGCGCGACCGCGATCCGCGCCATGGGACTGAGCAGGTTGACGAGGAAATTTTTCCGGAGCGGTCGTTTGTGACATACCCACCTTTCGACACGATCGATTTTGTTGGATTGTTGATTTTTCGACAACTGAAGCGGTAAGCACGCCGGGCGTGTGGTTTCCGCCTTCTGGCGGCTCAGCGGCCTCGAGCCCCGTCCGGCCTTTGCGCGTCGTTCGCGCCAGGGCCGTCCCTGGGACCCGTGATCCTCGGGCCGTGAGGAATAGTATCCCGGGGCCTCCCGAAGGTCAAAGCGACGCCCGCTTCGGGCGGCTGGACGGTGGGGTTTCCGTTGCCGATTGCCCGATCGAAATTGTCGCGATAAGGGGTGCACCCTATGGAGCTTGGCGCGGGGCTATGAAGGCGAAATGAAGATTGCCTTTGTGGCTGTCGGGAATCCGTTGAACACGCGGGCGTTTGCCGGCACGCCTTATTTCGCCCTGCGCGAACTGCGCCGGCGTTACGGCGATATCCATGTGGTGAATACGCCTTTGCTTGACCGTGCCGTCGCCGAGGCCCGGAGGCTTAACCGTTTCGGCATTATCCCGCCGCGAACGCCGCTCGTGGCCTGGATCTATGCGCGGATGCTCGCTCAAAAGCTTGAGGCGATCCGTCCCGACGTGGTGGTCGCCGTCCAGTCGGCGCAGAAGATCGTCTCCTTTCTCGACCGCTGGCCATGCATGCTGATCGCCGACATCACGGTTGGCCCGCTGCTCGACTACTATCCGCAGTTTGCGAAAATCAGCGCTCGGGGACGCCGGCTGGCGGATGAGCAAGAGCGCAGGGATCGTGGACAGCCGCGCGTCGATTGTCTTGAGTTCCGACTGGGCGGCCGAAAGCGGGGCCAAGTATTACGGCGTTCCGGTAACCCGTTTCGTCGTCGCTCCTTTTGGAGCGAATTTCGAACGCGACCCTGACGTTGTCGAGGCGCCGCAAGGCGGGCCGCTGAAGCTGTTGTTCGTTGGGTATGATTGGGAGCGGAAGGGCGGCGAGATCGCGCTGGCGGCGTTCCGGCATCTTCGCCGCCAGGCGCCCGACGCCGAATTTCATGTGGTCGGCTGTGAGCCCCAAACAGCGCTGGAGACGCCGGGCGTCACCGTCCACGGCCGGCTGAACAAAAGGGAGCCGGAGCAGGCCGAGAAGCTCTTGTCTTTGTTTCGCGGCTCGTCGTTCTTCCTGATGCCGACCCGCTACGAGGCTTTCGGTCTCGTGTATAACGAGGCTTGCGCTTTCGGGCTGCCGCCGGTTGCGGCGGATACCGGCGGCGTCGGGACCATCATCCGCAATGGCGAGAACGGCTTGCTGTTGCCCTATGACGCCCCGCCCGAAGCGTTCGCCGATGCGATGCTGGCGGTATGGTCAGACCCCGGCCGTTACCAGAAAATGCGCCGGGACGCCCGCGCCGCATACGAGACGCGGCTGAACTGGCGCTCCTGGGGCGATAAGGTCGACGCGGAATTGCGCAGGATCACCCAGGGTTCTGCTGTTTAGATTCGGGTTCGGAGCGTGGGCGTTGCCAGAACGCAAATGCGTAATGCGACACGCCTTCCTGCATCAACGCTGTATCTTCCTTCAACAAATCCAGCAGCAGCGGATCGTCGTCGGGAACCGTCGGGACCACAGTTGCGCCAAGGATGTTCATCATCGCGCCGCCAATGACGCGCAGATCGACATCGGGCAGGTTCAGCACGATTGCGTTCAGGATGCGCTCGCTTTGCGGGGCCTCGCTCGGGTCTCTCCGCCACTGCTTCAGGTAGGAGATCACCGAGGATCGCTTGATCCGCTTGGCGACGCCGTGCCGCTGGAGGAACGCATTGGCGCGTGAGACTTCCAGATCGGATATCTGCAGCCGGTTGGGGCCGACGTATTCGTTAATCATGACGAAACCGCCGGGCTTAGCGCTTCGCGCGCTCCACCGGATCGCCTGCGCCACGTCGCTCATGTGGTGCAAGCTATGGTCCCAGTAGATAAGGTCGTAAGGCTCGCGCACGGCCGAGAAAGCGTCGCCGACGTGATAAGCGATCCGATCGCCGATGCCGCGTCTCTTGGCCTCGGCTTGGCCTTCCTCGGCAGTCTTAGCGGAAACCTCCCATAGGTCTAAACCGCTCAACCAGCCCAGCCTCAATCAGCCCAATTTCCTTGCTGGCGGAGCCGCAGCCAATCGAAACCGCGCGGGGCAGCGCTTTCCCATTCAGCTTCCTGGCCAAATACTCCCGACAGCCCCCGCCATTTGTGGCAACCGTCATCCCGCAAATAGGGAAGTTGTAATGGACTTAGCAGGCGGCAGAGTCCCACCAAAAAGACCGTTCGGTCTGCTTGAAGGCATCCCAGTGCTGGCCTGCGCGTCTTGATATTAACGCGGACATAGACAAGTGGACCACCTCATCTGCTTATGGCGTTGTCGTCGGCCATCTATCTTGGACCTCGCGAGGGATCACCATAGCCCTCGTGACACGTCGCGCCATCAGCCCTTGGGGCGCCAACTCTGCCGTTGCGCTCGACGGCCGAGCCGTCTTGGGAAGAAGCGGCGCGGCAATTGGCTCTTCAGGGCGAGCGTGGGCTTTTCAATGACATTCCAGGAGAACGCCGCGAAGGCCATTGAACTCACGAACGCGATTAAGAACGTTAAGATGCCATGGCCGCGCAGACCTGGAGTGAGCGCCACAATCGCTTGGGTTATTGGACAACCGTAGAGGTAAAGCCCATACGAGTAATCCCGATCGCGCAACCACTTGATTTCAGGAATTCCAACCACCCCAAGAAACACTATGCAATACACCACGAAGATTGGAGCGATATAAATCGTCCTCGAGAAGAACAAAAGAATGTAACTTGCCAACGACGAGATAGCGAATAGCCACCAGCGAACCGGTATATAATCTTTCCAATGAAAGAATAACATTCCCATAAAGAAATAGTATGTAACCGTATACCCAGCGTACTGAAAAGGTGTGACCCCGAGGCCGGTAAAAATGTTTAGCGCGATCAAAACGATTGTTATGATAACAAAAAAGTAAGTAAGCAGCAGACGTCGATATATCAAGCCGATAGACATGATTATCGCTGTTATAAAGTAGCAGTCGAACTCCGATGGTAACGTCCAAAGATTCCCGTTGACGGTAGGATATGGGTTGGATTGAAACACACCCGGCAAATCGAAAGTAATCCATCCGATCACGTTACCAAAATAGCGGAAAAAACCCGTGTCGGTAAAATAGTCTCGCAGAGGCAATCGGGTGAAAATGGGCCCCAAAATCAGTGCTGACAGCGTCACCTCGACAATCAGTGCGGGCAATATGCGCAGCGCGCGAAAAGCCAAGAACGTCGATGTATACCGAACTCGAATAGCGCTGCCCGTAACGAGAAACCCACTGAGCGCAAAAAATGCCGGAACGAGAGCAATATAGATGGGCCGGCTTGGCCCCGACCAAGAGGTGGTCGCATGGACGAAGACCGCGTCTCCCGAATGCCCTGAGACCACTGGCGACCCGGCAAACATCCTCGCGTGATCAAATAGAATTGCGAGCGCCAACGAGACGCGCATCAGCGCGAAGCCCGGCCCCTCGCCGCGATGGACGTCAAGCGCGGCGCCGATGGTGCTGCCCGGGAAGCTCCGGCTCATGGAATGCTCCTCAACGACACACCCTACTTCACCTATCGGCGGCTTGTAAACGCAACCCAAAATCGGGTTTTCCGCGCCCACGCCCGATTCGCGGGCAATCGCTGCGCCGAGCCGCCGCAGCCAATCATCTGGCGCGCCAGCCTGGGCTCGGTGGCAAATTGCCTCGAGGAAACGGGATCCGGACTCGGAAGCTTTTGAGCTCTGCCCGACCTTGAAGCGCGTGACAACTAATTGCGCAGCACTAATTTGGATAACCGTACGCCCCTGCGGTGAAGGGAGCGGTTCGCGCCAGGCCGAGAATATCGTCCGCCGGCGCCTCCATGGCGCTTCCGGCGCCGCTCGCCGGCGCGCCCGCGATCAGCATCATGTTATAGGTCAGCGTCGATGGGCTGAAGTTCACGAATTCGCTCGCCGCGCCGCCAGTATCGATAATGTTGTTGGTCCCGTAGGTCCCTGGTTTGCTGCTGAAGACATTGACCCCGTTCACGTATTCAGCAAAGATACCTTTGCCGTTTACCGACACGATGACGTTGTGATCCGCCTCCACGCCGGAATCGAGATTGTAAACTTTGATACCCGTCGCCACATTGTTGCTGACATTAGTATTGCTGCTAATGTTGGGGCTCTCGGAGGTTTTACCGCTGATGTTGACGACCGGGGTGCAATTGCCCTGCATGGCGATCAGGCCGTCCGCGATGACGGTGTTGTTGGCGATCGTGCTGCTGTGAATGCTGGCATACTCGATGCCCCAACAGGCGCTGGTGATAATGATGTTGTTGGTGACGGTGACATTGGTCCAATCCTCGTCGAAGGCGTCGATGCCGTCGATATAGGCCGGATAGGCGAGGCTGGGATCGACCTGCCGGATGATCGTGTTGCTGTCGATCAGGATGTTGCTGAAATAGTTCACCGTTGCGCCCGAGGCCAGATTGCCGGGTTGCCCCTGCATCATGTCTTGATGGGCGGTCGCGCTGAGGCCGAGATTGTCGTGGAGATAGTTCTGGGTAATGGTGAGGTTGCTTGCGGCGTAATCCAGTCCGTCGTTGCCAAAATGATCGATCTCGTTGTCGTTGAACAGGGTGTCGCTGGCGAACAGCGCCGGGCCATTGCTGACATTGGTGAAGTGCGATCCGGTCACCGAAATGCAGGACGTGTACTGGCCGCCGGCGCTGCCGCTAAGCAGCATGGCCTGGCGAGCGTTCGCATTCCATTGGGCCTGCGTCCAGCCGGCGACGTTGTCCTGGGACGACACGGTCATGTCCTCGAAGACGATATTTGACGTCGGATAGGACGGGCCGCCATCGGTTACGATGATCAGTGAATTCTTGCTGACCGCAGCCAGGCTCTGAATCTTGAGCCCGCTGAACGCCCAATTGTTGGTCGACACCAGAAACAGAGACGACAGCACCGGCGTCTGTCCCGGCGCTGCGGCGATCGTCACGAACGCCGGATTTGCAATCACCGACGTATAGGACCCAATCGTGACGACGCCATAATTTCCGTTCATCAGCAAAATTTCATCGCCGGGCTGTATAGGCGCCGAGGGATTTGGCGTGACGACCCATGCTCCGCTTGCGTTTCTGTGCCGATAGGCAACGGTCGAAAGCAACGGGCTCGCGCCATTGACCGACGTCACTACCGCCTGCAGCGAATTCCACGGCTGCGCCTGCGAGCCGTTGCCGTTCGCGCTGCCGTTGACCGCGTCGATATACCAGACGTTGTTTGGCGTGGCTGGCGGCGTTGCGCAGCCGGGATAGACCTGCTGTGCGTGTGCCGGAAAGATGCAGGAAACCACCGCAAGTGCGGCAAAGTTGATCGTTTTCATGGATGGTCGCCCCCGACCCGTAGCTGTGAAATAGCAGGACAGGTGTTATCAATACTGACCTGCGCCCTCAACTAACCGATGTGTTGACCCCAGTCCGTTGCGTAATCGGCGCAGTTTCACGCTATTGCCGCTTGCCTTTCATCATTCTATATGGAGACGGACTTGAAAGGTTGGGCTCGAAGACTTGGGCGCTCAGAACGACTCTGCGTGTGCGGCGTTCGCCCGCAATCTCCGCAGGGATCGTAGTTTCCGAAAATCAGAATCTGTGCTATTGTGCGCCTTCTCCATTCCGGACGGCTTGTGGGGCGGACGCGGCGGCAAGGATTTGAGCCGCGCGATCTCGTCCTTCAGCGTCTGGTTCTCAACCCGCAGCCCCGCCAAGACCGAGCTGACCTTCTCGTTCTCTGACCGCAACCGCTCCACTTCGCCAAGCAATCGCCGGACCAAGCCAACCAGCTCGGTCGGCGCCATCCTTTCAAGCGAATCATTCACCTCAGGCGACATGCCCGACTTGAATCAAGCCTTCGTTAACGCTCCCTCTCCGCCCGCGAATTTGCCCCGGTTACCTGCAGCTGGGGCAAGGCGTTGGAAACGCTCAAAACGGCAATGGGCGCCTCTTGTCAGGAGTTGGCATGGATTTGGGTTTGGCGCCCCGTTTGTTTGGCCTGGCGCCATGGCCGCTTGGCGGTATTTGTTACTGGCAGCGCCGACTTTGACGTCGGCGCTGCGCTCTTCTCACGCCTTGACCGGCTCAGCGGGCCTGGGCGACGGCAGGAAACCGCCAAGCAGCCCGATCGCGGGCAGGAAGGCGCAGATCTGATAGACGAAGGTCAGGCTGGTCTTGTCGGCCAGCATGCCAAGCAGCGCCGCGCCGACGCCGCCGAGCCCGAAGCTCAGCCCAAAAAACAGACCGGCGACGGCGCCGACGTTGCCTGGCGTCAATTCCTGCGCATAAACCACCATCGCCGAGAAGGCGGAGGAGATGACCAGCCCGATCGCCATTGAATTGATCACGGTGCCCACGAGCCCGAGATGCGGAAGCAACAGGGTGAAGGGCAAAACGCCAAGGATCGAACCCCAGATGACGAACTTCGCCCCAAACCTGTCGACCAGCGGCCCGCCGAGGAACGTGCCTGCGGCGACCGAGGCGAGGAACACAAACAACAGCACCTGCGCGGTTTGAATCGACACGCCAAAAGTCTGGATCAGATAGAAAGTGTAATAGCTGTTCAGGCTCGCAAGATAGAGCACCTTTGAAAAGAGCATCACGATCAGCACGAAGAGCGTGCGCAGCACGATCCGTCGCGAATGGGTCGCTCCCGTCGCCGACGTCGCCTTTCGGCGCCCTGCGCGAACCGCCGCATACCAACGGCTCACCCCGGTCAAAAGGACCACCGCGGCGAGCGCAAGCAGCGTGAAGGCCAGCACCGAGTGCTGCCCGAACGGCACAACGATGAATGCCGCGAGCAGCGGCCCGAGAGATTGTCCGAAGTTCCCGCCGACCTGAAAGAGGCTCTGCGCGAAGCCGTGCCGGCCGCCCGAGGCCGCGCGGGCGACTCGCGACGCCTCCGGGTGGAACACCGCGCTGCCGATGCCGACGACCGCCACGGACATCAGGATCAACAAATAGGAGCTGGCGAACGCGAGCAGCACGAGGCCGACCAGCGTAAAGCCCATGCCAACCGGCAGGATCCAATTGAGCGGCCGCTTGTCCAGGCTCAGTCCGATCACCGGCTGAAGGAAGGACGCGGTCAGCTGGAAGACGAAGGTGATGAGGCCGATCTGGAAGAAGGTCAGCTCGAACTGCTGGCGGAAGACGGGATAAAGCGCCGGCGCCAGGGACTGCATCACGTCGTTGAGCATGTGCGACGCGCTGAGCGCGATCAGCACGCCGACGGTTGCGGCTCCAGCCGCCTTGCGCTGTTCGGCCACGCCTCCGGCGTATGTCGGTACTGTAGTCACGGCTTCGTCCCCGGGCGGCGCGTCTGTCCCGGCGCGCTCACCCAAAAAAACAGGCCGCCGGAGCGGCCGCACTGTTCGGTGTGGAATTGTTATGGGCGCTCGGCCCTCTGGATGTCAATTCGCGGCAGCCATGCTCTTAGCGCATGGGCGTTCAAAAGACCGTTACGTGGCCTCTATCGCTGTGCCGACGGCCGCAATGTCTGCCGCAAGCTGCGTCGCCCGGTGAGGGTGACGCCTGCCCGTTTTTTGGACGCCGCTACTTGGGCGCGAGCACCATCGTCATCTGGCGCCCTTCCATCAAGGGCTCGGCCTCGACCTTGGCGATCGGCGCGGTCTCGGTTCTGACCCGCTGCAGCAGCTTGAAACCGATATCCTGGTGCGCCATTTCGCGGCCGCGAAAGCGCAACGTGACCTTGACCTTGTCGCCCTCGTCGAAGAAGCGGCGCACCGAACGCATCTTCACCTCATAGTCGTGATCGTCGATGCCTGGCCGAAGCTTGATTTCCTTGATCTCGACCACCTTCTGACGCTTCCGCGCTTCGGCGGACTTCTTTTGCTCCAGGAAGCGGTATTTGCCGAAATCGAGGATCTTGCAGACCGGCGGCACAGCGTTCGGGACGATTTCGACCAAGTCGAGCGCGGCTTCGTCGGCGAGCTGCTGGGCGTCTGTAAGATTGACGACGCCGCGATTGTGCCCCTCGGCGTCAATAAGCTGGACTTGTACGGCGCGGATATCGCGATTGACGCGCGGCCCGCCTTTCTCCGGCGCCGCGGTAGCCTTCATAGGTCGACGAATGCTGCTCTCCTCTCGTTTTGTGTTGAAGGGCGCGCCGCTCAGGACAAACGCGCCCGCCCGGCTCAGAGCTTCGCTCCGCCGACACTTTTACAGATGGGTCAGAATGCCAGGCAAGTCAATTGCGGACGCAGTCAGGCGACCGGTCAAGCTGCGACATCCGCGACCACCGTATCAAGCAGGGGAGCGCCCATCGGGGTGACGCGGATGCGTCCCCGTTCGTCCTGTTCAATGAATCCGTCCTCAATGAGGCTCCTGACGCGCTCGGGATCCATCTCGCGCCCGCTGAGCTGCTTGAAGCGCACGGGATCAATCCCCTCTCTGAGCCTTAGTCCCATCAACAGAAACTCATCGCCCTGCTCCTCGCGGCTCAGGGGCGCATTCTCGACAAGGCCGTGGCCCTCGGTCTCGACTTGGGTCAACCACATCTCCGGATGGCGCTCGGTTTCCTGGGCGAGCCGCCCGTTCGGGGTCACGAGTTCGGCCATGCGCGCCGGGGCCGACCCCGGCATATTCGCCATAGCGCCAATAGATCAGATTGTGCCGGCTCTCGCCCCCAGGACGGGCGTGATTCGACACTTCGTAGGCCGGAAGGCCGCGCGCTTCCGTCACCTCCCGCGTCGCTTCGAACAGGGCGAGCCCAAGGCTCTCATCCGGAAGCTCCAATTTTCCCGCGTCGCGCAGGCGCTCGAACATGGTGTCGGGTTCAATGGTCAGCTGATAGAGCGACACGTGGTCGCCGGCGTAGTCGAGCGCCTGCTTGAGCTCGCGGCGCCAGTCAGACTCGCTCTGCCCTGGGCGGGCGTAGATCAGGTCGAAACTGAAGCGCGGGAACAGCGAAGCGGCGAGTTTCACCGCGGCGATCGCCTCGACGGCGGTGTGCTTGCGCCCAAGCGCCTTGAGATCCGCGTCATTCAGCGCCTGCACGCCGATCGACAGGCGATTGACGCCGGCCGCGCGATAGCCCCGGAACCGCTCGGCCTCGACGCTGGTCGGATTGGCCTCGAGCGTGATCTCCGCCGCCGGATCGAGATTCCAGGCGGACGCAATGGCGTCGATCACGCCCTGAACGGTCTCAGGCTGCATCAGCGACGGCGTGCCGCCCCCGAAGAAAACCGATTGCACGATGCGTCCCGGCGTCAAGGCGGCCCGATGGGCGATCTCCGCCTTGAACGCGGCGAGATAGCGCTGTTCCTCGATCGGCCTGCCGCGCACGTGGCTGTTGAAATCGCAGTACGGGCACTTCGACAGACAGAACGGCCAATGCACGTAAACGCCGAATCCCGGATCGGCGCCTGCCGACTGCCTCGTGGGCGCGACGGTCGCGGTCTTCTGACGAATCATCGTCGCCTTATGCCAGCGAACGGCGGCTTCCGCCAGTTTGGCCCGCGTCTCGGCCGCTAAAGCGCCTCGTCGCCGCTTTCGCCTGTCCGCACGCGGATGACGCGCTCGAGCGGCAGCACAAAGATCTTGCCGTCGCCGATCTGGCCGGTGCGTGCCGAGGCGCGGATCGCTTCGATGACCTGATCGACGCGTTCGTCGCCGACGGCAATCTCGAGGCGCACCTTCGGCATGAACGCCGCCTCGTATTCGGAGCCGCGATAGATCTCGGTACGGCCCTTTTGCCGGCCGTAGCCGTTGACTTCGACGACCGTCATGCCGTGCACGCCCGACCGATCGAGCGCCGCTCGCACTTCTTCCAGTTTGAACGGCTTGATGACCGCAACGACGACTTTCATGCTCACGCTCCCCTTATCGTCGCCCGCGCCGGGCGCGCAAGCGCGCGCCCACGCGCCTGCTCTCTGCAACGTTGAAATTGGCTATGCTGACCAAGCGGAAGGCGCAAGGGCGAAACGCGGCTTAAGGCTTCGCGAAGAGGGGCGGCCGAGTCCGCTACTCGCGACAGTGATCGCGATGACTCGCGGCGCCGCCCATTCCCCTTTTGGCCCGAATTATGCTAGCGCTTTTTGGGTCCGCTCCATCCGGTCATCAAAGTCCGGACGGAGGCGACCCTTGCCAATCGGCGAGCGTTCTTTGCGAGACGGGTTGTGCAGGCTTGGGGGGCGGAGCAGTGTCGGACGCAAATCTGGTTTCGCTTGAAGTTGGGGCAGGCCTTCAACAGGCGAGCGGCGAATTTAGTTCGCCCGGCCGGCTTCAAACCAATATCTTGGCCGACCGCGAACGCGCGGTGCTCAATCGCCTATGCCGGAAATTGCCCAGGTGGATCACCCCCGACCATCTGACCGCGATTGGCTCGGTTGGCGCGGCAATTGCCAGCATAGGGTATATCGCCAGCAACCTCCGACCGGAGTTTCTTTTTTTGGCGAGCCTGGGCGTCGCCATCAATTGGTTCGGCGATTTACTCGACGGATCGCTTGCGAGGCATCGCGCCATTACTCGGCCGCGATACGGCTATTTTCTCGATCACTCGGTTGACGCGATCAACAATCTCGTTTTGGCGTTGGGGCTTGGATTGTGTCCGTACGTAAGCTTGGATGCGGCCCTCTTCCTTTTGTGCAGCTATTACCTTCTCAGCATCCAAGTTTTCCTTACAGCTCAAGTCAATCGTAAATTCAATTTGACCTATTTATACGTCGGTCCAACGGAATTGCGCGTCCTTGCCGTCGCCTTTAATTTCGTAATTTATTTTGTCGGACCAGTGGATATCCCAATTCTGGCATCCAAAATATCGCTGTACTCGGTGATGGTGGCCTTTGAGGCCACAGCGTTTGTAGCGGTATTCATCGTCGAAGCATTCGCAACAGCGCAAAAACTAAAGCGGGAGGACAAGCGTGCGCCGATGGCCGCGCCGCGCTCAATCCTTTCAGACTGAAAACGATTTCCTCTTTCGACGCGAAGAACGAAGTCCACTCCGGTCCGGCGTAGCCTTTGATACGTATTTTTCCGAATCGCGCGTCGCGCGGCCCACCGATCCACTTCAAAGCAGATCGCTTTCGTGGCGATTCATTTATCGAGACAGACGGCCCAGAGAATCAGGCCGGGGGGACGTTGGTCGCTTCGCGGCGATGCGAAAACCGCCGGGCGGCCGACCAAGCGACAAGCGACGCTAAACCGGGTCGCAAGGCCCTGAAAGCATTGGGGCGCCGCGCTAAAACTGCGAAACGAGGCGCTGGATTTCAGTCCGGCGCTTTGCCGAACGGGATTCCATTGATCTTCATCGATCGGTCGGCGCTAAGCTCGACGACCCAGCTGAGGCTGCCGTCGCTTTCGCTCTTGGCGAGCCCTTTGGCTAGCGCGAGGGCCGGGACCGCCTTGCCCATGATGTCGGGACCCATGGCCTGGACCGCAGCCATCGTCTTGTCGAAGCCGCGCATGTGGATCGTCATTTCTGCGCTCGCTTTGCTATGCTCGTAGTCGGATGTCCCCCTGGAAGTCCGCGTCGATCGCGGGAGCGACGATGCGAGAGGGCGCGAATTCCAGCCTTAGCGGTCCGGCGCTCAGCAACGCGGCCGCCACTTTCGCCGAGTCCTCGTCCGAAATGGCCGGCCCGCCGCCATCGAGCCGCATGTCGGCGATCGCCTCGTTGGCGGCGGCGGCGATGTCGATCCCGGCGAATTTTGCAGCGATGTCGATTTTCGACGGGATCAGGTCGGCGACGCCGGGCGGGGCCAGTCCAATCGGCAAGCTCAAACCGTCGGCAGAGGCGCTGAGGCTTATCGAGCTCTGCGGCCCGGCGTTGTCGACGCCAAGCAGAGCATCGACACGACTGAGCGCGACCGCGCCCGCCGGCGTCGTCACCAAGACCTTCGAGGCCTCGCCCCCTTCGCTGAATTTGAGCCCGGGCGCGGCGAGTTCCTTGAGCAGGCCCTTCAATTCCGGCCCGTGCGCCGCGAGGTCGGCGCGATGAGCGGCAAGGAGGCCCCAGACGTCAAACACCGTGCGCGGCTTAAAGCCATCGATTCCCAAGTTGACGAGCGCCTTGTCGAAGTGGGCGCTCATGTTGACCGGCGCGTCGTCCTTGCCGGGGCCGGTCGCCGTCACGGCGACGTCGGACAGGTCCTCCTTCACCATCGTCGAAACGGAACCGTCTCCGTTGACGCGGGTCGTGTAGTCAGCGCGGCCGGCGCCGAAATCAACGCTCCTTTCCCCGTCCGGCGCATTAACGTTGACGGCGCCCTTGTCGAGGCTCGCCGATCCGTTCACAAACCAGGAGATGGCCGGATCGATCAGCATCGCATGCTGGTAGTTCGTCAGTTCGACGGTGCTGGTCGCATCATCTTTGTGAGCGACGATCTTGGGAAAGGATTCAAGTCTGACGCGCCAATGACCATCATCCTGCTCGACTGCTTTCCAGACGATCGTCGCCGGATCGTATGCGGTCGAGCCGCCGACGGCTTTGATGAGCCCGTTGATTGCGCTGAGATCGGCGGAGATGACGTAGTCGGCGCCTTCGGGCGCGACCGTCACCAGTGGCGGCGCGCCGTCGCCCGCCGGAGGCAAGTACTTCGAAAAAAGCCCCTGCAGCGCTTGAGCGCCCTCTGGCGTCGCCGGCTTGTCGGCCGCGAACGCCGGCTGCAGGCACAGCGCGGCGGACGTTAATAGCAAGCGGGCAAGACAACGATACCGGCTCGGGCGGGATCGGCTGGAAAGCATTGGGCGGCCTTTTCCGTGCGGCGGCGGGAGGATCCGAATCCGCGCGAATCTATCTCAGATCCCTCGCCGTCGCCTGACAATTTCCGCTTGTGAGGATTGCGGGGTCTCAGTGCGGCCCAGGCTCGCTCGCTATCGTGCGGGCAGAGCCGCAGGCGAGCTGCTTTTCGGAAGCTGGGCCTTGGCGACCCCGGCCTTGACCGCCTCCTGAACCTTCTCGAACGCGCGCACTTCGATCTGTCTCACCCGTTCCCGTGAGACGCCGAATTCGGCCGACAACTCCTCGAGCGTGATCGGATCGTCGGCGAGCCGGCGCGCCTCGAAAATCCGCCGCTCCCGCGGATTGAGCACTGCGAGAGCGCCGCGAAGCGCACCCATGCGAGCTTCCGATTCCTCACGATCGGCGAGCAGGGACTCCTGATCCGCGCTGTCGTCGACAAGCCAATCCTGCCATTCGCCTTCTCCTCCTTCGCGGAGGGGCGCATTGAGGGAGGCGTCGCCCCCAAGGCGGCGATTCATATCGATGACGTCCTGTTTGGCGACGCCGAGGCGCTTCGAGATCGTTTCGACCTGGTCGTCGCGCAGGTCCCCGTCGTCGAGCGCGGAAATCCGGCTCTTGGCTTTGCGGAGATTGAAGAAGAGCTTCTTCTGGCTGGCGGTCGTTCCCATCTTCACCAGCGACCACGACCGCAGGATGTACTCTTGGATAGAGGCGCGAATCCACCACATCGCATAGGTAGCGAGTTTGAAGCCCTTGTCCGGTTCGAAGCGCTTGACCGCCTGCATCAGGCCGACATTGCCTTCCGAAATCACTTCGCCGATCGGCAGGCCGTAACCGCGGTAACCCATTGCGATCTTGGCCACGAGCCGCAAATGCGAGGTGACCAGCTTATGCGCGGCCTCGCGGTCTTCATGCTCGCGCCAACGCTTGGCAAGCATGTATTCCTCCTGCGGCTCCAGCATCGGGAACCGCTTGATCTCCTGCAAGTAGCGCGCAAGTCCAGATTCGCCCGCGATGACAGGAAGCGACGCGGCCATAATGTCCTCCAGTCGGAGCCCGGTTTCGGGCCGTCTCCGTCGGCTCTACCGCCGCATACCGCAATAATGTCAGGGAAAGCGTGGCCGAAAAAGGGCCGCGGCGGCGAGCGCAAGATGGGGCAAAGATGAATTTTCGCTCATCTCCGCACGCGCTTTACCTGCGCTCGTCATCGTCGGCCTTCGCGCAGTGCTTTGATCAATTTGGTAAAATCTTCTGGCGGAGCGCTCTCGAACCGCAAGCGTTCGGCAGTCACCGGATGTTCGAATCCCAATATCGATGCGTGCAACGCCTGACGCCCTAGGCGAGTGAGAGCGTCCTTCGCCCCCTCGCCAAGCTGGGACGACTTGGTCTTGAACCCTGCGCCGTACACCGAATCGCCCAGGAGCGGATGGCCAATCGAGGCCATGTGGACGCGGATTTGATGCGTTCGTCCCGTCTCCAGCCGGCACGTGATCAAGCTTACGGGTCCGAGAGACTCCACGAGCCGCCAATGGGTCACGGCGTGGCGGCCGCGCTCCTCGTCCACGACCGACATCCTTTCGCGGCGTCGGGGATCGCGCCCGATCGCGGCCTCGACCTTGCCGGCGGCGACTTCAAATCCGCCCCAGACGAGGGCCAGATATTCCCGCGCAAGCGACCCTGTGCGGCCGTGGTCGGCGAAAAGCTGGGCCAGAGCCCGAATGGGCCGCGTCGGTCTTGGCGACGACCATAAGCCCCGAAGTGTCTTTGTCGAGCCGATGAACGATTCCCGGCCGCCGGACGCCGCCCACGCCCGACAAGCTTTCGCCGCAACGTCTGATCAGCGCATGGACCAGTGTGCCATTGGAGTGGCCCGGCGCAGGGTGGACGACGAGCCCCGCAGGCTTGTCAATGACGATGAGGTGCTTGTCCTCGTAGACGACCTCAAGGGGCAGATCTTCCCCGACGAGCGGCGAATCCTCCGGCGGAGGGGTCACGAATTCGACGCGCGCGCCCGTAAGGATTCGCTTCGAAGGATCGCTGGCGACTGCTTCGTCGACCTTTACCTGTCCGCTCTCGATCAGGGCCTTAAGCCGGGTGCGCGACAGGGCGAGCCGCTGCGCGGCCGCTCGCTGGCCCAAGAAGCGGTCGAGCCGTTCACCCGCGCTTGCGGCGTCGACGACCCAAATCTGCGGTCCCTCCGGCGCGCTCAACGGCGCCTCCAGGCCGACTTCAGCTGTCGCGTTACGTTCCGGCTCGACCCCCGGCTCGCCGAGCGGCGCGAGGCCTTCGAGCTCATGCCCGTCCACGGCGGCGCGACCGCGCAGCGGTCTCGGCGGCAGGCGGGGCGACGAGGTCGCCGAGCGCCGCGACGATCGCCTCGAGGTCGGGCCTGAGACCCGGGCTTATGGTCGTCGAGTCCGCGCCGCATCGCCGCGACGTGAGCGGGCGAATTGCCGCAACAGCCGCCAACGATGCGCGCGCCGCAGTCGACCGCGAGGCTGGCATAAATCCCCATCAGCTCCGGCGATCCCGAATAATGGATATGGGCGCCCCGCCATTGCGGCACGCCCGCGTTGGCCTTGGCGATCAACGCCGCGCCCGGGCGTGCGGCGTCCATAGCCAGGATCGCGACCAGAAGATCGGCGGCGCCGACGCCGCAATTGGCGCCATAGGCGACCGGCCTCGGATCGAAATCGTTGGCCAGCTCGGCGAACGAAGACGGCGCGACCCCCATCATCGTTCGGCCGGCGGTGTCGAAGCTTGCGGTGATCGTGAGCGGCATGCCGACCTTTGCCGCCGCAAGCGCCGCAGCGCGGATTTCCTCAGCGGCGGACATGGTTTCGACCCAGGCGATGTCCGCGCCGCCCTCCCGCAAACCTTCGATCTGCTCGATGAAAACCTCGACCGCTTCGCCTTCGCTTAAAGGCCCGAGCGGCGCGATGAGATCGCCGGTCGGCCCGACCGATCCGGCGACGACAACGGGTCGCCCCGCCTTGTCGGCCACATTGCGCGCATTCTCCGCGGCGAGACGATTGAATTCGCGCGTGCGAGGCTCAAGTCCGTGCAGCGCGAGACGCCGCCGGTTGGCGCCGAAGCTGTTGGTCAAAATGATGTCCGCGCCAGCTTCGACGAAGGCTTGATGCAACGCCTGAATCCGGTCAGGATGCTCGGCGTTCCAAAGCTCCGGACTGTCGCCGGAGGTCAGGCCCATCGCGAATAGGTTCGTACCAGTAGCGCCGTCCGCCAGCAGTGGCCGGCCCTCGGCCAGAAGGGTTTGCAAGCTATCGCGCATCGGATTGGGCCCACGGGTTCTGCGTTTGGTCTGAATTAAGTGCGCATAGGACCCAGCGCAAGGCGCGGACGCATCTTAGGTTACTGGCAAAGGCGTCGCCAACGCGTCCTTCGCCGCCGCGCGGATTTCCGCGATATTGCGCGCGTAGGCCTCCGGGCCGCCTTTGAAGACGCCCGAGCCGGCGACGAGCACGTCCGCCCCGGCGCGCGACAGAAGCGGCGCCGTCTGTGGGCGCCACGCCGCCGTCGACTTCGATATGAATATTGCGCTCGCCGATCATGCGCTTGACCCGCGCGACTTTGTCTACCATCGCGGGGATGAAAGCTTGGCCGCCGAAGCCCGGGTTTACGGTCATGACCAGAATCAGATCGAGCCGGTCGAGCACATATTCGATTGCGCTTTCCGGCGTCGATGGGTTGAGCGCGACGCCGGCCTTCTTGCCGAGCGAGCGGATTTCTTGCAGCGAGCGGTCGAGATGCTTGGTCGCTTCCGCGTGGACAGTGATATGATCGCAGCCGGCCTTGGCGAACGCTTCCAGATAGGGATCGCAAGGTTCGATCATCAGATGGCAGTCGAATGGCTTGAGCGTATGTGCGCGAAGCGCCGCCACGATCGGCGGACCGAAAGTGATGTTGGGGACGAAATGTCCGTCCATCACGTCGAGATGAATCCAGTCCGCGCCAGCTGCGGCGACCGCGCGCACCTCCTCGCCGAGCTTGGAGAAGTCCGACGACAAAATGGACGGCGACATCAGGACCGGGTGGATCACGCGGCGTTCTCCTTTGGACGAAACAAGCGACTCTGCCGGTTGTCGCTCGTATCGATGGTCGTGCGGTTGGCATGAGTCAAATGCGACGGATTGTCGCAAACCTCGGTCCTTCGCTCATGAAGCAAGAGCAAAGATGGCAAACGCCGCCAGAACCAGGCAGGCGAACAGATCGCTCGCCATCGCCGTATTCTCGGTGAAGTTTCTGCCGCCTCGCATTGTATGCCGATAGCCGGCGAGACCATAGAAGATCGCCGCGGCGACGGCGACCGGCAGGACGAAATCTGGCCGGAGCAGCGAGAGCGCCCCCGCAGTCCCGAGCGCAAAATTTGAGATCCCAAGCTCCTGGACGATCGGCAAAGCGTCATCGCCCTTGATGTCGAAAATCTCCGAAGCCGTATAGCGGGGCTGGAAATATTGCCTGAGACCTGCGAGCAGAAGCCGAACGCCCGCGGCCCAGAAGACGTACCATTTGCCGACGAGCGCCATGATCGGCGCCGCGTTGTGGAGAAAATGCTCGATGGCCGCCGCCCCGAAGGGGAAGACGAACATGAGCAGTGCAACAATCACGAAATACATCGTTGCCCGACCCTCGCTGGCCCCCGACGCGGCGAACGGGGACGGCGGCCGCAAATCGCTTCATAGAAAGGCTTGGGCGAATGACAGAGGCCCGCAACGCCTCAGTAACGTTAAAGTCTATCGAGCATATTTTATCACTCTCGCGCGCCGCCTGGCGTGTATTCTCATCAAATTTTTTCCCCGTGAATAAGACCCGTTTAAGGCCTCTTTGTGCAGGATTCTTGTCCATATCGGTTGGAACAGCACAGAATGCGAGCCCTGCGCAGAGCCTTCAGCCGCATGTCCCGTGGCGGCAGGCAGTTTGTTGTCGACGAGCGGGGGTCGCCCGCAGTCGAGTTCGCGCTTGTCTCGCCAATCCTCATTGGGGTCGTGCTCGCGACCCTTCAGGCTGCGTCGATCTTTCTGGTCAAGGCGTTCTTCGAATCGGCGGCTGAGCAGGCGGCTAGGATCGTTCTGACCAATCAGACCGAGTCGGTGACCGTCGCCCAGTTCCAGACCGAGGTCTGCAACCAGCTGACGGCGCTCTTCAATTGCTCGCAGGTCATCGTCGAGCTTGAGCCGCTTCCGGCTGGCACGACGAACCTCAGCGCGCTGTTGCCGCAATTCAATTCCAGCGGAAACCTTGTGAGCGCGCCCTCAGTCGATGTCGGCGCGAACGCCGGCGCCTCGGGAACCGACATGCTTCTGGTCGTCATGTATCCCTGGCCGGTCTATGGCGGCCCGCTCGGCCTCAATTTCGCCGACCTGGGAAATGGTCAAATGTTAATGAGCTCGACCCAAATCTTCCGAATCGAGCCGTTGTAATGTTCAGGGCGATTGGCGACCGGCGCTGGGCGCGGCGCGGACCTCGCGATCTTATGCGCGACGTTCGAGGGCTTGGCCGCCGTCGAAATGGCTCTGATTCTGCCGTTCGCCCTTATGCTGATGAGCCTCGTCGTCTATGGCGGCCAGGCGTACACCGTGCAGCGCAAAGTGACGCTCGGCGCGACGACGGTCGCCAATATCTTCGCGCAGGGCAACAACAACGGCTCCGCGACAATCACCGCCGCCGAACTCAATCAGATTCTCGCCTATCCGAGCTTGATCCTCTACCCGTACAGCGGAACTGCGGTTGAAGTCGAGGTGTCGCAATTGCTGGTCACCGTTAACACGAACGGAACCGCGACAGGGACGGTGGTCGGCAGTTGGGCGACCAGCAACGCGACCGCCCGCCCGACCGGGCAGCAGCTCTCCGTCGATCCGTCAATAGCGTCCGCCTTTTCCGGCTCAGGCAACAATTACGTGGTGCTCGGCGAGGTGCAGTATCCGTTCCAGCCCACCGGATTGTACTTCTCCGTCGGCGCGATCACTTTGCACGATTCCATCATGATGATCCCCCGAACTGCCGCCCAAATCACCGTCGAGTGAGCACGCCAAGATCGCCTGCGGCGGCTCCGCTTATCGGGTCAGTGACCGAGGCTCGCCTGACGCAAACCCTCGGAGGAGTGTCATCCGGCGTCTTGCGGCGGCTTGGATTTCCCAGCCTTCGGCGCGCGCAGTTCGCGCCAGGAATCGTTCTGCGCGATCATTTGCCGGACGGCTTCGACATTGGCGCGCGCCGCCTCGGGCGAAAGGTCGGTCAAGCCGACCTGTTCGGCCTCGCTGAATTTTCCTTGCAGCGCCAGCACGAGCGCGAGGTCGCCGCGCGTGCGCGCGTCGGCCTTCGGGCTTGCGGCCGCCTGTTTGAGCGCCTTCTCGGCCTCGGGCAATTGCTTGGCCAGCGCATAGGAAAGCCCCATGTTGGTCAGGACGCCTGGTTCGCCCGGCGCGATCTTCAAAGCGTCGCGATAAAATTGCATCGCTTCGGCGTGATCGCCGAGCCGGTCGGCCACCGCGCCCTGCACCGACATCACGTCCCAGCGGGGATTGTCCGGCGTATAGGCGCGGGTGAGTACGTCCTTCGCCTGGGCCAGATCGCCCGCGTCGGCCAGCGCTTTGCCGTATTCGCCAAGCACCTCGTCGTCACGAGGGGACTTGATCGCCGCCGTCTGGATGACCGCGACAGCTTCACGGTATCGCGACAGGGCGCGCAAGCGCCCGCGCGTAGTCGATCGAGGCACTCTTCTCGCCAGGATTGCGCTCGTAGCGCTTGCGGCAATCCTCGGCGTAGGCGCGCAGCTTCGCGTCGTCGGTCGGCATAGCCGGCGACCCGCTGATCGATCCCGTGACGTCGCCGAAGTCCCGGCATCCGGCGAGCGGCGTGGCGCTCGCGGCCAAGGCGGCGACCGCTAGCGCCCGCATCGGCACAGCGAAGCGGACAGATATTTCGCGATCGCGGCATCACGGGGCCTCTCGCAAACATCGGAACCGGTTGCGGACGAGACTGAGTCGCAGAGCTTGCTCCAGGCTGCCGGTCCCGCATCTCAAGCCGTCCCGGCGAGCCGATCCGGCCAGGCTCCCCCGGACGACCGCAGACCGGCCGCCGCATCGCTATTCTGCCCGTCGACCGCGGAACCACGCCGCTGCCGCCGGGCGTTGTCGGCTTGCTTGCGGTCCACAGAAGCGATCCGGGCCTGATGCTCGGCTATCTGAATCGCCCTGTCGAACAAGCCGCCGCCTACCGGGAGGATTGGTTCATCGGCGGAGATCTCGCCAAAATGGACGAAGATGGCTGGGTTTGGCATCACGGCCGTAACGACGACATCATGAACGCTTTCGGTTACCGGGTATCGCCGCTCGAAGTCGAGAAAATTCTGTTGGCCCATCCCGATGTCGCCGACGCCGCCGTCGCCCAACGCCAGGTTGCCGAGGACGTTTCAGTGATTGCCGCGTTCGTCACGCCGCGCCCGGATCGGGCGCTCGATGAGGCCGCCATTCTCGCCCATTGCGCGAGACATCTGGCCCCCTACAAATGTCCGCGCCGGGTCATATTCGTGGGCGAGATCGCGCACACCGCCAACGGGAAGGTCAGTCGGAAGGCTTTGCCGCAATTGGTCCAAGCGCCGATGCGTCCATAAGGTCCGCGAACGCAATGCGGCTTCCTGGACGCGGCCCAAAGGCGGGAAAGCGGCCTCTGGTTCACTCGAACAGATTTCTCAAATGGTCGTTCAGGAAACGGCCCGACGGGTCCGTCCTGCGGCGGATCGCCTGGAAGTCATGAAAGCGGGGGTAGAGCGAGGGCATGTCTTCCGCGCAATTGAAATGCAGCTTGCCCCAATGCGGCCGCGCTCCGTATTGCCTGAGGATCGCGTCGACGTCGAGGAGGTAACTCCAGTAATCGATCCCAGGGCCGCCTGAGACGGAGACCGTCACGCTAGCGCGGCGGTAATAGGGACTGAGCATGCCCGAATCGCTGGCGACAAAACGATATTCCACCGGATAGATGCAGTTCGTGTGCTTGTTCAGTAACCGGGGCAGATTCCCGGGCGGGGGACGATCAAGTGGGAGCGTTGGCGATCAGGCTTTCGATGGTGGGGACGTGCGGTCCCGGGATACCGAGGCGGGCTCCGAGGTAGTCGAAGAACGAGATTTTGAGCTTGGCGCATGTCTTGGCGAGACCGAGCATGACGTCGCGTGCGGTGCGCCCTTTTTCGCTGACGGTTCCGCCGGAGATTTTTCTCTTGGTGACGACGATGCGAATGTCGTTTTCGGATGCGTTGGCGTTGAGGGGACTCTGCGGCCGCTCGAGCACGCGCAGGAGTTCGGGCTTGTTGGCGAGGAGGCGCTTGAGGAGCCGGTCGAGCGTCGCGTATCCGGTTCGGCGTTTGAAGATGCGGTCGAAGCGGGTTGAGAGTTCGGCGGCGCGCTCGGCGTTCGGGGCGAGCTTGAACGCCTTGAGTTGACGATAGAACCCCCAGATCATCCGCCGCGCGACTTCGACGGCGCTGCGCTGCCGGTCGTTGGCGGGAACGAGCTTGTAGACGAGGCGCTCGGCGTGGACCCAGCACAGGGCGTGGTCGCCGACGCGGAACTGTCCGGCGTCGTCGGAGAGGATGACGGCGCTCCCGAGCCGATCCTCGGCGCAGATCGCGCCCCACAACGCGGCTTCGCTGGCTGTGCGCACGGGGTCGGGGGTGACGCGCAACGCGGTCAGGCCGAGGGCGCGCAAATGCGCCCGCCAGTCGGCTTCGCCGGCGAATTCGAGGATTTGCGAGCTCAGCAGAGCCTCGATGACGCCATGCGCCAGATTGGCTGCGCGCATGTAGGCTGTCGCCGCCGCATTGACAGCGTAGCGCGCCGTCCCGCCGAGCAGGTTGCGCAGAAAAGCCAGGCGCGATTTGCTTGGCCCAGTGCGGAACGCGGTGAACCGGTCGGAGCCGAATTGGGTCGTGTAGCAGGCCTTGCCGGCGTGACGCGCTCCGGTGTCGTCGACGCTGACGCAAGCCGAGGCGCGAAGCCCGGCGCGGAACGCCGCTTCCTCCTCGGCGCGGAACGTGTCCAGCCTCGCGGTCAAGAGCCGCACCACCTGGCGCTTCGAGATCGAAAGGCCGGCCGCGGTCAGCACCGCCACGATCCGCTCGCAGGTCATCTGGCCCTGAAAATGCAGCACCAGAACCAGGCGATGCAGATGCGGGCCGCAGCCGCCCACGATCCCCGCCGGCAGATCGGCCGTCACCGTCCGCCCGTCCGGCGTCGCATAGCGCTCGCGCCGGTAGAGCGTCACCTCGGGTCTGAAGGCGATGTCCTGAACGATGATCTCTTCGTAGCCCTTGTGGCGCGAGCCTTCCGGCCCCGACGCCGCCAGCGTCACCGTGCGGTCGATCCTCAACTTCGAAACGCCAGGACCGCGACGACGCGACGGCGCTCTGTCCGCCTCGTTCGGTCGATCCGCACCCGCTCGATCCGTCGCCTTTTCCATGCCCGATGGTTTGATCGGCGGTCGCGGCGGCAAGCCCTTCAGACGCCGGACCTCGTCCTTCAGTTGCTGGTTCTCCAACCGAAGCCCCGCCACCGTCGCGTTCAGCCTCGCGTTCTCTTCCCGAAGCCGTTCGACCTCGCCAATCAATCGGCGAACCAGCCCCACCAGTTCGATCGCCCCAAGCCCCTCAAGCGAATCATTCGAGCCGGAAGACATCCAACGCTTGAATCAAGCCTCTCTTAACGCTCCCTTAACGCCCGGGAATTTGCCCCGGTTACATACGGAGGCGCCTAAGCGTCTGGGATCGCTCAATACCGCAATGGGGCGCCCTTGCGAATGGTTGGCATGGATTTGGGGTTGGCGCCGCGTTTGTTCGGCTCAGCGACATGGCCGCTTGGGATCGGCTGGTCGAAGATGGGCGTTTTTTTCTGCGCCGATGCCATCCGGGCGCATCTTGCTCCAGTGGGCTGCGCGAAGGCGACGAGGCGACGCTAAACCGGGTCGCAAGCCCCTCAAATCATTGGGGCGGCACGCTAAGAAGGCGGAACGGCGGATTTCGGCCTGCCGGGCGGGCGCTCAGCGACTCGGGGCGTGAAGCCGCTTTTCGAACCAGTGGTCGGCGTAGGGGTTGTCGTTGAACCGGTCGACTTCCCGATAGCCTTCCTTGCGATAGAGGGCGTGGGCTTCCTTGAGGGCCCTATTGGTGTCGAGGCGGAGAGTGGTCAGACCCATATCGCGGGCGGCGGCTTCGAGGGTCCGAAGCATCCTGCGGGCAACGCCGATGTTCCGCGCCGACGAAGCGGTCCAGATCCGCTTGATTTCGCCGGTCGTTTCATCGACGCGCTTAAGGCCGCCGCACCCGACCGGATCGCCTTCAAGCCGCGCGACGACGAACAAGCCGGAGGGCTGCGCCATCTTGTCGGCGTGGACCGAGTCCATACCCGCGGCCGCGTCAAATCCATTCTCGAATCGCGCGTCGAGTTCGCGGAAATAGGCCTCGAGGCATCGTCGCGCGTCGGCGCTATCGGTGGGTTCGAGGGCGACTTCCACCGATGCCGCCCGGATCAGTCGCTCCACCTCGCCCATGGCGGTCGCCAATCGGTCCCGCTCCGCGGCTTCCAGGGCTTCCAACATCGATATCGCCAGCTTGTCCGACAGCCGATCATAGATCGCGCGTTCGGCGCGCCCCTTGCCGGTCAGCGTCACATGGCGGAGGCGGCCGTCCCCCATCCCAGTTTCAATTTCAATCAGATCTTGTTTCTTCAGGGATTGCAGGAGCCGGCTCAGATAGCCGGAATCCAACCCCAGCTTTCCGCGCAGCGCCCGCACGTCAGCGCCCGCGCCGCCGATTTCGAAAATCACCCTGGCCTCTCCCAGCGGGCGGCCGCGCTTCAAATAGCTGGTCTCGAGCGCGCCGGCGCGCTGGGTGACCAAGCGATTGAACCGCCGAACCTGCTGAACCTGGCCTGGAGTCATGTCTCTGACTTTAGTCAGTCATCTCCGAACATCAAGGCCCGCCGGCGGTCGCATTGCTGCCGGGCGATGGCGGGGAGGAGCTGAGTCACGAGACAGTTGCAGCAAGTCGACAAACAGCGCTAGGCTGAAGCCCGCGCGGCGATCGCGCCGTTTCCAGCGCCTGACAATCCGGCTGTATTCCGCCGGCGCGTCATGTCGCTGACGCCGCGAGAAAAATGCATCCACAGGGATGCGACCCGCGGAACCGCGCGCCGCGAAAGAGCGTTCAGGGCTACGGTCGGGGCTCCTCAAGAAAGGAGAGGATCATGGCAAACGTGGAATTCAGATTGGCGACTGATCGGTCAATGCGATATTTGGACGTTGCGCCCATGATCTCGGCGCTTCGCTTCCAGCCGACCGATTTTGAGTTCGCTCACGGCTGGCTGCACCATGTCCCAAGTCGCCATCGCTTCCAGTTCGACCGGACCGGTCGAGTCACGATCGATGCGCTTTGCGGGTGCGCCGCCTTGTCAATACGGCCCGAGCAGACTGACGAACTCTATACGACGTTCACAACGTGGCGTCAGTCCTATTGGATGCCGCTGGAGACGAACCGCGAGTTCGCGTCTCATTTCAGTCCCCCAAACGCGTGGGTCAGGTTGTTCCGCGACGTCCGGATGGCGTGGCGAAGATTCCGGGGCCAAGCCGAACCGGTTAGGGTTCCCGTCGAGAGCCTGTCGGCGACGCCCGCCGAATAGGACGACAACGCCCGAAGCGAAGGTGGGCCAACGCTCTCCTCGCTTCGTCAGACAATGCCCGATGACGAGCCGGCCACCGGCGGGCGTTCTTTCGCTTTGACTTTTCGATAGCTCGAGGCGCGGTAGGTCGCGAGGGGATCGATCGCCCCTCCGCCCCGGAGTCGCGCCTCGGCAAGGATTGGCGAAACGTCGGTGAGAAAACCGGCCTTGAAGATACGGTGAGCGAGAGTCACGTCGTTTTCCTCTTGCGCCGCTGCGAGGGCGGGACGGTTCACGACAAGCGCCTGCGCGTAGGCCCGCTGCGTTTCCATCGCAGAGACCATCAGAACTCTCGATCGGATCGGTCACGTTATGCGATTGGTCGAGCATGTAGGCCGGCTCGAAGCCCTTCGCCCCTCGTTCACTCGCGTCGACCAGTTCATTGAACACGCGATACAGACGGAAAGGATCGACCGACCCGGTGTCGAGATCGTCGTCGCCATACTTCGAAATCATTGAAATGAAAACCAGCGAGCCGTTCTGCGCGGATGAGCCGCGCCACGATCTGCTCGATATTGACGTTGGGAGCATGGTGTCCAAGGTCGACAAGGCAATGGGCTTTCGGTCCCAGCGCCTGCGCGGCCATCAAACTCGTCCCCCAATCGGAGATGACGGTCGAATAGAAGGCCGGTTCGTAGAGCTTGTGTTCGAGGAACACGCGCCAGTCGTCGGGCAGCCGGGCGTAGATTTCGCTCAGGGACTCCAGATACCAGTCGAAGACGCGGTTCAAATTCGATTGACCCGCGAAATTCGAGCCGTCCGCGATCCAGACGGTGAGCGCTCTTGAGCCCAGCTTCTTGCCGATCTCGATGCACTCGACATTGTGAGCCACGGCCTGATCGCGCACCGCTTTCTGGCTATGGCTCAACGAGCCAAATTTATACGACAGCGCCTGTCCCGATGCGTCCTGGAAAGTGTTGGAGTTGATCGCGTCGAAGCCGACCCCAAGCGCAGCCGCGCGTTCGGCCAAGCCTCGATAGTCATCGACTTTGTCCCAAGGGTAGTGCGGCGAACAGGTCGGCGAAGCACGAGTGAGCTGATGGATCGTCGCGCAGTCTTCGAGCTTGTCGAAGATACTGCGTGGCTCGCCGGGACCAGGAAAGCGCGCGAAGCGTGTGCCTCCCGTGCCGACGCCCCAGGTCGGAACCGCAACCGCGAACGCGGCGACTTTCGCGGTGATCGACTCGATATCCACCCCGTCCCGCCCGAGCCGGGTTCCCAGCGCGGCGTAATCCTCTCTCTGCGCACGAGCCAGCCTTCCGTTCTCCTCGGCGATGAGCGTGTCCGGGATCCGATACGACATGACTCCCTCCCTTCAGTTTTACTGCGATCTTCAGCGCGTAAAGCTCTGGGCGTTTCCGGCGTCGACGTTAAGGATGTTTCCGGTGCTCTTGGAGGAAAGCTCGGAGGCGAAATAGTAGACAGCCTCGGCGATGTCCTCGGGGTAGACGGACCGTTTCAACAGCGAACGCTGACGGTAGACCTCTTCGAGTTCGGACTCGTCGACCTTGTTGGAGGCCGCCCGCTGCGCCCGCCATTCTCCCTTCCAGATTTTCGAGCCGCGCAGCACAGCGTCGGGATTGACCGTGTTGGCGCGAATGCCGAACGGCGCGCCTTCAAGCGCCAGACAGCGCGCAAGGTGAACCTCCGCCGCTTTGGCGGCGCAATAAGCCGAAGCGCCGGGCGACGCCGCCAGCGCGTTCTTCGAGGCGATGAAGACGATGCTTCCGCCGAGACCCTGGTCCTTCAAAATCCGGTAGCCGGCGCGAGCGGAAAGGAAATATCCGGTCGCGAGGATCGAGATGTTGCGGTTCCATAGCTCGAGCGACGTGTCCTCGAACGGCGCCGCGGAGGCGATGCCGGCGTTCGAGACGAGAATGTCCAACCCGCCGTAAGCGAGCACAGCATCGCGGAATGCGGCGTCGACCGCGCCCTCGTTGGTCACATCAACGTGGACTCCGGTCACTGCGTCCCGACCAAATTGTTTGCTGAAGGCCCCGACGGTCTCGTCGAGGCTTTGAACGTCAATGTCGGCAAGCACCACGCAGGCGCCCTCGCTCATGAGCCGGGAGGCGATCGCCTGCCCGATGCCGCCTGCGCCACCGGTCACCAGCGCAATGCGTCCCGCGAGTGACTTTGGCTTCGGCATGCGCTGAAGCTTGGCCTCTTCAAGCAGCCAATACTCGATATTGAACGCTTCCTGCTCCGCGAGCCCAACATATTTGCTGACGCCGGACGCGCCGCGCATCACATTGATCGCGTTGGTATAGAACTCCCCGGCAATCCGGGCGGTCGCCTTGTCCTTGGCGAAGGACAACATGCCCACGCCCGGCACGAGGTAAACGACGGCGTTGGGATCGCGCATGGCAGGAGAGTCCGGGTGCTTGCAGCGCTCGTAATACGCCGCGTAGCCGGCGCGATAATCGGCAACGCTCTTGTCCAGCCCCTCGATGACGGCGTCCAGATTGCGGGCTGCCGGGTCGAAAGGAAGAACCAGCGGCCGGATCTTGGTTCGCAGGAAATGATCAGGGCAGGACGTTCCGAGCGCGGCGAGTGGCGCTAGATTGCGCGAATTCACAAACTCCAGCACTGCTGGCGAATCGTTAAAGTGGCCGATCTTTCGCTCGCCGCCCGAAATGCGCTTCCGGATCGCTGGGAGGAGTCTGGCGGCGACATCGCGCCGCTCCGCTCGGGGCAACGACTCGACACGCGGTCCGCCGAACGCTTCGGCGTTCAGGTGAGCCCTCAGCCATTCGGAGGCCTTGTTGATGACTGCGAGCGTCGTCTGGTAGGATTCCTTCGACGTCGGCCCCCAGGTGAAGAGTCCATGGCCGCCGAGCACGAGGCCTTTGTAGTCCGGATTTTCCTCCGCCATTTTACCAAGTTTCAGGCCGAGATCAAATCCCGGCCGCTGCCATGGGAGAAAGCCGAGTTCGCCCCCGAAGATCTCGCGGGTCAGCTCCTCGGCGTTCTCGCTCGCGGCGATCGCGATGATCGCGTCGGCATGAACGTGGTCCACGTGCTCGTGTGGAACGAACCCGTGCAGCGGAGTGTCGATCGAAGTTGCGCGCGGATTGAGGTTGAACGTGCAATGGTTGTAAAGCGCCACCATCTCGTCTTCATGAGCATTGCCGCGATAGGCGGATCGCAGGCCAAGCAGTTTGTCGAGGTAGAGCGTCGACAAGCCATCGAGCTTCATCGAGCCGAGGTCGCCGCCCGAACCCTTCACCCATAAGACCTTCTGCGGGTCGCCGGTTAGCGGATCGGTGGAGTCCAGCTTGGCCGACGTATTGCCGCCGCCGAAATTGGTGATGCGGAGGTCGCTGCCGAGGAGATTGGATCGGTAGAGCAGCAGGCCCGGCCCATCGAGCGTCGCGGCATGCGCGTCGTCCCATAGGTCTGGCAACGGGGCGTCGAAGCGGGGGTTTTCGCCGCTCATGGGGCATTCCTCTCGAAGCGTAGCGATTTTGATCAATCGTTATTCAAATGATTGGTTGGCGTCAATGCGCTCCGATTCTGACCAGCCAATATGAGCGAAATTGATTGACGCTTGATTGACACTGTGCGGGGGCTATGTCAGTTGAGAGCAACAATCATTGATCCGGGGAAACGGCAAGGGCTATGCGCGAGAGACAGCGCGCCGAAATTGTTCGCAACCTGCTCGCCGCGCGAGGCTTCCTTTCAATCGCAGACTTGATGTCGGCGACGGGCGTATCCGCCGCGTCGGCGCGCCGCGACGCGGGGCGCTTGGCGGACGCGGGTTACGCCGCTCGCGTCCATGGCGGCATCCAGGCGCTGGAGGCGGGCCATTTCCCGGCAAATGGCCCCGCGATCGTTGGAAACGCAATCTTTCGACGTTAGTCGCGTAATTAATATCGAAGCCAAGCGCGCCATTGCGCGCAAGGCCGTCGAGATGTGCGTTGACGGGGACGCCATCGTCATCAACGGCGGCACGACCACTTTTCGCATGTCGGAATTCCTGCGCGACAAACGCCTCAAGATCCTGACCAACTCCTATCCGTTGGCTGAGTTTCTTATCCATGAGACGCAGAACCGCGTCGCGCTCCCGGGCGGCGAAGTCTACCGTGAACAGAAATTGATCGTCGCGCCGTTCGACGACGACGCAATTCAGCACTATTCGGCGCGCATCATGTTCATGAGCGCGGTCTCCATCGGCCCGCTTGGCGTCATCGAGGGCGATCCGCTGATCGCCAGCGCGGAGACTAAGCTTCTCAAGCGCGCGGAAAAACTCGTGGTGCTTGCCGACGCATCGAAGTTCGCGCCGCGCGGCAGCTTGGTCGTCTGTCCGCTGGCGCGCGTCAACGCGCTGATTACCGACTCGGAACGCCCCGCCTGAAGCGCTCGCGATGCTACGGGACGCCGGCGTGCAGACGATCGTCGTCGACCTCGACGCGCAGGCCACGGAGGCCGCATGAGGGCGGGAAGGACGGCGAGACGAAACAGCGTCCGTAGCCCCGCTGCTGCAGGTGCGCGAAATCGAAAAGACATTTCCTGGCGTGCGCGCGCTGTCGGGAGTTTCGTTCGCCGTGCGGGCCGGCGAGGTTCATGCCCTCCTGGGCGAGAACGGCGCCGGCAAGTCAACGCTGATCAAGATTGTGTCCGGGGTTTACCAACCCGACCTTGGCGCCATTCTGGTCGACGGTCGGGAAGTTCGTTTCGCCAGCCCGGACGATGCGCGCCGCGCCGGCGTGGCCACTATCTATCAAGAGCTGCTGCTGTTTCCGGAGCTCAGCGTCGCCGAGAATATCTTCCTGGGTCACGCGCCGCTTGCTGGGGCCGGGCTGATCGACTGGCGAGAAATGCGCGTCCAGGCAGAGAAGCTGCTTGGCTCCCTGGAAATCGACGATCTGACGGCCGAACAAATCGTTGGCGCACTCTCGGTCGGCAATCGACAGCGCGTCGAGATCCTGCGCGCGCTGTCGCACGATGCGCGGATCCTCATCATGGATGAGCCGACGGCCGCGCTGACAGAAAGCGACGTCACCCGGCTGTTCGACGTCGTGCGGCGCCTCAAACAGCGAGGCGTCGGGGTCGTCTACATCAGCCACCGCCTCGATGAAATATTTGCCATCGCCGACCGGGTGACCGTCCTGCGCGACGGGGCTTTTGTCGGCACGCGAAAGGTCGCCGACACCAACGCGGCCGAACTGGTGCAGATGATGGTCGGGCGGCGGATCGACAATCTCTTTCCCAAGACCGTCGCTCCGATCGGCGCAGCGGTGCTCGAGGTGCGCGATCTCGTGCGCCGTCCTCTTACTAAAAAAGTCAGTCTCATTGTCCGCGCCGGCGAGATTGTTGGCCTTGCCGGCCTCGTGGGCTCCGGTCGGAGCGAGCTCGCGCAGACGCTTGTTCGGTATTACCCCAGCCGAATCGGGCGAAATCCGCCTTCTGGGTCAAAGTGTGCGGATCAATTCGCCCGAGAGCGCCCGCGCCAGGGGCATCGCCTATGTTCCTGAGGATCGGGGGGCGCAAGGCCTCGTCCGGCCGATGAGCGTGCTGCATAACTTCTCGCTGGCCGCGCTCGGAAGCTTGTCGCGGGCCGGATTCATCGACCGAGCCAGCGAGCGGCGCATGGCGGAGGAAGGCGTCGCGCGTTTCAGCGTCAAGACGAGCTCCGTCGACGAGATTGCCGGGCGTTTGTCCGGCGGCAATCAGCAAAAGATCGTGCTTGGCAAATGGCTCGCCAACAATCCCAAGCTCCTTATCCTCGATGAGCCAACCCGCGGCATCGACGTCGGCGCCAAGGCTGAGATCCACCGCCTGATGAGCGAACTCGCAGCGACCGGGGTCGCGATCCTGATGATTTCGAGCGAACTGCCCGAGGTTCTCGGCATGAGCGACCGTGTGCTGGTCATGCGCGAGGGACGCCTTGTTGCGGAATTTGATCGCGCCGCTGCGACCTCCGAGGCCGTCGGGGCGGCGATGATGGGCGAAGCGTCAAATGCTGGGAGAGCGGCGTGAGCGCGACTGCGGTCACGAGCGTAACTCGCGCGCGGACCGGACCGTTGCGCCGCCTGGCTTCACAGGAGACGCTGCTGGCTGTCGCGGTCATCGGCCTTGCGTTGGTCGTAGGGTTCATCAATCCACGCTTTCTCGCCACGCGCAATCTCTCCGATATCTTGCTCGGCAACGCATACATTGCGGTGGCCGCGGTCGGCATGTCGATGGTCATTATTTCCGGCAACATCGATATTTCTGTCGGCGCGCTGATTGGCGTTTTGGCGACGGTAAGCGGTTCTCTCGCGGTCGCCGGCGCGCCGATCATCGTCACGTGGATCGCCCCACTGATCATCGGCGTCGCGGTGATGGCCGGACAAGGCGCGGTCGTCGCCTACCTCCGCATTCCCGCCATCGTCGTTACGCTCGGCATGCTTTCGATCCTGAAGGGGGGCCTCATCAGCGTCACCGGCGGGAAGTGGATCACCGACCTTCCGCAGGGCTTCCATCTCGCGGACCTCTCCCTCCTCGGTGTGCCGATGCCCGTGCTGATGATGATCCTGACCACCGTTCTCGCGGCGATGTGGATGCGGTACTCGCCCAGCGGCCGGGCGATCTACGCGACCGGCGGCAACGCGGAGGCAGCGCGTCTTTGCGGCGTCTCGCCGCAACGCACGGTCGTGATGGTCTTTGCGCTGCACGGCTTCTTCGCTGGGCTCGCCTCGCTCGTCTACGCGACCCAGCTCCGCGTCATCCAGTCGACCACGCCGCCTGGGCTCGAGCTTACCGTCATCACCGCTTCGGTCGTCGGAGGAGTCAGCATCCTCGGTGGGGTCGGAACCGTCGTCGGTTCGACGCTGGCGGCGATTCTCATCGCCGAGATCACCAGCGCGCTCGTCTTCATCAATGTCTCGCCCTATTGGACGGACGCGGTGCGCGGCGCGCTGATCCTCGCAACCGTCATTGCCGACATCCTGCGCCGCCAGCGCCGCGCCGCCAGAGGATGGAAGCGATGAGCGTCGCGGCGCCGATGAGAATTATTCGCGCGCCCCGCTGGCTCGCCCGGCATGAGACGCTGCTCGCCGTCATTCTTGTGATCGCTCTCATCGGCCTCGGCGCCTTCAACGACCGCTTTCTCACCGTCGACAACCTGCTCAACCAGGGCCGGTTGATGACCGAGATCGGCCTCATCGCATTGCCGATGACCTTCGTCATCGTCACTGGGGGCATCGATCTTTCGGTTGGCGCGGTGGTGGGCCTATGCGCGATCATGCTCGGCTATTCGTGGAAGACCTTCGGCTTTCCGCTGCCGCTGGCGATTGTGTTCTCGCTTGCAGTCGGGGCGCTCGCCGGCTTCGTCAACGGGCTCGTCATCACCCGCGTCAAGGTCCCCCCGCTTATTATGACCATCGCGACGCTCGCCCTCTATCGCGGCCTCGCCGAGGGGATCAGCGAGGCGCATTCGGTGCGCGGCTATCCGGAATGGTTCTACTTCCTCGGTCAGGGCAGCATCTTCGGCGTGCCGACGCAGTTGTTGATCCTCGTCGTTCTCATCATCGTCGCCGGCGTCGTGCTCGACCGCACGACGTTCGGCCGCACTCTCTATGCGATCGGATCGAATGAGACAGCGGCGCGATTTTCCGCTCTCAACGTCGATCGGACCAAGCTGGTGGTCTACACGCTCTCCGGACTGGCTTCCGGCCTCGCTGCCTTGGTGCTCGTGTCGCGTGTGACGACGACCCGCTCCGACATGGGCACGGGCTACGAATTGGACGTCATTGCTGCTGTGGTGCTGGGGGGCACCAGCATCTTCGGCGGCTCGGGCACGATCTGGGGCGCCGTGATCGGCCTCGTGATGATCCAACTTCTTAAAAACGGTTTGGCGTTGACGGGCGTGAAGGGCGACGCGACAATTATGGTCATCGGCGTTGCGCTCATCCTCTCGGTCCTGATCGCGAGCTCGCTGCAGCGCGGGCGCGACTGACAAGAATCAAGGATTAGCCGCGGTTTGTCGCGGCGAAATAGGGAAGGAAACGTGAATGAAATCGACATATCTTCTGACGACAGCGGGGGTGGCTCTCGCGCTCGCGTTATGGACGACCGGCGCGAATGCGGCCGGAAAATGGGACGGCGGCGACGATCTGGCGACGAGCCCGCTCGCCTGTGGGACAGGCGCCGCCGAAGCGCCGGCGCCCATGAAATACGACGGCGGTCAACCGACGAATCCGCCCAACAAGGCTGGCAAAGAGATCACCGTCGTCGACGTGCCGAAGCTGATTGGCATCGGTTACTTCAACGCCACCTCCAAGGGCATTCAGGACGCGGCCAAGGAACTCGGCAACGTCAAGGCGAAGACCGACGGTCCAACCGAAGCCAAGATCGACGAGCAGATCAAGTTCATCGACAATTACATCACCAGCGGCGTCGACGGCATCCTGTTCGCCGCCAACGATCCGGTCGCCATTGCTCCGGTTTTGAAGAAGGCGCTGTCGAAGGGCATCCACGTTGTCGGTTATGACGCGAACTCAACGCCCGACGCGCGCGAGTGGTTCGTCAACCAGTCGCCGTTCAACGGCATCGCGAAGGCGATGATGGACGCAATGGCCAAGGAGATCGGCGAGGACGGCGCCTTCGCGATCGTCACCTCGACCTTCACTACGCCGAACCAGGCGCGCTGGATCGCAGAGATGGCCGCCTATGCGGCCAAGTGCCACCCGAAGATGCAGTGGCTCGAAACGGTCGAGGCGCAGGAAGATAATAACCTGTCCTTCAACCAGGCGACGACGCTGATCAACAAACATGGCGACAAGCTTAAGGGCCTGTTCGGCATGACGTCGGTCGCGACGCCGGCCTCCGCCGAAGCCGTCACCAAAGCGGGCCAATGCGGCAAGGTTGCGGTCGTGGGCCTGGCCACGCCGAACGCGATGAAGCCCTATGTCAGTTCGGGCTGCGTCAAGTCGGTCGTGCTGTGGAACCCGATCGACCTCGGCTACGCCGCGACCTACGTCTTGCGCGCGGTTGTCGATGGGAAGCTGAAGCCCGGCGACACCTCGGTTGAGGCGGGCAAGCTCGGCAAGCTCAACGTCATCAACGGCAGCGAGATCCTGCTTGGCGCGCCCTTCATCTACAGCAAGGACAACATCGACAAGTTCGACTTCTAAGACGCTGTCCGCCCGGCTTGCGATCCTTCGCGGCCGGGCGTTTCTTCGTTGGGAAGCGCGCTTCGCCTCGCTGACGCAGCCTCGGAGCAGAGAAGCATGGACGGCTGCGTCGCGGTTTTTGACCTCGGCAAGACGAACATCAAGGTCGCCCTGTTCGACCCCGCCGGGAAAATTCTGGCCGAACGAAGCAAGGGCAACGCGCCGCTCGAGCCCGATACGCACTGGTCCTACCTGAGGCTCGACACGGAAGGCGCCTGGACCTTCCTGATCGGCGCGCTCAAGGACGTTGGCGCGCGATTTCCCATCGAAGCCATTTCGATCGCCGTTCATGGCGCGGCGGGCGTTCGTGGTGACCGATGAAGGGGTCGCGCTGCCGCCGATGGACTACGAATTTGGCGGGTTCGACGTCGTCGCCGCGGACTACGACGCAGCGCGGCCGCCGTTTGAGGAAACGCTGTCGCCAAACCTGCCGCGCGGGCTCAATCTCGGCCGGCAGATTTTCTATCTCGAGCGGGTTTTTCCCGCCGAATTTAAGAGGGCGCGGGCGTTCCTCGCCTATCCGCAATATTGGGCGTGGCGCTTGAGCGGCGTCATGGCGACCGAGGTGACCTCGATCGGCTCCCACACCGATCTCTGGCGCCCGAACGAGGGCAGGCTCTCAAGCCTTGTCGAGCGGCAAGGGTGGACGCGCCTCTTCCCGCCGATGCGCAAGGCCTGGGAGACGCTGGGACCCATCCGGCCCCAGTTCGCCGCGGCGGCCGGGCTAAAGGCCGGCGTCCGGGTGGTGTGCGGCGCGCATGATTCGAATGCTTCGCTCGTGCCCCATCTCGTCGTGCGGCGCGATCCGTTCACAGTCATCTCGACCGGAACGTGGGTCATCATCATGGCGGTCGGGGGAAAAGGCCGACTCGACCCGAACGCCGACATGCTGGCCAATGTCGATGTGCGCGGCGACCCCGTGCCGACCGCGCGGTTTATGGGCGGGCGCGAGTACGCGGCGCTGGCGGGCGACGCGCCGGCCGAGGCGAGCGAGGCCGATGTCACTGCCCTTGTCGCCTCCGGCGTCCTCGCCGTGCCGGCGTTTTGCGACCAGGGTGGCCCGTTCGCTGGGCGGAAGGGACGGATCGAGGGCGAGGCGCCGGCGGCGGCCCCCGGCCGCGCGGCGCTCGCGACCCTCTATGCAGCGCTGATGACCGCCCATCTGCTCGAGCGCCTGGAGGCGCCGGGCGACCTCATCGTCGAGGGCGGCTTCACCCGCTCGCCGGCGTTTGCGAGCGTGCTGGCGGCGCTGATGCCGAGGCGGACGGTCGTCGTGGCGCCGGCGACGGCGGGCGCGGCGGCGGGGGCGGCGCTGCTCGGCCAGATGGGGGGAACCGGTCGCGCCGCCGCGGTTGGAGGCGGTGCGCGCCTGGTCCATTCCGGGGCTCAAGGCCTATCGGGAGCGGTGGGAGAGCCGGCTATAGGCGCCAAGTATTAATACATATTTATAATGTGCTTTAGCAACCCAATTCCGGGTGCCTACCTAGCGAAAGTTCTCCAAGCCAACCCCAAACAATCGGAAGAAAATCCCAACAGAAAACAAAGGAAATCCAAGGGTCTTCCTTCCGCGAATCAAGACTTTTCAAGGGCTTCCAGCGAATCTGAACGAAACCTCTCTCTATTCCGGCGGCCACTTCGTCGCAGGCCCGCGCTTCAAGGCGCGGCCGGAGACGAACATACCATCTATTCTGATTATCACAAAGCGTTTTTCGCCAAAATTCGGGCGCGGTCAGATTCGGACGCTTCCACCCGACCGGTCGCGCCGCATTAGTCAAGACAAGCCTACAGCAGCGGCGAAGCCGGATCGGTTAGACCGTCGATGACGTCGAAATGGCGCTTGCCGCTTTCCGGCGTCCAGGGGCACGACCAGGCTTCGGACAAGAGTCGGGCTTGCCAGAGAAATGCCGGTCTCTCCTGTGCGCCAACCCAGACGTGGGCCTCAACGCCGCGGCGCAAGGCGAGCCGCGCGGGACTCTCCGCCGCGATCTCCTCCGGGTCCAGGCGCAGATCGGCGTTCATCGCCGTGAGAGCGATCGGCTCCAGATCCGCAAGCGGTGAAATCGGCACCACCCGCTTGACGATGGTCGACAGGGTCACATCGGCGCAGCCCATTCGCGCGCTGAGATGCCCGCCCGCGGAGTGTCCCGCAACGACGACCGGACCTGCGACGAGGCTCGCAGCCACGTCGACGGCGCTCGCGATCTCCCGGGTCATCGCGCCGATCCGGGCTTCGGGCGCGAGCGTGTACGAGGGGATGGCGCAGGCCCATCCGCGCTTGAGTGCGCCCGCCGCCAGATGGGACCAGATGTCGCGATCGAACCTCAGCCAATAGCCGCCGTGGATGAACACCAGAAGACCCTGCGGCGCAGCCTCCGGCAGAAAGAGGTCGAGATGGTTGCGCGGTTTCGGACCATAAGGGATGGCGGTCCGGGCGCGTTGTCCCAGGGCCGCGCGAAAAGCCGCCGCTTCTTGCGTCCAGCGAGGGGGATATGCGTCGGCGTCGGGGATGAAGGGGCGGTTGGCGTAGGCGAGGTCGTAGTTCACCCGGGCGTCCTAGGGGTCAAATTCAACGCGTGGTTCCCGCGTCAACGGACCGGAGTTGACGTAAAACGGTCGTCGAAACTGAGACAGCGCCAAAAGAAAGACCGCCCTCGCGAGCGGTCCTTCAAACGCAGAGCGGCTGTCACGGATTAAGCGGCGATCGTGACCGGGTTGCGCGACGCCCGATACCCTGCAAAGCCGAGGCCAACGAAGCCGAGTATCATCATTGCCCAGGTCGAGGGCTCCGGTGTGCTCGGGACGCCAAGATAGATGTTGGCGAGATCGCCGGTCACAACGCCGGTATGGACGTCACAGCACGACTGCTCTGAGTAACCGCCTGCATTCAGGCCCTCCCAAGCAACGAAGCCTCCGGTGGCGTTTGCCGCAGGCGAAAACACCGAGTACACAGACTGGCCGTTATAAGCGCCACCGGAAACGGTCGCCGTAAACGTGACCTTAAAGTTTCCAACGTCTGCGTACCATTGCGGTCCTCCGCCGCTGACGCATCCGCCGCCGCCGCACGTCGGATCGTTGATGATGTCCGACGTCCCGAGATACTCATCGTCGTAGTCGTAAACTGTAAGCGCACCAGGAGTGTAGGTGTAAGAGGGCACGCCCGGAAGGCTCCCCCACTCCAAGGTCGTAGAGCCGCTCCCCAGCGTGCCCAGACTCACCGTATTTGAGATTCCGTTGTTAAGAGCTTGATACCCGTTGAGGACCATCTGCGCGTTGTTCAGGTCGCCGCCAGTCGTGTTGTTGATGACGAGAACTGGAGTGTCGTAATATCCGAGGCAGTCGTAACAGCCGGATATAGTCGCAACTTCGGTCACTCCTCCTGCGCTGGCAGACGCCATTAACCCGCCCGCGGACAGTATTGAAGCTGCTATAAAAGTGACCAAGCCTTTCATGGTTTTCTCCCCGTCGATAAGGAAACAATCTTCCCATTGCCGGGACGCCGCACCCGGACGGGTCATGTTAGCGCGCCGCGTTCCATTCCACAACCTCTAAGTAGAACCTAGCCATGCGCCTCCAGGACGGGGCGCGGAACAGGGCTCAGTTGAGCAACTAAGGCGCCGCCAGACGCAAAGGGCGCCAGCAGACATGCTCAACCTAAGGCCACCGCGCCACACTCCTGCTCCACGCATTGCCGCCATTCAGTTGGGCGCCAACCGTTTGATTTCGACGATGGCTTGGCGAGTCGTCGGCTCATGACGCTTTGAGATTGTCGGCCATTCGCTTCAGCCGCTCGAGGAGAATGCCGGCCTCCTCGGAAGCGAAGCCGGTCAGGGCCCGATCCGTTTCGAAGAGAGCAATCGGCAGAATGCGCGCGAACAGGCGTCGTCCTTTGGCGGTGAGCGAGATCGCGAGACTGCGGCGGTCGCTCCGCTGTTCTCGCCGGATGACGAGGCCTGCCTCTTCCATCAGTCCGAGCGTGCGGGTCAGCGTGGTGCGATCCACCGAAGTGAGATCGGCGAGCCTTCCCATCGTCGCGCCGGAATGCTCGTTCAGCACGGCGAGCACGCGCCAGCGAGGGTAATCGACGCCATAGGGGCGGAAGCGCGCGTTGAGCGCCCGCGTACGACGCGCGAGGATCTGACTGAAATGGAAGAAGAGATGGTCCTCGAGCCTGAAAGGCCCCGCGGCCTTCCTCATTTTTGCCCGCCCGATCCTGATCCATCCCGTCTCCGCCAAATTAGGTTGACTTGCACATAATGCGAGTCACTATGTCATCATAACAGCTGCCGGCGGAAGACCGGAGAGTGAGTGCGCGTGCGAGAGGAAAGGACACGGACATGGCGTTGGCGCCTGGAATCACCAAGCCCGGCGAGGGCCTGGACAACATCGCCTGGAACATCCTCGGTCAGACCTACGTGCCCAAGGAAGTCTGCGAGAGCTCGTTCGCCTGGCACGCGACCTTTCCGCCGGACACCTTCGTGCCGCCGCATATCCACCCGACGCAGGATGAATTCATTTACATGTTCGAGGGCCAGTTCGAGCTGATGCTCGACGGCCGAGCGGCCTTCGCCAATCCTGGCGATCTCGTGCGTATGCCGATGGGCCTGCCGCACGCGATCTTCAACAAGTCGGGCCGCATCGTGAAATGCATGTTCTGGGTGTCGCCGACGCGACGGCTTTACGATCTGTTCTGGGCAATCCACAACATGCCCGAGCAGACGCCCGCCGAGGTCGTCGCGCTGTCCGCCAAGCACGAAGTCGACTTCCTGCCGCCGCCCGAAGAGACAAAGTAGGGTGCTCCCGCAGCGAGGATCAGGCGTATGAAAGTGCTCATTGCGGGCGCGGGGGTCGGCGGACTGACGCTCGCGCTCATGCTTCATCGGCGCGGCGTCGAGTCTGTCGTTTTCGAACAGGCCTCCGAGATCCGTGAGGTCGGGGTCGGCATCAACATTCTGCCGCATGCGATCAAGGAGCTCGCCGCGCTCGACCTGCTTCCCAAGCTCGACGCCGCCGGCATCCGCACCAGGGAACTGCACTACATCAGCCGGCTCGGTCAGAAGGTGTGGAGCGAACTGCGCGGCACGGACGCCGGCTTTGATTTTCCGCAGTTCTCGATCCATCGCGGCCGGTTGCAGAAAGTGCTGCACGACGCGGTCATCGCCGGACTCGGCGCCGGCGCGGTGCGCACCGGCCTCAAGCTGCAGGGCTTCATCCAGGACGAGGGCGGCGTGGTGGCCCATTTCACCGACGCCAAGTTCGGGCTGAGCGGCGAGACCGTTCGCGGCGACGTGCTTGTCGGCGCGGACGGCATCCACTCCGTCGTGCGCCGGCATTTCCATCCGAAACAGGGCCGCCCGAGCTGGCAAGGGCTCATGCTCTGGCGCGGCGCGGCGGAATGGCCGAAATTCCTGACCGGCCGCTCCATGGTTATCGCCGGCGGCATGAGCGCGAAGATCGCCCTCTATCCGATTGCGCCGGGCGCGAGCCCGGACACGCGCCTCACCAACTGGGCGATCGTCTCGCGCATCGCCGACGGCGATATCACGCCTCCGCCGATCGATTCGTGGTCGCGGGTCGGACGCATGGACGAAGTGATCCCCTATGCCCGGCGCTTCAACGTTCCCGGCGTCGATGTCGAGGCGCTGGTGCGCGCGACCCCGGTCTGCTGGGAATACCCGATGTGCGACCGCGACCCCCTGCCGCATTGGAGCCATGGCCGCGTCACGCTCATCGGCGACGCGGCTCATCCGATGTACCCGGTCGGCTCCAACGGGGCTGCGCAGGCGATCCTCGATGCGCGCAGCCTCGCCGACTGGCTTCGGAAAGCCGACCACCCGATGCAAGCGCTTCATGAATACGAGCTCGACCGCCTGCCGAAGACCGCCGAGATCGTGCGCCTCAACCGCAAGGGCGGACCAGAGCGCGTTATCGACGAAGTGGAAAAACGCGCGCCGGCGGGCTTCGAGTTCGTGGACCGCGTTCTCAGCCACGCAGAGCGCGAGGCGATCGTCAAAGGCTACGCCGGCAAGGCCGGCTTCACGCAGAGCCAGGTCAACAAGTGACGGGCGCAGAGTCCAACGCGTCATTCCGAGCCGGCGGCGACAGGCTCAACCCTTGAATTGGAATCTTGGTTCGGGAGGGCAGGCCGGGCCGCCGCTGGCTGCTCCCATCCGAAGACGCTGCGGCCCGCATAGGCGTGGGACTCGCGCCGCTCCTCGGCGATTAGCGTTCCCACCGAGGGGCCGCGGGCGCTCCGTTCGAGCCGTCGAGATTGATCGTCGAGCCGCTTCAACGCGGCCAATTCCTCCTCGCGCCCAAGCTTGGCGTTCTGGACAGCCGACTTCAGCACTTGGATCGTTTGGTCATAAACCCGTATCGGCACCGGGAAGGGATGCCGGTCCTTGCCTCCATGAGCAAAGGAAAATCGCGCAGGATCGCTGAAACGATAGGGCGCTCCATGCAGAACCTCGGCGACCATCGCCAGGGCGCGGACCGTTCGCGGCCCTACCCCAGGAACGAGCAGCAATTGCGAAAAGTCGCTCGGGCCGCATTCCGCCGCGGCCGCCAGATTGCCGTGCAGGCGGCGCGCGAGCACGTCGCTCGCTCGCACGTCATGATGGCTCGGCATGACCAAATGCGGCAGGAAGGGCTGCTCCAAAGCGACACGGGTAACGGGCTCCGTCGTCGCGCGGCGCCATGCGCGCGTATTCGCGGGCGATTTGATCCGGGCCGATCGGTCTGCAGCATCTCGACCTGATTGCGCCGCGACGCCTGCGCCCGCCGATCGGTGAGGTTGACGATGTCGCCCTGATCGAGACCCTCGATCGCCGAGTGCGGCTCCTCGACGAAGCTCTTCAGTCCCTCCGAGAGCCAATGATAGCGGCGCGCCTGTTTGCGATCGCCGTTCATGCCCTGCTGCACCACGACCCAACGCCCTTCGTCGGTGACGATGAAGCCGTGCAAATAGAGATCGAAGCCATCCTGAACCGCGGCGCTATCCACCTTGGCGACGAGCCGGCTCGCCTTGGCGAGCGCCGACCCGTCGAACCCCACCCGCTCGCCAATCGCCATGAGTTCTTCGGGCGTCCGCCTCGAATGCTTTCCGCGGCCGCCGCAGACATGGACCCCGAGTTCGCCGGCGAGCGGCGCCAGGCCGCGCTTCAACGCCCCGATGACGCTCGTCGTGATGCCGGAGGAATGCCAATCCATCCCCATCACCGCGCCGAACGATTGAAACCAGAACGGGTGCGCGAGCCGGCGCAGCAACTCGTCGCGGCCGTAGTGATGGACGATCGCCTCGGCCATCACCGCCCCAAGGCGCGTCATGCGATCGGCCAACCACCTCGGCACCGCGCCGCCGTGCAAAGGAAGATCGGCGCTTCCCGCCCGTCTGGCCATGACAGTCCCCTGGCGTATTGATGTTCCCTAAATGTTCTAGCACCCGCGGTGCGATTCGACGAGCGTGATATGCGCTCGGATGGAAACGCGGCGCCGACCCCAAATCCATGCCAACTCGAGGGCGGGGAAAAGCCTCAAGCCGAGGCGGACATCTTCGCGATCTCCGCCGCATCGGGCAGACTTTCAATGTTCCAACAGGCGTCCATGACCCGTCGGATCGCGGAAGCGGGAATCACGCCGGCCGCCAGATCGGCGAACTTGGCTTCGAGCTGCTTGTCGGTCATCGGCGCTTCGACGCTGCCGATCGCGTGAGCGATGAAGCGGTGCAGCGTCCGGCCGTCCTTCAAGACGATGGTCATATCGACCTGCGCGGCGTCGATTCCGGGCGTAACCACCGGGACAACCTTGCCGCGCAGCGCGACGACGGCGGGATCGTTGACGGCCCGGTCGCTGAATTGCTTCTCCCCTCCTGCGCCCTCGACCAGCGCAACCGCGACCGCGTGATAGATGCTGAACTTGCCCTCAAGACCGTCTTGCGGAGTTTTCTTGCCGGTCAGCTCAAGCACCAGGGGATTCACTTTCAGTTCGACACGCTCGATCTGGTCGGCGGCGATCAGATTTTCATTGCGCAATTGAATGGCGGCGTCGATCGCCGGATGCATCACGATCCCACATGCGAATGGCTTGTAGGTGTTCAGCAAGGATTCGTAACGGCTGCCGAGACCATCAAGAATCTCGTTGTAATCCTGCTTGGTGCTGACCGTATTCGCCCAGCCCCGCTTGGCTTCGATCATATGGTCCGACGAGGTGAAGTTCTTGGACGCCAGCAACGCGGCGAAAATGCCGTTGCTGGCGGCTCGTCCGGGATTGAAGCTCTTGTTCATCGAGCCGAACGACTCGCGCAAGCCCACCGGCTGCGACGCCGCCAGTCCGATCGCCCAAACCATTTGCTGCTGGTTGAGGTTCAACAATTTGCCGACCGCCGCCGCCGATCCGAAGACGCCGGCGGTGCCGGTGATATGCCAACCGACGTCGTAATGGTTCGGGTAGACCGCGTTGCCGATCCGGCATTCCGTCTCGACGCCGAGCACCAGCGCATTGAGAAAATCCTTGCCGGAAACCGGATGCATCTCCGAAAGCGCGAGGATCGCCGACGCCACCGGACCCGCCGGATGAATGATCGTCTTCAGATGCGTGTCGTCGTAATCGAAAATATGGCTCGACACGCCGTTGATGAAGGCGGCGTTCATAATGTCAAATCGCTCGCGGCGACCCAACAGCGAGGCTTGCGCGGGGCCTGAGAAGGGCGCGAGCGCAGTAACCGCGATGTCCACCGTCTGGTGGCGCGATCCTCCAATCGCGACGCCGACCCAGTTCAAGAGCGTCCGGGCGCCTTCCTTGCGGACATTTCCGGGAAGATCGTCATACGTGGCCGTGACGAGATAATGCGCCAGTGTTCCCGTGACGTCTTTCATCGCGCCGGGACCCCCAGGAGCGCCGGACCCGGGCTCCCCACCCTGGGGGAAAGCCGCGTTCGAGGTCGCTATCGCGAGGGGCACCGCGACCGCGGTTTTCATCAAAGCCCGGCAATTCGTGACCGGCAAATCGAAGGCCTTTCGACGAAAGGATCTCCACCCGACGTGATATCGCGCCGAGATATTTTCAGGGGTTCGGTGACCCTATACTCCGGTGAGCGTCGCATTCGCAAGCGTATGGTCGAAGCCGACCGAGGCTGCAATGGCGTTTTCGTCGGCATCGATCTTGTCGGTGTCCAAGGCGAAGATCGTAATCTGGTAAATTCTCCCGTCTCGACTTGCCCTCGTCGTAAGCGCCGCATAGTCTCGCAGTTCCCGTTGGCAAGCGGTCAAACCGAAATGGCGTCGTCAATCCAGCGCAAGCCTTCGAACGGAAGCGCATGCGCTTGACATGTCGGCGACGGTCGGGGGTACCTTGACCAACTGGTCAATTTTTGCGGGTTTTTCGGGCGCGCGCCGGCCTTCGGCTCTCGCCTTCACCGGGAGGGTCAAATGTTCGTTCGCGCCGCCTTTTTCCTGACGACCGCCATTTGCGCCGGCGGTCTTCTGAGCTCCGCGGCCAACGCCGCCGATATCAAGCCTGCCGTCATCTATGATCTCGGCGGCAAGTTCGACAAATCGTTCAACGAGGGCGTGTTCAACGGCGCGACCAAGTTCAGCAAGGAATCCAACATCCCCTTCCGCGACCTCGAGATCCAGAACGACGCCCAGCGGGAACAGGTCCTGCGGAAATTCGCCAAGGATGGCTTCAGCCCGATCATCATGCCCGGATTCGCCTGGGCGACCGCGCTCGGCAAGGTCGCCGACGAGTTCCCCAATACCAAGTTCGGAATCATCGACATGGTCGTTGACAAGCCCAATGTGCAGTCGATGGTGTTCAAGGCCGAGGAAGGCTCGTTCCTGGTCGGGGTGATCGCGGCGGAAACGTCGAAGACGAGCAAGGTCGGCTTCGTCGGCGGCATGGACATCCCGCTCATTTCCGCCTTCGAGTGCGGCTACGCCCAGGGGGTCAAATACGCCACCAGCGGCAAGTCGGAAGTCATCGCCAACATGACCGGCACCACGCCCGCGGCATGGAACGATCCGGTCAAGGGCGGCGAACTCGCCAAATCGCAGATCGATCGCGGCGCGGACATCGTTTTCGCCGCCGCCGGCGCGACCGGCCAGGGCGTTCTCAAGGCCGCCGCGGACGCCGGCAAATTCGGCATCGGCGTCGATTCGAACCAGAATGGGCTCTTCCCCGGCCACGTCCTGACCTCGATGCTGAAACGCGTCGATGTCGCGACCTACAATTTGTTCATGGACGCGAAGAAAGGGACCTGGAAGCCGGGCATTCAGGTGTTCGGCCTCAAGAACGACGGTGTGGGCTACGCGGTCGACGACAACAACAAAGCCATCCTTACGGATAACGCCAAGAAGGCAGCCGAGGCGGCGAAGGCCGACATCATCTCGGGCAAGATCCCGGTCCACGACTACATGTCGGACAACAAGTGCCCGGTGTAGGGTGGCCTGCGCCTCGGGGAACACGTCATGGCCCGGCTTGACCCGGCCATCCGCGTTTTTCGCTCGACGCTGGTTCTTTTGCGCCGGCAAGCAGCCAAGGAGGAAACGATCGCGCGCGGCGGGGATGGCCGGCTCAAGCCGGCCAAGCCCGGCTCTCACATAGCCAGCAGGAACAGCGCGTGACGACCGAGGCCGGCAAAGCCCCTCCCGCTATCGAGCTCATCGACATCGACAAGAGCTTCGGCCCGGTTCACGCCAACAATCACGTCAATCTCGTCGTCGAGCGCGGCGTCATTCACGGCATTGTCGGCGAGAACGGGGCCGGCAAATCGACACTGATGTCGATCCTCTATGGCTTCTACGAAGCCGACGCCGGCGAAATCCGCATCAACGGCGAGCCGGTCAGAATCCGCTCCTCCCGCGAGGCCATTCACCACGGCATCGGCATGGTGCATCAGCATTTCATGCTCGTGCCGCCGCTCTCCGTGCTCGAGAATGTCATGCTCGGCGCCGAGGGCGGCCCCCTGCTCGCCGACGGCGCCGGCGCGATCCGCAAGCGGCTCGGCGAACTCGGGCGCGAATATGGCCTCGAGGTCGATCCCGAAGCGATCGTCGGCGACTTGTCGGTCGGCCTGCAGCAGCGGGTCGAGATCCTGAAGGCCCTGGTCCGCGGGGCGGAAATCCTGGTGCTCGACGAGCCGACGGCGGTGCTCACGCCGGCCGAAGCCGATCAACTGTTCGAAATGTTGCGCGTGCTGAAGGGCGAGCACAAGACCATCATCTTCATCACCCACAAGCTGCGCGAGATCATGAGCCTGACCGACCGCGTTTCGGTGATGCGGCGGGGCGAGATGGTCGCGACTTTCGACACCGCGGAGACTTCGCCCCCGAACTCGCCGACGCGATGGTCGGGCGGAAGGTCATCCTGAAGATCGACAAGGGCGAAGCGCATCCGGGGAAAATCGTGCTCGAGGCGCGCAACCTCGTGGTGCGCGACGATCGCGACGTCGTGCGCGTTCACGACGTCTCGTTCGTGCTGAGAGAAGGCGAAATCCTGGGCGTCGCGGGCGTCGCCGGCAATGGCCAGTCGGAGCTCCTCGAAGCGCTGGCCGGCATGCGGCCGCTGAGCGGCGGCGAAATCCTGGTCGACGGCGAGCGGTTGGCGCATGGGCAGAGCAACCCGCGCGCCGAGCGTCTCATCGGCATCGGCCATGTGCCCGAGGATCGCCACCGGGTCGGGCTCGTGATGCCGTTCGAGGCCTGCGAGAGCGCGATGCTGGGCTTCCATGCCGAGCCGGTCTACGGCAAAGGCCCGCTGTTCGACCGCCGGGCGATCATCGCCGACGCGGCTCGCAAGATGGCGGCTTTCGACGTCAGGCCGCCCTCCCCGTTGCTGAAGACCGCAAATTTCTCGGGCGGCAATCAACAGAAGATCGTGCTCGCGCGCGAGATCGAGCGCAATCCCAAAATCCTGCTGGTCGGGCAGCCGACCCGCGGCGTCGACATCGGCGCGATCGAATTCATTCACAAGCGCATCGTCGCCCAGCGCGACGCGGGCAAGGCGCTGCTCCTGGTTTCGGTCGAACTTGACGAGATCTTCGCCCTCTCCGATCGCATCATCGTGCTGTGCGGCGGCCGAGTTACCGGCGAGCGAACGCCCGAGGAGACGAACCCCCAGGATCTTGGCCTGTTGATGGCCGGGGTGAGCGAACACGCGGCATGAGCTCGCCGCTGAAGCCCCTCCCCGTCTGGGCCGATGTGGCGCTCATCCCGCTCATCAATGTCGCCGCAGCCTTCGTCATTTCCGGCTTCGTTGTGCTCGCGATCGGCGAGAACCCGCTCGAAGCGGTGACGATCCTCATCACCGGCGCGCTCGGCGATCTCGAGGGCATCGGCTTTACGCTCTATTACGCGACGAGCTTCATCTTCACCGGCCTTGCGGTGGCGATCTGCTTCCACGCCGGCCTGTTCAACATCGGCGTCGAGGGTCAGGCTTATGTCGCGGGCCTCGGGGCGGCGCTGGCCGCGCTCTATCTCGGATTCCTGCCCGGCTACAGCCTCGTCTTCGTTGCGATCGTCGCCGCGGCCCTGTTCGGCGCGGCGTTTGCGTTCATCCCGGGCTATCTTCAGGCGAAGCGCGACAGCCACATCGTCATCACGACGATCATGTTCAACTACATCGCTTCGGCCTTGATGGGCTATCTGATCGTCAACGTGCTCAGGGTGCCCGGGCAGATGAACCCCGAGACCGCCGGATTTTCCAAATATGGCATCGTGCCCCAGTTCCATGAGTTGCTGGCGCCGCTCGGCGTCCACTGGCCGGTCACGCCGTTCAACCTGTCCTTCCTGCTTGCGCTTGCCGCCGCGTTCGCCGTCTGGCTCATCATCTGGCGTACGCGGCTCGGCTACGAAATCCGCACCGTCGGCGCCAATGCGACTGCCGCGGTCTACGGCGGCATCTCGCCCGCGCGGGTGACAATCGTCACGACGCTGATGTCAGGCGCGCTCGCCGGCGGCATGGCGGTCAACGTGATCCTTGGCGAAGAGCACCGGCTCATTCTCGAATATACCGCCGGCTTCGGCTTCGTCGGCATCGCGGTCGCGCTGATGGGACGCGCCCATCCGGTCGGCATCATTCTGGCTGCGATCCTGTTCGGGGTGCTTTATCAGGGCGGGGCCGAGCTCGCGTTCGAGAAGCCGAAGATCAGCCGCGACATGATCGTCGTCATCCAGGGCCTGGTGGTGCTGTTCGCGGGGGCGCTCGAGCACATGTTCCGCCGCCCGGTCGCGGTCCTGCTCGCGCGCCGCACCACTTCTCCGCCGATCTGAAGCTGAGGGGCGATGGACATCTTCAACGCGTTCATCGTCGTCTTCGCTTCCGGCATAAGGCTCGGCACGCCTTTGATCCTGGCCTGCCTCGCGGGCTTATGGTCGGAGCGCTCGGGCGTGGTCGACATCGGCCTCGAAGGCAAAATGCTGGTCGGCGCCTTCGGCTCGGCGGTGGCGGCGACCTTCACCGGCAGCGTATGGCTCGGACTTCTGGCCGGGGTGATCGCAACCATCGCCGTGTCGCTGATCCATGGCTACGCCTCGATCGACCAGCGCGCCAACCAGATCGTCTCCGGCACGGCGATCAACATGGTCGCAGCGGGCCTGACGGCGCTGATCGGCAACGCCATCTGGTCGCAAGGCGGCCGGACGCCCGAACTGCCGGCCTCCGCGCAGTTCGCCCCGATCGAATGGCCTTTCGTTGACGCGCTCGCCCCGGTGCCGATCATCGGAACGATCTACCAGCACCTGATCTCCGGGCATGACCTCGTCACCTACGCCGCCTTCCTGCTCGTGCCGCTGACCTATTGGGCGCTCTACAGCACCCGCTTTGGCTTGCGCCTGCGCGCGGTCGGCGAGAATCCGGCCGCGGTCGACACGGCCGGCATTTCGGTCAGAGGCTTGCGCTATGGCGCGGTCGTCATCTGCGGCGTGCTGGTGGGCCTCGCCGGCGTCTATCTGGTGCTGTCGCAGGCCGCCTATTTTCAGCCGAACATGAGCGCCGGCAAAGGCTTCATCGCGCTTGCCGCGCTCGTCTTCGCCAAATGGCGGCCGTGGCCTGCGCTCGCGACCTGCCTCCTGTTCGGCTTTCTCGACGCGCTGGCGATCCGTATGCAGGGGATGGAATTGCCGTTGATCGGCCCGGTGCCGGTACAGGCCATCGAGGCGCTGCCCTATATCCTGACCGTCGTGCTGCTCGCCGGCTTTATCGGCAAGGCGATCCCGCCGAAAGCGTCGGGAATTCCGTATGTCAAAGAGCGCTGAGGGCGCCCTCCTCGAACTGTTCGAAGCAGCCAGAACGGCGCAGGCCAACGCTTATGCGCCCTACTCGCGGTTTCATGTGGGAGCGGCGCTGCGCACGGCGAGCGGCGCAGTCTTTTCCGGGTGCAATGTCGAGAACGCCGCCTATCCGCAAGGGGCTTGCGCCGAGGCGGGCGCCATTTCGGCGATGGCGCTTGCCGGCGAGCGGCGCATCGCCGAAATCCTGGTGATCGGCGACGGCGAGGAGCTCTGCACGCCGTGCGGCGGGTGCCGGCAGCGCATCCGCGAATTCGCCGATGGCGGCGACGACGATTCATATCGCCGGCCCGGAAGGCGTGCGCGCGACGTTCACGCTTGATGAACTGCTGCCGCATTCCTTTGGGCCGGGTCACCTGCCGAGCAAAAAAGGCGTACAAGGCGGCTGAAGTCGCGCCCCGGCTCGTGCAGTCACACTTCCCGCCAGGGCGGCTTCGATGGATCGCTGAGGGTGAAATTGACCGGTCCGATGCCGCAGATCGCGATCACCACCGGCTCGTTGTGACTGCGGATCACCCCGTCGTAATGCGGCGTCAGAGCGACGCGGCGCACGTAGCTGCCCGCAGGGACCGGCACGCAGGCGGCGGGATCGAAATCGGCGCCGCTGTTGCACCACCAGGTCCCCGACAGCACCATGCAGTAGCGATCGGTCGAATAGAAGTGCGGAGCGCTCATGAAGCCCGGATGCCAGCGGACCAGCGTGTAGTAGAGGCCGGGCGCAGTGGTCTCCCCGGTCAGCGCACAGGTGTCGACGCTGCCCGGAGGAAACGGCGGCAGCGTTTTCCATTGCAGGGCGTCCGGCGGCTTGATGATGGTCTGCTCGGGATTGAGCGGACTGGCGGCTGCGCTCGTCATGCGGAGCGGCAGCGCCGCCATCAGCGACGTCAACACCAGATCGCGGCGGCTTGCTTGCCATTCCATGAGGCGACCTCCCTTTCTCGCAGTCTTTCGGTATTCCGACGACGCCCCTATTATGCCGCGAGACCGGAGCCGGGTCGAATGCCGCCCGGTATCCTTCCGAGCCAGCGAGGCAAGCCGATGGACTCGCCCTTGACAAGGCGATCGCCGCGCTCCAGACCCGCGGCCTCGATTCGCTCCCCCCGCTCGCCATCGTGCTCGGCTCGGGCCTTGGTTCGTTCGCCGACGAAGCGCGCGACGCGACGGTGATCTCCTACGCCGATATTCCCGGCTTTCCCGTCCCGAGCGTCGAGGGTCACGCCGGGCGCCTGATCGTCGGCGAGATCGAAGGCCAGCGCGTTACGCTGTTCAAAGGCCGCGGGCACTACTACGAGCACGGGCGGCCCGACGCCATGCGTGTGGCGATCGATGCGTTTCGCGCGCTGGGCGGCGAGACGCTGCTGCTCACCAACGCTGCCGGCGGGCTTCGCATGGAATGGCCCCCGCCGTCGCTGGTCGCGATCACCGACCACATCAACTTCTCCGGGACCAATCCGCTGATCGGCTGGGCCGGACAGGACCGCTTCGTGCCGTTGACCCGCGCCTATGACGAGGCGCTGCGCGCCGAACTCCATGCGGCGGCGAAAGCCGAGACCATCGATCTCCACGACGGCGTCTACATGTGGTTTTCCGGTCCGAGCTTCGAGACGCCGGCGGAAATCCGCGCCGCGCAAATCCTCGGCGCCGACCTCGTCGGCATGTCGACCGTGCCTGAAGTGATCCTGGCGCGCCGCGCGGGCCTGCGCTGCGCCGCGGTCTCCGTCGTCACCAACTATGCCGCGGGCCTTGCCGGCGGCGATCCGAGCCACGAGGAGACGCAAGAGGTCGCGGCCCGCGCCGCCGCCAATTTCAAGCGCCTGCTGCGCGGCTTCATTCGCGCCCATTCACCCTCAGCGCCATGATCCTGCCGCAGGAGATCATCCGCCTGAAGCGCGACGGGCGGCGCTTGAGCGCGAGCGAGATCGGCGAGTTCATCGGCGGCCTCACAAGCGGCGCGGTCAGCGAGGGACAGGCGGCCGCCTTCGCGATGGCGGTGTTCTTTCGCGGCATGACCCTCGACGAAAGCGTCGCGCTGACCCGCGCGATGACCAGGTCGGGCGCGACGATCGACTGGCGGCAAGCGAATTTGCCCGGCCCGATCCTCGACAAGCACTCGACCGGCGGGGTCGGCGACAACGTCTCGATCATGCTGGCGCCGATGCTGGCCGCCTGCGGCGCATACGTCCCGATGATCTCCGGGCGCGGCCTCGGACATACCGGGGGCACGCTCGACAAGCTCGATTCGATTCCGGGCTACGTCTCGCAGCCCGACCTCCCGCTGTTCATGCGCGTGGTGAAGGAAGCCGGCGCGGCCATCATCGGCCAGACCGCCGATCTTGCCCCCGCCGACCGGCGCCTCTACGCCATTCGCGATGTGACCGCGACTGTCGAATCGGTCCCGCTGATCACCGCCTCGATCCTGTCGAAGAAACTCGCGGCCGGGCTGCAGGGCCTGGTCATGGACGTGAAGACCGGCTCCGGCGCCTTCATGCCGACCTTGGAAGGCGCGCGCGAACTCGCCGCCAGCATCGGCGCGGTGGCGAACGGCGCGGGATTGCCGACAGTCGCGCTGATCACCGACATGAACGAGCCGCTGGCCAGCGCCGCCGGCAACGCGGTCGAGATTCGCAACGCTGTCGATTACCTGACGGGCAAGCGGCGCGATGTGCGCCTCCACCGGGTGACGCTCGCGCTCGGCGCCGAATTGCTCGCCCTCTCGGGCCTCGCCACGGACGTCGAGGCGGGACGCGCGGCGCTTGAGCGCTCGCTCGCCTCCGGCGCGGCGGCGGAGCGCTTCGAGCGCATGATTGGCGGCCTCGGCGGACCGAAGGATTTTCTCGCCCGCGCCCATGCGCTGCTACCCCGCGCGCCGGTCCTCGTCGACGCCGTGCCGAAGGCCGTGGGTATGTCGCCGGCGTCGACGTCCGCGCGGTCGGACTCGCGGTCGTCGAGCTTGGCGGCGGGCCGGGCGCGCGCCGCCGACGCGATCGATCCCGCCGTGGGCCTGAGCGAACTCGCCCCGATCGGGGCCGAAGTCGGCCCGGACGCGCCGCTGGCGCGGGTTCATGCGCGCAGCGCTGACCAAGCGGAAGCGGCCGCTGAGCGACTGCGCGCCGCCTATCGCATCGCCGAGGCGCGGCCGGCGCCCGCCGATCCGGTGATCGAGCGGATTGGCGACGCGCGCGCGGATGAGCATTCTGCTCGCCGTCTCCGGCTGGGAGCCGATCGGCCTGGCGCAAGCAGCTCGAACGCGCTGCTGCCGTCGCATCCGGTCGCGACGCTCGGCGAGCCGTTCGACCGCGCCCAGATCCGTCACGCGCTCTCCTGGCGCCATCCGCCAGGCGCGCTCTCGGACCTTCCGAACCTTCAGGCGATCTTCTCGCTTGGCGCGGGCGTCGATCATCTGTTCGCCGACCCGGCCCTGCCCGACGCGCCGATCGTGCGGGTGGTCGACCCGGACCTCCGCGACCGGATGAGCGAATGGGTGGTGATGCACGCGCTCATCCATCTGCGCCAGTTGCGCCGCTACGAGCGCCAGCAGCAGGGGCGGGTCTGGGCGGACGACGATAGCCAGCCGAAGGCCGGCGAGGTTCAGGCCGGCGTGCTGGGCCTCGGCGTCATCGGCATGGACGCGGCAATGAAGCTGAGCGCAATGGGCTTCAGGGTCGCGGGGTGGAGCGCGACGCCAAAATCCGCCGCCGGAATCGAATGTTTTTCCGGCGCTGACGGCCTCAAGGCGCTGCTGGCGAAAACCGATATCCTCGTCGTCCTCCTGCCGCTGACCCACGCAACGCGCGGGCTTTTGAACGCTTCGCTATTCGCTCAGCTCCGCCAGGGCGGCCGGCTCGGCGGTCCGATCCTCATCAACGCCGGACGCGGCGGCTTGCAGGTCGAGGCCGACATCCTCGCCGCGCTCGATGCGGGCGTCCTCAAAGGCGCCTCGCTCGACGTGTTCGAGCGCGAGCCGCTGCCGGCGGGCTCGCGGCTATGGACGCATCCGAACGTCTATGTGAGCCCGCACAACGCGGCGATCTCCGCCCCCGAGGCGATCGTCGCCGCCATCGCCCGCCAGATTGAAGCTTTTGAGCGCGGCGAGCCGCTGCGCAATCTGGTAGACCGCAAGCGCGGATACTAACCACGCCTCGAGCGCCCGGTCGTGGCGCTCCAAACCCGCCGGGACTTCTTTCATTCACAGGCAGTTGATCACGACAATTCCCTGTGTTACCGATCTGTTACGGGGCCTGTCGCATCGGCAATGTTTGCCGGCAGTAACTCCGTTATTTCGATCGATTACGTTCGTTCTCTGCAATTGAAAGGGGAGAGAAACTCACTGGACAACTTTCGCGACGCATCGCTCAAGCTTGCTGGGAGCTTGGCGCTGTTGGGGGGCCTGGCGCTGGCGATTCCGGCCAACGCCACCTTGGCGCTGACCCCGGATGGCATCGCCGACGGCTTCACCCTGACGACCTTCGCCACCACCAATCCCGGCAATACCGGCTGCTGCGCCGGTCCGTTTGGAGTTGCGGTCAATGGCGCCGGCAATGTGCTTGTGAACACCGGCTCGGGCACGCTCTATGTGTTTGCCGACGTTGACGGGCAAACTCCGGGCTCCGCCCTGTTCACGCAGTCCAGCAACAATTACGTCGGCGCATTCACCGCGTCTGGAGGCGTTGTCTATGGAGCGACTTTTGGCGGCAACTACGAATTGTTCAACCCGGACGGCACCGTCGCCAACGCGAATGTGTTCCCCTTGCTGGCGAACGAGTCCTACCTCGGCATGTGGACCAATCCCGCCGACGGACATATCATTTCCAACAGCGCTCTTGGGCTGATCGACATCAACCCGGCCACCGGGAACTACACGGTCATCACGAGCAGCACCGGCGACGGCGTGTCGGTCTCGCCCGACGGGAAGACCGCCTATTCCGAGCAGGGTTCCATTAACGGCTATGACATCGCTACCGGCACGGAAGTCTACAGTTCCGGGTCCCAGTTTCCGAGCCCGGACGGCACCGGCGTGATCACCGGCGGCTTGTTTAACGGGGATATCATCGTCAACGACAACAGCGGCAGCATCTACCTCTTGAATCCCGTCACCAACATTTCGGACATGATCGCCACCGGCGGTACGCGCGGCGACTACACGCAGGTCGACCGGACCAACGGCACCCTGTTCCTGGACTATTCGGACATCGTCGCGCGCCTGGCGTGCCCGAATTGCTCGTTCACGCCGACCATCCCCGAACCGTCGACCTGGGCCATGATGCTGATTGGCTTTGCCGGGCTGGGTTTTGCGGGATATCGAAAGGCGAAGAGCCTGCGGAAGGCCCTTGCATCCGCCTAACCATCACGGCTACGGCCTGATTTGAGAAAGACCGCCGCGAGGCGGTCTTTCTGTTTGTGGTCCCGCGATCAAGTGCCGCGTCCTTTCGGCGCCCAGGGACGCGCCGCGCCCTATCCGCGCGGCGGCATGGTCATAGATGTCCTCTTCTTGGGCGTTGTGAATTCGCGCGATCATCTCGATCGATTCGATGATTCTTTGCCCGTCGCGCAGCAGCAGGGCGTCGACCTCCATTTCCGACATGCCTTGCGCCAGGCGCGAGAGGAGATGAGCAAGGTGCAGAAGCTCCCGGTGAACGCGGCTCATTGCCGCGAGGCCGTAGCCGCTCGCAAGCGACTTGCGCAGCCGCGGATAGACAAGAGCTTCGTCCGCCTTCTCGTGAACAACGAGTTCGCGTGCGACGATCTCATTCGCTTCACGGATCAAAGCGGCGCCCTCGCGCGGCGCGGCGCTTTCCAGCGCGCCCGCGATGTCGCGAAGGCGGTCGAGGCCTTTTTCGACCGTGAGGTGCTCGTCGCGCAGAGCCTGGACGTCGCTAGCGGCCATGCTCCGTCGTCCCCACTCGCGTGCCGCTTCCTAGCGCGCGCAGCGCATTGAGAATGACTGCGACGTCGATGGCTTCCTGCGTCAAGGCGCCGGCTATCGGCGTCAACCATCCGACAGCGGCGGCTATCATCGCGACCGCGGACATCGCCATGCCCGCGGTCATGCTTTGAAACGCGATTCCGTGGGTGCGGCGAGCGATCGCCACGGCGTCGGCGACTCGATCGATCTGATCGACAAGAATGACGACATCCGCCGCTTCCGAGGACGCGCTTGCGCCGCGCGCGCCCAAGGCGACGCCCACGCCTGCCGCCGCCAGCGCTGGAGCGTCGTTGATTCCATCCCCGACCATCAGGGTCTGATGCAGCCCCTGCTCGACCGAGACCGCCGCGACCTTGTCGGCCGGATCGCGGTCGGAAAGAACTGAATCGAGGTCGAGCGCCGCGCCTATCGCCTCCGCTGTCTCGGCGCGATCGCCGGTGACCATGACGATCCGCGAGACGCCCGAGGCTCGCAACGCCTGGATCGCTCGCGGGGCTTCGCGACGCAGTTGATCGGCGAGCAAAATCGCCCCCGCTGGAACCCCATCGACGACGACAAACACGGTAAGCGCGGCGCGAATGGATGCGTGGCGAAGAATTCGTCTCGCCCAAGGGCTCTCGGGGACGAATCGAAGACGAACGCGTGTGAGCCCGCGCGAATCCGGTGTCCTTTGACATCGCCCTCGAGGCCTGAACCCATGGCCTCGCGGACGTCGCGCGGGGCTTCGATCGACAATTGTCGCTCCCGCGCGGCGGCGACGATGGCCGCCGCGACCACGTGCTGCGAAGCCTGTTCGAGGGAGGCGGCGGCCCGAAGCGTTTCGTCCGCGCTCCAGCCCGGCGCAGTCTCAATCCCGATGATGCGCGCCCCGCCGACGGTCAGCGTGCCGGTCTTGTCGAACATCACGGTTTGCGTCCCGGCGAGCGCCTCGAGCGCGGCCCCGCCCTTCATGAGGATCCCGCGCCGCGCGGCCCTGGCGACCCCCGCGATATAGGCGACGGGCGCGGCGAGAATGAGCGGACATGGGGTCGCCGCCACGAGGACGGCCAGCGCGCGCTTCGGATCCCCGGAAATAAGCCATGCGAACGTCGGCGATTCCCAGCGAAGCCGGCAACAGCAGCAGGGCGAATCGGTCGGCAAGTCGAATGGTCGGAGACTTGGCCGTTTGCGCCGCCGTCGCCATCCGGACGATGCCCGCGTAAGTGCTCTCTCCTTCAGTCGCCGTCGCCTCGAGAGAAAAGGTTTGACCCGCGTTGACCGCGCCGCTGCGCACCGCCTCCCGCGCAGCCGGGCGACTGGAATGGGCTCTCCGGAGAGTGCGGCCTCATCGAGGATCGCGTCGGAGTCGGCCAGCACGCCGTCGACTGGCACGACCTCGCCCGCCCGGACGAGAAGCCGGTCGCCGATCGCAACATCAGCGACAGGTATGTCCTCCACCTGACCGGCGGAAGATCGATGAGCGACGCGCGGGGCGCGATCGACCAACGCCTTCAGGTCGCGCTCGGCGCGGGCGACGGCGAAATCCTCAAGAACCGTTCCGCCCGCGTACATCACGGCGACCACGATCGCCGCCAGATTCTCGCGAAGCGCCAACGCCCCGGTCATGGACAGAAATGCGACCGCGTCGACTCCGAACCGGCCCGCCAGGAGGTCGCGGACCATCGAGACGGCCAGCCCGAGAATGACAGGGACCGTCCCGGCCGCCCAAATCCATTGGGCAAGCGCAGGTTTATCGAGCAGCCAAAACCCCGCGCCCACCGTCAGCGCAGTGAGGGCGATGAGGATCAACGCGCGACGGAGAACTCTGTCCAGGTCGGCGTTCATCGACAGCTCCGGGAGTGAGGAACATTGCCGATGCGCCGTCCTGATTGCGTTCCGCGGGCCAGCGTCAGCCGGCGCGGCTCAACGCATAAAGAGGCGCCCGAATGTCCGCGTCCGTCCGGACAATACTGCGGCCGTCGGTCGCGCGCGAGCGTGGCCCGGAATTGTTCGAGGATTTCGAGCGCGGCTTATCGCCGCGCTTTAAAGGGCTCCGCGCTTGGCAAAGGGACACGATTAGACGGAACCAAAGTCGTCATCGCGGGCGAAGCGCGGCGATCCAGGGGCCGCCGCGCAGCGCTACTTTCCTCTGGATCGCCGCGTCGCTTCGCTCCTCGCGATGACGATTCCGCCCAAACGCGTCACGCTGAAGCGCCTGGCCGTGGCGCTCGGAACCTGCCCAAGTCTGGCCTTCCGCTGGCGCCGACCTCTTGCCGCCTCAACTCCTCTTGAATATCTCCGCGACGCTTCGAGCGAACCCCACTTCAACGTCCTCGATCCGCGTTGCTCCGCCGTAAAGTCCGCCCCACGCGAAAGTCTTGGAGGCCTCGAAGGTCGCTACGGTCCTGCCGGTCGTCGCGTCGGTGAGCAAAACTTTGGCGGCGATGTGGATTTGCCCCAAGCCTGCGAGCATGGCGCGCGCGAGGGCGTCTCCCTTGTCGTATTCCGTGAAGACCAGTTTGATGTTGACCGCGCCCGGTCGCCGGGAACCGCCCGCGGCGATCATCCGGCCGGGATAAGTCGATGCAAGTTCGGCCTGCACCAGTCCGGAGATGCGCCCCAAGTCCTCCGGCGTCATGGCCACGCCGCGCGCCGCCTCGGCGGAAACCCGCCCGATCGCTGCGGCAGCCGGATCGAAATTGGTCGTCGGGGCCGATGTCGGCGCGGGAGGATTGACCGTGCCTGCGCACCCGGCGAGCGCCACGCTCGCGAGGAGGAGAATCAGCGCGGTCGCACGACCAGTTCTTGTCATCGGCAGCTCCCCGGTGGTGGCCTACGGACAATTTGGCGCGGGGCGTCTCGCGAATGGGATCGTTCTCCGAAATCGCAGAAGGGGCACCGCGCCCGCCCGCTTGGAGAAGAGCGAGCGGCTCCCGCGAGAGACCGCCCCTCGCCGCGGTCCCTCCAACGAGCTGGCCGACGATGATCAGACGGCGGCCAACTTCGCGCGGGTCTTGGTCTTGCGATATCCGAGGAAGCCAAGCCCACCGAAACCGGCCAGCATCAGCGCCCAGGTTGAGGGTTCGGGGACCGCGACGGTGGCTGTCAACGGCGTCTGAGTCCCTGTGAACGTCCCGTCGCTCGCAAAGGTCAGTCCGGTGACGAACGCCGAGGTGTCGTCAGGATCAATTCCATCAGATGGATCGATCCCGGTCACTGTGAATTGGCTTACGCCCCCCGCGGGAAAATCGAGTACGGTCAGAGACGCAAGTACGTCACTGTACTTAACCCCATTGTAGATGAACGAAACATCGAACGGATCGGACTGAACCGCAGGGAGGAGGACTGAGGCAAAATTTGGATCGCCTGAACCGATCGAGAATGAGTACCCATTGATGGCCTGTGGATCGACGAAATAAGTTGATCCCGCCAGCACGGGCATGTCGTACTTGAACGCACCCAATGAGGTCACGGACACCGGCAATATGGCAGTGGACGCGATTGGTTGTGTTCCCGTCATAGGAGTGAGCTGACTAGGCAGGAAAGGCGGCAGGCCATAAACCGCAATCCCTTCTCCTGCCGGCAGCGGCCCTTCCGAAGGGTGCCCACCTTGGCAAATATTCGTCGCCGCCTGAAAACATAAGACAAACTGAGGGCCGGCTGGCGCCATGAACCCGCCTAATTCACCTTGAAAGTAGCTACCTCCTCCGCTACTGAAATTATAGAACAATTGAGTTGAAGTCGCCGAAAAACCGTTGGTGAGTTGGGCCTGATTCTGGAAAGTGGAGTTCCCGGAGGTACTGCTTAGGGTAAAACTGCCAGCGATACCTGCCGTCAGTTGTAAGTTCCATCCCACAATGTTACTATTTGAACTAATTGGGTTGAAACTGCCCAGTGTCCCATCGGTCAGGATATCACCAGCGACACTGAAACCGCCGATATTCTGACTTAGATAATAAGCGATATCGGCGGCAACAGCTCTCTGCCCCGATAGCGGCGCTCCAGCCAATATCAACCACACACCTGCCCCGGTAACCAGCGACTTCGTTGATGCCATTCCGAATGTTCTCCGGTTGCTTCTTCCCTCGGGGCAGTACTCTTGCTCACTTCCACAAATCCGTTGTCATCCGGGGATGACAGCGGTCAAATTTTTTTTGTCGCCCGAAGCCGGGTCGCTGCGACGTGGCATGCAGTGTCGTCTCGCTAATCCAGGCTGGGGCCCGACCCCACTAAGTTAACACCGTTAGCCACACGGCAAAATCCAGCGGCCCATTCTGCCTGACCTCGGCCGCCACAGCGTCGTCTCCGGAGATGACAAGGGCTATTATTTTTCGTTGCCCAAACTCACCTCGAAGCCGTGGCGGGCGAGCAGCGCCACCAGCTCGCCCCGGTTGTGGACGCCCAGATGCGCGTACACGCGGCTGAGGTGAGTATGCAGCGTCGCCTTGCTGACGCCGAGCCGCCCCGCCGCGATATCCTCTGTTCGGCTCTGCAACAGCGCGGCGACCGCCTGCGCCTGGCGGCGCGTTACCCCCAGGCGCCCGCTCAATCTCGCTGCGTCCAGCGGCTCATGCCTTCTGTCCGGATCGAGAATGCGAACGATCATGCACGCGCCGTCGGCAAGGCCAAACCGTTGCGCGCCCGGGTGCAGCCGGACGATCCATGATCCGCGGCTGGGGTTCGGCATGCGAAATTCGCCGCGCCCCGCGGCCATCATCCGGGTGAGCCGTTCGGTGTCGATTGGCTGGCAGAGTTCGAGCCGCCCTCGATGCACGCGCGCGGGCGCCCGCGCGTCGAGCATGGTCCTCGCGGCGGCATTGGCGTGGTGGAGAAAACCTCCGCCGCTCACCAGAAAAATGGCGTCCGGCAATTCGTCGAGGACGAAATTCGCCGCCGCGAGTTCTGCGGCCATTCGCTCCTGCGCGAAGCGAAACCTCAGCGCGGCGCCAAAATGGGCGCCGAAGCGCTTGGCCTCAGCCAGATCGGTCGCTTCAAAATCGCCCCGCGACGCATGGCGAAAGGCGACGACGACCGCGCAGGCGGCGCTCTCAAACAGCGTAGGAGCCGCCATCACGCTATGGAAGCGCTGCGGCGAGAACCAGTCGGCGTACAATTCCGTTCGGACGAACTCCGATTTCCGAATGACCATCCCATCGGTAAGGGCCCGCTTACGGGCGGCGATTTCCCGCCAAATTGTGTTGCTGGGCGCGAGACGGCGATACGTCGGCGTCAAGCTTATATCGATTCCAACGTCGCCCAGGCCCCGGAAGCGATGGGTCCTCATGTCCTGGATGCCGAGAGCGGCGCCTTCGGCGCGCACCCGCTCGGCGAATTTCGCCAGCGCAAGGCTCCGCGCCGCGTTGTCCTCAACGCCCTCGTAGATCAGCTTGATGAGTTCTTCCGGGTCGGCCATCGCAGCGCCCCTGGGCCTCAGCCCGTGCGACGAGCAACAGCACCCGAGCTTTGGTGCGGCGACGATGTGAGGATTCCCCGAAGGCTTCGGGTTTGAAGACTAGCCGATCCCCAACCGACCCCACCCGCCCGATTGCTCACGTTCGTCTGAATGCGGTTTTGTGACAGATTGATGACCTGCGTAAACCCAGCAAAATCACCGGAAAGTCGAATTGTCAAGGATTGAATGTGGTCTGTCGGCGATCCCTCGCGCCGGTTGGGCGGGAGACAGGAAGGGGCGCGACAGTTCCCGGTTGCGCGCGCCGAAAGGAAAGCGAGGGGGCCTGCTCGGCGGCCCTCGTTGCGGTCACACCCGCTCGATCGCCTTCGCTGCGGCGTCGACGGCGTCGACGATCGCCTGGATCTGCTCCGGGGTCGCGCCGCGGCCGCGGAGGCGCAGGCGGACGTGGCGCGCAGGTTCAGCATCGCGCGCTTGACCGAAACGAAGCCGGCGAAGCGGCTGTCGTCGTCCCTCCCCGAAACGGGCGAAGATGGCGTCGACCTGCGCCTTGTTCTCGGCGAGAACCTTCTCGCCTTCCGGGGTCAGCGTATAGAGCTTGCGGCCCGCCTGGTCCTGGCTGGCGCTGGCGTAGCCCATCTCTTCGAGCATGGTCAGCGTCGGATAGACGACGCCCGGGCTCGGCGAATAGTCGCCCCCGACCCGCTCGCCGAGCGCCTTGATGATCTCGTAGCCATAGCGGGGCTTCTCGGCCACCAGCGCCAGGATCACGAGCCTGAGCTCGCCCCCGTCGAACACCCGGCCCTCGCGGCTGCCGAAGCCGCCGCCTCGTCCGCGCCAACCGCGAAACGGCCCATGGCCGAAGCCGTGACGATGGCCGTGAACATATTCGTCAAAATGACGATGGAACATTGATAAACTCCTTTCTGTTCCGTGCGACATATCAAGATATGTCTTACGCAAAGATATATCTTTTATGCCAGGCGCGCGCAAGGGGGGTCAAGCGGATTTATTTTGAGGCGCGGCGATCGTTTCGGCTTTGCAGGAAATGGCGCCCAAGTCTTTGAATTATCGAGCGCCCACGCAAATGCGCGGGCCGGGCGCCGATCAGGGCCGAACCTGCCCGTCGCCCCGCACCCGGTACTTGAAGGTGCAGAGCTGCTCGAGGCCAACCGGGCCGCGGGCGTGCATCCGGCCGGTGGCGATGCCGATCTCCGCGCCGAACCCGAATTCGCCTCCGTCGGCGAACTGGGTCGAGGCGTTGTGGATGACAATCGCCGAGTCGACTCGCTCCAGGAAAAGTCTCGGCCGCCGCCTTGTCCTCGGTGACGATGCAGTCGGTGTGATGCGAGCCATAGGTCTCGATATGGTCGATTGCGGCCTCCAGGCTGTCGACCACACGGACGGCGATCACCGCGTCGAGATATTCGGTGCGCCAATCCTCTTCGCTCGCCGGCGTGACCCGATAGTCCGCCTCGCGGGCGGCCGCGTCCCCGCGCACGGCGCAGCCCGCCTCGATCAGCGCCTCGATCATCGGCTTCAGCGCGCAGGGCGCGAGCGAGCGGTGGACGAGCAGAGTCTCGGCGGCGCCGCAGACCCCGGTGCGCCGCATCTTGGCGTTGACCACGATCTTCACCGCCTTGTCGAGGTCCGCGGCCCGGTCGACGTAGACGTGCACGATCCCCTCAAGATGGGCGAAGACAGGAACGCGCGCCTCGCGCTGCACGCGGTCGACCAGGCTCTTGCCGCCGCGCGGCACAAGCACGTCGAGGGTCCCGCCGAGGCCCTCTAGCATCTCGCCGACCGCAGCGCGCGAGGCGAAGGGCGCGCTCGAAATCGCCGCCTCCGGCAGGCCGGCTTCCTTCAGGCCGGCGACCAGGCAGGCGTGAATCGCGGCCGAGGAGTGAAAGCTGTCCGAGCCGCCGCGAAGCACGACCGCGTTGCCGCTCTTGAGGCAGAGCGCGCCCGCGTCGGCGGTCACGTTCGGCCGGCTCTCGTAAATAACGCCGACCACCCCGAGCGGGGTCGCCACACGCTCGATGACCAGTCCGTTTGGCCGCGAGAAGGTCGCGAGCACCCGCCCGACGGGATCGGGCAGCGCCGCGATATCTTCGAGTCCGCGCGCCATCGCCTCGATTCGCTGGGAATTGAGCGCGAGCCGGTCGAGCAAAGCCGCGCTCAGGCCTTTCGCCTCGGCCTCCGCGAGATCCAAAGCGTTGGCGGCCAGAATGTCGTCCGCTCGCTCGCGCAAGGCCCGCGCCGCGGCGGCGAGCGCGCGATTCTTCGCCTCCGCCGGGGCGTTGGCCAGCTTGCGCGCTGCGGCGCGAGCCTTGATCCCGACCACGCGCATGGCGGCGGGAATGTCGGCTTCGGGCTCGACGACCTGGATGGCGGACATAGAACGGCTCCCGGGCCGGTGCTTTAGCCGATGAACAGCCAATTCGCCACGATTTTCCTCTTCATGCTTTTGGCCGGAACGCCTTGCAGAATTGCGGGTTGGTCTCCAGGCGAGCGCCGCCAATGAGATCGATGCAATAGGGAACGGCGGCGAACACCGCATCGAGGCAGGTTCGGATCGCAGCGGGCTTGCCCGGCAGGTTGATGATGAGGCTTGAACCGCGCGTTCCCGCGAGCTGGCGCGACAGGATTGCGGTCGGCACTTCGGCGAGGCTCTTCATCCGCATCAATTCGCCAAAGCCCGGCAGCAGGCGGTCGCAAACCGCCTCGGTCGCTTCCGGCGTGACATCGCGAAGCGCCGGGCCGGTGCCGCCGGTCGTGAGGATCAGCGGGCAATGCTCGACGTCGGCGAGCGTGATAAGCGCCGCCTCGATTATCGGCCGCTCGTCGGGCACGAGCCGTCGCTCGGGTCGCCACCGGGTGGCCAAAAGATCCTTCAAAGCGGCCTCAATGCCCGGGCCGCCCTTGTCCTCGTACAGGCCTTGCGACGCCCGGTCGGAAATGGTAACGACGCCAATGGGAATATCCGACAAAGAACGCCCCTCCCGACTGGAATGAGACTTCGCGCCTGCTCGTCGTCATCGACGCCGACTTTGCGGGCGGCGCTCAGACCATAGCGCAATTTGACTGATCTCGACAGCGTGACCCCGCATCGAGCCGTCCCGTCAACGCCTGACGTGACGGCTCGGCTCCGCCCGCTTATCGTGCACCCATTCCGGCCCTTCCATCAGGACAGTTAATGCTTGCCCGCAGACTCGCTTTACCGATCGCTCTGATTGCTGGCCTGATCGGGTCGCAGGCCCCTGAGTTTGCTCAGCAGTACAGCCAGCGCCTGGGCGGCGCGGTTCAAGAGCTCAAGCGGATTGTGGCGGAGTTCGACGCCGAGGTCGCGCAGGAGAAAGTGACCCCGGCCGAGGGCGTGGATCGGCTCGAGCACAACCCGACCCCCTGGCCCGCCAACGCGGCGAGGACATGGCGGAAACAATCGCCCGGGCGGGCCGGCTCGAGGCGCAACTGCGGGCGATCGATTCCGCTGACCCCCTGAACGCGGCTCACCGTTCTGGCCAGGAACTTCGATCCGCAGATCGCGCAGAGCACGCTCGACAGCTATCAGCCCGCCGCGCCGCTCTCGCTCGGCGCCCTCACGGCTGCCGGGCTTGCCGCGCTCTTGGGCTGGGGCGCAACGCATCTCTGCGCCTGGCCGCTCCGTCGGGTGGAGGCGCCTTCGCGCCGATGGTCTTCGTTTACACGAAATGGAGCAGCGCGGGGCTCGCAGCGAGGGTGGAAGCGGTCATTCCCCCGAGGGTTAGGCTGTCGCCACGGGAATCGGCGATCATCACGCCGGAAGGAGTGTTGGTGGCGTTGGCGAGCACCGCCGCCAGGTCCTGCGCCTGCGTCATTCCAGGGGTCAAGTACGAAAACGACGCGGTCGAAAGCTGGATATTGTCCACGTTGGCGCCTGAGGCGCTTACTCCGTTAATCGTCTCGGCGCCGTAGTTAGAGCCGAACACGAAAGCTTTCAGGTCCCGCGGCGCTGATCTGGATGATCTGAGAAGGATGGTACCCGATCGGGGCGTACTGCGTGCCGACCTGAAGCGACTCAACAGAGGCGCCCCGGGTGACCGTCAGGTTCTTGTCATAGAGGATCAACCCGTCTTCACTTGGAGTGATGTTCAAATCGTCCGCCGGCCGATCCGTAGAATTGGCGTAGAACGCCTCGAACGAGGAATAACTCTCATTTTGAACATTCGTGTAGGAATATTCCTTCAGCGAAGAATTGACGATCGGAACCCTGGTAAAGGAGAGAGCCGCGCCATCAGCCAGCGCCGCCGACGACTGGCCTGCCACCAGGGCAAAGTTCGTGGGCCTGAGTGTCACCAGACCGTTAATCAAGATTTCAAGATCGGTGCGACGAATCGCCAGCCAGGTCGGCCTCGACATAGGTCACATCGGTCGTCGGGTCCTGCTGATAACGCACCTGGGCGCCGGCTCCGCTGAAAGGCGCGGTGCCAATGAAAGTGAATTTCTGAACGCCGGGCGCGGTGAGGTTTGCGTCAATGCGGCTGAGGTCAATAACGTCCTTGGCGGGGTCGAAATCCGTGATTTTGTCTGGGGAGTTCGGTGTAGAGTCGGAAATGGCAAGTTCGGTAAAGATATCCGCTCCCAGACCGCCATAGAGGTATTGCGTTCCAAACCCACCGATGAAATTGTTCTCGCCCGTCGATCCGGATAGACTGACCCAGTCGCCGTTGCCGAGAAGCGTCGTCGCGGTTGAGGTCGGGCGGAGGGCGGTCGCCGTGCATTCCGTTCCCGAATTCGCGGCCTGATAAGCAGCCATCGCTTCTGTAGAATACATAGGATTCGAGTAGTCAAAGATCACGTTTCCGCTCACATCCGCGGCGTCCTCTGTGCCTGGATAAAATGCGCCGTACTGTCCGAAACCGATATAGTTGCCGGTGAACGAGACATTGCTGATTGTGTGGCCGTCCATGTTTCCCGCGCCAGCCGTGTAGCTTCCGCCGAGAAGATAATTGCCGGAGACGGTCACATCGTTAATGTCTATCCCCTGTTCCGGCGTGATCCGAATGGCGTCGTTGGTTTTCACAGCGGCGTCGGAGTTATTGGTCCAGTCAATGAAATTGTTGGCGATCGTCGTGGCCCCGGTCGAACCCATGACCCAGATCGCGTCGGCGTGAGCTCCGTCCTCATATCCGCCGCCGGAAAAGTAGTTACCGGTGACGAGTCCCTGTTCCATATGAATCGCATCGCCCGGGGTATCGATGAAACTGTTGTTTTCGACGGTGATGTTATTGGCGGCGTTGACAAACGCAGTGACCGGCGTGGACGCTTTCGAACCGACGAAGCTGCAGTTTTCCACCGTGGTGTTGCTCGCCGACGGTTTCTGGTTGATCGCCCAGAAGCCGGTTGTGCCGGTGAAAGTGCAGTCCTCGATCGTCACATCATTGGCTTGGACGATCACGGACGCGGCGCCGAAATTGATGCCGCTGAGTACGGCTCCCGCCTGGTTGACGTAAACGCTGTTGTTGGCCGGATTATAGCTATAAGGGGCGGTTCGAGATTGCGAGATCGCCGTATAGTCGAGCAGGGAGGACGCGGGGTCGGGATTGCCAACCGGAGTGTCGATCCCCGGAAGAACAGCGCCCGGATCGGCATCGCGAAGCAGTTGAAGTTCTGCGCTGGTGTACATGCCAAGGTCCCTCGAATGAACACGTCTGAAAATGCGTTCTCCCGACCAATAGTCGCGGTCCATTGGCAGTCGTTGAATTCAATTATTAAAGTTTAATCTCCAGAGCGAATTTCTCGCGTGATCGACAGAAGCCCCCCAGACGCCGAGCGTCGCCTGCGGGGTGGGGGACTATGGTTTGCGAAGCGTTTGGGAGGGGTCGCTCTGATTGTCGAGCCGGTGATCGACATCGGTTCGGTGAGCGCTGGGATCAGGACACCGCGGCCGATTGGCGACGCACGCCTTTTTCCGCCCCCGGCTCGATCTCGGAATCGCCAGAATCTTTAGTGTCTGACGATGATATAGGTATAGCCGATGCCGGCGCCGATCAGAATGACCGCCAGCACATTCATAAGAGCATCGTTGCCAGCATGGTTGCCCACCTGATTGGCGATTGCGAACGCCGCCGCGGGAAGCATGAAATGCGCCAGGATTTTCATGCCCCCCTCGGTGAACATGAAATAGGTGATCACGACGCAAACAAAACAGATCACGGTCACAAAGTCATAAACAGTATTCATGTCGCCAATCCAACGCTCCCGGCCCAAGGCGATCCCGGCCCGGCCACTTCCCATCGCTCGACTGTAAATCAGGATCCCTAAAAGGCGCCACTCCGGTCGGTCGCTGGGGAAATATCGCGGCGGCCTCGCCGAGCCGGGCGGCGCCTGCGCTCGCGTTCAGCGTTCGCCGCAGGGCTGCGCAGGAAACCGCGAGTACGGTCAACGGACGTAGGCGCCGACCCAGCTCCGCGCCTCTCTTGTCGCCCTTCACGCCGCGATTCGCGCGCCCCAAAGCGCGAGCGTCTTTCGAAGCAATAGGCCAAGGCCAAGAAGGACGCGATCGAGAAGGAAAAACAGCACCAACGCGAACACGAATAACGCGATCCCGGTCAGGTCGTGGAACAAGCCTTCGATCGTATCAATTCCGAGATAGTAAGCGCCCAACACAAGCGTCAGCACCCGGAAGAAGTTGGCGAGGATCGTGATCGGAATAATCGCCAGAATCAGGATCAACCTGCGGAGCGGATCGTTTTGAACGAACTCACGGACATAGAAAACGCCGATCGCCGACAGCGCGAAGATCGAGTTCATGCCCGAGCACGCGTCTTTGACCATGAGCTCGTACGACCCAATCATGATCATCACGCCGTTCTGGGCGACCGGATACCCCAAAGCGTACAGAAAATTCGATACGAGGTCCGATATCCATGCCTTCAGCGGAACGGTGAACGCGTCGAGTAGCCAGCCCGGCGGGGGCAACGAAAACAACAGGAAGGCCAGCGGAAAAGCGAAAACCCGCGCCATTGGCCAGCCACCGATGAGAAGACAACATCCCAGCAGCACCGGTACTTGAGTCCCGACTTCGATCATCAGTAGGTCTTGCGAACGGGTGACGGCCATCAACGCCAGCGACGACAGCAGGATAATCCACCCGGCGACGGGCGCCGGCCGAAATACGATGGATCTGAGTTTGTCGCGCTGTTGCCAGGCGAGCCAAACCGCAGCGAGCATGATCAGAGGACCGTGCCCTTCCTGTTCGGTACGCCACGCCCCTTGGGACAACTTCAGATAAGTTGGCAGATAGGCGACCAGGAACGACGCCCCCATTGCCACAACGAAGGCGAAATTGACCTCTCGCTTCTCGACCCCGGTCGCAAGCGCGGAACTTCCCAAGGGCTCTGTATTCAGCGACTCGATGGACATTCCCGCCCTTTCTTGTGTGACGCCATCGCCGAACTCCAGTCTTTGCGGCGGCAGCGCCTGAGTCGAAGCCCCCCGCTGAGCGTTGGGCATTTCAATGGGCATTTTCGCCGGAGAAGACGACAAAGACGGTCCTTATCATAATGGAAAAGTCTAGCCAAACGCTCCAGTTATTAATGTACCAAAGATCAAGCTCTACCCGCCGCCGCATCTTGTCCAGCGTATCCGTCTCGCCACGGGCGCCGCAAACCTGCGCCCAGCCGGTTATGCCGGATTTGACATGATGACGAAAGGCATATCGCTCAATCGCGGATGTGAAATAGCGGTCGTGCGCGGCGGCGTGCGGGCGCGGTCCGACCAACGACATGTCGCCGATTAGGACATTTATGAGCTGGGGCAATTCGTCGATGCTCAACCTGCGCAGCCAGCGGCCGACCCTCGTCACGCGTTCATCGCTCTTTTGCGCCTGTCGGACGACTTCGCCGTTCTCCATGACGGTCATCGTGCGGAATTTATAGATGGCGAACGGTCGTCCGTTGAAACCGTGCCGGATCTGCCGGAACAGGGCAGGCCCCGGCGAGTCGACACGGATTGCGACCGCGGCGGCCAACAGGATAGGCGACAGGCAAATGAGGCCGACCAGCGAACAAAGGATGTCGACTCCCCGCTTCACCGCCTGCTCGGCCGGGGAGAGCGCCGCGCGCTGAAGCTCGATGGCGACCGTATCGCCGATATCGCTGCGCGAACGCTGGAACAGCTGGGCGAGCGTTCCAAAGGGAATGAGCGTCACCGGCAGCGGAAGAACCCTGAGCCGCCGGGCGATCCACCTGACGTTCGACATCCGTTCGGGATTCACGAAGAGCACGATCTCGTCGATATCCGAAGTGCGGCAGATCGAAATCACGTTGTCGAGGAGATCGTCGGCGGAAAACTCGTCAGGCGGAACGTTGAAATGCGCCATCGCGTAATAGCCGTGGCGAGTCAAATTCTCCACGAAGTGCGCCGGCGCCGCCTCTTCGCAGGACAGGCTGAGGATGGTTCGGCCCCGCAAGGCGCCGCTTTCGAGCGCACGCGGCAATGCGATGCTCCATACCGCCCGATGTCCAAGTAGGACCACGACGCCAATTGCCCAGAAGAGCAGAACGTCGCCGCGCGACAGGTCGTAACTCACCCCCCAACTGAACACTCCTGAGGCCAGGATCAGGAAAGCCCCGCACCACGCTCCCAGCACGCTCCGGGCCTGATCGTCCCAAACCATCAGGCGGGTCGGATTATAGAGCTTCTGCACCCGGATCGATGCGACGAAGAGGACGGCGACGAAAATCGCCGCCGCAATCGTGTGGGAGAACTCGCCCGTAATCGCGTCGGGAAACTTGTGGTAAATAGCCTCGGCGCACGTGGCGCTTGCGAGGATCAGGGCCAGATCCACGCCGAGCGCGGTCGCCGCGATGGCCCGGTAGGCGATCGGCAGGCGCCATCGTTTCGCATCGTCCACTGGCGCGCCGGCCCTCGCCCCGGAGAGCGACGGCACGGTCTCCCGCGCGGTTTGACTGTCGGTCCTCATCTGTGGCGCTCGCACTCAATTGAGATCGACGCTCGGCATCGCGTCAGTCTTTGCACGAATCCAGTCCCTAATTGATATTGTCAAATGCAACGGTAAATTGCAGCCCGGCCGGGGCTCGCCAATCCGGACCTCCGCTTCGATCGTCTCAGACGCCGAGGCTATCGATCTCATGACCATTGGCCATATCAGATTACGCGAATTCCGATCCCAGCGCCAGCCTCGATCGCCAGATCCTTCAAATCGAGGCGCGCGGCCTGTCCAGTGGCCGATTTGATCTCATGACGCTTAAACGCGACGTGAGTTCCTAGCGGCGCCGCCGGACGGGCCGATCCGCCTGTCGGGGGCGGAAACCAACCGGCGAAGAATGTTTTTTATTGCTGCGACGTCTGGACACGTAAATTCCAGCGGGTTATAGATTTGTGCTATCACCATCCACGGATTGATAAAAACAACATTCACAAGGACTGGGGCCCTCTATGGTCGGCGTGCTGGTGTTTTTGTTCCGCGTTATCGTTGGGCTTTTTATTCTCGCGATAATATGGTTTGTCTTTGACAATATTCATGATCGAAATACTGAAATGATAATGGCGACGATTGGCCTATTGTACTGCTTCATATTTGTAATATCTCGCCGCCTTCAGTATTTCGGCCTCACGGTATTCTCGTTTTTTGGCAGAACCTCCTCTTATGTTCAGAAGGTGCCTTACGATGAAATGCTTCGCGAGGAGGTCGGACTGCACTCCGGCGGACGATATTCATCGCTGAATATCCTTTTCGCAGGTTTGATCGAGATACTCTGTCTCTTTCGTCTCTTTTCTTCGCTTCTCGGCCGCGGTTGGGATACGCTCTCCGAACCGATCCGGGCCCTCCTCCAATTGGCCCATATTTGAGCGCTTGCTTGCGGGCTGCGCGTGTCCCTCCTCGCATGTAGAAGTGTCCCTCCTCGCATGTAGAAATGCGGGCCCAGGGAAGGGAGACGCGTGGGATGCTGAAAAAGGGTCGGCCATGAATTTCGCGGGCGCGGTCGTCGGTCTGGCGGCCGTCGCCTTTGTCTTGTCGCCGGCGATTGCAGAGTCCGACGATCTGGACTTGAAGGCGTTCGCCGTGCACATCAATCGCACTCCCCGGCAGTCGTGGCCAGGGTATGGGGTCTATCTCGGCAATGGCCTCATTCTCACCGCCGCGCACGTGCCCGGAAACGTCGCTGAAACAAAGCCCGAGGTCGTCATTGCCGGGCAGGATCTGCCTGCATCGCTGGTCAAGCAGGGCGCACTGGAGAGCGTGGATCTGACCTTGCTGTCGATTGACAGGACGAAGCTTCCCATTCGCCTCCAAATGCGCCGCTTGCCGCTCTGCGAGCGACCGCCGTTTGTTGGCGAGGCGGTGGTGGTGGCCACTCCCGAGGGGACGGCCCGATCGGCGGTTCTGCCTCCGCAAGCGATTCCAGCCGAGTTGCGCCAGCGATTCAATACTGTCATCGGGAACGTCGCCACCACCGGAAATTCCGGCTCAGGGGTCTTCGACGCCGCGAATCAATGCCTCCTGGGCATCATCAGCCGGAAGATTTCCATCGTTCAGAAGGGGTTGACCTTCGGCTCGCCGGCGCGGGCGACAAAGGATATCGCGAAATACTTTGTGCCGGTCGGCGATATCAGAGCCTTCATCCCCGAGAACGTCTCTTTCTAAGAAAGATCGGCCAAGGCGAATCTTGGCTTTTGCATCGAAGCGCGGGCGCCAGCATCGACTTCGGTCCTGGCGAGAAGCCCCGCGCGCCGCGCGACCGCCTCGATTCGCTATCGATCCTGGGCGTCGTCGGCGACAATCGCTCCGTGCCAAAGCATTCGATCGCGGTCAAATTTGGTTGATCTTGGCCCGCTCTCCCCAAAATGGTGGTATTGGCGAATATTCCCCGCAAAGAACCGGCGCCGAGGAGCGCCTGCATGGTGGGGGGCGCGTCGTGCGCCGCCGCGCCCCGGGTTCTAGCGCGAGCTAGGGGCGGCTTGGATGCGCGCTCGGTTCGCGTAGAGTGAAGGGTTTTTCAACCATGGGTCTCGCCCGTTTCGCGTGGATAGTCCTGTTCGCGTGCGCCATCGCAGCCGCCTACGGCGTCTACCAGCCGGGCGCAGCGGACCGCTGGGTTCCCGCCGCCGGTCCGCTCGCACATCAGTTTCACGACCGGATCTGGACGCTGCCTAGTCAGACCGCTTCGGCGCCGGGGCCGGGTCAACCGCCGCAACCCGGGGGACCCGCGCCGATTGTGATCACCGCGACGCCTGTGAAGCGCGCAGATTTTCCCGTCGTCCTCCAGAGCATCGGACAGGTCCAAGCCTACAACACGGTTCTGGTCCGGGCGCGTGTCGATGGCCAGATCGAGAAAATCGGCTTCCAGGAAGGTCAGATGGTCAAGCAGGGCGATCTTCTGGCCCAAATCGACCCGAGGCCGTTTCAGGCCGCGCTTGACCAGGCGACCGCCAAGAAATCGCAGGACGAGGCGAATCTCGCCAACGCGAAGCTCGATCTCGCCCGCTACTCCACCCTCGCCAAGCAGGACTTCGCCACGAAGCAACAGCTCGACACCCAGAACGCGTTGGTGTTGCAGCTTATCGCTTCGATCGCAGCCGACACCGCGGCGATCGACGCTGCGAAGACCCAGTTGGACTACACGACCATCCGGGCGCCGATCTCGGGCCGGGTCGGGTTCCGGCTCATCGACGAAGGCAATCTCGTCAACGCCGGCCAGCAGACCGGAATCGTCTCCATCGCGCAATTGCAGCCGATCTCCGTGATCTTCACCGAACCGCAGGAATTTGTGACGCGCATCAACGAGGAACTTGCCTCCGGCTCGCCGGAGGTGGTGGTCACGGACGCCGAGGCCCACAAGCTCGCTACCGGCCGCCTCTCGATCAGCGATAACCAAGTCGAACTCGCGACCGGTACGATTAGATTGAAGGCCGAGTTCGAGAACAAGGACAATGCCCTCTGGCCGGGGCTCGCGGTGACCACCGGGTTGCAGCTCGGAGTGGAGAAGGGCGTCTTGATCGTCCCCACGGAAGTGGTGCAACATGGCGAGAACGGACTCTATGTTTATATCGTTGACGATCAGAACCGCGCGCAGGTGCGTCAGGTGAAGATCGCGCATCAGGACACGACGACAGCCGTCATCTCGGACGGCCTGAAGGAGGGCGACCGCGTGGTGACCTCCGGTCAGTTCCTGCTTCAACCCGGATCGATCGTCTCAATCGACGCGGGAAGCGGAACCTAGCCGATGTACAAAGGCATCTCCGCCCCGTTCATTCATCGCCCGATCGCGACCACGCTTATCATGGTCGCGATTCTGCTGGTCGGCCTCGTTGCTTTCCCTTCGCTGCCGGTTGCGCCCCTGCCGCAGGTCGATTTTCCGACGATCACGGTTTCGGCTCAGCTGCCCGGCGCCTCCCCGGACACGATGGCGACCTCGGTCGCCCAGCCGCTCGAACGGCAGATCGCCCAGATTCCCGGCGTCTCGCAGATGACGTCGACGAGTTCGCTCGGCGCGACGGCGATCACCGTCCAGTTCGATCTCAACCGCAATATCGACGCCGCCGCCAACGACATCCAGGCTGCGATCAACGCCGCCGCGGGGCAACTGCCGAAGGATCTGCCCAGTCCGCCGACCTATCGCAAGGTCAACCCGTCCGACACCCCGATCCTCATCATGTCCGTTCAGTCGGACGTCGCGCCGATCATCGATGTCGACGACGCGGCGGAGAACGTTCTCGCGCAGCACTTGAGCCAGATCTCCGGCGTGTCCCTCGTGCGCATCGGCGGCCAGGTGACGCCGGCCGTGCGCATCCAGATCGATCCCGCCAAACTTGTCGAGATGGGCCTCCAGCTCGAGGACGTGCGGGCGCAGATCGGCATCGCCACCGTGGATAATCCCAAAGGCGCGCATCCTCGGGAACAAGCAGACCTTCACGATCTATAACAACGATCAGCTGACGACCGCCAAGCCGTGGAATGACGTCATCATCGCCTACCGAAACGGCGCCCCGGTCCGTATCCGGGACATCGGCCAGGCGGTCATGGGGCCGACCGACACGACGCAGGCGGGATGGTCCAACGGCAAGCGCAGTGTCTTTCTCGTCGTGTTCAAGATCCCCGGCGCGAACGTCATCAACACGGTCGAGGCAATCAAAAGCACTCTGCCGGCCCTCCAGGCTTCGATCTCGCCGACTATTCACGTCAGCATTCTCTCCGACCGCACCACCACCATCCGCGCCTCCGTACGGGACGTCGAATTCACCCTCATGCTCACCGTCGCGCTGGTGGTGATGGTGATCTTCGTCTTCCTGCGGAACGTTTGGGCGACGATCATTCCCAGCGTTACGGTTCCGCTCGCCCTGCTCGGCGCCTGCGCGCTCATGTGGGCGGCCAGCTATAGCCTCGACAATCTGTCGTTGATGGCGTTCACCATAGCGGTCGGCTTCGTGGTGGACGACGCGATCGTGATGCTCGAGAACATCACGCGCCACATCGAAGAGGGCGAAAAGCCGTTTGAGGCGGCGCTCAAGGGCTCCTCCGAGATCGGCTTCACGATCATATCTATCTCCATCTCGCTGGTCGCCGTGTTGATTCCGCTCCTGATGATGAGCGGGATCATCGGCCGTCTGTTCCGCGAATTCTCTGTAACGATCGCGATGACGATCGCCGTCTCGGCGTTTGTCTCGCTCACCCTCACTCCGATGATGGCGTCGCGCTTCCTCAAGAGCCACGACGAGGAGCGGCACGGGCGGCTCTATAACCTCAGCGAGAAAGGCTTCACGGCGCTCGCCAACGGCTACGAGCGCGGCGTCGATTTTGTGCTGCGCCACCGCTTCGCCACGCTGCTCACCTTCATCGGGACGGTGATCGCCACCGGCTATCTGTTCGTCATCATCCCCAAAGGATTCTTTCCGCAGCAGGACACCGGCATTCTTTTCGGCACGACCGAGGCGGGCCAGGACGTATCGTTTGCCGAAATGTACAAATTGCAGCAGCAGGCCGGAGCAATCGTCATGGCCGATCCCGCGGTCGATACAATGGCGATGGGGCTCGGCACCGGCACCGGCAATGCGGCGCAAAACAACGGCCGCATGTTCATCACGCTCAAGCCGCGCGAGGATCGTGACGTTGACGTCTTTCAAGTGATTGCGCGGCTGCGGCCGCAGCTGGCGCAGATCCCGGGCTTCAAGGTCTACTTGCAGGCGGCGCAGGATGTGACAGTGGGCGCGCGGTTCGCCAGGACGCAGTTCCAGTACACACTTCAGGACGCCAATTACGACGAACTCACGGCCTGGTCGTCCAAGATTCTTGACAAGCTGAAGTCTCTGCCGGAATTGCGCGACGTCGCAACCGACCAACAAAACGGCGGCACCACGCTGACGTTGAAGATCGACCGCGACATGGCGTCTCGCTACGGCATTCAGCCGCAACTGATCGACGACACCCTTTACGACGCCTTCGGCCAGCGCCAGGTGACGCAATATTTCACCCAGGTAAATACCTATTACGTGATCGAGGAAGTGCTGCCGAACCTTTTGGGCGATCCGTCGACGCTTGATAAACTCTATATCCGCTCGCCGATTAGCAATCAGATGATCCCGATGAGTGCCTTCGCCAAATGGACGACCGCTCCGGTCGCGGCCCTCTCGATCAGCCACCAAGGCCAATTCCCCGCGACGACGATCAGCTTCAATCTTGCGGAGGGCGAGGCGCTGGGCACCGCGACGGCGGCGATCCAACGCGCCATGCACCAGATGCAATTGCCCCCCGCCCTGACGACAACCTTTCAGGGCAACGCGCAGGCGTTCCAGGACTCGCTCACAACGGTGCCGCTCTTGATCCTTGCGGCGCTCATCTGCGTCTATCTGATCCTAGGCGTGCTCTATGAGAGCTTCATCCACCCGCTGACAATTCTCTCGACGCTGCCCTCGGCCGGCCTGGGCGCGCTCGCCACCCTGATGCTGTTCGGCTATGAATTCAGCCTCGTCGCGCTTATCGGCACCATCCTTCTGATCGGCATCGTGAAGAAGAACGGCATCATGATGGTCGATTTCGCCATCTCAGCCGAACGCGAGGAAGGCCTGTCCACGGAACAGGCGATCCGCAAGGCGGCGCTGTTGCGCTTCCGTCCGATCATGATGACAACGATGGCGGCCATGCTCGGCGGCGTGCCGCTGATGCTGAGCCACGGCACCGGCTCCGAACTGCGCCAGCCGCTCGGCGTGCACGATGGTCGGCGGCCTCATCGTTAGCCAGGCGCTGACCCTGTTCACGACGCCGGTCATCTATCTCTATCTCGACCGGGTCTCCCGCTGGCTGTCGGGCGGCAAGAAGAAGAGCAAGCCCCCAGCGCCCAAGACGGAGCGCGACGAGGCCTGGATCCGCGACCACGCCAAAGCGGCGGAGTGAGGCGGGTCAGGTTCGCACATCGGCCTCGTTCCACGCCTTGACGAACGCCCGCGCCGCGCGCTCGACACTGCTTAGCGCTCGCGCCGGGCTTGAACAGCGCGGAGCCGATTCCAAAGCCGTTGGCGCCCGCGCGCCGATAAGGCGCGATTCGTTCCGGCGTCACGCCGCCAACCGGATAGAGCTGTGTCTCTTTCGGAAGGACGGCGCGCCACGCCTTGACGACCTCGGGCGGCATGGCCTCCCCCGGAAACAGCTTAAGACCAGACGCCCCCGCCTTGAGCGCCCGGAACGCCTCCGTCATCGTGGCGACGCCTGGCAGCGCCGCAAGCCCAAGTTTCAGCGCGCGCTCGATTACCGCCGGATCGGCATTGGGCGCGACCACGAGCTTCGCCCCGGCCGCGGCGACGTCATCGACCTGATCGCTTCGAGCACCGTTCCAGCGCCGACCAATGTCCGCTCTCCCCATTTGCGGGCGATCTTCGCGATACTGACGAGCGGATCGGGCGAATTGAGCGGCACCTCGATCGCCCCGAATCCGGCCTCGACGACGACGGAGGCGATCTGATCCGCATCGGCCGGCTCGAGGCCACGCAGGATCGCGACGAGCGCGGTTGGCGCGAGCGACAGCGTCATAGGAGTCCTCCGTCGCGCGCGATGCGAAAAAGACCCTCGCCGCAGCGCGCGGCGGCGCGGCGCAGGCGCTGACGCCCAAGGCCGCGAACGCCGCGAGATAGCGCCGGACCAGCGTCTCGGCGCCGGCGACATGCGGCTTTCCCTGCGGATAGAGGCGGCGCGCTTCGCCGATTTCCGCGCCGATGATGAGGCCGGACAAATATTCGCCCGCGTCGTCCTCGGCGAGCGCGCCGATCAGCGGCAGGCTCCGCACGCCGAACAGGAGGCCGATGAGGCCGTATTTACCCTTGCCGCTCGCCGCCGCCGCGCCCCGACCAACGCCGAGCGCGAACGCCGCGCCCGGCGCCTTGGCCGGCGCGCTTCTGGCGAATGCGCCGGCTATCGTGTGATCGCGGAGCGCGGCAAACAGTTCGCCGCTCACGAAGGTCCTGAACGCGACGACGCGCCCGCCCTCGACCCTGGCCCATTTGGAATGCGAGCCGGGCAGCACGACGAGCCCCGCGCCGGCGTCGGCGATGCCGAAGATTTCCGTCTCTTCGCCGCGCATCACGTCGGGCAACCCCGCCTCGTCCTGATACGAGAGGCCGGGCGCAATATGAACACGCCTGCCATCCGCCTCGACGGTCGTGAGCCTCGCGGCGACGTCTTGCGGGCCTGCGGGGCATTTGACGTAGGGCGCTTCGCGCCATCCATGCCGGCTGCCGACCATGCCCGAGGCTATGATCGGCAGGGAGGAATGCGCGTCGAGCCAGCGGCCAGCGAGCCGCTTCAGCGTCGCCGGATAGGCCCCAGCCGCCACGCTCGCGATCCCGTCGCCCGACGCGACCTCATCGAGCGCCTCGCCGTCCGACGACAGCAGATAGGCGCGAAAACTCGACGATCCCCAGTCAATGGCGATGAGCGCGGGCGGCATTGCGCCGATAGACGCATGGGCGCGAGGGCTGGGTCAATGCGGCGCAGACGCCATCCAGCTGCGATCCGATCAGTTCGGGCCTTGGTCAGTCGCGCCGCGCTCCTGCGGCAACGGAGGCGTCGAGGCCTGCTCCTTGGCGGGTATTTCCTCAAAATTCTCACAGCCGACAGGTCCGCAATGGTAGGTCGAATACCCGGTCAATGCCGGATGATTGTGGATCACGACGCGGTCCGTGTCTTTCTGCGGATTGACGATAATGTCGAGACTGCCAATGACATTTTCATGCTCATCGAGGAAATCGACATTGGTCTGTCCGAGACGCACGGGGATAAGGACCGCGCTCTTGTCAGTGCGCAGAACCAGGTCGACGATATCCGGGTTGGTGATGGAAACCTTCCCAAAAGGGCGCTCGCTGCGGATCGTGGTCGAGAACCCCTAAGTCAAGGTGATTGTCTGCATCGGCGGACGCTCGACGGTGAGCGGCAGGAGCTGCTCGCCAAAGGCCGCGGAGTTCATTGTCATAAGAATGGCGATACGCCACACGGCAGAGCTGCAGCGGCGCGATAAATCGCTGTCCAAACATCCGGCTCGCCTCGTTATGAAATGGACCCCGCCCGGCCGCTTTCGCTCGCATCCAGCCAAGCCTCCTACGCATCGGCTGGTTCGTCAATTCATTCCGAGAGCGGCGAGGTAGAGATCGAGGATCGTTTCCTCCTCCATGCGCTTGTCGCGGTCCTGTTTGCGGATCGACACGATCTTCCGCATGATCTTGACATCCAGCCCATTGGCTTTGGCTTCCCCATAGACATCCTTGATGTCGGCGGACAGCGCTTTCCGTCTCCTCCTCCAAACGCTCGATCCGTTCGATGAGCGCCCGCAGCTGGCCGGCGTTGACTTCGCTGGTCCCAATCTCCGGCGTCTCAGTTGCTTTTGCCATGCTCGCTCCAAGGTCCGGCGGGTTTCGAGGAGGGCGAGGGATGGCCTCAAGGCGCCCATGCCGTCAAGGCGCGAACAACGGTTTTCCCCGGCGCCGAGCGGATCACGGTGGCCCGGCTGCCAAAATCCGAAGGCTCGCGCGATCGCGGGTCAGCGAGAATTGGCTGCAAAAGATGGGCGAGTCGCGTCCCCCAGGCAACCGCGCCCTCCCTTTCGGCGATCAAATCCTGCCTGATTTCGATGAGCGCGTTGGACAGGCCGCGCGAAGTTGCGATCGCATCGATCGTATCGCCGGCCAGCGCGCCGTCATAGGGCTCGTTGTCGCCGATATCGTCCTCGGCGAGGTCCGGTTCGGAAAGCAGCGCATCGATGAGCGGCTTGGGAATGCGCCCATCGCGGTCCCACAAGACGCCGACCTTCCAGGGACGCGCGACCCCCTTCCAAACGGGCGTGAAACGAGTGAATAGAAATCAGGGCCGGAGGCTCGCCGGTCGCCATCATCGCCTCGACCTGCGCCGCAATCTCTTCCCGGTATGGCGCCCAGTATCGCTCGCGCCGGCGCTTGATCTCCGCCTCATCCGCATATGCGTTGCCGGGCACGATTTCGCCGTCGGAGTAGCGCATGACCAAGGTCGGATCATCCTCGCCGCGATTGGGGTCGATGAGGAGGCGCGAAAAGGTCGAGAGCACCGCGGGCGCCTCCAGGCGCGCCGCCAGCGTCCGCGCAAGGTCGGCGGCGCCGATGTCAAAGGCGATGTGGCGATCCAGCGCTTCCCGCGGCAGGCCAAGCGCGCCGTAGGCGGGAGGAACGGCGTTTGACGCATGGTCGCAAATGACCAACGCGCCCGCGTCGAGCCGTCCGGGGACGGTCTCGAAGGGAGAAAAGGCGGCCTCGCCTTTCTCAGGAGGATTGCGCGCTGTTCAATTCATTGAAAGCCTTGGTCCAATGCTGCGCCGACGGCTAGCGCAATGCGCTCGGATGGAATTGGCGCGGGAAGACGCCATCTTCGACCAACCAAACCCAAGCGGGCATGGCGCCGAACCCAAGCAAACGCGGCGCCGACCCCAAATCCATGCCAACTTTTCGCAAGGGGCGCCCATTGCGGATTTGAGCAATCCCAGGCGCTTAGCCGTCGGCCGGTTGACCTCTGCGCGACAATTCGCTCCTCACTGCTTTTGTCCTCGTCAATTGGCGGGGCGCAACCGTGTTCTAAATAATAGAATTCATTGGTTCGATTGGCAAGAAGATGTCATTTTTTCCGAATGGCGAGCCAGAGGCCGACGGACCAACCTCAAAGCAAATCGCTTTAGGAGTCGTCGCCGACGAGTCAGCTCGCAATCGTCGCTCCGCCGTCCACGACGATTGTCTGCCCGGTCATGAACGAACCGGCTCTCGACGCGAGATAGACCGCCGCTCCGGCGATTTCGTCCGCCTCCCCGATCCGCCTGAGCGGCGTCGTCGAAGTGACCCTCTCAAGCGTCGCCGGATTCTCCCACAAAGCGCGGGCGAAGTCCGTCCTGATCAAGCCGGGCGCGATGCAATTCACCCGCACGTTATGCTTGCCCCATTCGACGGCCAGGTTGCGGGCAAGCTGAAAGTCGGCGGCCTTGGAGATATTATAGGCCCCGATCACCGGCGAACCTTTAAGTCCGCCGATCGAGGCGACAATGACAATCGAGCCGTCCCTGCGCTCGATCATGCCCGGCGCCGCCATTTGGATCAGCCAATGGTTGGCGAGCACGTTGTTTTCCAGGATCTTGCGAAACTGCTCGTCCGAGATGCCGGCCATCGCGCCGTAATAGGGATTGGAGGCCGCATTGCAGACGAGGATGTCGATCCGGCCGAAGCGGGCGTTCGTCCGATCCACCAGATTTTGAAGCTCTTCCTTTGACGATATGTTCGCCGCGATCGGCGTGGCGGCTTCCCGGCCGAGCGCGCGATTGATCGCCTCTGCTGTCTCCGCGCAGGTATCCGCCTTGCGGGAGGATATCGCGACGCTCGCGCCGTGCTCAGCGAGCCGCTCGGCGATCGCGCGGCCGATGCCGCGCGAGGAGCCGGTGACGATAGCGACGCGGCCGGTCAAGTCGAATAGAGAGCTCAAGATCTCCTCCCGATGGGCGCTGCGGTCCGCTTCGTCGCGAGCCGAAGAACGGCGGGTCCGTCGCCTGACAGGACTATCCGTTCACCGGGGCCGACACAATTCGTTCTCCGGATCGGGCTGGAGAAGGGCGGGCGCCCAGACGCCGATGCGTTTTCGCAACGCGTCCGCACTTGCGGCGGGGACGGATAGGCGCAATGCTCAACCGGCACTGACACTGGCCGGGTACAATCCAGACCGGGAGGAAGCAATGGCGGATGGCAGGTCGTTCCCTCTCAACGCATGGTACCCCGCAGCCTGGAGCCATGAAATTGACCAATCGCTGACCGCGCGGACAATCTGCGGAAAAGACATCGTGCTTTACCGCCGATCAGACGGCGTGACCGCGGCGCTGGAGGACGCGTGCTGGCACCGCCTGCTGCCGCTGTCGATGGGACGTCTGATCGGCGACCAGATCGTCTGCGGCTACCACGGACTGGTGTTCAATTCGGCAGGACGCTGCACGTTCATGCCCGCGCAGAAGACCATCAATCCGTCCGCCTGCGTGCGCGCCTATCCGGTGGCGGAGCGCCACCGGCTCATCTGGATCTGGCCGGGCGATCCGGCGCTCGCCGACCCCGCCGCGCTGCCCGATTTTCACTGGAACGACGGCGCCGAGTGGAAAGGAGAGGGCGGGACCTTCTACAGCCTGAAGTGCAACTATCGGCTCGTGATCGACAACCTCATGGACTTGACGCACGAGACCTACGTGCATTCCGACAGCATCGGGCACGACGCGATCCTGGATACTCCGTTCGAGGTGACGCATACCGACCGCACGGCGACCATGACGCGCTGGATGATCGATATCGAGCCGCCGCCGTTCTGGGCCCGCCAGCTCGCCACGCCCGGCCGTGCGGATCGCTGGCAGATCGTCACTTTCCAGGCCCCGGCGGTGGTGGTCGGCGACGTCGGCGTCGCCCCGGCGGGAACCGGCGCCCCGAAGGGCGAGCGTTCTCAATCGGTGAACGGCGCCTTCCTCGCGGCGATCGCGCCCGAGACGGAAACAAGCTGCCATTACTTCTGGAATTTCGTGCGGACTTTTCGCACCGATGACGACCAGCTCACCCGCGATCTTCAGCGGGCGCACGTCAATGACGGCAAAGGCGTTTACGATCAGGATCATGTCGTGCTGGAGGCTCAGCAGCGCGCCATCGACAAGCATCCGCGTCTGCCATTCTACAATCTGAATATCGATGCGGGCGCCCTCTGGGCTCGACGCCTGATCGACAACCTGCTCGCGCGCGAACAAGCTCCGGCGGCGGCTGGCCGGGCAGCGGAATAGGCGCGTCGATGGCCGAGCTGATCGAATGGCGGGACGGCGTGGTTCGCGCGACGCGCGACCTCACCGCCAACATTCGCATGATCGAGATCGAGCCAGTCGGAGGCTTCGTCGCCGCGTCTCCCGGCAGCCATATCAACATATCCGTGCTGATCCGCGGCCGCCCGGACGTGCGCTCCTATTCGATCGTCGGGCCTTGCGCCGACGGCCTCTATCGCATCGCCGTCAAGCTCTTGAAGGACACAAGAGGCGGGTCCGCCTATATGTGGACTTTGGCGCCGGGCGCGCGGGTCGCGATCTCCGGACCGTCCAATCATTTCGATCTTGCGGTCGGGCGGCCCGACTATCTGCTGCTCGCCGGCGGCATCGGCGTCACGCCGATCTTCACCCACGCTCTGGCGCTCGCCGAATCCGGGGCGCGTTTTCGGGTGCTCTACGCCTGCCGACGCCGCCGCGATCTGGCGCTCGCCAACGAGCTGTCCGATCTCCTCGGCGACCGTCTCCAGCTATTCGTCGGCGAGGAAGGGGCCCGGGTCGACATCGCCGCCGAGATCGCCAGCCTCGATCCGCAAGGGGAGTTCTACGTCTGCGGCCCGATCCGCATGCTGGAAGCGGCGAAGCGATGCTGGCGCGACAGCGGACGGCCGATGAGCTCTCTGCGCTTCGAGACATTCGGCAGCAGCGGCGAGCACCCCTCGGCGCCGTTCACCGTCAGAATTCCGAGACTGGGCAAGCGGATCGAAGTCGGGGTCGAACCAGACCATTCTCGAAGCGCTCGAGGAGGCCAAGATCGGGATGATCTTCGACTGCCTGCGCGGCGAATGCGGGCTGTGCGCCCTGCCCATCCTTGAGGTCGACGGCATTGTCGACCACCGCGACGTTTTTTTCAGCGATGCGGAGAAGGCGCAAAACGCCAAACTCTGCACCTGCGTTTCTCGGGTTTACGGCGCCTCCATCACCCTGGACACAGCGGACCGGTGAGGCCAGACGGGCTGGCGTTTGTCGCCGCCTTAGCGCGGCGGCTCAATCTTTTCAGGGCGTTGCGACCCGGTTTAGCGTCGCCTCCGCGTAACCCCAAAAATGCGCAGTCGAGAATGTCTAACGACGCGTCACACGGGCGCGCCCGGTCAGGCCGGATGAGCGTTTTGCCAAGCTTTGACCAAGAACAAAAGTAACGGCGCCGTGACCAGGAACAGCCCGACGAAGAACATTGGCCCTATTACGAAGCGTAACCCAGGAATCCACCAAGACAGTGGTATGGTTATGAGCGAGGATAGCGCCGGAATCAAGAGAAAGAACATGGTGACAAAGCCGTTATCATTATTTGTGCTGGTCAGCGCGACTTGATAGTACACACGACCCGCGGCCGCTGCCGCCAAAGTGCCCAGGATCAACAAGAGCACCGCAGACAACCTCTGTTCATCCATGGTGAAATCTGGTTTCAGGTTCGAGCTTGCGATGATGAATAGAGTTGCTGGGATCAGAATGAAAGACGATACAACAAAATTTGCGGCAATCGCGGCGGCTTCATCAAAATCCGCGAACCATCGATTGACCAGCGTCCCGCTCAGCGCAAAAAATATCGGTATGGGTATGGCGTACCCCCAGCGGCTATGAAAAATACTCTCCAAAACATCCCTGAATAAGACTTGATTTGAGGCGTCCATCTGACTCCACGCGACCATCATGGCGCCGACAAACGCAATGGCGAAACAGCCGAAGAAGACAAGCGGCGATACGGGGACCGGCTTTTTGGAGATCACGATCGCCACCAGCGCCGCCCAAAAAGGCGAGAGATTCAAGATCGCCGCCGTTATAATGGGATGGGCGCTGCTGAGGCCGATGTTGTACAGAACCAGCCCGCACAGACCAATGGCGAATAAAATCACCAGCTTTCCCCAATTCCTCGCGTCCGACAGCAAGGCGATGAAATCGCGACGGCTGGCGGCGGGCAACGTCAGGAGCGGAACGGATAACAGCAGGGCGAACTGCATAATGCATATGAATTGGGGGGAACTGAAGCGACGGGCCGCCAGCGCGGAGAACGGCTCCTGGGTGGCCAGGAGCGCCGCCGTCACCAGCGAATAGAAGCTTCCAAGCTGGTAGTTGGCGCGAGGAGCTGAAATCCCCATTTTCGCGGGCGCTTTCGCGGAGAGATACACCGAGATACACCGAGTAAACTCTGAACGCGCCAAAAAGTTCACGCTGATCCGCGTAATCGTAAACGCGCGCGACCCGGCGGGCCCGTGCACAAAAGGGCGGCCGGGAGGCCGCCCTTTTTCATGGCTTCATGGGCCGCTGACGCGCATTTGCTTGAATGCCCGCATCGGGCCGCTGCGGGGGCTACTCCGACTTAGAATTGTTCCCAGTCGCTGCCGCGCCAGTATCCCCGGCCGGTGTGCTCTCGCCAAACGTAGCGATCGCCGTCATTCCAGCGCCAATCGTACGGATGAACCTCCACTTGCGCGCCTTGAGGATAGTCATAGCGCTCCAGGGAATGCCAGCAGTATCCCGCCGTGTTGCATACGATTGCCGATGAAGGCCCATAGCCCTCAATAGTCGCCGGCGCAGTTCCCTTCGGCGCGCCAGTCACCGTTTCCTGCGCGGCTGCGGTCGTTGCGGCTAACGCGCCGCAGATCGTCCCTGCCGACAACGCTGCGATCAAGAAATGTTTCATGAGAGTCTCCCTCTGTTCGATCCAGCCCCGGCAACGCTCTGTCGCTGTTCTTTGTTCCGGCCAGTGGGACGATTTCGTTTCTTTCACCCCGCCTGAGCACTAGTCATCGGCGGCGGCCGCTAAATTGCATGCACGATTTCACTCACGGCAACAGCGACGACATCGAGTTCGACTCTGGTGGATTGGACAATCGAAAATTATGCGTGGAACAATTGCTAGGGAGGATGAAGCGGAATATTGCGGTCGTAGCCTAAACTATCAGGCTTTGCGCCCCCGCCGTTCGGCACAAAAATGGAAGCGCCATTCGGAGTCAAGCTTGCTGGCCAGTTCGGCGGTTCTTCGGCAGTTTTATTCATTCACAACGAGCGCGAGACTTCGACTTGTCAATCGCGCGAGCTTTTTTCAATCGGTGGCGTCCAGCCCAGAGGCAATCCCAGCTCTAAGTCAGTTCGATACACTTAGCTCAATGGCCGCGACCAGTTACCGCCTCAAATCAAAAGCCTGAGGGCCTTGCTCAGGTCGATCGCAACTGTTCGCGACGCTCGCCTACTAACTCGTATTCTTCACGGCGACTGGCCAGGAACCATGCATAGGTTTGCGCGAGGCCGTCGCGTAGCGCAATCGCGGGCTTCCACCCCAAGGCGAGCATTTTTGCCGCGCTCATCAGTTTGCGTGGCGTTCCGTCGGGCTTGGCGAGATCGCGCTCGATCCCACCTTTAAACCCCACGACCTCGCAGACAAGCTGGGCAAGTTCGAGAATAGTCAGATCCTCGCCCGACCCGACGTTGACGTGATCGTCGCCGGAATAGACGTTCATCAAGCGCACGCAGGCGTCAGCGCAGTCGTCGACATGCAGGAATTCGCGGCGCGGCGTTCCCGTACCCCAGATCGACGAGGCTCTTGTCTCCGCGCAGCTTGGCTTCGTGCGCCTTGCGGATCAGCGCCGGAAGGACGTGGCTCGACTTCAGGTCGAAATTGTCGCCCGGGCCATAGAGATTGGTCGGCATCGCCGAGATGAAGTCGCAGCCGTGCTGCCGGCGATAGGCTTGCGCACAGCTTGATGCCGGCGATCTTGGCCACCGCATACCATTCGTTGGTCGGCTCGAGCGGGCCGGTCAGCAGCGCGTCCTCGACGATCGGCTGCGTCGCGAGTTTCGGATAGATGCAAGACGAGCCGAGAAACAGCAGCTTCTCGACGCCGACACGAAGCGCCGCCTCGATCATGTTCGCTTCGATCATCAGATTGTCGTAGAGGAATTCGGCTGGATATGTGTCGTTGGCGAGGATGCCGCCGACTTTCGCGGCGGCGAGAAATACGGCGTCGGGCCTCGCGCCGATCCATCCAGGCCTCGACCGCCGCTTGCTCGCTCAGATCGACCTCGCGCTCGATCGACGGTCAGGATCTCGCAGCCCTCGACGGCGCAGCCGGCGCACCGATCGCCGAACCGACCATGCCCTTGTGGCCGGCGACCCAGACCCGCTTGCCGGCGAGCGAATATCCCGCCATGCTCAGCGCCTGCGTTCATCGATCTGCGGCCGACTCGCATCACCTTGAGATCAGCCTGCACCATTTCCGCGACGAGTTCGCGCACACTTGTTTCGTGCCTCCAGCCGAGCTTGATCGCGCGCCTTTGTTGCGTCGCCGATCAACAGGTCAACCTCGGTCGGGCGGAAATAGCGCGGATCGACTTCTACCAGCAGCGCTCCGGTCTGCGCGTCGAAGCCTTTCTCTCCGACGCCGGCGCCTCGCCAGTCCAGATGCGACGCCGACGTCGGCGAAGGCCCTCTCCACAAATCTCGCGCACCTGCGTGGTCTCCCCGGTCGCGAGCACATAATCGTCGGGCTGGTCCTGCTGCAGCATGAGCCACATGCCGCGCACATATTCGCGCGCGTGGCCCCAATCGCGCTTGGCGTCGAGATTGCCGAGATAGAGCCTGTCTTGGAGGCCGAGCTGGATCGCCGCGACGGCTCGGGTGATCTTGCGCGTCACGAAGGTCTCGCCGCGCACCGGACTCTCGTGGTTGAACAGTATGCCGTTCGAGGCGTGCATGCCATACGCCTCGCGATAATTGACGACGATCCAATAGGCGTAGAGTTTCGCCGCGGCATAGGGCGAGCGCGGGTAGAACGGCGTCGTTTCGGTCTGCGGCGTCTCCTGCACCTTGCCGTAAAGCTCCGAGGTCGAGGCCTGATAGAAGCGCGTCTTCTTTTCGAGGCCCAGAATGCGGATCGCCTCGAGCAGCCGCAGCGTGCCGAGCGCGTCGGCGTTGGCAGTGTATTCCGGCGTCTCGAAACGACACCTGCACGTGGCTCTGGGCGGCCAGATTGTAGATCTCGTCAGGCTGGGTCTGTTGGACGATGCGAATGAGGTTCGTCGCATCGGTCATATCGCCGTAGTGAAGCATGAAACGCTGAACCGGGTCGTGCGGATCCTGGTAGATGTGCTCGATGCGGCCGGTGTTGAATGAGGACGAGCGGCGCTTGATCGCCGTGGACCGAGTAACCCTTCGCGAGCAACAACTCGGCCAAGTAAGCGCCGTCCTGCCCCGTGACCCCGGTGATCAGGGCGACCTTGCCGCTGTGGGCCGCACTCAAAGACATTGAACCCCTCGGACAGCCATTGTAGTGGGATGCGAGACGCTGTCGCCAACTTCATGAATTTCGTCAAGCGCTCCGCTATCAATCGTCACGGCGACCTTAGGAATCAGGGCGCTATGGACATCGCTGTTGTATATTTGGCACGCCGTAACGAAGGTCTTGAACCCTTACGCCGGTTTGTCGATACTTACGGAAGGACCGCCGCAGGCGCGCCGCACGACCTGCTCGTCATCTACAAGGGATTTGAGTGGTCGCCTCAGGCGCCACGTACCGGCTTCACCCAGTATCTAGCGAGGCGCCGCGCAAGGAATATTTTAGGTCAGATCGAACGCGGCAGCGTTACTGTGACGGACGAGATGCTCGACATCGGCGCTTATTTGGTCGCCGCAAAGGCCTTTCCGCAATATCGGTTTTTTTGTTTTCTTAACACCTTCAGCGAAGTCGTCGCCGATGACTGGCTGAAAAAGCTTCGCGATGCGATCGACTCCGAAAGTGTCGGCATCGTCGGAGCTACGGCGTCATGGGAGAGCCTGTACGACAGCTTCTTTTTCCTCAACAAGGCGGCATGGCTGGCAGGCGGGAGGGTCCCGCCAAACAGGATTTTCTCAGAACAGTTGAAATCGACCTTCGCGATTTACAGCGCCAAATGGTTCGCGGATTCCCAAGCTCTGCCGGCTGGCGCACCCTTAAGCTATGATTCTCAGCTTGACGGCGCTTACGATCTTTACTGGCAATCGCTGCTCAAGTCCGGCGGCTATGCCGACTATGAGCATTGGCCGCGCTTTCCCAATCCGCACCTGCGCAGCAATGGATTTATGATCCGCAGGGATAATCTGCTGGAAACTTTTTCCGAGGTTGCGCCGACAAAGCTCGCGGCGCTTCAATTCGAGAGTGGGCCATTGTCATTGACGAATGCCGTGCTCGCTAGCTCTCGACGAGTGCTGCTGATCGGCAAGGACAGCGCATACGATATCGATCAATGGCCGAGGAGCAACATCTTTCGGTCAGGCATGCAGGAAAACCTGATCATCTCCGACAATCAGACGCGCGATTTTGACGCCGAATCACCGCTTGGCAAGGTCGCCCATTCGCTGATGAGCTGGGGACCAAAGCACACAATCCTGCCTCCGGAATTCAACGATCTGGGTTGCTTCAGGGAACAGAAACCGTTATGGTTGGAGCAAGTCGACCGAGTGAAAGATTGCTTGCGTCGGTAGTTGGGTCGTCGATCCCGGCGCGCTGCGGGTGCTGTGTGTTCGCATGTCCTCGGTCCTGTCGATCTGCAATGAATGAACCCCGCACGACGGCGTCCTGAAACAGGACAGTAATAGCGGGCGCAGCCCCAACAATACGGGGCGGCGCGGCGGCCCTTCGCCCACTTCGACGTCTCGAATCCCGCACGAGCCAGGCATTTGACCGACCGGCTGACCGGCACGCGACGGGGAGCCAACAATCTACGAACCGCACCGGCAGCCGACGTCGATGCTTCGGCTTGAATAACCCCCTGAGCCGCGCCAATCTCAGCGTCGTCGAGGTCTCCATCAGGAGCGGCTGGCGCCCTTGTCGAAGGATTACCACGACAGATGCACGATGATGATGTCTGGCAAACCTTGCCGCCACTTGCGCTACAAATAGACTGTCGGACGATTTTCGATGTCGGCGCCCACACCGGCGAGATAACACGACGCTTCCTGGGTGACTTCCCCAAATCTGTTGTTTATTCATTCGAAGCGGACCCGCGTAATTTTCGGCGGCTGAAGTCGGCATTCGACGGCGACGAACGGGTGCGGGCGGTTCATGCCGCCGTTTCCAGCCAGCCGGGCACTGCGGCCTTTCATCTCGGCGCTAATGATTATACCTCCTCGCTCTTTCCACGAGAGGACGAAATGCGACGATATTACCATAGCCAATATAGCATGGTAGACACTGTGACTGTTCCGATGATCACACTTGATAATTTCTGCCGAGACTTTGATATAGAACAAATCGATGTTCTCAAGATAGATACGCAGGGGGCTGAGCTTGATATTCTCCGTGGTGCTCAGCGTATACTTGAGGCGTCCAAAATACAGATTATAGTGACCGAATTTTTCTTTATTCAGCACTACAAGGGAGCGCCTCTCCTCGACGAGATTTGGGGGTTGTTGCGACGGCACAAATACGAGATCTATGACCTCTTCAAGGGGCCGCACGCATCCAACGGCCAAGCCCGTTTCGGCGACGCCATTTTTGTCAGTTCGCGTTTCCGGCACTCCATCCTCGATAGCCGGCCAGCCGAGCCGTAAAGCCCGATCGCTCCGCGCCCGGCCAGCCGGCCTCGATAGCATCGCCGCGTTCCTGAGGTGCGCGTGGGCTGCAAACCGGGTCCAAATCCCTTGCCGATGTCAAACGCCTGAAACCCGCCGCACCGCGGAAGGCGCCGAAATTGTAGGACCCGCTCCGCAGGGGCCGTTTTGATTTTGACTCCTAAGATGCTACCCTTCCGATCTTAACCATGTTAACTGATCGATTAAAGGTGCAAAATTGAAGGTCTGGCTAGCGTCATACCCCAGGTCGGGAAATACGTTTTTGCGAATAGTGCTGAACAATGTTTTTGGCCTTCGATCTGCATCCCTGTATAAGGGGGAGACTGCGATATTCAACGAAATCGCCGATGCTGTATCAGTGATTGGACATGATGAGCAGAACTCCGGGGACGCGCAAGACGTAGACGAACCAGAGGGACTAAGATTAGTCAAAACACATGGCACGCCAACAGACGATAGCCAAAGCATCTATATTGTTCGGGACGGTCGAATAGCCCTTGTTTCGTATTATCACTATATCAAGAACTTTGTTGATGAACACATAAAATTCGAAGACGTAATCAGCGGCAAGCACCCACCAGGGTCTTGGTCTGGACATTTTCATGCTTGGAGTCCATTCAAACGTGAGCGCACCCTCCTTTTAAGGTACGAGGATTTACGCGACAGGAATGAAGAAACCTGCGAAAAGGTAGGCTATTTCCTGCAAAAACAACCTCTAAGGAAGTTCGACATAGCTTTTTCCGAGTTACAGGCGCTTAATCCTAGATTCTTCAGAGCTTCTAACGACGCTAAATCGCTAGAGGAAATCGAACCACTCCACAATCTATTCATGGAATATCACGGCGCGACTATGCAAGAGCTGGGATATGTCATGACTCTTTAAGAATTTGAGGCCTTCCAGATAGTAAGACTAGCTTCGGATTTGGCTGCGCAATTGGGCGCTCGGGTTTCGCATTCGCAGTTGACCCGAAATTCGTCGAGCGGTCCACAGGACGCTGTTCGATGACTTTCCATCGCATCGCTTGCGCGACCAATCTCCAATCTCCAATCTCCAGACTGACCTCAATTTCTGAAATCCAAAGCACCCTGAGGCCAGCCGCATCAGGGTGATGGCGCTTAGGCACGGCATGTCATGCGAACCGCGGAGCGCATGCGCTCGAAAATAGGGACCGTCGGCGGCAGTTTAGCCGCGATCAAGGACAAGCTTGGTCTGTTCCAGAAGATGTTGCGCCTGGCCGAGAGCGCGTTGCGGCCTCGTTGTGAGGAATGACAACCTCCTAAGCGTACGCGAACGCGCAAGTCCACCGACGGTCTGTTCCGCCTGCGCTAATAGATCTCGCAGCTCCTGTCGCCTGCTCTCGAAGTCGCGCTCCAGCTCCTGTCGCCTTTTCTCGAAGTCGTGCTCCAGCTCTTGTTGCCTTTGCCGTTGGAGGTCCAGCTGGAGTTCTAGCGTTTTGGCGCGCTCCTCCGCGAACAATTTACCGAGTTTGGTTTGTTCGTCGCCCAGATGGAGAAGCCTATCGACCTTGACGCTCCACTCGTCTATTTTTTCTTGCAGCACAGTTTGCAGCTCTGCCATCTTCCAGTCCTTCCAGTCACCGCCGCGAAGCAGCGAGCATGCAAGAAGATTCTCGACCAGGTCACCTGCTAGCACACAGGTTCCGCGTGCGGCGCCTGTCTCCTCTGACGAATGCAGCCGAGGAAAAAAGATTGTGCTGCGATCCTTTAGAGAACTCAGCAAGTCCAGTTTGAGCGCCTTTCCGGGGCCGTAGTCGTCGTACGAGTAACCCCCATCAAAAGGAACCTTGAAATCGTCAATCATCGCGACCCAGCGCAAGTCGCTACCGGTGATAATGCCGAGCTCTTCAACAAGCGGCAGGTCGTCCCTCCAATGGGCGTCGAGATAAAAAAGAACGCGGCTCCCTGGTGCTAGAGCGGCAATTCTTTCCCGCAGGAATTCACGCAAATCGGCGTGAAAAAGGCTTACGTTACTGAAGCGACCGAGCCTGTGTTGGGCCTGAATCAGATACATGCGGTCGACTTCGCAACTGAATATGGGGCCAGCGAAGTGATCCGCGAACCACTCGGTCGTGATTCCTCGGAATGTTCCGGTCTCGATCACCGCGTCGGGACGCACCTTGTCGAGTATCTCAAGCATGAGGCGCTGCCGCCCGGTCTGACCGTTGAATGGGCCGCCCCAACAGTTTTGAAGGTCGTCCGATAGCAATTCGACCCGCGCCGCGGTATCAATCAGAAAGTCGGCCTCGATCGTATTTCCATCCTGACGCAACCCATCTGCGAGGCGCGTCAATGCGTCAGACGCCTCGGAGAACGCCTTGCTGTCGGCCATGGTCAGACTGCTGGCTCGCACATGACGGAAGACCGAAATACTCGGAGGTTCCTTGTATCGTCCCCAATGCCAAGCTCTTTCTGGTTAACTGTGCTGGCAGCGCGCCCGCAAGAATCGACCACCGGCTCGGGGTTGACGTAGAACAACTGCTCCGCCTCAATAGACTTACACGGCTCGCCATCGCCGACAAAACTCGGCTGGTGATTGGCCGTTCTCCTCACAACCTGAGACCTCTCTTCCGGCCCCCGGTAGCGAAGAAGCGGACAGACCCCGACCACCGGCTCGGAAACTTCAGCTGAATACGCGTGTCGGTCGCGGAAGTCCAGATCCCCTCATTTCGCCTCATTTCGCCGATGTGAACATTCAGTCGCCGGTTGTATCCAACGTCGTCAACCGGGTGCGATTTCCCAGCAATGGCGCTGACTCACGGATTCTCTGGACTTCGCCGATAGAATTGGTCAATGGGAATGACGCCGGACCCTTGCGATTGGCGGGCAGGCAAGCAGGCGAGCAGGAAGCGTTGTGCTCACGAACAAGGGGAAATACGGCCTGAAGGCCATGGTGCATCTGGCGGGGCTGGAGCCGGATACGCTTGCTCAGGTCGCGGATATCGCTAAGGCGAATTCTGTCTCGAAGAAATTTCTTGATCATATTTTGGCTGAACTGCGCCACGCCGGGGTTGTCTATTCGAAAAAGGGGAAGGCAGGCGGCTACGCACTGGCCCGGCCGGCTCATGAGATCCGCGTCGGCACGATTGTGCGCGCTTTGGACGGGCCGCTGGCCCCGATCTCGTGCGCGTCGGTCACCGCGTACCGCGCTTGCAACGATTGCGCCGACATGAAGACTTGCCCGGTCCGGCTGATCATGCTCGAGGCTCGCAACGCGATCGCTTCCGTGCTCGACAACCGCACGCTCGCCGAAATGCGCGCGCTGGCCGATCGCGACGAACGGCAGTTGATGTACCACATTTGAGCGGCGGGTTGAGTTTAGGACGCTGCCCTCACGCCGGCTCGGGCCGCGGGCGCGCCAGCGTCACAGGCGGATGTGTGGATCGGGATACATTCCAAAGCGCCGCGCGATGTCCTGCCGCGCGGACTCGATCTGGGCCACATCCGCCTCCGCCGCGTCGAGCCCGCGCGACAGGTACCCCGCCAGGGCGGTCCCGCTTGGCGGCTTTCCTCGCCGCCGGGCGCCGCGATACGGATGGTTCGCCGAGGGGTTTGGTGACAAAGTGCCGGGAAGACGCCTCTCGGGCGTAGCCATGGGCGAATGCGGCGAGCCCTCGGGGCCGCTGCCGAAACAGGAGGCACGGAGCATGTCGTATCTTCCAGGTTCCCCTTTCGGCCGCCTGGCGAAGCAAGCTTTGCTGGCGGTTGGCCTTTGCGCGCTTGGCGCCTCCGTGGCCCTCGCGCAGACGGCAAGCGGCGAACCGGTGACGATCGGCGTCAGCGGGCCGCTCACCGGACAGAACGCGCAATATGGCGCGCAATGGAAGAAGGGGTTCGACCTCGCGCTCGAAGAGGTCAACGCGCACGGCGGCGTCAAAGGGCGCCCGCTGCAATATGTCTTCGAGGACAGCCAGGCCGATCCGCGCCAGACCGTCGCGATCGCGCAGAAGTTTGTCAGCGATCCGAAGATCGTCGTCGAGGTCGGCGATTTCTCAAGCACCGCGTCAATGGCGGCGTCGTCGATCTACCAGCGCGCCGGGCTCGTGCAGTTCGGCTTCACCAATTCGCATCCGAACTTCACCAAGGGCGGCGATTTCATCTGGAGCAATTCGGTGAGCCAGGCCGACGAGCAGCCGAGGCTGGCGAAATACGCCGCCGATCTTGGCTTCAAACACGTCGCTGTCCTCTACCTCAACACCGATTGGGGCCGGGCGAGCCAGAACATCTTCTCCGAAGCGGCGAAGGGCTACGGCTTGGATGTCGTCGCGTCGGAGGGCTACCAGCCCGACGAAAAGGATTTTCGCTCGACGCTGGTGCGCGTCCGCGACGCCAAGCCTGACGCGATCGTCCTCATTTCCTATTATGCGGACGGCGCGCTGATCACCCGCCAGATCCGGACCGTCGGGCTCGACGACCCCGATCGTCGCCTCCGGCTCGATCTATTCGCCGAAATTCATCGAACTCGCGGGCGATGCGGCCAATGGAGTTTTCACCGAATCGAACTTCTTCCCCGGCGACACGCGGCCCGAAGTGAAGAATTTCGTCGAGAAATTCCGCGCCAAATACGGCGAGGAGCCGGACGACTTCAACGCCGTCGCCTATGACACGATCATTCTTCTGGCGTCCGTCATCGACAAATATGGCGTCGACCGCACGGCGATCCGGGATGGATTGGCTCAGATCAAGGACGTCCCGAGCGTGATCTATGGCAAGGCGACATTCGACCCGCAAACCCGCCGCGTCGCCGGCGCGCGCGCCGTGTATCTCGTCGTCAAGAACGGCCAGTTCACCCTATGGGATGGAAAGAAGCCTTCTGCGACCTAAGCGCGCGCTCTATATTGAGGGCATCATTGGCGCGTCATGGCCGGCCTGGCCGGCCATGACGCTCTCCGTGTTCGGCGGAGTGAGCGACGGGCAGCCGGTTTCTTGAGCTCCTTCATTGATTATACGATCAATGGTCTCGTCATCGGCAATATCTATGCGTTGCTCGCGGTTGGGCTCGCGCTGATCTTCGGCGTAGCCAATCTCATCAATTTCGCCCACGGCTCGGTCTACACGATCGGCGCCTATATCGGCTGGGCCGCGGTCACCTTCCTCCATACGCCGCTGCCGGTGACGATGCTGATCGTCTTCGTCGCCTGCGGTCTGGTCGGGATGCTGATCGAACGGGTGGGCCTAAGACCTCTGCAGGGCAAAGCGCGCATCGCTCCGCTCTTGGCGACCATCGGCCTCAGCTTCGTGTTGGATCAGCTCGTGCAGCTCGTCTTCTCGCCCGATCCGCGCGCGGTCCCCAGCGATCTCCCCGATTGGCGGCTGACGATCGGCGGCGGCTCGATCGGCGCGATGGACATCCTGATCGCCGGCGCCGGTCTTAGCGGCGCGGCGCTGCTTTACGTCTTCCTGCGCTTCACCAGGCTGGGCTTTGCGGTACGGGCGACCGCCCAGGATCGCGAGGCGGCGCAGCAGATGGGCGTCAACGTCAACGCGGTCAGCAGCGCCGTCTTCGCCATCGCCTCGGCGCTTGGCGGCGTCAGCGGCCTGCTGGTCGGCATGTATTACAATCACATCGACCCGGGAATGAGCTTCCAGGCGACGCTGAAAGGCGTCGTCGCGCAGGTGATCGGCGGCGTCGGCAATGTCCCGGGGGCGATCGTCGGCAGCCTCCTGCTCGGCCTCGTCGAGAGCTACGGCATCGCGCTGTTCGGCACGACCTACCGCAATCTGTTCGCCTTCGTCCTTCTGATCGTCTTTCTTCTCTGGCTGCCGAACGGCCTGTTCGGCGGACGTTCGACGATCAACACCGAGCCGCTGGTCGGCTCCTTCATCGCGCCGAGCCGCCCGGTGCAGCTGCCGCGATGGGCGGTCTGGGCGCTGGCGCTCGCCGCATTGGCGCTGCCGCTGGCGACGAGCGCGCCCTATCTGTTGCAAACCCTCACCAATGCATGGCTTGCGGCGTTGCTGGCTCTGAGCCTTACGCTCATCGCCGGCACCGCCGGGCAGATTTCCCTCGGCCAGGCCGCGCTCCTGGCGATCGGCGGTTACGCATCCGCGCTTTTGGCTGTCGATCTGAACGTTCCGCCGATCGTTTCCATTCCCGCCGCCGGGTTGATCGCCAGCGCGATCGGGACTCTGCTCGTCTTTCCCGCTTTCCGGCTGCGCGGGCACTATATCGCCATCGCGACGCTGGCGATCGGCGAGATCGTGAGCCTCGTCATCCTCAATTGGGAAAGCCTGACGCGCGGCGCGATGGGGATCACCGGCATTCCGCCGCTCTCGCTCTTCGGCCGCGACATCAATTCGGCCCGCGCGGTCTATTGGCTTTGCCTCGCGGTCGTCATCGCGCTCGCGCTGCTTCAGACCCGGCTTCTGAGCTCGCACTTCGGCCGGACCCTGCGCGCGCTGCGCGAGGACGAAGTCGCTGCGCGCTCTTACGGCATTGGTCTCGATCGCTATAAGGCGCTCGCTTTCGCATTCGGCGGATTCGGCGCGGGCGTCGGCGGCGCGATAACCGCGCACCTCTATTCCTATCTCAACAACCAGACCTTCGATTCGCAGCTCTCGCTGCTCGCTCTGACCATGGTCATCCTCGGCGGGATGGGCAACGTTCTCGGCGCAATCGCGGGCGCAGTCGTGCTTGTCGGCCTGCCGGAGATCTTCCGCATCGCCGCCGAATATCGCATTTTGATCTATGGGGTCGTTCTGCTGCTGCTCATCCGCTTCAGGCCGCAGGGCCTTCTGGGCGCGGTATAGGCATGGGCCGGCTTCTGGAAATTCGTGGATTGTCGCGCCGGTTCGGGGGCGTGACCGCGGTCAAGGCGCTCGATCTCACAGTCGACGAAGGCGAACTCGTCAGCCTCATCGGCCCCAATGGCGCCGGCAAGACGACGACGTTCAACATGATCAGCGGCCTCGACCACGCGGACGAAGGCGAAATCCTGTTCGCTGGCCAGCCGATCCAAAGGCTCGCGCCGGAGGCGATCGCCGCCCTCGGCCTCGCCCGGACTTTTCAGCACGGCCGGGTCTTCGCCAATCTTAGCGTGGAGGACAACGTGCTGCTCGGCGCTCACACGCGCCTTCGCGCCGTGCGCCCGCCCTGGCCCGTTCTCGGGCCGCTCGCCGAACTCGCGCTGGCGCTTGTTCGCCCGCCCGCCGTCAGGAGCGAGGAGGATGCGCTGAAGGCCGAGGCGCGCCAAATTCTTGCTCTCTTTGGCGACCGGCTCATTCCGCGGCTGGATCACGCGGCTTACACGCTGTCCTACGCCAATCGGCGGCGCCTTGAAATCGCTCGCGCGCTCGCGCTGAAGCCGCGAATGATGCTGCTCGACGAGCCAACCGCTGGCATGAATCCGACCGAGACCGCGGAAATGCAGGAGCTGATCGCGACTGCTCAAGGCGAGCGGCATGACGATCCTGCTGATCGAACACAAGCTCGAAATGGTGATGCAGATCTCTGATCGCGTCGCCGTCCTCGACGATGGCGCCAAGATCGCCGAGGGGCCGCCGCAGAGCGTGCGGAACGACCCCGCGGTCATTGAGGCCTACCTCGGCCACAGCGGCGTCGGCGCCGCGTTGCGTTCGGCGGCGGTCGCAGCGTCATGAATCCGCTGTTGCGTCTCGACCGTATCAATACGTTCTACGGCGCGGTTCAAGCCCATTTCGACCTTTCGCTCGAGGTCGGCCAGGGTCAGATCGTCTCGCTGCTCGGCGGGAACGCCAGCGGCAAATCGACGACCATGAAGGTCATCCTTGGGCTCATTGCGCCGCGTTCCGGCACGGTGACTTTCGACGGCGCGCGGATCGACGGTTGGCCGACCCATCGCGTGATCCGCGCCGGAATCGGTTCCGTGCCAGAGGCCCGTCGCATCTTCCCGCTGATGAGCGTGCGGGAAAATCTGCTGATGGGCGCCTATGCGCGCACCGATCGCAAGGCGGTCGCCGAGGACCTCGAGCGGATGCTCGCCCTATTCCCGCGCGTCGCCGAGCGGATCAATCAGCGCGCCGGCGTGCTTTCCGGCGGCGAGCAGCAGATGGTTGCGATGGCGAGAGCGCTGATGGGACGGCCGCGTCTGATCTGCATGGACGAACCGACGATGGGACTGTCGCCGCTCTATGTCGACCGCGTTCTGGAGCTGATTGTCGAAATCAACCGCCAGGGCGTCACCGTGTTCATGGTCGAACAGAACGCCAATCTCGCCTTGCAGGTCGCTGACGCCGGCTACGTGCTGCAAACGGGCCGCATCGTCCTGCAAGGGTCGGCGGAAACTTTGCGCAACGACCCGCGCATTCGCGAGGCCTATCTCGGCGGTCCGGTCGCGGCGTAGCGCATGGCCGTGACGCGGCAGCCGGGCCGTCCCATCCCACGATGGCGCTCTCATCTTTCTTAAAACCGGCCATAATCTCTAATCCATTTTCCTGTCCGTTCCAGCCAAGCTAAACAACATATCACGCAAGTAAATTGGCGAATTCGTTGCGGAAATTGGCGCCTAACACCCTGGAAACGCTCATCGCCGTCACAATCCTCCGCTCAGCCTTTCGCCGCCGGCGTCGGCTCCCCGAGCGACAGCATCAGCCGATTGGCCCAGTTGAAGAACGCGGCGCTGTGGATCACGTCCACGATCGCGAGATCGTCGAGGCCCGAGCGGCGCAGCTCTTCGACATGACGCTCATTGAACGTGGAGGGCGTCTGGCTCAGAGCGACGGAAGCGGCGATCACCGCGTTCCAGCGCGCATCGATGTCGACCGCGACGCCCTCGTCCAGAAGGCGCTGCACGTCTTCGCGGCGCTTGGAATAGGTCGAGGCGAAACGCGCATGAACCGAGGCGCAGAAAATGCAGCCGTTAACGCGGGAGGCCGCCGCAGCCGAGAGTTCGCGCTCTGCGCGGGGCAGACCGCCTGCGGGATTATAGAAGATATCCTTGTCCGTTTTCGTGCGCGCTTCGAGGATCTCCGGGTCGCGCGCCAGCAGCATGAAATATGGCGATTTCGCGCGTGACGCGTCAACCAGTCCCGCCCAGTGCCGCTCGGTCAGCTCATCCTCCGCCAGCGGCGTAAGCCAGGGCGCCCAGTCGATCTCGTCCTGGGTGAAGACTACGGGACGGTCGTTGTGAGTCGAGGCGATCGTCGTTTCCCTCATGGCAATGCCTCCCGTTCAATCGTCGCCAGCGGGCGCAGCCGCCAAGACGCGCAACCCTTCGATGGCTCGGATCTGAAACGACAGGAACGCAACCAGTTGCGACAAGGTGACGATATCGTCCGTCAGCCAACCGGCGTCGCGCAAGGATTGCAGCGCCGCCGGGCTGGCGTCACGGGGACGAAACACCAACAGATGGGCATGTTCGAGCGCCGCGGAGAGGCGAGCGCCGAGAATCTGTCGATTCGCGTCCGATATCTTGTGGACCGGGCCGGCCTGGTCCTCGACCGTCAGCGGCCCGCGAGGATATCGCCCGTAGGGGCCTTGCGTCGCGCCCCGCGCGATCTCGTCCTTTATCGCTTCGGGAATGTCTTGGCGTCCGCTATGGACAGCTAGACCGTCCATATAGAAGGCGAGAGCTTTAGGGTCGCGGTGCAGGCCGGCGACGAAGGCGGCGACCGCGTGGCGTTCCTCCGCGTTGACTTCGCCGGGAAACCTCGGCGCGAACAGAGCCTGATAGCTTTTCTGCGCGTTGTCCCGCGCCTGCTGACGCTGGGCGCGAATGCGGTCGAGGCCCGACCCCTTCTCTATGCCGGCAAGCAGGTCAATAACGTCGGGTTCGGTTTGGCTCATGGTCGGTCCTCTATAGCCCGCGCTCAGCGAGCAAACGAGACGCGGTTCGCCCTTTCGATATTCGGGCGCTGCCAACCAAGCGCAGGCGCGACCTCCGTCGCGATCAGTTCCAGCGAGCGCAGGACATAGGGGTGGGGCGGGTCGACGGAATGCGCCTGGAACACCAGATCCGTCACCCGTTCGAGCGTGCTGTCCGAACGAAGCGAAGCGATCACGTCTTCAGGCGTCCCGACATGGACGTCGAACGCGGCGATGAGGTCCGAAAGCGACCGTCCAGAGATGATGTGTCCTGTGGTGAGGAAATGATCGACGATGCGGCGGAGTCCGATGTCGGCGAAGCGCAGCGCTTCGTCTCGGTTGTCGGCGACAAAGAGGGTTCGCGAGCCGAGAATGCGCGGCTCCCGATCGGGGGGGAGCGCCGCGAGATATGCGTCGATGATCGGATGCTGCAAGTCGCCGAGCGAGGCTCCTGGAGCCTCCCTGGTCCGCGGCTGGGTGCGCGAGAGCATGAGGCCGTCGCCCGCCTTGCCTGCGCGCGTCCCTCCGCCGACCGAAAAGGTCGCCTGCCATATCCGGTCGAGCAGTTGGCGGGCCGGCGGATAAAGGGTGTCTTCGCCGCCGAGGGGGCTCCCAGCAAGAGCATCGCGAACGATCGCGAGATGCCTCTCGAAGATCGTCCCCCGATCAGCGCTGTCGAGACCGAAAGCGGCGAACGCCGAAGGCGTGCCGCCCGAGCCCATTCCCAATTCGAGGCGGCCGCCCGAGAGCAAATCGAGCACCGACGCATCCTCGGCGACGCGCACCGGATTCTCGAGCGGCAGGGTCACGATTCCGGTGCCGAGGCGAATTCTCGACGTTTTCGCCGCGGCTTGCGCCAGAAACACAAATGGCGCGGGAAGGCCGCCCTCTTCCGCACGGAAATGATGCTGGGCGACCCACGCCGAGTCGAAACCATAGGCCTCGGCATAAATGATCTGCTCGGTCGCAAGCCGATAACGCTCCGCCGGCGCCCGTCTCGTCGAGGAGCCTGGTGAAGAAGCCAAGCCGCTTTTGTCCAGACTGAGCGGTCATCCAATCATCTCGATTTCGGTTCCCCGATCAAACGCTGCTGAGGGTTCGATCGCCCCGAGATCGCGCGACCGTCTCGCTCGCCAGCGGCGCGAACGTGCATCGAGCGGGGATACAAATACGGGCTTCGCCCCAAGCCGGCGCGGCGCCGAACCCAAATCCATGCCAACTTTTGACAAGAGGCCCCCATTGCCGTTTTGAGCCTTTTCAAGGACTTGGGCGATCACATAGGGCGGCGCCAGCGCCTGGCGCTTGCTCGGCGCGGCCGTCGCCGAAGAACGACTCCTCCTATGCCGGCGCCCAACAGTGTGAAGCAAAGCCGACTACGGCGCCGAGGACGAGCCTGCGGATGGAATGCTCCACGTAGCGTAACTCGGACTCCGCCTTCTTGGCAAGAAAATGTTGACTTCTGCGAGAACTGACAGCCCCAGCCAAGGTCGCGCTATAGTCGTAGGCGCCCTGACTACGCTTCACGCCGCCTATCTATAGAATATGCTTCAGTGACCTGCAAAATTGACGGCGCGTTCGAACAGTCGACCAATTCAATCTCAGCGCTTTCCAAGACGACCGAACTGATAATTTCCTTGCCAGTTTGCTTTGTCGTATCAGAGGACAAAGAAAACGGTCTGGTTAAGAGTGGAGCCAGTCCGTCCATAATCCCGTTACCGGCGACAGCAACACCAAAATACACCTTGACAATATTCCGATATTACCAGCAACTTATCTTCCAAATTCCTCATCGACATACCTTGATAGTCCCAATTTGCGAACGCCAAGGCGGGCACAAACGCATGACCGCGGCTACGGCCCGTATGGCGCGCGCAGTCCCCCGCATACCGCGAATCGCATCAGACCTCGCGCAAGCTTCGCCCCCCACTCTCCCAGTCCGCGCCCCGCATGATGGCGGCGCGCCCGGTTTGAGAGGCGGCGATTGTCAGGGACGGCGATAGCGACCGCGACGGCGCCCACGCCGGCGGCCAACCGCGGCGGCAAGGACATCGCCTTCGCGGTCGGCATCGTCCTCATCCTGTGCCTGTTCTTCCTGCCGGTTCCGGCGATGATGATCGACTTCGGACTGGCGTTCTCGATCGCGCTCTCGGTCCTGATCCTGATGGTGGCGCTGTGGATCCATAAGCCGCTTGAGTTTTCCGCGTTTCCCACGGTGCTGCTGGTCGCGACGATCCTGAGGCTCGCGCTCAATATCTCGACGACCCGTCTCATCCTCTCGCGCGGCGAGCAGGGGCCGACGTCGGCGGGCTATATCATCGGCGGCTTCGCCGAATTGGTGATGGGCGGCGATTTCGTCATCGGCATCATCGTTTTCCTCATTCTGGTGACGATCAATTTCCTGGTCATCACCAAGGGCGCGACCCGCATCGCCGAGGTCGGCGCCCGATTCACCCTCGACGCCATCCCCGGCAAACAGATGGCGATCGACGCCGACCTTTCGGCTGGCCTCATCGATGAAAAGATCGCACAGGCGCGCAGGCGCGAACTCGAGGAGGAAAGCTCTTTTTTCGGCTCGATGGATGGCGCGTCGAAATTCGTGCGCGGCGACGCGATCGCCGGCATCATCATTCTCGCGGTCAACATTTTCGGCGGCATCGTCATCGGCGTCACCCGCCACGGGCTGACGCTTTCCGCCGCCGCGGATATCTTCACCAAGCTCTCGGTCGGCGACGGTCTCGTTTCGCAGATCCCGGCGCTCATCATTTCGCTCGCCGCCGGCCTCCTGGTCGCCAAGGGGGGCACACGCGGTTCGGCCGACAAGGCGGTCCTCGACCAGCTCGGCGGCTATCCCAATGCGCTGTTTCTCGCCGCCCTCCTCATGGCGGTGCTTGGCGTCGTTCCCGGCCTGCCGTTTCTGCCGTTCGCCGCGCTCGGCGGACTGATGGCTTTCGTCGGCGTCGCCATTCCGCGCCGCATCGCGAGCGACCGCGCGGCCGAGGCGGCCCGGCAGACGGCGAGGGACGAGCGGGCGAAGGCGGAAGCGCGCGCCTCGATCAAGGAACAGCTCAAATCGTTCGAGATCGAACTTTGCCTCAGCAAGGAGCTCAACGCGGCGCTCCTCCTCTCGCGCGACGAGATCGCCTCGCGCATCGCCAAGATGAGACGCAAGTTCGCCCGGCAATATGGCTTCGTCGTTCCCGAGATCCGGCTCATCGACGACATCAAGGCTCAGCCAAGAACCTACCAGATCAAGATCCATGGGACGGCGGTGGCCACCCACGAACTGCGAGTCAAGGACTACCTCGTGATCATCGGCGACGGGCCGCGGCCCAAGCTGCCGGGCGACGAGGTGCGGGAGCCTGCTTTCGGCATGCGGGCGATCGCGATTCCGGAGGCGTTCGTCAAGGACGCCAAGCGCGAGGGTTTCAAGCCGGTCGATCCAGTCTCGGTGTTGCTGACCCATTTGAGCGAGGTCATCCACAACAACCTCGCCCAGTTGCTGTCCTACAAGGACATGCGCGCGCTCCTCGACCGGCTGGAGCCCGAGTACAAGCGGCTGCTCGACGACCTCTGTCCCTCGCAGATTTCGCAGTCGGGCCTGCTCGCAACGCTGAAGCTTCTGCTCGCCGAACGCGTCTCGATTCGCAATTTGAACCTGATCCTGGAAGCGGTGGCCGAGATCGCGCCGCACGCGCGCCGGCCCGAGCAGATCGCCGAGCAGGTGCGAATCCGATTGTCCCAGCAGATCTGCGGCGATCTCGCCGACAACGGCGTCCTCGCCGTGCTCCGGCTCGGCAATCGATGGGATCTCGCGCTCCATCAGGCCCTCAAGCGCGACGCCAAGGGCGAAGTCGTCGAATTCGACATTGATCCGCGGCTGATGGAGCAATTCGCCGCGGAGGCGTCGGCCGCGATCCGCAAGCGGATGAGCGAATACCGCCTGTTCGCGCTCGTCACCACGGCGGAGACCCGCCCCTACGTGCGGATGATCATCGAGCGGATGTTCCCGACTCTGGCCGTGCTGTCGCAACTCGAAGTCGCGCGCGGATTCGAAGTCAAATCGCTGGGGACGATTTCGTGACGGCGCTCCTCGCCGAGTCGCTCGCCGCCCCGCAGCAGACGCTCGCGCCCGGGGCGGCGATCGGGGCCTTCGTGCTGTTCTGCCGCATTGGCGGCTGTCTGATGCTGGCGCCCGGATTCTCGAACAGCCAAATTCCGGCTCAGGTTCGCTTGTTTGTCGCGCTGGCGGTCACGCTGACCTTGACCCCCCTATTGCTGGAAAAAATTCCGGCCGCCGCGCTTGGCGACGATCCGATCCTCATGTTGAGGACCATCGCGGTCGAATCGCTCGTCGGCGGAATGATTGGCTTTCTCAGCCGCGTCTTCTATCTGGCGCTCGAAACCCTGGCCACGGGCGCCGCGACGATGCTCGGATTCGCCAGTCCCTTTGGATTTCAGATCGAGGGCCCCGAGCCGCTCGCGCCGCTCGCGACCCTCATCTCACTCTCTGCGATGGCCCTGTTGTTCGCCGCCGACCTCCATTGGGAGCTTTTGCGCGGGCTCGTCGCCTCCTACGACGTCGTGCCCGTCGGCGCCGACTTTGACGCGCGCCTCGCGCTGAGACAGGTCGCCGATGCGCTCGGCGAATCGTTCCGGCTCGCACTGAGGATCGCATCGCCCTACGTAATCTACGCCCTCGTCGTCAATCTGGCGCTGGCGCTCATCAACCGGCTAACGCCGCAAATCCAGGTGTTTTTTGTCGCCACGCCATTCGTCGCCGGCGGCGGCCTCATCCTGCTCTACTTCACGATTAAGCCCGCCATCGACGCCTTCCTCATCGGCTTCGGCGCTTGGCTTCACTGAGGATAGCCCATGAGAAAGCGCCTCGACTCCCTGACCCGGATTGGCAGGTTTCAAAACCAGATGCACGACCTCGGCCGGTCGCGGCTCCATTCGATCGAGCGCCAGCACGCGAGCCTGAGCGACGATCTCAAAGCAATCTTCGAAACCCTGGAAGCGGGCGACCTCGCCTATGGAACGCCGGCCAAACTCAGCCAGCGGCATCTGCGCACGCTGCAAGGCAAGCTCGAGTCGCTGGCGCGCGAGCAGAAGAGCGCGCGCGCCAGGATGCAAGGTCAAGGCATGCGGGCCAAGCTCCTGGAGCACGCGATCGAAGCGGCCGCTCTGAGTTGCCGGACTCAGAATGAGCGGAAGGAGCTTGCCGAGCTCATCGAGCGGGCGATCGCCCGGCGCGGCACAAGCCCGACGTAAGGCTAAGAGCGGACCCTGGACAGCGCGAACCGCATCCCGGCAGAGCCTATGGCCTTCAATCCCCGAACTGACGTCGTTCTCGAAGTCTTGAACGCCGCCGACCCGTCGCGCGCCGGGCTTGCAGCCCAGCGTCTCAGCGCGCTCGCGGCGTCGAACGCGCCTGAGGCGGACTTTTCCACCGATGTCGACCGGGCCGCGAGCGTCTCCACGGCCTCGTCAGCGCAAGCCGAGGGCGCGGCGGACGCACGCACGCGCCTCGCTCAAATGCCGGAGGGTTCGTCCAGCCTGTCGCGGGCGAAAACGGAATTCGAGGCGATGATGCTCAATTCATTCGTCGGCGAAATGCTGCCCAAGGACGCCGACGGCGTCTTCGGCCAGGGCATGGCGGGCGACATGTGGCGATCGATGCTCGCCGAGCAGGTGTCGCGGCAAATCGCCAAGTCTGGCGCGTTCGGCATCTCCAAACGGTTGTTCGCGACCCATGAACTCGCGCCGCGCGATTGGTCGGCGCATCCGGGCGAAGCGCTCAAGAGCGCGAGCGAAGCCGCGCAGATGAGCGCCAACATCCTGTCGGCCCCTGCCGCCGCCGCGTTCGACAATGGCGCGGTCATGTTTGCCGGCCGCAAGCGCACATGAGCCTTGCGCAGCGCCGACCCCAGTCCGGCGCGCTGGCGGCGGCCGCGGCGGCGCTGCCGATCGTCGAACGCCTGCGGCAGACGGTCGAAGCCGAAACCGCGGACATCGAGCAGCGGCGGCCGGTCCACTATGAGGCCTACAGTCTTCGCAAGAACCAGGGCCTGCTCGAGCTGAACCGCCTCGTTTCCGCGATCGACCGCACGACGCTGATCGGCCCGTTGCGCGCGGCGCTCGCCGACTTGCACGCCAAGCTCGAGATCAACCGGCGCGCGCTCGCGGTCCAGCTCAAGGCCTGCGCGGCGGTTTCCGAGATCATCGCTCGCGCCATTCGCGAGGGGCAGTCCGACGGGACCTACACGGACCTCGACTGGAGACGGCGGGGAGAATGATCAAGGCCGTTTTCATCGGCTTGACCGCGGCGGCCGCCGCAATCGCGGGTGAGGCGGCGACCGATCGCTTTGTCGCGATGCGCGAGGCTCGGCCGGAAACAGCGCCAGCCAGAGCGACCGAGGCGCGCAAGACGCACGAGATCAATGTTCCTCGCATCAAGGACGGCGCCGTCAAGGGCTACGCCGTCATGCTCTTGAGCTATACGGTCGATCTCGCCGCGCTAAGATCGGCGGCGATGGCGCCCGATTCGATCCTCGTCGATGAGGCGTTCCGCTACGTCTACGATGACGATACGATCGACTTCGATCATCTCGATCGCTTCGACGTGGCGAAAATGAGCAAGGCGCTGGCGCGGGCGGTCAACGCGCGGGTCAAGGGCGACGTCGTCGTCGACGTCGGCGTGCAGGAGTTCACCTACGCGCCGATCGCCGACACCCGCCAGCGTCCGTGACCTAAGCCGCCTCGGTCCCGGACGCATCCTTCGACGCCGCGATCAGGTCGACAAAGCGGCGGAAGAGATAATGGCTGTCGCGGGGCCCTGGCGAAGCTTCGGGATGATATTGCACCGAGAACGCCGGACGGTCGACGAGCGCGACGCCGCAATTCGAGCCGTCGAATAGCGAAACATGCGTTTCCCGGGCGTTCGCCGGCAGGCTCGCCCGGTCGACCGCGAAGCCGTGATTCATCGATACGATCTCGACCTTACCGGTGGTGAAGTCCTTCACCGGATGGTTGGCGCCGTGATGGCCTTGCGGCATCTTGAGCGTGCGCCCCCCAACCGCCAGCCCCAGGAGCTGATGGCCGAGACAGATGCCGAACAGCGGAGTGCGGGTCTCCAGCAGCGCCTGTATCGTCGGGACCGCGTATTCGCCAGTCGCCGCAGGGTCGCCCGGCCCGTTGGACAGGAAAACGCCGTCCGGCTTGAGCGCCAGGATGTCCTCGGCGCTGGCCGTCGCCGGAACGACAGTGACCGCGCAGCCGCAGTCGTTGAGAAGCCGCAGGATGTTTCGCTTGATCCCGTAATCGACAGCGACCACGTGAAAGCGCGTCGCCGCCCGCTTGCCGTATCCGTTCTCCAGCGTCCAGCTTGTCTCATTCCAGTCGTAGCGCTGGGTCGCGCCGACGACCGGAACGAGATCCATCCCGTCTATGCCGGGCCAGCGCGCCGCTTCGGCCCGCAGCGCGTCGAGGTCGAAGGCGCCGTCCGGCGAATGGGCGATGACGGCGTTCGGCATGCCGTTCTTGCGGATGAAAGTGGTCAAGGCGCGCGTGTCGACGCCGGTCACGCCGATGATTCCGCGCGACTTCAGCCAGCCGTCGAGACGCGCCTTGGCGCGGAAATTCGACGGCTCGGAAATCTCGGCGCGGAGAATCGCGCCGATTGCGGCCGACGAAGCAGCCGGGTTGACGACCTCGATGTCCTCGTCATTGACGCCCACGATGCCGATATGCGGGAAGGTGAAGGTGATAATCTGCGCGGCGTAGGAGGGATCGGTCAGGATCTCTTCATAGCCGGTCATCGCCGTGTTGAAGCAAACTTCGCCGACCGCCGAGCCGATCGCCCCCACGCCGAAGCCTTCGATGACCTGCCCGTCGGCAAGAACGATGACGCCGGTGGCGACACGCGGCCGCCATCCCGACGCGATCCCTTCGTCCGCGGACGCTCCGGGTCCGTTCGCTGTTGCGCTCGACATGCGGCTGTGCTTAAGCGCGGCCCGCGCTGCGCGTCAAGGCGGCTCGCAGGGTTGAAAAGGATCGAGGAGACTCATGGCGGATGCTGCGCCGTTGCGCGATATTGTAGCCGCGCAGATGAAAGACGCGATGAAGGACGGCGACAAAACGCGGGTCGGCGCCCTCAGGCTGATCATGGCGGCGCTGAAGGATCGCGAGATCGAGGCGCGCGGCGCCGGCAAGATCGTGAGCCGCGCCGACGAGCTTGCGCTTCTGACCAAGATGCTGAAGTCCCGGCAGGAATTGGCGGCGATCTACGCTGAGGCCGGTCGCGCCGAGCTCGCGGCGCAGGAGAACGCCGAAATCGCGGTGATCGGCGAATTTCTGCCCAAGCAAATGGACGATGGGGCGGTCCTCGTGGCCGTGAAGGCGGCGATCGCTGCGACGGGCGCGGCCGGCCTCAAGGACATGGGCAAAGTGGTCAACGCTCTCAAAGCCGCCCATCCCGGCCAGATGGACTTCGGCAAGGCGAGCGCGATCGTCAAGGGCTTGCTCACGGCTTGACCGCAGGAAAGCCGCCGGCGGCCTACCCCTCCACGGTCGCGATGCGCAGATTGTTGGTTCCCCCCGACGTGCCGAAAGGCACCCCGGCGACGACGATGATGCGTTCGCCCGCGCCGGCGAATCCCTCGATGTAAGCATGGCGACAGGCGCGTTCGGCCATATCGCGTTCGTCGCGGGCGTCGTCGGTGACGACCGGATGAACGCCCCACACGACCGCAAGGCGCCGCGCCACCGCTTCGATCGGGGTCAGCGCCAGGATCGCCGAGCGCGGACGCTTGCGGGCGATGCGAAGCCCGGTCGCGCCTGAGCTCGTCCAGGCGCAGATCACCTTGAGGTCGAGCGTCTCGGCGACGTCGCGGGTCGCTTCGGCGATGGCGTCGGCCCCGGTCGCCTCGGGCGCGGCGCGCTGCGATTCGATGATCGAGGGATAAATCGCCTCCGATTCGACCGCTTCGGCGATCTTGTTCATGGTCGCCACCGCTTCGCACGGATATTGGCCGGAGGCGCTTTCGGCCGAAAGCATCACCGCATCCGCCCCTTCGAACACCGCGGTCGCCACATCGGACACCTCGGCGCGCGTCGGCACCGGCGCGGTAATCATCGATTCCAGCATTTGCGTCGCCACCACCACCGGCTTGCCGAGCCGGCGCGCGAGGCGGGTCAGGGTCTTCTGGATGCCGGGCACCCGCTCGAGCGGCATCTCAACCCCGAGATCGCCGCGCGCGACCATCATCGCGTCGGCCTCCACCATGATCTCCTCCAGGCGCTGGACGGCTTGCGGCTTCTCGATCTTGGCCATGACCAGCGCGCGGCCTTTGGCGATCGTCTTGACCTCGACGATGTCCTCCGGGCGCTGGACGAAGGAGAGCGCGATCCAGTCGATGTTCTCCTCGAGCGCCGCGGTGAGATCGGCGCGGTCCTTGTCGGTCATCGCCGAAGTGGGGATCGTCGTATCGGGGAGGCTGACGCCCTTCTTGTTGGAGACGCGTCCGGCGACTTCGACGCGGGTGGTCGCCCGTCCAGGCTCGACGCCGACGACCCGCAGCAGCACTTTTCCATCGTCGACCAGGATGCGATGGCCGGGCGCCAGCGAACTCAAGATCTCGGGATGGGGCAGGTAAACCCGCGACGGACCCCCAGCCGCAGGGTCGCCGTCCAAGGTGAAGGCGTCGCCTTTGTGCAGGTCGACGCCGCCCTCCGAGAACGAACCGAGGCGCAGTTTCGGCCCCTGAAGATCGACCAGAACGCCAATCGGGCGGCCGGTCTCCTCCTCAAGCGACCGGATCATCGCCACGCGCTCCCGCATGACGTCGTGCGAGGCATGGCTCATGTTGATGCGGAAGACGTCCGCGCCGGCAGCGAACAGGGCGGCGATCGTCGCGCGATCGGCGGAAGCTGGACCTAAGGTCGCGATAATCTTGACGCGGCGGCGGCGATGAGCCTGCACTTGCATTCCTCCCACTGTCGCGGCCTTCATCGCCGCGATTGGCTATTCGCTCGACCTGACCAAAGCGAAATCCCGACCTTTTCGGGCTCAATGATTGGCCTGGTCGGTCAGTTGCACCGTCCAGCTCTTGGCGTCCTTGCCGGTGTCGATCTCGAAAAAGCCGGTCCGATCGTAGCCGCGCACGAAACAATCCTGCCGGCCCTCGATCTTAAACTCGCGATCGGACGTGCACATGAAAGCCTTGCCCTTCCACTCGCCGCCGCGCTCGTCCATCGCATACACGTAATAATATTGCGCCGCCAGCGTGCCGCGCAGCAGCGTCACGCAATCGAGCGACTTGAGATTCCACCAACCTTCGCTGACCCAGCCCTGCCCGTCGGTATAGGCGAGCGCGACGCTGACCCGATTGCCCGTGTTGTTGCACATGCGGAAGTCCGCGTGCGCGGCCTGAGCCGCGACAAGCGCAAAACCAAGCACTGAAATGGCCGATAGCCGTCGCGCCGCGCCGTTCATGTCGTTTCGTTGGAAGCTGCTGATCGCGCGTCATATTCGCCGCCAAGGTCTGCGCTGTCAACTCGCGGCACCGCCGCCCGCCGGCCCTTGAGGTCCGGCGGCGGCCCACGGAATGCTCTGGCGCCCGCCAGATATGACAAAGCCCACGAGCCGTAGCCCTGGTCCGGAACTCGACGAGTTGCAGGGCGTCGATCGCCTCGCTCCTATCCCTCTCCGCCCGCTTCAACGAAAGCATCAACTGCTCGGTGCTGGCCCGACTGCTGCCCATCAGAACCACCCCGCCAATGGCTAGCGCGATCCCGAGGATCATCCGGGCCGGACTGAAGTTCATGAGACCCAGCGCGAAACAAACAAACAGCGCCGGCCCGATGACCGCGCACGCTCGTCCGGCCAAGATCAGCCTTCGGCTGCGCTCGATCGCCTCTCTGAGCTCCTCAATACGAATCTCAAGTTGCTCGATCTGCTCCACGAGCACGCATCCGATTTTGAACAATGGGATTCCGGGTCGGATCATAAGCGCGAAACGCCCGGCTTAGAGGAACTTTTCATCCCCGCTGCATCTTTCACCTCCGGCGCGCGGCGGCAGCTCTCCCAAGTCTGTTTTCATCCGAGTTTTTTTGCCATGCTAGCGACGCGACGAATCAGAGCGCGAAGAGCCAAGAGCATGCATCTGTCGGACCAGGGGCTGATCGTCATTTTGGTCGTCGGGCTCATTGCCGGATGGCTGGCGGGCAAGGTTGTCCGTGGCAGCGGATTCGGTCTCGTCGGCGACGCGGCGATCGGCATCGTCGGCGCCCTGATCGGCGACTGGCTTCTGCCTCGCCTCGGAATTCACCTCAGTTCCGGGATCGTCGGCCTCATCATCAACGCCACAATTGGAGCCGATCGTGCTCCTCCTCGCTTTGCGGCTCACGGGCGCAAGCGGATGGGGCGGTCGCTAGCCGCGGCGCCTAAACGCCGCTCCTTGCTCCTCAATCGAGGTCGTCATCGCGAGCGGCGAAGCTGCGCGGCGATCCACGGCGACAGCCGCGCCCGACGATCCCTGGATCGCTTCGCGTTCGCTCGCGATGACGGCGTTGCTTCCATCGAAAGCAACCGACTTCAGGTCGCGGCCTCAGCCGCAATCGGGGTTTCCGGCACGCCGGAGACGATCAGTTCGAGCACCTCCTTTTCGGTCGTCTGGGCGATGACGCGATCGCCGACGTTGCGACCGCGTTTGAGCACCATAACGCGATCGCCCACTTCGAAAATGTCGGTCATCCGGTGAGAAATGATCACTTGCGCGACCTCATGGACCTTCAATTCCGCCATCGTCTCGAGGAGGCGACGAGTCGCCGTCACCGACAAATTGGCGGTCGGCTCGTCGAAAATCACCACCTTTGGCGCAAACGAAATCGCCCGGGCGATCGCGACCGATTGCTGGCGACCTCCCGACAGGCTTTCGACCTTCTGGTAGACCGAGTTCACGTCGACCTTGAGCCGGTTCAGGATCTCGCGAGCGTCGTCATGCATTCGGGCGCGGTCGACAAAGATTCCATACCGCATCGGCCAACGCCCCAGGAAGATGTTTTGCGAAACATCGAGATTTCCGCAAAGCGCAAAGTCCTGGTAGATCATTTCGATGCCGCGATCGCGGCTCTCATGCGGGCTCTTGAAGTGCACCGGGACGCCATCGATGAAGATGTCGCCCGCGTCGCGCTGGTAGGCGCCGGTGACGATTTTCATCAAGGTCGACTTGCCAGCCGAATTGTCGCCGACCAGCCCGAGCACTTCGCCTGGCATCAAGCGCAGATGGACGTCGACGAGCGCCTGCACCGGACCGAAGCTCTTGAAGATTCCGCGCATCTCCACGATTGGCGTCGTCATGCCCGATGCTCCAGAATCGCGGTCGTCGCCTCTTCGCCCGCTCTCGGTCGGCCGAACCATTTGCCGAAGACATTGTTCTGGCGCAGCCAGATGTCGCCGATCACCGCAACAATCAGGATCAAGCCGATGAACACGTTCTGCCATTGCTGCGGAAGGACGAACGAGCTGCCGTCCCGAAGAATGATCTGAAGCGACAGTAACTGGCGAATGAGCGTGATGACGCCAGCGCCCGCGAGCGATCCGATCATCGTACCGTAGCCGCCGAAGATCGAGCCGCCGCCAATGATGATCGACGAGATGGCGTCGAGTTCGCGCAATTGTCCGGCGGTCGGGATGAAGCTGCGGTAGAACGCATCGTAGATCACGCCGCCGAAAGCCGCACACGTGCCGGAAATCAGGAGTGCGGTAAACCGAACGCGCCGCGTATTGATGCCGGCGAAGGCCGCCGCGCGTTCATTGCCGCCGACAGCGAGCACCTTCTCTCCGAATCTCGTATGAGCGAGCACGACTCCGGCAATGGCCGCGACGACCAGCACAAAGATTGTCTGCACGCTGACAGCCTTTGCGACGGCGAGCCACAATCCATGGGTCGGCGCGATTCCGAGCGCGTCGAGCAATTCAAACAGGCTGCGGCCGATGAGATTGAAAGATTCGGGAAAGCCATTGAGCTGTGTGCCCGCCACGATCGACGATCCGATGCCGCGCGCCCAGTAGAAGGTGCCCAATGTCGCGATAAAAGCGGGAAGGCCGACGTAAGCGGTCAGCCAGCCGTTGATCGCGCCGGCCAGAACGCCCACGCCGATTGCGATGATCCCCGCGGCCAGCGGACCGAGATCCGTGTCCTTCATGATGATGGCGGCGGTTGCTCCCGAAAGCGCCAGCACCGACCCGACGGAAAGATCGATGTCGCCATTGGCCATGACGAACGTGAGGCCGACGGCAAGCAACGCGATTTCGGAAAATGCCAGCAGGATCGAAAACGAATTGTCGAGCCCCTGCCAGAAGTCCGGTCTCGCCCAGAAGCCGAACAGCCAGAGCGCGACGAGCAACATGACGGCCGCCGCATCGCGTCGATAGAAGAACGCGGCGATTCCGCGTTTGCCGAGACCGCGCGCCTGCGCCGTCGTGCCGCGCGTCTGGGCGCCGGAGATCGCGATGCCGCCAAGATCTGGAACGACCGGCGGACGGCAGGCCGCGCAGCCACGCCCATAGCCGCGCGGCGATGCGACGGCGCACAAGCAATGGTTCGATTAGCACTGCGACGATCAGGACGACGCCCAAAAACGCAGGGACCGCGCCGGGCGGCAATTGCGAGATCGCGGCGACTTCCATTTTCTCGTCGCCGACCTGAATGACGCGCGTGATTGGCACCCCTTCCCGCAGCACCTTGTCGATCAGGCCGACGAGAATCGCGCCAAGGCATGATCCGATCACGCGCCCGCGGCCGCCGAATATCGCGGCGCCGCCGACGATCACCGAGGCGATGACGACCAGTTCGGCGCCGAGGCCGAATGCCGGGTCCGCGTCCTTGCTTTGTGCAACATTCATCAATCCGGCGGTGACGGCGCACAGCGAAGACAGCACGTAGGAGCGCATCCGGACAAAGCGCGTGTTGATGCCGGCATAACGGGCGGCCTGCTCATTTCCGCCGGTCGCGTAGGTCGTCCAGCCATACGACGTGCAAGCGAGAGCAACCGCGCCGATCGTCGCAATGATCACGAACACGATGATCTGGTTATTGAAGCCGAGCGCGTTGATCTCGCCGATGCGGAAGAAGGTGGGATATTTGTCCGCCTTGAGCTCAAACGCGATGTTCTTGCCGCCGGTCAGCCCGAGGATGACGCCACGGCCGATGAACAAGGTGGTCAGGGTCGCTATAAACGCCGGCACCTCGAGAACCGTGACGAGAAAGCCATTGATGAGGCCGATAACGAGGCCGAGCACAAGACAGGCAACGACGGCGGTCGTGACGTCGAGGTCGAAATAACTCGGCGCGAACAGCATGCCAAAGAACGTCGCTGTCAGCCCGAACGTCGAGCCAACGGAAAGGTCGAGCTCCTTGTTGATCAGAACAAACGTCATGCCGACCGCCATGACGCCATAGCGAGACGCATCGCGAAGCACTGAGAATAGCGCGGATGTCGAGCCAAAGAATGCGGGATTGAGATAGAGGCCGCCCAGGTACAGCGCGGCCATGATCGCGAGCAGGCCCACTTCCCATCCGCCGAACAACAGCGACAAGCCGCGTCCACTCTCGATCGGGCGCGTGGCCGCTTTTGTGGCGCTCATGGCTCGGGCCGACCAGCGGATGCCGGGTTAAAGGGATGCGCGCAAAGCCTCATCGTCAGCCCGCGCATCCCTTTATGCGATGCTTCAGTTTTCGAAACGCTTCCCGACCTTCTCGACATTGTCCTTGGTGACAAGCTGGGCTCGCGTGTCGAGGTTGGCGGCGGCGATGTTGCGATCGATCTGCAGATAGAGCTGCATCACCGGGTAGAAGCCCTGCAGGAAGGGTTGCTGACCGAGCGAACCCATCAGGGCGCCGCTCTTGATCTGCTCAAGCTGCTTGGGCCCAAGATCGAAACCATAGGCGCAGACCTTGCCGTTCAGCTTGAGCTGCGAAATGGCGTCGCCGATCGCCGGCGTCACGCCGCCGTTCGGACCGAAAAGGCCCACCACGTCCTTGCGGCTTTCGATCAGCTGGACGATCGGGCCCGCAGTGATGTCGGTTCCGACATCCACGCCGATATTGTTGGGGCCCGCGTCGACCTTGAAATTTGCGAGCATGTTGTTCGCCTTCAGGGCCTTCAGCGTCGCCTGGAATGCCGCCGTTACGCGATTGTTCACTTCGATGTTGCCGACCGGCACAGTATTGGGGAACAGGATCGACCCGCTCTTGACGTTGTTCTTGATCAGGCACTTGACGATCGCCTCGCCGCCGATCGCCGCAGCGCTCGCGTCCTGCCCGGTATGGCTGATATTGCTGCGGTCGAGCAGAGTCCCATCGAACGAGTTCGTCGTGGCGACGACGACGCCCTTTTCCTCGAGCTTCTTGACGATATCGTTGTAGGCGCCCACTTGCGGCGTCGTCATGATCACGCCGTTGATGGTGGGGTCGTTGACGATCTGGTTGAGGATCTGGATCTCGCGCGGGATGTCGTCGACCGCCGATTCCGAACCCAGACGGATGAGATTGATCCCGAACGCGTTGGCTGCGACTTGCGCGCCGACATAGACCGGATCAAAAAAACCGTTGCCGGCGGTGTGGGTAATGATCGCAAAGGTGAGCGGTTTGCCGTCTTTCCTGGTCGTGGCGGCTTCTTTGGCCGCATCTTCAAACGAATAACCGCCGACGGCCTTGTTGATGGCGCCCGATTGAGCGATCGCTCCCGAGCCCCACAGGCAGCCCACCGAAACGAGCACGCCCAGACATAGAGCACTCCTCATCTGATTTCCTCCCACCCTGTTATGACCTCCAAGCCGTCGCGCACATTGATCTTTGTGCGCCGCGAGGATCGTCGACTTTTTCGAATTCACGGATTCCAGACCCGAACAGGTCTGGAATGCTCATATCTATCCGGGAAATGGCGATGCGAGAAGCCTTTTTTGAATCCCGAAGCGGTTGGAAGCTTCGCTCAGTCGTGCGGTGCTTGGCAGGCGCAATCGCTGGTCACGCTCGGCCTAGACCTTGTGCACGCGCTTGGGCCTGCCGCTTCGAGAGTTCGGGCAGGGATCGATAAGAGACGGGTCCTGGCGCAGATCGTTCTTGGAAACAGACATTGCGATCCGCGCCGCGTGACGGCGCGCCCCACGCGTCCTTCGCCTCGTTGTTGGGCTCAGCGGAATTTTAACGTCGCGACGCGTCGTGCAGCCCCTTTGCCCTGGCCATCCAGTGATTGAACGTCGCGATCGTCCTCCCTGGCCGCGTCCCATCAAGGCGCGTCGGGTAGGGGCCAATTGATCGGCAGAGCCATGCGGCGGTCGAACCTCGGCGATGTCGATGTGGAAATAGCCGATTGGGTAGGCCTTGAACTTGCGTTTCGGCGAGGCTTCGCCTTCGACCTGCGGCAACCTTGAGATCCCATGGCGCTGAAGGCAGCGATGAAGCGATGAGCGCGTGAGATGCGGGATCGTCGGCTGAAGCGCATAGTGACAGTCGTCGAGCGGCAGCAGCGTATGCCTTCGGAAGGCGACGATGACCGCCTCTTCCTCGACCGTCAACACCGTCGAGCCGGCTCTTTGGGCCCGGTCGGCAAATCAGCAATCGAACTGCGTTTCTTCCACTTGGCGACGGTCTTCTGGTTGATCCCGTAGCGTCTGGCGAGACCCTTCAGGCTCTCTGACTATGCTGTATCGCTCGACGCACCGCCGCTGTCGTTGTGGCGCCCCGTGAAGAACCTGGCCCATAGCGCATCCTTCGAATCACTCGACAAGAACGCCCCATCAAACTCCGGGACCAAACATCTAGACGGGGATTTTCGCCGGCCGGCCAAGAGCACGATCCATGCGGTTCTGTGCCGGCATGGTCTCGTCAAACCGCTCAATCCGCCTCGCCGGCGCGCCGCCGGCACGCCGCTCTCGCAAGGCGGAGCGCCCAACGATCTCTGGTGCGCCGACTTCAAGGGCGAGTTCAAGCTCGGCGACCGGCGCTATTGCTATCCCCTCACCGTCACCGACCACGCCTCGCGCTGTCTTCTGCTTTGTGAGGCACTGGAATCGACGCGGGAAGACCCCGCCATCACCGCCTTCGAGCAGCTCTTCAAGGAGCGCGGCCTGCCCTCGGCGATCCGTTCCGACAATGGCGTCCCTTTCGCCAGTCCGAACGGCCTGTTCAATCTCTCCAAGCTCTCCGTCTGGCGGCTGCGCTCGGCGTCGCCATCGAACGGATCAAGCCCGGCCATCCCCAGAAAACGCATCAACGTCTCAACCGTCCTCGCCGGCCAGCGACTCGGAATCAAGGAAGTCGACGAAGGCATTTGGATCGTCAGCTTCATGAGCTACGATCTCGGCTTCATCGATCTGGAGCAGAAAACCTTGCAACCCCTCGACAACCCGTTCGGCCCGAGGATGTCACCCATGTCTTAGGGTACACATTGTCACCCATCTGTCCGGCCCGGACAAAAGAGATTTTGGAGCGGGCGAAGGGAATCGAACCCTCGTATGAAGCTTGGAAGCTTCCGTTCTACCATTGAACTACGCCCGCTCGATCGCGCCTCGAATCCGCGCTGGCAGGAGAGGCGAGACTCGAACTCGCAACCCCCGGTTTTGGAGACCGGTGCTCTGCCAATTGAGCTACACTCCTAAGCCGCCTTCTTTTGCCGTATCGCGCTTCGCGATGCAAGCGGGCATGCGGGCTCAAAGAGCTGCGCCGGCGATTGAGTTTATGCGGCCCAGGCGCGTGCTTGACTTCGCGCGCCCGCGCCGCCAGTTATGCGCGCCGCCGAAAGCGGGGCGGTGGGCCTCAAGGTTGGAATGCGCACCTATCTCAGCTTCGAAATCGCCGGTCGCCGACATCGACGCCCGTCTCGATGAATTGCGGGCGGTCGCGGAGAAAGGCGATTCGCCGGCGCTCAAGGAAGAAATCGCCAAGCTCGAGGCCAAGGCCGACAAGGCGCTGGCTGATCTCTACGCCAATCTGACGCCCTGGCAGAAGACCCAGGTTGCGCGCATGCAGGAGCGCCCGCGCTTCGGCGATTATATCAAGGGTCTCATCAGCGAGTTCGTGCCCCTGGCCGGCGACCGGTATTTCGGCGAGGACGAAGCGATTGTCGGCGGGTCGGCCGGTTCGAGGGCGAGTCGGTCTGCATCGTGGGCCAGGAGAAGGGCAACGACACCGCAAGCCGGGTCCGCCACAATTTCGGCATGGCGCGCCCGGAGGGCTATCGCAAGGCGGTGAGCCTCATGGAGCTCGCCGACCGTTTCGGCCTGCCGGTCATTTCGCTGGTCGACACTGCCGGCGCATACCCCGGCGTCGACGCCGAGGAGCGCGGCCAGGCTGAGGCGATCGCCCGCTCGACCGACGCCTGTCTTTCGCTCGGCGTGCCCAATGTCGCGGTGATCATCGGCGAGGGCGGCTCCGGCGGCGCGCTCGCCATCGCCACCTGCAACACCGTGCTCATGCTCGAACATGCAATCTATACCGTCGCCTCCCCGGAGGCGGCCGCCTCGATCCTGTGGCGCGATTCCTCGCGCGCCCAGGAGGCGGCGACCAGCATGAAAATCACCGCCCAGGACCTCTCAAGTTCGGCATTATCGATGGGATCATCCCCGAGCCGGTAGGCGGGGCGCATCGCGATCCCCCGGCGGCGGTCGCCGCGACGGGCCGGGCGATCAACGACGCGCTGAAATCGCTGCATAACATGACCCGAGACGAGCTGCGGGAGGCGCGGGCCGAGAAATATCTCGCTATCGGACGAAAGATTTAGCGACCCTTTGGCCAGCGACGCCGAATTCCCTCCGTCTTAGCGTTGTCTCCCAATGATTTGAGGGGCTTGCGATCCTTTTAGCGTCGTCTCATCGGGCTGAGGGCTGCGACGCCGAGGAAGGCCCATCATTTTATTTAACTTACACATTATGTTATTTTATCGATATAATGCCGGGCATGACGATGGGAATCGAAAGCGCATTCCGCCCCGAGCGCCGGCCCGCTTCGCAATCAAATCCCCGGCGGCGCCTCAGGTCCAAGGTCAGCGGAAATTCGACATGCGGGGGACTCGGGCGGAGGCTGGTAGGCGCCGGGGGTGTGGCCGCGCGCCTCGAACCGCGCGAGGCGCCGCGCCTCGGCTTCGTTGCCGTTGACCGGAAAGGTCTCGTAATTGCGGCCGCCCGGATGGGCCACGTGATAGGCGCAGCCGCCGATCGATCGCCCGCTCCACGTGTCGAAAATGTCGAACACCAGCGGCGCGTGCGACCGGAATCGTCGGATGCAGGCCATCGCCGGCTGCCACGCCTTGAAACGCACCGCCGCCGACAGCTTCGCCGCCGCATCGCCGGTCGGCGCAGCGGCACGCGGCGCCCGTTGCAGGCGACGACGTAGCGATCCGGTCAGCCCGTCGTCAGCTTGACCTGCAGCCGTTCCACCGAAGAATCGACGTAACGCGCCGTGCCGCCGATCGCGCCGGTTCTCGCCCAGCACGTGCCAGGGCTCGATCGCCTGACGCAATTCGAGCTCGACGCCTTCGTATTCGACCGCGCCGAGAACGGGAAAGCGGAATTCGGACTGCGGCTTAAACCATTCCGCGTCGAAGGCGATAGCCGGCGCCTCAGGTCGGCGAGCACGTCGAGGAAGTCCTGCCAGACGAAATGCGGCAGCATGAAACGGTCGTGCAGCGAGGTGCCCCAGCGCACCAGCTGCCCGTCCAGCGGGTCGCGCCAGAACCGCGCGATCAGGCGCGCGGAGCAGCAGTTGCTGCGCCAGGCTCATTCGCGCGTGCGGCGGCATTTCGAAGCCGCGGAACTCGACCAGCCCCAGCCGGCCGGTCGGCCCGTCGGGCGAATACAGCTTGTCGATGCAGATCTCGGCGCGATGGGTGTTGCCGGTCACGTCGACCAGCAGATTGCGGAACAGCCGGTCCACCAGCCAGGGCGGCGGCGATGACCCTGTCCGGGCGCGCGGAATTTGCGCGAAGGCGATCTCCAGTTCGTACAGGCTGTCGTGGCGCGCCTCGTCGATGCGCGGCGCCTGGCTGGTCGGCCCGATGAACAGGCCGGAGAACAGATAGGACAGCGACGGATGGTTCTGCCAATAGATGACCAGGCTCTTCAGCAGGTCCGGACGGCGCAGGAACGGGCTGTCGGGCGGCGTTGCGCCGCCGACCACGATATGATTGCCGCCGCCGGTGCCCGTATGCCGGCCGTCGAGCATGAATTTCTCGGCGCCGAGCCGGCGTCAGCCGGGCTTCCTCATACAGCGCTGTCGGTGTCGCGACGCATTCGCGCCAGCTCGCGGCGGGTGGATATTGACTTCGATGACGCCTGGGTCGGGCGTGACGCTGATCACGTTCGATGCGCGGATCGTCGCGGCGGCGGATAGCCTTCGATCTGCACCGGCAGCCCGATTCGCCGGCCGCCGCCTCGACCGCGGCGACCAGTTCGAGATAATCCTCCAGGCGTTCGACCGGCGGCATGAACACGTGGAGCCGCCCGTCGCGCGCTTCGACAGACAGCGCCGTCCGCACCGCGCCGCTGATGTCGCCGAGGCGTTGCTCGACGCGCTCCTGGCCCGCCTCGGCGGCCGTAAAGGCCGCCATCGGCTGCGCGCGGCTCTCCGCAGCGGCGAAATCCGGCAAAGGCCCGGCCGGCGCGGTCGAATCGGAAAGGAAAATATAAGGATATGAAGGCCGGCGGAACGTAGGGCAACGCCCCCAGCGGCAGGCGATAGCCGACCGGGCTATCGCCCGGAACGAGGTAGAGCGCGCCGCGCCGCGTCTTCCATTTCTCGCTCCGCCAGTGATGGCCTTCCGCCTTCGCCTGCCAGCGCTGGATCGGCAGCACGTAGCCGGAGGGCTCTGTCAGCCCCCGCGAACACCCGGGCGAGGCGCAGGCGCTCTTCCGGGTCCTTCAGTTTCGAATTCTGCGGCGTAACATTGTCCGGCAGATTGGCTTCATTGACGATCCACTCGGCGGGATCTTCGTAGGCCGGGGCCACGTAATCGTCTGCGACGCCGAGATGGGAGGCGATCGAATGCAGGAGCGCCTTCGCCTGCTTGGCCTTGGCCCGGTGTCGTCGCCTTCCGCCGCGACCCATTTCGCCTCGGACCGATCGGCTTGCTGTCGCGGCGCCAGTAGAGCGAAAAGGTCCAGCGCGGCAGGGATTCGCCGGGATACCACTTACCCTGTCCGTAGTGCAGGAACCCGCCCGGCGCAAAGCGGTCACGCAGGCGCCGGATCAGCCGGTCGGCGAGCGTCCGCTTCGTCGGGCCGACCGCCGCTGTGTTCCATTCCTCCGACTCGAAGTCGTCGATCGACACGAAGGTAGGTTCGCCGCCCATGGTCAGGCGGACGTCGTCGGCGCGCATCGCCGCGTCGACCTCATGGCCCAGGGCGTCGAGCGCAGTCCATGCTTCCTCGGAGAACGGCTTGGTGATGCGCGGATGTTCGGCGACCCGGTCGACCCGCATGTCGAACGCGAAGTCGACGTTGGCG
>CAWIUD010000022.1:0-117645 GCA_963839185.1 uncultured Alphaproteobacteria bacterium | reverse complement strand
GTGTCGGCTTGATCCTGCCGCTGACGCAAAACGGCGCACCGAGCACAGTCGGCGTCTCGATGCGCAACGCCGCTCAATTGGCGATTGACGATTTCGGCGCTCCCTACATCACCCTGATGGTTCAGGACGACCGTTCGAGCGCTGACGGGGCCGCCCAGGCCGCGCAGGCGGAACTCGGGGAGGGGGCGGAGCTCATTCTCGGGCCGGTCTTCGCCAGCGACGTGCGGGCCGCCGCGCAGGCGGCAAGATCGGCGGGTCGGCCGATCATCGCTTTTTCAACCGACGCCAGCGTGGCGGCGCCGGGGTCTACCTGCTGTCGTTTCTCATCGAGGGCTATGTCGACCGGATCATTCAATACGCCTATTCAACCGGCAAACGGTCCTTCGCGGTGATGGCCCCGGAAACACTACGCCGCCATCGCTGTCTCCCGGTTTCAGGACGACGCCCAGAACCTCAACGCACAGCTCATCGTCAGCGCCCGCTATTCGCCCGGACAGGCGCAGGACGCAGCCCAGCAGATCGCGGCTGCTGGCGGCCAGGTCGACGCGCTGTTCATTCCCGAGCAGGCCGACGCCATGCCCGCGGTGGCGAGCGCGCTGGCCTCGAGCGCCGTGAAGACGCAATATCTGGGAACCGGGGTCTGGAATGACGCGCGCGTCCTGAGGCTGCCGCAAATGCAAGGCGGGTGGTTCTCCGCGCCCGACAATGGCGGCTTCAACGCATTCGCGCAGAAATACCGGGCCAAGTTCAACAGCGAGCCGGTCCGGCTGGCGACGCTCGCTTACGACGCGGTGACCCTGGCCGCGGCGCTCGCCCGCAACCCGGGGCCGGACAAGTACAGTCAGGCGACGCTGACCAATGTCTCGGGCTTCAGCGGCGCCGACGGGGTGTTCCGCTTCCGCGCCGACGGAACCAACGAACGGGGCCTCGCGGTGATGCAGATCGAGGCCAACGCAGCCAAGGTCATCAGCCCAGCGCCGAAGAGTTTCGCGGCTGGGTGAGGCCGGATGTCAGGGTCCGGCGAGGCGTGCGCAATTCTGCTGGCGAGGAAGCCGCTTCAAGGGCTTAGGCGCTTTTTTCGTAACCGGGGCAAATTCCCGGGCACGCAACCGCACAAAACAAAATGCTGCATCTGCGAGATTTGGTAATATCAAGCACTTGCGCGGGAGCCAGTTTTCAAAAATGTAGCTTTCGTCCTCCCTGCCCGGGAATTTGCCCCGGTTACCTGTTTTCGTAACCGGGGCAATTCCCGGGCGGGGGTCGATCAAGTGGGAGCGTTGGCGATCAGGCTTTCGATGGTGGGGACGTGCGGTCCCGGGATACCGAGGCGGGCTCCGAGGTAGTCGAAGAACGAGATTTTGAGCTTGGCGCATGTCTTGGCGAGACCGAGCATGACGTCGCGTGCGGTGCGCCCTTTTTCGCTGACGGTTCCGCCGGAGATTTTTCTCTTGGTGACGACGATGCGAATGTCGTTTTCGGATGCGTTGGCGTTGGGGGACTCTGCGGCCGCTCGAGCACGCGCAGGAGTTCGGGCTTGTTGGCGAGGAGGCGCTTGAGGAGCCGGTCGAGCGTCGCGTATCCGGTTCGGCGTTTGAAGATGCGGTCGAAGCGGGTTGAGAGTTCGGCGGCGCGCTCGGCGTTCGGGGCGAGCTTGAACGCCTTGAGTTGACGATAGAACCCCCAGATCATCCGCCGCGCGACTTCGACGGCGCTGCGCTGCCGGTCGTTGGCGGGAACGAGCTTGTAGACGAGGCGCTCGGCGTGGACCCAGCACAGGGCGTGGTCGCCGACGCGGAACTGTCCGGCGTCGTCGGAGAGGATGACGGCGCTCCCGAGCCGATCCTCGGCGCAGATCGCGCCCCACAACGCGGCTTCGCTGGCTGTGCGCACGGGGTCGGGGGTGACGCGCAACGCGGTCAGGCCGAGGGCGCGCAAATGCGCCCGCCAGTCGGCTTCGCCGGCGAATTCGAGGATTTGCGAGCTCAGCAGAGCCTCGATGACGCCATGCGCCAGATTGGCTGCGCGCATGTAGGCTGTCGCCGCCGCATTGACAGCGTAGCGCGCCGTCCCGCCGAGCAGGTTGCGCAGAAAAGCCAGGCGCGATTTGCTTGGCCCAGTGCGGAACGCGGTGAACCGGTCGGAGCCGAATTGGGTCGTGTAGCAGGCCTTGCCGGCGTGACGCGCTCCGGTGTCGTCGACGCTGACGCAAGCCGAGGCGCGAAGCCCGGCGCGGAACGCCGCTTCCTCCTCGGCGCGGAACGTGTCCAGCCTCGCGGTCAAGAGCCGCACCACCTGGCGCTTCGAGATCGAAAGGCCGGCCGCGGTCAGCACCGCCACGATCCGCTCGCAGGTCATCTGGCCCTGAAAATGCAGCACCAGAACCAGGCGATGCAGATGCGGGCCGCAGCCGCCCACGATCCCCGCCGGCAGATCGGCCGTCACCGTCCGCCCGTCCGGCGTCGCATAGCGCTCGCGCCGGTAGAGCGTCACCTCGGGTCTGAAGGCGATGTCCTGAACGATGATCTCTTCGTAGCCCTTGTGGCGCGAGCCTTCCGGCCCCGACGCCGCCAGCGTCACCGTGCGGTCGATCCTCAACTTCGAAACGCCAGGACCGCGACGACGCGACGGCGCTCTGTCCGCCTCGTTCGGTCGATCCGCACCCGCTCGATCCGTCGCCTTTTCCATGCCCGATGGTTTGATCGGCGGTCGCGGCGGCAAGCCCTTCAGACGCCGGACCTCGTCCTTCAGTTGCTGGTTCTCCAACCGAAGCCCCGCCACCGTCGCGTTCAGCCTCGCGTTCTCTTCCCGAAGCCGTTCGACCTCGCCAATCAATCGGCGAACCAGCCCCACCAGTTCGATCGCCCCAAGCCCCTCAAGCAAATCATTCGAGCCGGAAGACATCCAACGCTTAAATCAAGCCTCTCTTAACGCTCCCTTAACGCCCGGGAATTTGCCCCGGTTACCCTTTTTTCTGCAACTCGTTTGATTTTTTTACCGTCAATTTATGTTCAACTGGCGAGACGCTGGCGTAGGTCGCATCGCGTCGGCGAAAATGGAAAGGCCGCTGCGAAGACGCTTGCGGCCCGAAAGACCCGGGCAAAGGCAAGCGGGCGGCTTGAGGCGGTCGAGAATCGCGTCTCACCGAGATCGATATCGGCGGCCTCATGTTCCGCCACCCGTTCTCAGATGCTCGATCTCGATGAAGGCGAAGTCGAACGGATTGGCGTTGACGACATTGTGCTCGACGCCTTCGCGCCGCGCGTAAGGGACGTGCCGCTTGAGCGTCGCCGTGCGCGAGGCTCCGCCCGGCTCCTCGAGCAGAAGTTCGCCGTCCAGAAGCGGCACGACGACATAATCGGCCTCATGGACGTGCCACCCCGTCTCCGCGCCGGGCTTAAACCGCCACTCGGTGACCCGCACATGCGGCTCCGAGATGTGAACGTGGGGCGTGGCTTTCGGTCTCGACGTCATGACGGGCTCGGTTGGCGGTTGATTTGGCTGGACAGCCTTTGAGGCGCGAGGTCACGCGGCGCGCGGCGTGATCCGGTCGAGATCGGCGCCGAGTTCGCGGCGGCGCTCCATGAGATCGTGATCGGCCTGGAGGCCAAGAAAGAAACCGGGCGTCAGGCCGAAATAGCGGGTCAGCCGCAGGTCCGTGTCGGCGGTGATCGCGCGCTTGCCGAGCACGATTTCGTTGATGCGGCGCGGCGGCACATTCAGCGCGCGGGCGAGCGCGCTCTGGCTCATGTCGAGCGGCCGCAGGAACTCCTCGAGCAGGATTTCGCCCGGAGTCGGATTGGGAAGCCACCGAGAGTTAGTAGTAGTCAACGACTTCGACATCGACTCGGGCCTCCTTCACGCCAGACAAAGCAAATGCGCCATTGGTCGTTGATGCGAACGGAATAGCGTCCCGCCCGCTCGCCCTTCAAAGCCTCCAGCCTATTGCCGGGCGGCGCCCGCAGGTCGTTCAATGCCCGCGCCTGATTGAGCAAACGCAGTTTTCTCAATGCCGTCGCCTGAATGTCTGTAGGCAGCCGCCGACTCCGTCGGCCCGCCCAGATCAGTTCTGTCTCGACGTCGGCGAAGCTTTGGATCACGACTTGTATAACGCATGACGTTATGGAGCGCAAAAAGGATTCGCGGCGCCGGTCCAGATCATGCGGCCAGAGGCGTCGCCGTGCGCGAACCGCCGGCCTCATGGACACGCCACCCCGTCTCCCCGCCGGGCTTAAACCGCCACTCGGTGACGCGCACATGCGGCTCCGAGATGTGAACATCGGGCACGGCTCTGGGTCTTTGGGGCATGGGGGGCCTGGGTGCGAGGCGTCTTAAGCGCAAGACCATTCTCCGACGCGGGCTTAAGGCGATCAAGAGGCGCCGCGGCTCGTGCGCGGCCCGAACGCGCGTGTTGCATATGCATATGCATAATGGTATCCATGCGCCATGCGGTTCGGCGGCCTCGATTGGGACAGCGGCAATCTGCCGAAGTGCCTGTCGCATGGCGTGACGCTCGGAGAGATCGAAGCCCTGTTCGCCGACGACGTCTATATCGTGCGTGACACGATCGTCGGCGGCGAGCGCCGGACGCTGGGTTTCGGAAGCGGGGCCGGCCGCTGGATCTTCTGCGTCTTCACCTGGCGCGGGGACCGTATTCGCCCGGTTAGCGTACGCTTCATGCACGCGAAGGAGGTCAAGCGCTATGAAAAGGAAATTTCCCGACTTGAAGAGCGATGAGCAAGCGGACGAATGGCTGCAGGCGGCGGACCTGACCAACTATGACCTTTCGGAAATGAGAAAGGTGCGCTTCGAACTCGCACGCAAGGATCGCTCCATAAGCCTGCGCCTCCCCGCCGCGCTGCTCGCGACCCTCAAAGCGGAGGCGGTGAAGGCCAATATGCCGACGCAGCGCCTGATCCGCATGATGATCGAAACCCAGCTTGCAGAGTCGGATCGCAAGCCGAAGCGGAGCGCGGCGGCAAGAAAAGCGGCTGCGAAAAGAGTCGAGGCAGGGCCAGGAAAGCCCGGCAAGCGCGCGGCCTGACGCTGGCCCTTTCGCAGGCCGCTGCACCCAGCGCTCGCGAGTCGCCGCCGAAAAACGGGACGACGACAGAATTCGACCCCAGTCCTAGCTTGTGATCTTCGGCGTCGCGCCGTCCAGATCATGCCGCCAGCGGCACCGTGCGCAGGACGAGCAGGGCGTCACGCGTGCAAGGGACGATTGCGTGCGCTTGCCCGTCGTCATCACTGAACTCGACGAGCGCGGTGGTCTCGTCGAGCGCCTCGACGATGGCGCCGACTTGGCCGCGAACCCGCCTCGGTCCCGGCAGATCACGCAGCAACGCCACTGAGCTCAGCAGGGCGATCCCCTCGCCTCCATCTTTCGCTTGAACCGCCATCAGAGGAGCCAGCAGTTCAAAAAGTGCCAAGTCGCACCCGCCATTCTTTAAGATCAAGACCGCCCTTACCGCGGTATAGCGATGTTAGCGATCAAGTTTCACCAACTCGTCCAGATACCAATCTGTGCTCCATAAGAACGTCGCAATTCCTTCCATTTTGTCCCTAAGATTGTCTACGTCGATCTCATTTGGTGAGAAAGGATACGGGTTTCCACTTCTGTCCGAGGAATAGCGAAAAACGCACGAATGAGGATCTATCTCAATAAAATCCTTTATAGCGCGTATTACAAACGCGAGGTCGTAACTATCCCCTGGCGTAGTGTCCTTGCACATCTTAACGTACGTCACCAAAAGCTTCTTCAAATCGCGCGTTCGGTGTATAGTTCCCGGCTTGATACCCAGATTTTCGGCATAGTTACGTATTTGCCTTTTCAATGCCAGCTCTAAAAAATGTCTATAACAAAACATCATCGGATAGATCAAGAGCCCCCACTTTGCGGGGTCGTCACGGCCCTTTTCGAACAAAGAATCGGCGGCGATTTTGTAGGCGCGCAATATCATCGCGTCCCATCCCTCGGCCGAATTCGGAATTTCCTTGTGCAGCCGAGGGTCGGCGGCAGTCCTGCGAATGCGGTCGCCACGTCGCGGCCAGCGAAGTTTTGGACTTTTCGCTTCTGACATCGCCTTCGCTTTAGAACAAAAAATACCGCTGCGCCATCGGCAGCTTGTCGGCCGGTTCGCAGACCAGCAGTTCGCCGTCCGCCGTCACGTCGTAGGTTTCTGGGTCGATCTCGATCTTCGGCGTCGCGCCGTTGTGGATCATGTTCTTCTTGCGCAATCCGCCCCGCGTGTTCTCGACCGCGACGAGGCGCTTCTCGACCTTGAGCTTGCGCGCAAGGCCAAGCTTCACCGCCGCGTCGGAGACGAAGGTCAGCGAGGTCCCAGTGCGCGCCCGCCCGTAGGAGCCGAACATCGGCCGGGTGTGAATGGGCTGCGGGGTCGGGATCGAGGCGTTGGGGTCGCCCATCTGCGCCGCGGCGATCGCGCCGCCCTTGATGATCAGGTCCGGCTTCACCCCGAAGAAGGCGGGCGTCCACAACACGAGGTCGGCGAGCTTGCCCTTCTCGACCGAGCCGATGTGCTTCGAGACGCCATGCGCGATCGCGGGGTTGATCGTGTATTTCGCGACGTAGCGCTTGGCGCGCGCGTTGTCGTTGCGCGGGCCGTCGCCGGGCAGCGCGCCACGCTGGCGCTTCATCTTGTCCGCCGTCTGCCAGGTGCGGATGATCACCTCGCCGACCCGGCCCATCGCCTGGGAGTCGCTCGACATCATCGAGAGCGCGCCGAGGTCGTGCAGGATGTCCTCGGCGGCGATCGTCTCCTTGCGGATGCGGCTCTCGGCGAAGGCGAGGTCCTCGGGGATGTTCTGGTCGAGGTGATGGCAGACCATCAGCATGTCGAGATGCTCGTCGAGCGTGTTCTTGGTGTAGGGCCGCGTCGGGTTGGTCGACGACGGCAGCACGTTGGCGAGGCCCGCGACCTTCATGATGTCGGGCGCGTGACCGCCGCCCGCGCCCTCGGTGTGGAAGGCGTGGATGGTGCGGCCCTTGAAGGCCTTGATCGTGTCCTCGACGAAGCCGGATTCGTTCAGCGTGTCGGTGTGGATCATCACCTGCACGTCGTAGTCGTCGGCGACCGAGAGGCAGCAGTCGATCGCGGCCGGCGTCGTGCCCCAGTCCTCGTGCAGTTTGAGCGCGCAGGCGCCGGCCTTCACCTGCTCGACGAGCGCCGCGGGCTTCGAGGCGTTGCCCTTGCCGGCGAAGCCGAGGTTCATCGGAAAAGCGTCGGCCGCCTCGATCATCCGCGCGATGTGCCAGGGACCGGGCGTGCAGGTGGTGGCGAAGGTGCCGGTCGCCGGTCCTGTGCCGCCGCCCAGCATCGAGGTCACGCCGGACATCAGCGCCTCCTCGATCTGCTGCGGGCAGATGAAATGGATGTGAGTGTCGAAGCCGCCGGCGGTCAGGATCTTGCCTTCGCCCGCGATCACCTCGGTGCCCGGCCCGACGATGATCGTCACCCCCGGCTGGATGTCCGGATTGCCGGCCTTGCCGATCGCCGCGATGAGCCCGTCCTTCAAGCCCACGTCGGCCTTCACGATCCCCCAGTGATCGAGAATCACCGCGTTGGTGATGACGGTGTCGACGGCGCCGCGGGCGCGCGTGGTCTGCGCCTGGCCCATGCCGTCGCGGATCACCTTGCCGCCGCCGAACTTCACCTCCTCGCCGTAAGTGGTGAAATCCTTCTCGACCTCGATGATGAGATCGGTGTCGGCGAGCCGCAGCCGGTCGCCCGTCGTGGGGCCGAACATCTCGGCATAGGACGCGCGGGGAAGGGAGGTCGGAGGAAGGCTGTTTCGGGAGGTGGGCATCGGGCGCTACCTGTTCGTGCGACGTGAGGGACAAGCTAAACAGACATCAGGCTAAGCATCGAGCGCCCGGAACCCCTGAGATCCGGCAGCGTCCCTGTCGAAGGTGACGGTCGTCTCGCAGCCTGCGTCCAGATTGAGCGCGGATATGAGCCGGTCAGCGAACATGTGGATCGAGATGTTGGAATCGGTGATGGCTTCGAGCACGCTGTCTCGATGCTGGATGGAAAGGGCCGGATGCCGAACGATGCGGTTCAAGGCATGTCGAATCCAGTCGTCCTCCCATTTGTAGGCGCGCCGCATCGTCCAGGCGAATTCGGCGAGCACGACGACGTTGACGAAGATCTGTCCCGGCCCGCTGTCGTCAATGAGACGGATGGCGCTCGCCGCTTGCTTCGCATCGTCGCCCGCGAAAATGCGCACGAGAATGTTGGTGTCTACGCCGATCATTCAGCGGCGGTCCGGCGATGGGACGATTTTCGCCGCGAAGGCCCTCTTCGAATCCTGCGATCATCCTCGACCAGCGCGTCTCCGACCGCCTGATCCATCTCCTTGATCGAAATCGGGGGCGACCTGACCTCCACGTCGTAAAGGCCTTTCCAGCTTTTGGCTTTGGCGGTGATGGCATGAAAAAACACGTCGCCCTCGAGCGAGAGGTAAAACTCCACCGCGCACCCTTCGTTGATGTTCAACTTCTTTCGCAGCGCGGCCGGCAGCGTGATTGTCCCGTCGTCGCCAACGGTGGTCCGATAGTGCGGCATTGTCGCCTCCGTATCCTGCCAACGGACAAGAGTATTACACCTTCCCCATCACTTCCTGGCGGAAGCCGTGGACCTCGCGTTTGCCCGCCAGCGCGACGAGCCGCACCGAGCGGCTCTGGCCGGGCTCGAAGCGGATCGCCGTCCCCGCCGGGATGTCGAGTCTGAAGCCCCTGGCCTTCCCGCGCTCGAATTTGAGCGCTGGATTGGTCTCGAAGAAATGATAGTGCGAGCCGACCTGGATCGGCCGGTCTCCCGAATTGGAGACCTCGAGCGTCACGGTCTCACGCCCTTCGTTCATCGCGATCTCGCCCGGCTCGGTCAGGACTTCGCCGGGGATATGCTTGTCGTCCGCGCCGCGGATCGGATGGTGAACAGTCACCAGCTTCGTTCCGTCGGGAAATGTCGCCTCGACCTGGATGTCGTGGATCATCGAGGCGATTCCGTCCATCACCTGATCGGCGGAGACGACATGCGCGCCCGCCTCCATGAGTTCGGCGACCGAGCGTCCGTCGCGCGCGCCCTCGACGACGAAATCGGTGATCAGCGCGACCGCCTCCGGATGGTTGAGCTTGACGCCGCGCTCGAGGCGCCGGCGTGCGACGATCGCGGCCATGGCGATCAGAAGCTTGTCCTTTTCACGGGGCGTCAAATTCATGGTCTTCCCTCATCGCACGCGGGCCACGCGCCGCGCCTTACCGACTACCGCCACAGTCGAGGTGTGCGTCCGCCAAGCGCAACAATGGACGCGATCACGGCGTCGCGCAATCGGTTCGGCGCCCGCGCGATGAGGCGCGCGACGATCAGCCCGTCGAAGGCGCTGGCCCCCGCTTCGACACCGTCGCTCTCCCTCTCGAGGGCCGCCCGCAAATCGATCAGACGCGCCTCGATATTGGGCGCTGCAGCGACAATGGTGCAGAGGGCGCGCGCTCCTGCCCCGGCCGCCTTGCGATCGAGGGTCGCCCCAGCCCTTGCGAGTCGCGTCTCGTCGGCGAAGACGAGCCTTCCGTCGCGGCGGATTCGCCAGGAGTCCTTCAGCGAGGCGTCGATGCGGCTCTCGCCCATCGCGAGGCGCCCGAAGACCACGCTCTCCACGACGAGGAGATCCGCGTCGCTCGCCATTTCGACCTCGAGCCGCCGCTGAAGCCGCGCCCCCTCGAACATGATCGTCTCTTGCGGCAGCCAAAACAGCTGCGCCCGCGGCGCGAGAACGAGGCGGGTCGCAATGTCGGCCGCCGGCCCGTCACTCCGGTAAATCCTCTCAGCCGAGGGCGTGGTGGCCTCGACTTCGGCGCCGTCGCCGAGCGCCAGCGCGATTCGATAGGCGTCGCCGCCCGCGACGCCACCGCCGGTGTTGACGATCACGGCCTCGCAAGGGTTCGACGAGCGCGGGAACCGCCAGCGCAGGCCGCCGGTCTGAAAGGTTCGCTCCGCCTCCGTGCGCATCCCGATGCGCGCGAACGACGCGCGGAGCTCTGCTGCCGCCCTCTGGCGCGCCCGCGGGTCGACGTGCGCCTCGACCGGCGCAGTCAAATCCGTCACTGTGAACCCTTCATGAGAGACGCAACTCATCTGACTTCGGGCGTTTTGGCCGCGGTTCTCGGCGCAGCGCTTCTTCATGCGCTGTGGAATTCGTTCGTCAAGAGCGCCGACGACAAATTCCTGTCTTCCGCAATTGTCGCGCTATGGTGCGGCGTGGCCGCTTTCGCCGCTGCCCTCGTCCTGCCGCCGCCAGCGAGCGCGGCTGCGCCATTCATTGTCGCCTCAGCGCTCATTCATATCGTCTACTTTCTTCTGGTCGGGCGGCTCTATCGCAATGCCGATCTGTCCGTCGCTTATCCGATCATGCGCGGCCTCGCGCCGTTGATCGCCGCTGTGATCGCGCTGGCGACGCTCGGCGAGGCGCCTGGGCCAGTTGCGGCCCTTGGGATCGCCGCGCTGGTATCGGGCGTGATGCTGATGGGCGTGAGCGGCCTTGCGCACGGGCGGATTGATGCGACGACAGTCGCAGTCGCCCTCGTCAATTCGGTCGTCATCGCGGTCTATTCGGTGATCGATGGGCAAGGCGCCAGGATTTCAGGCCCGAGCGCATCCTTCGCCTTCGCCTATAATTCCTGGGCCGACGCGCTGACCGCCCTTGCTTATGTGCCGATCGTCCTTTTCATGCGAGGGCGCGCCGCGCCAGTCGCCCTTGTGCGAAAATGGCCGCTCGGACTCCTCGGCGGGCTGGCCGCCTTTGTCGGCTATGCCATCGTCATCTGGGCGATGACGAGAGCGCCAATCGCCGCGGTCGCCGCCTTGCGGGAAACCTCGGTTGTGTTCGCGGCGCTGATTGGCGTCGTGGCGCTCGGCGAGCCGTTCCGGGCGCTGCGGGCGGTCGCAGCGCTGGTGATCCTGGCCGGGGTCGTCGCGCTGAGGATCGGGTGATCAGCATCGCGGGCAGACCGGATCAAGCACGGGCGCGATCGGATCGGCAACCCGGTAGAGATCATAGGTCGCGAGGGCGGCGCCCGCCCGGCGCCGTTCGAGAACGCCGGCTGGCTCGACGCTGCGGAACCGGCGCCTCAGCGCGACGTCGAAGCCTCTGCCAGCTCCGCCAAGCGCAAACCCCGGCGCGGCGAACATCGTCTCGGGCGGGTCGGGCTCGAAGATCCAGCGCATGCGCTCCTCGGGCTGCACGATGGCGATGGAGGGATCTCCATAGTAGGTCATCAGCGAAGTCAGCGCGTAGCCCTGGGTCAGCACAAAGGCGGCGTGACCGGCCTGCGCCCGGGCGTCGAGTTCGCGTGCGAGGCCGCGATAGCCTTCGATCCGCGCGGTTGGATCGGAGCCGCCTAACGGCAAGATGCCAGTCAGCGCTTGCGTGAAGCCGAGCGCGGCGACGACAAAGCCCAGCACGGGCGCCCATAGCGCGGCCCTCGCGAGGCGGCCTTTGAGTCCGGTTGCGCCTTTCCGGCCCCTCTCGGCGACCCATTCGCCGGCCAGGATCGCCAAGGCGGGGTACAGCGGCGCGAGCCAGTTGCCCTGGACGCGATCATGAATCGCGTGAAGAAGAAAATAAACGATCGCCGGCGCGACCGTCGAGGCGAGAATTCGACGCGCCTCATCGCGCGAGCCGGGCGCTGCCGGCGCCCGCCAGGAAATTGAAGCAATCGCCGGGACGAGCGCGGCGAAGACCAGCGGGTTCAAAAGCAAAATCTGCGAGCCGACGAATTCGGCGAGATATCGGGGGGCAAAACCGTCAGGCGACGCGCGTCCGAGCTGCTTGGCGAAAGTCGGCCAGTCATGCTCGGCGTTCCAGATGACGAAGGGCGCGAAAAGCGCAAGCGCGAGGCCGAGGCTGACGAAAAGCGCCGGCGAGACGAGCCAGCGGCGCAGCGAAGGCGTGGCGATCATCGCAAGCACAACGCCCGCGGCGAAAAAGGCCGCCGTGAACTTCGACTCCAGCGCCAGGCCGAACGCCACGCCAAGCGCGATCAGCCAGAATGCTTTGCCGGTTCGCCAGAGCTCGACCAACGCTGCGAGCCCGAGCGTCCAGAACACGACAAGCGGCGCGTCAGGCGTGACGAAGATTGCCCCGGCGAGCACGAGCAACATCGCAATCCACATCAGCGCGGACAGAGCCGCCGCCTCGGCTGAACGGAAGAGTTGCCAGGCGATGAAGGCGACGAGACCGGGCATCGCGCCGACGAGGATCAGAGACAGCGCTCTGACGCCGAGCTCCGAGCCGCCGAAGAGGCTGGTCGAAGCGCGGATCAGAACGGCGACCATTGGCGGATGGTCGAGATATCCAAAGGAGAGCGAACGCGACCACAGCGTGTAGTAGGCTTCGTCGAAGGTGAGCTCGAGGCGCTTGGCCGCCATCGCCTGCATGGCGAGCAAGGCGATCGAGGCGACGAGCGCCCATAAACCAAGCCTGCCGGCGCCGCCCGGCTCGGCCGCTGTCCGTACGTCGGCGGCAGTCGTGGAATTGAGGCTCACGGAGCCGCCTTTCGCCGGTCGTATTTCTGAGCCGCCAGTCGCACGCCCGGGCGCAATTCGTCAATCAACGCCGGCGGTCGGAAGCCGCGGCCCGAATTGTGAAAAAGACGCGCAAGTGTTGCCCAACGCACACAGCGGCCCCGCCGTCGACGTCGTATAAGTCCTGTGGCGGCGGCGCGGGACAAATGCGGCGCGACATGGCTTTGCGGGGCATGGCGATCGAGGCTCATAAGACCAAGCAAACGACTGCGGATCGCGACGACGCCGCGGACGCTTCGCGCTTTTTTTCGCGCATCGGCTATCTGGCGCTCGCAGTCGGCGCTCCGGTCGGCGTCGTCCTGCATCCGCTCGCGCTTTACGTGATGTTCGCGATCGGAGTCGGGCTCATCCTGGTGGCGGCGGCGCTTGACGCCGAGGCGGGGTTTATCGACCGGGTTCTGCGGCCTTTTCGGATTCCGGCGTTTCTCGCCCTCATCGCCGGCCTGGCGTGGGCGATGCTCTCAATCCTGTGGACCCCTTATCCGGTCGCGGCGGCTCAGCTTTCCCTGAAACTTTCCGTGCTGCTCGCCGCGACCCTCCTCGCGGTCGGGGCGCCGCGCGAAAACGCGCCCGCGACCGATCTTTACCTGTTCCCGATCGGGATCGTCGCCGGCATGGCGACGATGGCGGCGCGCGCGCTTTCGGAAACCCTGTCCGAGGCGCCGGACGATGGCCGGCTCACGGCCGGCGCGGTCGCAATCGCCATCCTGTTGTTCCCCGCGATCGGCGGACTCGTGGCCCGCGGACGCAACGGATTGGCTCGGCTCTTGCTGATCGTCGCCCTGTGTTTCGCCTATGTCGTGAGTTCCGTTCCGTTCACCATCGCGCTATTCGCTGGATATCTGGCTTTGTCGTTCGCCATTTCGGACTTGAAGCGCACCGCGCGGGAATTGAGCTGGGCGGCGGCTGCGCTCGTTCTTCTGTCGCCGTTGATTCCGGCGCTGGCGCCCACAGTGTCGGCCTGGATCTTCCACGCGCGGCTTACATCTCTGCCGGCGCCCTACCCTTCCCTCTCTGTGGTGGCGGACGTCTTCACCCATGACAAGCTGAGGCTCGTCACCGGCCGCGGATTCGCAACCGTCAGTCGCGGGGTCCATGATGGAATCCTTCCGACCCACACGCCGCGCGCGCTGGCCTTCACGGTTTGGTATGAGCTCGGCGTGGTCGGCGCCATGCTGGCGGCGGCCGGCGCATGGCTTGCTTTCCGCGATTTGAGGCGCGCGCCCCCGCGACTCGCGCCCTATATGGCCGCAACTTTCGCGGCGATCATTGCGCTCGCTTTCCTCAATGTCGATTTCGTGGAAATGACCACCCTGACCTTGATCGCGGTCGCGGTCATTTCAACCGACGTCGCCGCGCGCAGCCAGTACCGGACCACGCGCCCATCGGCGGCGAGACTGTCTCATTTGTGATGGGCCGCGACTCCCCGGCGCTCTTTCTCAGCGCTTGCCGCCGAATGACAAGGTTTGGCGGTTCAGGCGCGGGCGCTTGTACTCGACGACGACTGCGCGGGTGCGGCCCGAGACCAGGCTCGCCCTGCCGCGCGTCTTCGCGGCGTGCTTGGCGGCGAGCGCCTTCACCTCGTCAATCGGCAGGCCCATGAGGGAAGCGGCGATCTCCGCCCGCTGGGCAGGATCTCCCGCGAGGCTTTCGGCGGCGATCAGCGCTTCTTCAATGGTCGGATTCTCGCGGCGAACGCGGCGAACGCCCCATTTGGTCTTCCAAGTGGCTGTCATGGGCCCCTCTGCGAATTCATCGAGATTGAAAGCTACCAGATATGTTGCACCGCAGCAAATTCTTTTCGCACTAGCGACATCCGTTTCCCGAAATCCCGTCCAAACTTGGCGCGCCCTCGTTTTGTTCCGCGGTTGACCAAGCAAGAATTGCGCCGAGCGAAACCGGCGCTCAAACAACACCCTCGCCCTCGATATAATACGCGCTGCTTGCAGGGAAAGGGTGCGCTTGACAGAAATCCCGCGGAGCGCGAACACTTGACCAAACGGTCAGAAATGGCCGCGTCCGTCCTCCGAAGCCTCAGGGGTCATGCGATGACGCTCGCCGCCAAGCCGTCCGGCGTGTCGGACATTCGCCCTGGGCTATTGGACGACGCCAGCCTGAAGGCCAATTTCGCCGACCTGCATCCGCCTCTCACCCCGCACGAGGCCAGGGTGGAGGCCGAGCGCTGCTATTTCTGCTTTGACGCGCCTTGCCAGCAGGCCTGTCCGACCTCGATCGACATTCCTTTATTCATCCGTCAGATCGCCGCGGGCAATCGCCCGGGCGCGGCGATGACCATTTTCGACGCCAACATCATGGGCGGGATGTGCGCGCGGGTGTGTCCGACCGAGACGCTGTGCGAGGAGGCCTGCGTCCGCGAGGCGGCCGAAGGCAAGCCGGTCACCATCGGCTCGTTGCAGCGCTATGCGACCGATCCGATGATCGCGAGCGGCAAATCGCCCTATGCGCGCGGCGCGCCGACCGGCAAGCGGGCGGCGATCGTCGGCGCTGGGCCGGCGGGGCTGGCGTGCGCCCATGGGCTTGCGATGGGGGGGATCGAGAGCACGATCTTCGAGCCGCGGGACAAGATCGGCGGCCTCAACGAATACGGCATCGCCGCCTATAAGACCGTCGACGATTTCGCGGCGAAGGAAGCCGCGTTCATCCTCTCGATCGGCGGGATCGGGGTGAAGCGCGGACTGGCGCTCGGGCGAGACATCGAAGCTCGAGGAGCTGCAGCGCGACTATGACGCGGTGTTCCTGGCGATGGGCCTCGGATCGACCAACAAGCTCGGATTGCCGCGGGAAACTGAACTCGAGAACGTCATCGACGCCGTCGACTACATCGCCCGTCTGCGGCAAGCGAAGGACCTGTCGCAATTGCCGGTCGCTCGCCGAGTCGTGGTGATCGGCGGCGGCATGACGGCGATCGACATCGCGGTGCAGTCGAAGCGGCTCGGGGCGGAGACCGTGACGATGGTCTATCGGCGCGGACCCGAGCAGATGAAGGCGAGCGTCTTCGAGCGGGAGCTGGCGCAAACCAGCGGCGTCCTCATCCGCTACTGGGCGCGACCCGTCTCGCTCGAAGGTCACTCCGGCGCGTTGAGCGGCGTCCTCTTCGAGGAGACTGCCGGAAGGCAGCGCGCCGGGGTCGGTTTTCCGCATCGAGGCCGACATGCTGTTCACCGCGATCGGGCAGCGAGGCACGCCGGAAGCGCTGGGCGGAGCGGCGATCACGATCAAGGACGGCCGGATCGTCGTCGAACTTCTGAGCGGCGCACCAGCCTCGATCGCGTCTGGGCCGGCGGCGACTGCGTATATGGCGGCGCCGATCTGACCGTCAGCGCGGTCGAAGACGGCAAGCAAGCGGCGCGCTCGATCATCGCCGCGCTCGGCCTCGCCAAGGGTTAAAAGGGACACGAGCACATTGCGCCTGCGCACGTGCGCAGGCGAGTGTCCCCTCTCCTACGGGAGAGGGGTAGGGGGTGAGGGTTCGCGCACGGAACGCGCGCTCGGCGCGCTCCCTCATCCGGCGCTTCGCGCCACCTTCTCCCCAAGGGAGAAGGGGTGTCGCGGCAAGAGGACTTTAGAAAGCGAGGGCTCCATGGCCGATCTGCGCACCTCTTTCCTGGGCGTCAAGTCTCCCAATCCGTTCTGGCTGGCGTCGGCGCCGCCGACCGACCGCAAGGTCAATGTCGAACGCGCGTTTCGCGCCGGCTGGGGCGGCGTGGTGTGGAAGACGCTGGGCGAAGCCGGGCCGCCAGTCGTCAACGTGTCAGGGGCTCGCTACGGCGCGATCCACGGGCCCGACCGGCGGCTGATCGCCATGAACAACATCGAGCTGATCACCGACCGCGACCTTGAAATCAACCTGCAGGAGATCAAGGAGGTCAAGCGCGCATGGCCCGACCGCGCGCTCATTGTCTCGCTGATGGTCCCCTGCGAGGAGCGGGCCTGGGCGGACATCCTGACCCGGGTCGAGGAGACCGAATGCGACGGCGTCGAGCTCAATTTCGGCTGCCCGCATGGCATGTCGGAGCGCGGCATGGGCTCGGCCGTCGGCCAGGTGCCCGAATATGTCGAAATGGTCGCGCGCTGGTGCAAGGCGCATACCCGCATGCCGGTGATCGTCAAGCTGACGCCCAACATCACCGACGTCCGTCAGCCGGCGCGCGCGGCGAAGACGGGGGCGCCGACGCGGTGTCGCTCATCAACACGATCAACTCGATCATGGGCATCGACCTCGACCAGATGACGCCCGACGTCGCCATCGACGGCAAGGGCACGCATGGGGGCATGTGCGGCCCGGCGGTCAAGCCGATCGCGCTGTCGATGGTGTCGGAGATCGCGCGCGATCCCGCTTGCGCGGGCCTGCCGATTTCCGCCATCGGGGGCGTCACGACCTGGCGCGACGCGGCGGAGTTCATCGCGCTTGGCGCTGGAACCGTGCAAGTGTGCACAGCGGCGATGACTTATGGCTTCAAGATCGTCGCGGAGATGACCTCGGGCCTGAAGACCTTCATGGAGGCGAAGGGCTATTCCTCGATCGAGGATTTCCGAGGCCGGGCGGTTCCTTCGATCACGGACTGGCAGTATCTCAATCTCAACTACGTCGCCAAGGCAGAGATCAATCAGGACCTGTGCATCCAATGCGGCCGGTGCCATATCGTCTGCGAGGACACGTCGCATCAGGCGATCTTCGCTCAGATTAACGGCAAGCGCCGGTTTGTCGTCAACGAGGCGGAATGCGTCGGATGCAACCTATGCGTGCTCGTCTGCCCTGTCGAAAACTGCATTTCGCTCGTGCACAGGACGTCAGGGGTCGATCCGCGGACCGGCTGGGACTACGCGCGGCCGGCCGCGAACTGGACGACGCACCCGAACAATCCGAGCATCGCCAAAGCGGCGGAGTAATCCTCGCCAAAGCCGGTGACACTCCGTCTCGTGCGTGCGGGACTTTCGCGCTGCCTGAGCCAGGCCCAGCGCGAAGCATACAGCCTCGCCAACGCGCCGCCCACACCCGACGGACGGTTGGAAATCATTGAGCCAGGCAGCACCGCCGGCGGCGCAAACTACATCGGTGGAACCTTGCAGTAACAATTTGTTTCACAGGCGCACATAGCAATTCGTTTTAGCGATGTTCAATAAGGGGGAGAAATAATTGATTGCTCCCCCGTTCTTTATTTCTTGGCTTTTCAGGTTTCGATCCATTCAAACTTTCCGGGTGCCGCTTGGATAAGATCAAAGCCTTTGTCAAATCAGACTGCACCCGTCGCGTAAAGGGATCAATAAATTACCTCAGCCATCCACACCTTCATGACTTTGAGTTCACTGCAATTGGTGGGGAAAAACGAACTTCAACTTTGCACGATCCCCCCCCATATCCATAAGCTTCATCAGCGCCCTCTTCACCAGTCCTAAATGAGTAAGGGATTCCATTAGGCACAAAAAACCAATTACCAGGTAGAAATTCTTTTCCTTCAAAGATAATTTTACCTGCAATGATAATTCTTAAACCGCCAGCTGGTCCATTTTCATGGAAAAAAGGAATATCCGGATGCTTATGAGTGTGTACAACTGTATGTGGCGGAAAGTGAGTCATGTGAAATTTTAGACCCCAAAATAAAGGTAATTGCCATTTAACAATGTCGTTGGCAAAAGGCGTGTCAACTCTTAAGTCTGTTTTAGCCAATTCGACCGACTTGTCAAAGCTAGTGACAACACCGGGTTTAAAACCTAATGAATCCATTTCTTTCATGTTGTAGCCTTCGCGCACCATTCCAAATTTCTTTAATTCTGCTTTTGAATAAATCTTCTTTTCAGAATCGAATGGTAGTGAACGGTCTAACGCAGCATGCCTTAAAATCTCCATTTCATTATTGCTCAACTCAAACTCATGTTGATTTTCCATGTTATTTCCATCCTAGTTTCTGAGGGATTTTGTTTCTGCAAGGCCTAGCACACGAAGAGGACCAGATAAAGTGGGTAGTTAAATTAAGTTTCGGGTTGTTTTAACTGGGGAGCGGGGCAGAGGAGGCCAATTAGTACAATTGCCCCGACCACCCGGAGACTTTTACAGGCGTCGGCGATGCGGCCGCGGACTCTCGCATCGCGGGTTGCTTGTGGCCCGACTTAACCCGAAGCCGACGCTGAGCAGCCGCATCGACGGCCACGCGCGCGCGATGAAGGATTCAGTCCTGCGGGCGCAGGGCCGCTTCGGCGCGCTGCATCATCCGCCGCCATCGCTCGCTTGTCGGCCCGCCCATAAGCAGGAAATAGCGGACGATCGCGATCGGCAGCCAGATCTCCATCGCTTGCCTCAGCGCCGCTACCGGCTTGCCGGACAACCGCGCGTATTCGGATTGCGCGGCCGCATTGACGGCAAGCGGCCGCTGCGGATTGTCAGTGACGTCGAGGGCAAATTCGGTGAGGCTGATGTGGGTGAACCCATGATCGAGGGCCGCAGGCGCGCGGATCGCAAAGGTCCAGTCGATCAGCCGCGGACCGTCCGCCGTCATGATCACGTTATCAGGGTGGATGTCGCCATGGCACAGCCCGTCCCCCGGCTGCTGCAGGCGGTCGATCAGCGCGAGGATGCCGGAGGCGACGTGCCTGGGCACGACGTCGCCAGAGAGCCTGAAGGCGGCAGCCATCCAGCCGCGCAGACGCCAGGCCCCCGGCGGCGGCGACATCCTGTGAACGGACAGGCCGAGGGACGCAATGATGGCGCCCGCCTCAGCGAACGTTACGGCGCCGCTGCGCGTGACCTGCAGCAGTGTCGGTCCGTCGAGGCGACCGAGCACGATGCCGAAGCGTCCGTCGAGCGTCACCGCGCCGAACACCTCCGGCGCTGGCACGCCGGCGGCGAAAACAGCCCGGGTCATCCGCGCCTCTTGCTGGCCGAGCTCCGGCGGGAAACCTTCCTTGAACAGTTTTACGACCTGACCTGGCGCCCAGGCGTGGATGTCCGCCGTGCCACCCTGGTTGATCTTCTCCCCGAGGGATCCCCGCATCGCCCGTCCTCCCGCCGGTCGCGACCAAACACCGACTGCGGGCAAAAGAGAACGCTCCCGCGATCTTGCCTGCCAGCCATGATCGTGGCTTGTCCGCGGCCGCAGCGTTTGCCAGAAGCGCGAAGCGGCGCGCGGTTTGAGACAAGTCCGGTTCTGGCCCATCGCGTCATTTGCGTCTTGGCGCTTGCTAGGGACCAGATGCGGATGCGCGCTTGGGGAAACGGCACCGCAAGCCTTTGGATTCGCAAAAAGCGGAAGGAAATGGCTTGCTGCCGGCGAGTCATCCTTAGAGCAGCGCGCTACTTGCTTCCGCCGACCGCGGTTCTCCAGCCTGCCATCCACGCCTCGAACCCCTCGAATGTCGCAAGGGCCGCGTCTATCGCTTGTTCCGTCTCCCGATCGTCTTCGGACAGCGTTTCCAGCTCCTCCAGAAATTCGCCCCACATCGCGCCGTGCCGCGCTCCGCGTCCAAGAAAGAACCTCCGCCCCGCGCCCAATTCGCCGCCAATGCGTCCTTCGAGCGCGCGCGCGATCTGGATTCCGCCCAGGGTCGACCCCTCGACCACATAGAAGGCGCCCAGCAACGAGCCTTTGCCCGTCAAAGAAATTGGCGACGACCAAAGCGGAAAGCTGAAGATCGTCGCCTGGTCAACTCCAAGCGCCTTCAGGTCAAGCTCAAGCCACGGCGAGCGGGCGCGCGCGTCGACATCGAGACCAACCTCGAAAATCTCGGCGCCCAAGCGCGCGACATCCTCGAACCGCCGATGGAAGCCATAGAGGCGCGCGAGCAACCGCCGATAGTCCGAAGCATCAATCACCCCGGCGGCCGCTGCGCCAAACCCTGGGTGGGCATGCATTCTTTCGTGCGTCGCTGCGGTCGCGGCGCGCAGCCGCGCGCGCACGGACATCCGGATCGATCTTTGGCGATGGCTGAACGCATCGCGCCGAGCAAAGCGCGCTTCTGTCATGACGGGAGCACCCGGCCGCTCTTGCGCCACACATCCGCGTTCGAGAGCGCGAGTTGCTCGAGCACCTCAGCGGTGCGCGCGACGGATATCGTGACGCTCTGAAGCAATGCCGGCACCTCGGGCAGGTCAATGCCGTCGGTGATCTCGAGCGCGGCGAGTTGAGCATTTTCGATGACAGAAGACATCAGCTGCCGAACCGCAATGTCCTTGGGCGTATTGACTGTCGTCGACACATGGCGATGGCTTCGGAGAATGCCTTCCTGGAAGCGCCTTCTCGCCGACTGCGCCGCTTTGCGGTCCGTCAAATCGGCGAATAGAATCACAAAGCCGAGGACACGGTCTGAAGCGACGAATACCGGATCGGCGCGCACCAAGACTGGCGTTGCGCGCCCCCGAGCGTTGTGGACGACCGCTTCGCCTCGCCAGGGTCTGTTATCATCGACCAAAGCCTTCAACCTCCGGGCCGCCTGATCGGGATCGGCAAAGAAGCTCGGCAGCTCATCCAGGCTCCGCAAAGCTCCGCGGTCGATCCCCAGCCATTCGTTGAAGCCGGCGTTGCTCTCGAGGATCAGACCTTGAGCGTCGACCACGACGACCTGCTGGTCCGAACCGCGGACTTGACGCAGGACCTGCTCAAGCTGGTCCTGCGCGATCAAGATGCGGACCGCGCGGAATTGAAGAATGACGTCGGTCACGCTCGCCCCTATCAGACGGGCGGCGCTGAGGTCCGCAGCGGTCCAAGGATCGCAGGTGCCCTTTACGATTTGATGCCACTGGGCAAAAGAACGTCGTGGAGAAAGATCCGATGGATTGTCCTCGGACGAAGGCGATTTGTAGGGATTGCCGCCCCAGGTGACGGTGCGAACGCGTTCGCCGCGGAACCAGATCAGCATCTCGTCCGCCTGAGCCGAAATAGGCGCAGCGACAATGCCGCTGCCGACTCCCGCCAGCGGCGCGAACGCCTCTTCCTCAGCGCCGAGACTCGCCGTCGAGAAGACTCCCTCTTTGAGCTTGGGGCCGACCCAGCGCGCAATCTCCCGAATCTCCTCCGTTCCCGGCACATCGCCGGTTGTCGACACCTCGTTCTCGAAAAGCAACGCCGCCCCGTTCGCTCCCAGTGGCAACAGCAAGGGACGCGTGCGATCAAACAGCGCGCCGCGCCAGTCGCCGTCGCGACCGATCCATTCCGTGATGCGTTGCTCGAGGCGGCGAGCGGCCAGTTCGCCCTGCCCTCTCATGAAGCTTTCCAGCGCCGCGATTCGGGTTCCGATCACCTCGGCCAAGACTTCGCACACCGAGCGCATCTCGAAGTGCAGGAATCGCGGCGAATAATGATGACAGGAGATGAGGCCCCAGAGCCGGCCGCCGACCATCAAAGAAACGACCAACGTCGCCGCGACGCCCATGTTCTGAAGATATTGCAGGTGAATAGGGGACACGCTGCGCAGGAAGCACAGCGACATATCGAGATCTTTTCCCGAAATCGGCGACAGGCGGGGAGACAACGCAGCCGGGACGTAATTAACATCCGCAAGAAGCCGGACGCGGTTGCGCTCATAGAGTCGGCGGGCGATCTCAGGAATGTCCGAGGCGGGATAACGATTGCCCAGAAAAGCTTCGAGATTCGGCTTCTTGGTCTCCGAATAGACTTCGCCGTGACCCGCCTTGTCAAATCGATACACCATAACCCGATCGTAGCCGGTGAGCTGTCGAAAGACCCTCGCGCTTTCGTCGCAGAGGGTCTGGAGGGTCGTGGCGCCGACAACGGAAGAAACGGCGAATTCCAGGATCTGTGAAACCTCCGTGCCGGGCCCCGCGTGCTCGATCTCGACGATGAGCTCGCCGTCCGGAGCTCGATGAATAAGCGCGTTGCACGGTTCGTTTCGCGCCCCAATGGTGCACCGCACTGCGGTGGGAATTGACTCTGCGCTTTCCGGCCGGGACTTCGTCGTTCGCTCCCACAATGACCCGCCGAGCGCGCGAACCCGCAGCCCTTGTAAATTGTGGCCAACGCCGAGGTAGGCCGCAGCATTGTCGCTTGCCTGCACGATGACGTGATCAGGTTCGCCGATAACGAGCAATGCGCCGTGCGGCTGAATCGAACCGGCGAGATGAATCTGCTCGCGTTCGCAGTTCGACAGATTGGCGGTTCCGAAAGCGGGCGACATAGGCTGGGCGTGCGCCAAAGGCCGAACCTCCCGTAATGGCCGCTCGACCGGGCCGTCTAATGATCCTGCAGCCTGTATCTTTTGAGCTTGGCGTACAAACCCTGGCGGCTGATGCCAAGGACCTTCGCCGCCATGGTTCGATTGCCGTCCGCGTTGGCTAGCGCATTGATGATACGCTTGCGCTCGATCGACTCGACCGAGGATCGGACGACGTTCTCGAGCGTCCCCTCTGGGAATTCGTCAATCAGCGCCGACAGCGGAGAGACCTCGCCGCGTCCGCCGCCGCGAGACGCGACGTCGCGAATGACGAGCCCAAAATGGAGGGGTCGGTTCACCTGATCGCCGACCGCGGAAACTTCAACCTCGGTGCTCGCGCCAAGCTCCCCCTCAAGCGTGGTCCTCATCGCCCGCACCGTTCCGTGTTGTTCGACCAGGTTCATGATGACGCGGATTCCCGTTCCTGGCCGTGAAAGCCAGCGCTTGATATTCTGGCCGACAACTGCGCCCTCGACCCCCGCCTGAACCAGATCGAGAAAGGTATGGTTCACCTGTCTGACCTGACCATCGCGATCAACGATGACAAAACCGTCCGGCATCCGCCGCACAAAGCTCTCAATCGAGAATTGGCTCCGCTCGCGATCGACAGCGGCGAGGTTTGACGGCTCGTCTGTTGCCGAGAGCGGCGCCATCTGAAACAGATAGAAGGCGCCGCCTTCGCTCATCAGCATGGACGCGCGACAACTCCAAAGAGAGTCCGCCGACAAATGAAGGACTATGCTCGGCGCGCGCCCCTTCGTTCGCGCTGTGGCCAGCATGGAGTCGAGGGCCCTGCGATCATTGTCTGAAAGAGCGGGAGAAAACTCTCCGCCTGGCAGCAAGCCCAAAGCCTTCGTCGCCGCCACATTGGCCTCGACGACGCGGAGATTGGTCACCCGGACCAAGGCGACGGCCTCGGACGATGCGTCTAACAGCGCCCGGTAGCGGGTCTCAATCTCCCGGAGCTTCCAATAATCCTGTTCACGCTCGCGCTGCACGCGCTCGAGACGCAATTTGAGTTCGGAAATTGCCTGCAAGCTCTTTCCGATAGCGACAAATCCGGCCTTTTTACCGAGCCTTACCGCTGTATACTCAAGCAGCAATTCGCGTCCGCTCGGCAAGCGCTGATTGACCGTGAAGCACGACGATTCCCCTTCGCGCCGCGCCTCCTCGACCGCTTGGACGACCTGCCCAGCCATTTCCGGGGAAACGGTGTCGGCCCATCGCAAACCCCGCCATTGCTCGATCGATTTGCCGGCAAGCGTCTCGGCGGAAACCGCAGTACGAATGACGCCCTCGCCGTCGACGGCAAGGGTGATGTCAGGCCTGACCTGCGAATACTCGCTCGTCATTCGCAGCAACCACTCCGCCTTTGGCGACGCCATCGCGGGCCGGTGGGTCCGCTTGCTCCTGACCGAAGTGTAAAGTATGCTTGACGGCAGTCAAGCTCGTACCGGAGACCCTTGGCGCTTGACCGGTCAGAGCGAAAGAGGCGGAAACTCCTCAGCCGGCGCGCGGCGCCGCTTACGGCCAGTCCGGTCTCGGAAACCATCAAGCCGGCGTTCAATAGCCGCATGTTGCGAGTGGGACGGCGACATGCGCGATCGGCCCCAGGTCGAACTTCGTCAGCGGGCGGCGACAGCGGCGCCGATCCAGTCGAGGCGCTTCGCGGGTATGAGGCCGTAGTTGTAAAAGTTGAGCCCCTCCGCGCCTGCCCCCACGCATGCGTCCACCCGCGCCTTGAGGCCTTCCGCGCCTCCGACCTCGCCGTTGAACAGCCGGAAGCCCGCGCCAAGGAACTTGTCCGGGCCGAGCGCCGCCCTCCCCTCCCTGATGACGGCCGCGCCCTCCTCCGGCCCGAGCGCGTAAACGCAAAGAATGGCGCCGTCGCAGACCTCGCCGATCGCCTTGAGATCGCAACCGCCGAGCCAGCCTTCGGCAAAATCGATGAGGACGATGCGGCTTGAAGGATGGGCGCGGGCTTTTATCTCGCCAACGAGGCTCGTCACCGGCTCGGATCGCCAGAGGAGAAACTCATGCAGCGCCGGAAAGAGCCGGAAAGTGTCGATGCCGCCAGCCGGAAACTCCGGAAAGCGCGGATTGGGCGTCTCCCGCTCGCACGCCTCGACGATCCACTGCGCGACGATCTTGCGCGCCGACTCGGCGTCGACGCCGGCCTTCGCCGCGCGCGCCCGGCAGGCGTCGCAGAAGCAAAGCGAGAGCGCGAAGTCGTCCTCGGCCGCCAGGCCGACGCCATCCTTCTCGTGATGATATTCGTGCGCGAAACCCAGGAACGACGGGCTCTCGAGCTCGACGATATCCGGCTGGTAGGAATGGGTCAGGTCCTCGACGAGCGCGCAGACATAGGCGCGGGCGTCGGGATTCGATGGGCAGAGATTGTAGTAATTCGGATCGCCGAAGGCGTTGCGCGTGACGGCGCCGGGATGGAGCATGCCGAGCCGCGTATTGTGCAGACAGACCGTCCAGCAAGATACGTTCAGGCCGCCGGCTTCGCGGCGGCGGACGAGCTCGCGGAGAACGTCGCCGCCGTTCAGGATGACGTCGGCGACCTTCGGCTGGATCGCGAGCCCTTCCCAGCGCGCTGGCGTCGGATGAAAGTAGATCGTGCCGTCCTCCGGGAAGTAGGCCTTGCGCTTGGGGCTGCGAGCCTGAAGGAAGCGGCCGGCATGGTAGGAGCTTGCGAGGCTCACGCAGTTGAGGTCCGCGCGATCGCGCAATTCGCCGAGCGCCTTGTCGAAACCCAGATCGAGAAGGTCCCAGGCATATGTCCACATCGACCGGTGCATCCTGTCCTTCCCTCTCGCATAGGCTGAGACCGCGGAGTTGCTCTTGCGGCGCTTTTGCGGAGCGAAGCGGCGGACGCCGGCAGTTGTCAACCCGCTCGGTCAGTGCGAATTGATGCGGTAAATGCGCCGCGCATTCGCGTAGAACAGCGCGCGCTGCTCGTCTTCCGAAAAATCGCGGACAATCGCTTTGAAGCCGTCGAATATGGCGTCGAAGGTCGTCCACAACCGGCCGACAGGAAAATCGCTGCCGAACATCGACCGTTCGACGCCGAAGCAATCGATGCAGTGAAGGGCGACTTCGCCGAGGCTCGCGAGCGTCGGGCGAGGATCGTAAGCGTTCAGCGCGGAAATCTTGATGCTGACATTGGGCAGTGATCCGAGCAGCTTCAGCCCTGCCCTCCAGCGCGCCATTCCGTCAGGGTCACGATCGATCGGGCTTCCGCAGTGGTTGACGATGAACGCCTGCGCGGGGAAATCGCGCGCGAGTCGCGCGACTTCTTCGGCCTGATAGGGGTAGAGCATCAGCTCGAGCGCCTGGCCATGCCGCGCGAGCAGCGCTACGCCGCGACGGAAATCCGGCTCGTCCGCGATCCCGGGGCGCGGCGCAAAACGCTTGGCTGGCGCTGTCGGATGCCAGCTCAGCATCTCCCGGACGCCGACGCACCGGCTGACCTCGGCGAGCCGGTCGAGCGCAGCGCTCGCGTCCAGAGCCGACAGATCGGCGAAGGCGACATAGCGCACGGCCACGCCTGAGGACTTGTCGAGCGTCTCAAGCCAGCGGATCTCGGCAAGCGGATCGTCGCTGCGATCCCACCCGGCTTCCACATGCACCGCGGCGACGACCTCCTGATTCGCCGCATCGCGTCGATAGTCATCGACGCGATAGTTGCGGCGGATCGGCGCCAGATCGCCAAGCGGCTGAGCCGCGTCATCCGCGGGCCTGAGCCAGGGGTGGCGATCCATGCTGAGGTCCCAGAGGTGGATATGCGCGTCGATGATCGGTCCGCTATAAAGACCCGCCACGCCGATAGCTCCCTGATTAGGCCGCGCTCGTCACCCCTTTCGACCCTGCGCCGCGCGGACGAGCTCGAGGACGAAGGAGGATAGTCCAGTGCTTGTGCAAGACCTCGACACGCCCTGCGCGGTCGTCGACCTCGACGTCATGGAGAACAACCTTAAGCGCTGCCAGACCTATCTCGACCGCTGCGGCCTTGCCTTGCGTCCGCACATCAAGACCCACAAGATCCCCGAATTCGCCCATCTGCAGATCAGGCTCGGGGCGAAAGGCGTCAATTGCCAGAAGCTCGGCGAGGCCGAGGTGATGGCGGACGCCGGCATTACCGACATTCTGCTGACCTATAACCTCGTCGGGCAGAGGAAGCTCGACCGGCTCACAGCGCTGGCGCATCGCGCCGAGGTCAAGGTCGTGGCCGATTCGAACGAAACGGTCGAGGGGCTTTCGTCCGCGATGTCCCGCGCCGGGCTCACGCTCCCCGTTCTGGTCGAATGCGATACCGGCGCGCACCGCTGCGGGGTGACGACGCCGGCCGAAGCCGCGGCGCTCGCGCAGACGATCGATCGCGCCCCGGGGCTCGCGTTCGGCGGCCTCATGACCTATCCGCCCAAGAACTCGGTCGCCAAGACCAACGCCTGGCTCACCGAGGCCGTCGACCTCTGCAAACGCTCGGGCCTTGCCGTCGAAACCGTCAGCAACGGCGGCACGCCCGATCTCTACAGCGCCCATGAAGTGACCGTCGCCACCGAACACCGGCCCGGAACCTATATCTACAGCGACCGGTCCCTGGTGGAGATCCAGCGTTTCGGCGACTGGGCCGATTGCGCTCTGCGCGTTCAGGCGAGGGTCGTGTCCCATTCGGCCCCGGACCGCTGCGTCATCGACGCCGGATCGAAGAGCCTGTCTTCCGATCTGCTGGGCCTTGAGGGCTATGGCCGCATCGTGGAGCATCCGGACTGGGAGATCTACGGCCTTAGCGAAGAGCACGGGCATGTGCGCGCCCCGCCCGGCTCGGAGGCGCCGCGAATTGGCGAGCTCGTCAGCGTCATTCCCAACCACGCCTGCGTGGTGACGAATCTCTACGATCGGATCTATGGCGCGCGCCAGGGACGGGTCGAGACTTTCTACGAGGTCGCCGCGCGGGGCAAGGTGCTGTGAGCGCGGAGCCCGACGTCGGCCGGCTTGTCGGACTGCTTGAACGTCTCGTCGCCATCGATACGCAGAATCCGCCGGGCGGCGAGGCCAAAGCTGCGGCGCTGCTCGCTTTCGAACTCGACGCTCTCGGCTTCGCCACCGAGATCAGGCCGCTCGCGGAGGGCCGCGCAAATATCGTCGCGCGGCTCGACAACGGCGCCGGCCCCTGCTTCGCCTTCAACTCCCACATGGACACGGTTCCCGTCGGCGACGGATGGACCAGCGATCCGCTCCGGCTGACGGAGCAAGACGGGAAGCTGTTCGCGCGCGGCGCCTGCGACGCCAAGGGATCGATCGCGGCGATGGTCGAGGCCGGGCGCCTGCTGGCGGCCGAGCGCGGCGCCTGGCGTGGCGCGCTCATGCTCGCGTTTGTCGCCGACGAGGAGATCGACGGCGGCGGCTCGCGGGCGCTCGTCAAGCAGCAGCCGACGGCCGATTGGATCATTGTCGGGGAGCCGACGAACAACGCGGTCTTCGCCGCCCACAAGGGCTGTCTTCGGCCTCTCATCCGCGTCAGGGGCAAGGCGGCGCACTCCGGCCGCCCGGAGCTCGGCGTGAACGCGATCCTTGCGGCCGGCCATCTGATGTCCCTGTTCGACGAGCGCGACCGCGAACTCAGGACACGGACCCATCCGCTCGTTGGCCACGCCAGCCTGACAGTGACCCGCATCGCCGGCGGGACCGGCGACAACATCGTTCCGGACAATTGCGAGATGGTGCTCGATCAGCGCCTCCTGCCGGGCGAATCCCTCGACGCGGCGCTGAGCGCCCTGCACGACCTGCTCACCCGGGCGAAGGGCGAGCACGGCGTCGATGCAGAGATCGTGGGGATCCGCGCCATGGCGGGGCCGGCGGAAACGGCGATCGACGATCCGCTCGTGCGCGAGGCGGTCGCCGTTTCCCGTGGGCATGGGGTGAAGTTTCCGCAGCCCGGCGGACTGACCGGCGGCTGCGACCTCGTGCATTTCGCGAACGCCGGAGCCGTCGGCATCGTGCTCGGCCCCGGCTCGCTCGACGTCGCGCATCAGCCCGACGAATATGTGCCCAAGACACGATCTCGTCCAGGCGGCGCTCATCTATCGCGATATCGCCCAGGCGATGATGCGGCGTTGAGGGCGCTTTCAAACGGTATCGGATAGTAAATTTCGGCGAGGGGCGAGCTGCCAGCGTTGGCTTCAAACCGGAAGCTCGACGCAATTTCGGAAAATCGAACATTTTCTTGCCGAATGGAAAATCTATTCTATAATACAGACACAAATCCGTCTAGGCGGAGCGGCAAGAGACAAGGAGAGCGTGAAGGAGCAAGACGTCCCCCGAACGCCATCCGGACATGTCTAAGCGATTGGAATTGTTCAAAACGGCAATGGGGCGCCCCTTGTCGTGCGCCACGTCCGCTTGGCATTGGCGCCACGTCCGCTTGGCATCGGCGCCGCATATGCGGCGTTTGGGTAAGTCCGTTCCCCCTTAGGGCCGGATCAGCAAAATCGCCTCGATCTCGACCATGATGCCGTTCGGCAGCGAGCCCATGCCGACCGCCGAGCGGGCGTGACGCCCCGCATCGCCGAGCGCTTCGACGAACAGGTCCGAGCAGCCGTTGATCACTTTCGGGTGGTCGCCGAACTCCGGCTCCGCATTGACCATGCCGAGCAGCTTGACGACCGCCTCGACGCGGGAAAGCTCCCCAACCGCCGACTTCGTCACCGCCAGGAGTTGCAGGCCGGTGAGGCGAGCGGCGCGATAGCCGTCCTCGACCGTTGCATCCTTGCCCAGGCGGCCGACTTCAAACCCGCCATCGGGCCGCTTGGGCCCCTGACCGGAAAGGAACAGCAGATTGCCCGCCCAGCGGTAAGGCACGTAGTTGGCCATCGGAGTCGGCACGACCGGCAGCGTCAGGCCCATCGCGGCCAACCGTTGCTCCGGCGTCGAATCGCCCATGAATGGTCCTCCAGAAGAACGTGCCCTCGAGCGTCATCGTTTCCACAAACGTCCGTTCAGCACAATGCCGCGCGGCGACAGTCGCCATTCTCCGGTCATCCCCTCGCCAACCACGTCGACATAGTCGAAGGCGCCGCGCTCGAGTTCGAGAATCGACGCATCGCCGATCCCGCCCGGCCGCAGGCTGCCAAGATCGTCGCGCCGCACCGCCTTCGCCGGCGTGACCGTCGCGGATCGCACGACGTCGTCCAGCTTCATGCCGAGGCAGAGAAACTTCGACATCGTCGTGAGAAGATCAAAAGCCGGCCCATCGATGCACAGGGCGTGAACGTCGCTCGAGATGCAATCCGGCGCAAAGCCGTTGGCCGCCATCGCCCGCGCGGTCTTGAAGGCGAAGGACCCCATGCCGTGGCCGATGTCGAAAAGGATCCCCCGCTTGCGCGCTTCGATGACTGCCTCGCGCACGCCTCCGTCCGCAGTGGAAGGATTGTTGGGGAACGGACGGAAGCAGTGAGTGAGGATGTCTCCGGCGCCTGAGCCGCGCCAGAACGTCCTCAAGCGTCGGCGGCGGATGGTCGATATGGACCATCATCGGCAGGCCCGTTTCTTCCGCGGTTTGCCGGGCGATGTCGAGCGGGATGACCCCGGAAAATTGCGAAGCATGCAGGCCGACGCGAACCTTGATCCCGACGATCGTATCTCGGTTGGCGTTTACGACTTCGACGGCTTCCGCCGGCGCCATCAAGCGGAGATCGCCACTCTCGCCGACCATGACGCGGCGGGCGAAGCCATAGATGCCGGCAAAAGACACGTTGAGGAACGCGAGCACCCTGACTGGCAGGGAGGGCCGGATCACATGCTCCAGAAAGCCGGGGTAGTTGCCCGGCCCCGCGCTGCCCGCATCAACCAGCGTCGTGCATCCGCCGCGAGCGAGCCGGAGGGGATCGACGCCGAGGGACGTGCCGCCCCAATAGACGTGCGTGTGCAGGTCGATGAGGCCGGGCGTCACGACAAGTCCGCTGACGTCTCTGACCTCGGTTCCGGCAAGACCGGAACCGATCTCGGCGACGCGCCCGTCGCGGAAGCCTACGTCTGCGACGGCGTCGAGCCCCTGCGACGGATCAACGACCCGCCCCCCGCGAAGAACAAGATCAAGCGTCATTGCGGTCCTCACCACGTATGGCTCGACGTCGCGGCATCGTGGGCGGCCGTCGGCTTCGTCGGGCCGCCGTCGTTCAACGTCAGCCCTCGATCATTGGGTGTCCCCGGGGAGACTAACCTCGCGGCCAGTGCGAAGCGACTCTATCGCCGCATCGGCAAGCGCGAGGCCCGCGAGCGCTTGTCGCAAATGGATCGCCGGCTCGAGGGTTCTGTCGCGAACACAAGCGAAGAAGTGGTCGTGCTCACGGCGGAGAGAATCGTCGTCCGCAGTCACACCGAGGTCGGCGGCACGTCCATCGCAGTAGAGATGAAACGCTTCCCCGACGGTCAACTCGATGCCGCCTCGCTCGCCCACGACTTCAAGGCGGTCGGGCGGCAAGTCCCCATCCATGAAGGTCCATGCGGTGCGCAGGTCGCAGACGACCTCCGTCGCTGTCACCGCCGTCGTAGCAGTCATAGATCGGAATCCGCCACCCTCCGAGCGTCGCGCTCGGACGCTTTGGAACGCAAATTCCGTCACCCATTGCGCGAGGTCAATGTCGTGAATCAAAGTCATCAGGATCGGATCGACATCGGGGTATCGGATCGCGTGAGACTCGTCTCTGTAGCGGCGCGAATTCATATAGATTGGCTTCCCAAGCCGGCCGGACCGCACGACGTCCGTGAGCCTTTGATGATCCTTCGAGAACCGAAGGATATGGCCAGGCAAAACGAACCCGGCCGACGCGAACTCGGAAGCCCGCAGTTCGGCTGCGCCTGCGCCCGTCCGCGCCACCGGCTTCTCCAAGAGGACGCACAGGTTCAACCTGAGCGCTCGCGCACAAATTTCGACATGAGAGTCGACCGGCGCAGCAACGATTATCGCGTCAGCCTTTTCCTCCGCAATCATCTGCAGGGGATCGGCGCAAAGCCTTATCGCGCCCGCAAGGGACCGCACGCGCTCGAGAGCAGCGGGATTCGGATCCGCGATTCCCGCCAAGTGCACGTCGGTCCGTCCAAGCAGTCTCGTAAGATGCTCCCAACCGAAGTCGCCGGCGCCCGCAACCAGAGCACGGACCGGAGCAGAAGAAACGGTCACGTGCCGACATCCGCCAAAGCGGATCCGGCTGCGCTATCTCGCAGTGTCACCAAAGCGTGTAGCCGCCATCGATGACGAAAATGCCGCCCGGTGACATAGCTGGAAGCGGGGGAAGCAAGGTAGACCGCGAGCGGTCCGATTTCGTCCGGATCGCCGGGCCGCCCCATCGGAATGGCGCTGACAAATGTCTCGATCACCTTCGGATTGCTCTTTGCCCAGGCCTTGTTCGGCTCGGTCATGAAGAGCCCTGGACAGATAGCATTCACGGTCACGCCGCGAGGCGCCCAGTCGGCGGCTACGGCGCGCGTGAAGTGGATGATCGCGGCCTTGGACGTCTCATAGTGGCGCCCCCGATCCCCCGATTGGCGATGAGTCCGCTGATCGAGGCGATGTTGATGACTCGCCCTTCTCCCCGCTCGAGCATAGCGCCGCCAATCGTCTTGGTGCAAATGAAGCAATGCGTGAGATTGAGATCGATGAAGCGCCGCCAATCGCTCAATTCGGCGCTCTCGATCGCCACGTCGGCGCTGCGGCCTCCGACGTTATTGACGAGAATGTCGATCGGAGAATGTTCGGCGAGCGCCTCGCTGCACATGTCCTCACAGGCGCTCGCCTCGGCCACGTCCGCCGAGATCGTCCACGCCTGGCGTCCGCGTTCCCGAACCTCGCCCGCGGTCCTTGCGAGGGCGTCCGGATCGCGGGCGACGAGGATGACGTCGGCGCCTGCTTCCGCCGCCGAAAGCGCGATAGCGCGCCCAAATCCGCGGCTACCGCCTGTAACAAGCAGGCGCTTGCCGTCCAGCCGGAAGCGATCAATGACATTCATTCAACAGCCCGCGCCGTTTTCTTGCTCGGAAGACATATTGCCTGTTAGACTTCTCGCGCAACGTGTCGATCCGCGCGACGCCCAAAGCAGACCGATATAGGGCGTCCGTTACGCGGCGGTCGTGATCGCGCGGAATTGGGAGGATCACATGTCTGTACGTAAGGATGACGACCGCATCGTGCGGGACGCATTGTTGCGCGAACTTCGACAGGGCGCCATCGACAGGCGGGAGTTCATGACGCGCAGCGTGATCGCCGGGCTGGGATTGGCCGGCGTCGCCTCCGTTGCGAAGTCTGGGATCCAGCCTGCTTTCGCCGCGGACCGTCCCCTCACGCCGACGTTCTATCAATGGATTCAGGATCTGCATCCCGGCATTCCCGCGGTGAACGCGAAGTTCCCCGGACTAACTACCAGATCGCTCCGGTCGAGGGCTTTGGCATCGAGCGCTTCGTCGCCGAGGCCAAGAACAAGCAGAGCACCTGGGACGTCTATGTCGGGCAGACGCCATTCGTCGAAATGTCGGCCTTTATCAAGGCCGGCGTCATCGAGCCATGGGACAATTACATTCCCAAGGACGTGATTGACGATATCCTTCCCTCGATCCGTGATGAATGCTCAATCGACGGCAAGCTCTACAGCTGGCCTTTCTTCCTCGATATTGCTGGAAGCGCGTGGCATTCCGGGATCACCGGTAAGGCCGGCCTTCCGGACGCCGCGCCCGCGACGTGGGACGACGTGCTCGAAAACTCGAAAAAGATTGTCGACTCCAAGTCCGCGCCATGGGGCGTGACCTTTGACGCGCATGGCTGGCGTTCGCTCGTGCCGATCACCCACAGCTTGAGCACCAATGTCTACACGCCCGACGGACTGTTCGAGTTCACCAGCGAGCCGGCCATCGAGGCCCTGAAGCTTATGAAGCAGTTGATGGCCTATTCGAACCCCGACATTCTCCTCGAAGGATCGTCCGATGCTGGCGTCAACGGCACGACCGACGAGATCGCCTTCGCCACGCAGCGCGTGGGTCAGTATTTCAAATATTTCAATGCGCCGCTGCGAATGGCGGCGAGTTGGGACGACCCGAAGCTTCTGCACCTCGGGCCGCTGCCGAAATTCAAGAACGGCGAAGGCGCGACCGTCTTCTGGACGACCGGATGCGCTTTGTTCAAGTACGGCCAGAACAAAGAGAAGGCTGCCGAATATATCAAGGCGCTAACCTATGACCCGCAGATCTGGAAGGATTCGATCGTCGGCACGCCGGGCGTCCATCCGGGCCAGTTGCCGCCCTACAAGTCGATCTATGCCGACTGGAACGCGAACAAGCCGGACTGGATGCCGCCATTTGTATCGCTCGTTCGTGGGCAACTCGACCAAGCAAAGGCCATCCGCAACAACTTGTTCGGCCTGCAGCAGTTCGTCATCGGCAAGCCGATCTGGGAAACCTACCTGAAGGGCGAGGAGCCCGATCCCAAGGTCGCAATGCAGAAGGTCACGGACGCCGTCGCTGCGGAAATGAAGAAGGGCTGACCCCAAGTCGAAGAGGACCAAGGCGATCGCAACCGCCACGGTCCTTTTCTTGCGAATCGCGATGACGCCGTCGGCGCCGTCGCGCCGGCCATTCTGGATGGACACATGGCGGAAGCTGCCGCGTCTCGCGGGGCCGCGTTTGAAACGAGCCCTTCGGGCGAGATCGGCGCCCGGTTCCGACTTGGCCTGGTCGAGTGGCTCTTTCTCGCCCCGGCGCTGATTTTCTTCATCGGCTATCAGGTCTGGCCGATCGTTCGCGTCCTCTGGCTGAGCTTCACCAACTTCCAGTTCCTGTCGAACGATTCGGCGAAATGGGTTGGTTTCCAGAACTACACGACGGCGCTCCACGATCCGCTGATGTGGGTGAGTCTGTGGCGGGCGGCGCTCTTCACCATCATGTTCCTTCCCGGGACGATCATCCTGCCGCTGCTGCTGGCGATCCTGATCGACCGCATCTCAAACCCTCTCACCGCCACCGTCTATCGGGTGATCCTGCTCATCCCGGCGGTCATCCCCAGCACGCTCGTCTTCGTGCTGTGGAAGTGGATGTACAATTACCAGAGCGGGCCCATCAATCACTTCCTTGTCGATACGACCGGCCTGTTCACGGTGCAGAACGCGCCACAGTGGCTCGGCGGCACGTGGCTCACGCTCCCCTCCATTGCAATCATGGAAGTCTGGTGGGGCCTCGGCTACCACACGATCTTTTTTCTCGCCGGACTGGCTGCCATTCCGACGGACCTGCCGGACGCCGCACGTATCGACGGCGCCAACGAATGGCAGGTGTTCTGGCACATAACGCGGCCGCAGCTCGCGCCGATCATGATGATCCTTGTCGTGCTGCGCTTCGGCACGGCGATGGCGGTGATCGACGAATATCTGATCTTCGGCGGCTTCAATCGCGCTTCGCCGACCTACACCTGGACGATCTTCATGTATGACCAGGCGTTCAAGCTCGGCCTCTGGCGACAGGGCTACGCCTCGGCGATCGGCATGATCGGCGCCGTCGCCATGATGATCGTCATGGCGATATTGCTGCGCATTTTCCGTCCGAAAGGGTGAGCGCCGATGTCGGCGGAAACTGAAGGTCTCGAATTCCGTACGGCGCAGGCCGACCAGCCGCGGACAGAGGCGAGGCTGGCGCAGCGTCACCGGCACGTCGTCATCAACGTCTTCAACCTGATCATCCTGCTGCCACTCGCGTGGGTCGGGATGATGTCGATCAAGTCTCTCCCCGATGCGATGCGGGGCAACTTCTGGCCGCGCAAGTTCGATTTCACCCACTATTCCTTCGTATTCGAACGGATCGCAACGCTGCCGGTCAATCTGTTCAACAGCATCTATGTGACCGCGGCCACCGTACTGATCACGACCGTATGCGCGGTGCTGGCTGGGTACGCCCTGGTCCACATGCGCCCGCGAGGCGCAGGAATTATCCTTACCCTGCTCCTCGTCTCCCTCTATTTCCCGGTTCGGGTCGTCTCGATCATCAGCATTTATGAAACGCAGAGCTGGCTTGGCCTTATCAATCACACGACCGGCCTCATTCTGCCTTATGTCACCCTGCAGTTGGTCATCAGCATCCTGATCATGCGCAGCATGTTCCAACTTGTGCCTCATGAAATTATCGAATCGGCGAGAATTGACGGCGCGGGACATCTGCGGACCCTTTGGGAGGTCGGCCTGCCGATGGTGCGCAATGGGCTGGTCGTCATCTTCATCGTCAACTTCGTTGCCGCCTGGGGCGAATATCTCCTGGGAGTCACGTTGATCGACGACGAAGCCAAGCGGACAATGCCCGTCGTCCTCGCCGCCGCGCAGGGTGGTCAGGGCCAATGGGCCTGGCCCAATCTCGCCGCGGTCTATGTGATCGTCGTCGCGCCGGGGATTCTTGCGTTCACATTCGCGCAGAAGCTTTTCTTCAAGGGACTGCTTGAAGGCGCGTTGAAGGGCTGAGACGCTGAGCTCGCGGACCTGTTTCTTCGACTGAGTCGGCGGAAGAGACATGATGGAGGACGCCGCGTGACGTTTGCCGGAAAAGTTGTTGCAATCACGGGGGCGGCCGGCGGCATCGGTCAAGCGCTCAGCTGGCATTTCGGGAGATTGGGCGCCCGGCTGTGTGCGATCGACCGCAAAGATTTGGTGCGGGAATTTGCCTCCACGCTCGCGAAAGACGGAATCGCCGTCGAGGCCGAAGTGGTAGACATTGGAGTTCCGGTGGCGGTTGCCGAGTTTTTCAAGCGGCTTGCGGCGAAGCAAGGCGCCGTCGACATCCTGGTCAACAACGCCGGCGGCTCGAGCCATCCAACGCTCGCCCGAACCGATCCTGAGGGTTGGCGCGACGACATCAACGGCAATCTCAATGGCGCGTACAACTGCGCTCATGCGGTACTGCCCGCCATGGTCGAAAGGCGCTCCGGCGCTATCGTCAATATAGGTTCCGTCAACGGACTCGCGGCGCTCGGCGACCCGGCCTACAGCGCCGCGAAGGCGGGAATGATTTCACTGACGCGCTCTATCGCGCTCGAATACGGTCGCCATGGCGTGCGCGCGAACATCGTCCTGCCAGGCACCGTGCGGACGCCAATCTGGACCGGGCGGAAAGGGAAGGATCCCGAAGTGCTGGCGAGGCTAACGCGATGGTATCCGCTCGGCCGGATCGTCGAGCCAATCGATATCGTGCACGCGGTCGCTTTCCTTGCCTCGGACGATGCGGCCGCGATTACCGGCGTGTCCCTCCCCGTCGATTGCGGTCTGACAGCGGGCAACTTCATTATGGCGCGCGAACTCACGGTCGAGGACTTTTAGATGCCCGGCGGGAGCAGATGGTTCGCCGATTTCCGTCTCGGTCTGCTTACCGAAGGCCCGGTTTTGCGTCTCACCGGGATACCACTGGCGCCGGTTTTGCTGATCTCATTCGTCGGCGATGCGAAGACGCCGCTCGGAGATCCGCCGCGCCGCCTATTCCAGCCGCATGCCGTTTTCCGCGTCGAACAGATGGATCGATGCGAGGTTGGGAGAAAGCGAAAGAATCTCGCCCGGCTTGGCTGAAACTCGCTCGCGAAAAACTCCGACGATCTTTTGAGCGCCTAGCTTCGCGATCACCTGGGTTTCCGAGCCAGTCGGCTCGATGACGGAGACCTCGGCCTTCACGCCGCCGCCGAGCGCTATGTGCTCGGGCCGAATTCCATAGACGCAAGGCCGGCCATCCATCCCGATCGGTGCGGATTTCAGCGGTAATTCCACGCCGGCCTCGGTCACGAAAGACGGCTTGCCATTGATGCGGATTACGCCCTTGAGCAGGTTCATCGCAGGTGAACCGATGAAGCCTGCGACGAAGAGGCTTGTCGGCCGATCGTAGAGATCGAGCGGCAATCCCGCCTGTTCAATCACGCCGTCACGCATGACGACAATGCGGTCGGCCATCGTCATCGCCTCTACCTGGTCGTGCGTCACGTAAATCGTTGTGGTCTTCAATCTCTGGTGCAATTCCTTGATTTCGCCACGCATCTGGACACGCAATTTGGCGTCGAGATTGGAAAGCGGCTCATCGAAAAGGAAGACCTGAGGATCGCGTACGATCGCGCGACCCATCGCAACGCGCTGTCGTTGGCCGCCGGACAGTTGGCGCGGATAGCGTGAGAGATAGGGCGAAATATCAAGGATTTCGGCCGCGCGATTCACCCGAGTCGCAATCTCTGCTTTCGGCGTGCGTCGAAGCTGTAACCCGAAGCTCATGTTCTCGCCGACCGTCTTGTGCGGGTAAAGCGCGTAGTTTTGGAACACCATCGCGATGTCGCGATCTTTGGGTGGGAGATTGTTGACCACGCGAGCCCCGATCTTGATCTGCCCTTCCGTGATCGATTCAAGCCCTGCGATCATGCGCAGCAGCGTCGACTTTCCGCAGCCGGACGGCCCGACCAAAGTCACAAACTCGCCGTCGGCGATCAAGAGTGAAACCCCATGAATCACTTCGAGGTTGCCGTAGAACTTGCGGACCTTGATTACCTCCACCGAAGCCATGCTTGTCCTCCGTGGCGCGACTTGCGCCGACGACCGTTGATAGCGAGCGTATTGCATCCCTGATTTGACGTCGAGGCGGATGGGGCGGCTTTGACCGGCATCGCGACGGGCGCTCGAGAAGCCATATGGGGTTGGAGGAGACGAGGTCGTGCCGCCGCCTTGAGGGGCGAAAGCTACGGCGACAGCTGATCGAGAGGAACCCTCGGTGACTCCCGCCAGCAAAACCGTTGCGATGGGGCGGAGCCCAAATACAGACGTGACAGCGCCGTCAGAACAGTCGCTGCCCCACAAACTCGCCCTCGCTTACGCCGCCCGCGCAGGCAAACACGCCGCCCCCAGTGTGCGTCGTGAACTGGTTAAGCGCGTCCAGTTTGGACATGGTGTCGAAGATCTTGATAAATCCAGTCCGCGGATCGCGCTGATAGGCGACGAATAACAGCCCCGCGTCATACAGCATGCCTTGCCGCCACGGCGGCCAGCGCTCCGCGGTGAAGCTTACCCCGTCATTGTAGGAATAAGACCGGCGCAGGATTTGCGCGCCGTCGTTGGCCTCCGGCGCGCCGAGCCGGGCATGGGCGTTCTCGGCGATCACGGGATTGCCGTCGTGATCCACACGATCAAGGTCGAGAAGTTCGTCCTCGCGGAACTTGCCGATCGGCGCCCGGAATATTTATGCCGGCCGATGACCTGTTCCTGAAAGTCGATTTCGGTTCGATCCCAATGTTCGAGCGAAATCCTGATTCGGCGCGCCACGACATAGCTGCCGCCGCGCATCCAGTCTGGACCTTCTTCGGCGACCCAGACGACGTCGTCAAAACCTCGGGGCGCATCAGGCGTCGTGGGGGCGCCACCGGGGCAGGATTGTTGGTGCCGTCCTTGAAGCCCATGAGGTTTCGTGGGGTTTCGCCAGGGGGGGTTTGCGGCAGGAAGCCCGCCTGCGCCCAGCGAAACTGCGCCCCGCCATAGGAGAGGCGGTCGAGTTCGCGCACTGCGTGAAACGCGACCATCGGATCGTCGGCGCAAGCCTGAACGGAGATGTCGCCGCCGGTGCGAGCGGGCTGCAATTGGTCGCCGTTGAACTTCGGCAAGTCGACGAGCGCCTCGGGACGCTTGGCCGCGAGGCCGTAGCGATCAACGCCGCCTTTGATGAAGAGCCCGGCGCCGAACCCAAAGGTGATGGTGAGGCCTGCCGGTTTCAAACCGAGCGTCGATCCGCCGTCGGAAGCTTCGACCGAAACGTCATCGCCCATCGGGCGCGCCGGTTGGCCCGCAGTCATGCGTGCGGCGGCGTCGGTCCAGGCGCTCAGCATCGCGATCACTTCGTCGCGCGATTTGGCGGTGAGGTCGAAGACGGCAAAATAACTCTGCCTCTGCTGGGGCGTCGCGATGCCGCCCTGATGGACGCCGAAGAACGCTTCCGATGGGTCGGCGACGACCGGCGCCCCCTGCGTCGCCGCGCGGGCCAATCGCGCCACGCTCGCGCCTGCGAGCAGTCCGCCCGCGCCGGTGAGAACGCCGCGCCGGGACGGACCGCTTTTGTCATGCGCGAACGGACAACTCATTTTGCGATCGCGAGCGTGTTGTCCTCGTCCTTGACGAAATAGAATCCGTCGCCAGACGGGGTCATGGCGATGCCGAACAGATCGCCGCTGCCCGGGGGCTTTTGCGCTTTGTTGGGATCAATCCATCGGGCGCGGATCTGCTCGCCACCGTTGGGATCAACCTCCACCACCTGCCCATTCTGCGCGTTGACCACCAGAATATGGCCGTTTGGCGCGATCGCCATTGCCAGCGGTCTCTGCAACAGGCCGTCCTTGGTCACCGTCCGGCCGACGCCGGCGCTGTGGTCGCGGGTCGAAGCGTCCCAAATTGCGTTGATACGGTTTCCGGTCGCATCGGAGACATAAAGCGTATCGTTGGGACCAAGCGCGAGCCCGGTGGGCCCAATGAGGAACACGTCCTTGTTCGGCTGCGAGCCGAATCCGCTGCCGATGACGGTCTGCTCCACAACTGTTGGCGCTTTGCCCTCCGGGATGGAAAGCTTGATACGCAACACGGTCGATTCATTGACCACGCGCGGGTCGCCCTCCGGCGAACCGACGCCGAAGCCCGCGTTGCTGACAAACAAAGTCGCGGTCTCGCCGTTGTCGATCGTCGCCATGTTGCCCCACGGCATGTTGATGTTGTCGCCGGTGATCGTCCCGGCAACTTTGCCGTTGGCGTCAAGCACGATGAGGCAGCCCGCGCCCTTGGTTCCTGTCGTGCCGTCGGCGCTCGGCGCGCTCCCGACGATCACCCACCCGCTCTTGAGCATGGTCATCGCCGTCGACAGACCGACGCCGCCCGGACAACCTCCGAGATTGCGGGGCAGCGCCGCGAAGGTCGCGAGCTTCTTGGTCGTCGGATTGTAATTGACGATGGTCGTTCCGAGGCCCTGCAGATTGCCGGCGTCGTTGAAATTGGTGACGAGCACATCGTCCTTCTGGATGGTTCCGGCGGAGACCGGCGCAACGACGATCGCATAAGGGTTCTGGTCCCCGTTGTCGGGCACGGTCGAGGTCAAGGTCGTCTGGCGATGAATGCCCTCGAGGAAGCTCGCCGGCTGGGCGGCAGGGAGCGCCGCCGCGGGCAGGAGAGCGACCGAAGTGAAGAGCGCGCTCGCAAGCGTCGCGCGGCGCCGATCAAACTTCAACACATCGCGATATCTTGTCATGCCAGTCTTTCCCTAACGGTTTGGACGAACGCGCGCTTCGGAGACGTTCGCGATCGAGCGGCCGCTGCCGGAACGTGGCTCTCGACTCGAACGAGCTCGGGAACGCGCGGATAGGCCATCACCGCGCCGTCGACGGTTAGCCACACCTCGGCCCCCTGTTGCGGCGCCATGTGGCCCGCGACACGGGTCGTGACCTGCTCGGCGCCGGCTTCGAGCGAAACGACCACGCTTGCGTCGTGGCCGTAGTAGGTCAAGGCGCGAACCTGAGCCGGAACCGCGCTGGAGCTGGCGCGCGACACAAGGCGTATCTGCTCGGGCCGCACCATAACCTCGACAGGTCCGTCCTGCACGGGCAGCGCTAGCTCGAGGCGCCCCAGCGCGCAGGTCGCAAACCGGTCTCCAGCGACGCCGGGCAGGAGCACCGCCTCGCCGACGAATTGCGCCAGAGCCGCGTCCGCAGGCCTGCGATACAGTTCTTCTGGCGCCGAAACCTGCACCAGCACGCCGTGGCGCAATACGGCGACCTGCCGTCCCATGGAAAGGGCTTCTGACTGATCGTGTGTCACTAGCAGCGCGGTTGCTCCCGCGGCGTCCAGGATCGCCGCCACCGCCTGGCGCGTCTCGACACGCAACGAAGCGTCCAGAGCTGAGAAAGGCTCGTCGAGAAGCAGAAGTTTTGGCCCAGGCGCGAGCGCGCGGGCCAAAGCCACGCGTTGCTGTTCGCCGCCCGAGAGTTCATGCGGCGCACGGCGAAGCGTAAGTTGCGGGCAGGCCAACGCTTTCCAGCAGCAACTCGGCCTTTCGGCGGTCGCGACGCTGAGACCGCGGAAGTCCGAAGACGACGTTGGCGCCGACGGATAAGTGGGGAAAAAGCGACCCCTCTTGTGCGACATAGCCAACTTGCCGCCGCTCCGGCGGCAAGTGGACGCCCGGGCCCGACACCTGCCGCCCCTCGATTTCAATGACGCCCGAATCCGCGCGCTCAAAGCCGCCCAAGCAGTCGCAGCAACGTCGTCTTGCCGCTTCCCGACGCGCCCAGAATTGCTAACAGCGCCCCTGAGGGCGCGACAAGATCAAGCCCACGCAAAATCGGCGCGCCGCTAAAGGATTTGGTCAATCCGGAAATGCGCACTTCAGCCATCGTCAGACCCGACCGGGAAATGCGGCGGCGCCAAAACGGTGTGCGAGAAACCAGGTAACAATAGCGAGATCAACAACATCATTGCCGCGAATGGGGCCGCCGCAGCGAAGGCGAACGTGGACGTGTTCGCCCAGACCTCGGTCGCGAGGGTCCGCGTTCCGATCGGCGCGAGCAGCAGGGTCGCGGTCAACTCCGTGGCGACGAAGACGAACACCATGGCGGCGCCGGCCCCGAGGCCGGGTCCCGCGAGCGGCGCGACCACTCTGACGGCAACCGCGAACCATCCGAGCCCCAGCGAGCGGCCCGCTTCTTCGAGCCCAAGCTGGACCTGCGCTAACGCCGAGCGGACGCCGATCAGAGCGAACGGCAAGAACAAGATTGCGTAGACGATGATAAGCAGCGTGGCGCTTTGATAAAGCGGGCGGATCGTCTGCACGGTGAGTGAGATGAACGCCAGCGCGATAACGATGCCCGGCACGCCCTGCGCAAGATAGGCAGTCCGCTCGAGAAATACCGAAAGCCGGCTCGGGTAGCGCGTCGCGAGGTAGCCGAGCGGCGCGGCAAGGAAGAGGGCCGCCGCCGCCCCGGCCAGTCCGTAGCCGAGGGAAGCGAGGGTAGCGTCGAACAGCAGCGGCAGAGACGGCGCGACCGGCGACGTCGCCGCCTCGGAGTGCTGCAGCAGCCAATAGCCGACCATGCCGACAGGCACGCCAAGCGCTGCGATCGTCAGAGCCGCGAACGCCAGAACCGCCGGCCAGTGCATCCATCCGAGTCGCGCGGGCGCCGCGATGCGCCGGGCGCCGGAGCCGATGCGAGCATAGCGCGCGCGTCCGCGCACTCTCACTTCTCCGATGACGCAAACGAGACATAATGCGATGAGTACGAGAGCGAGCAGCGACGATTCCGGCCCGTCCAATCCTGTCCTGTACTGGGCGTAGAGCTCCGTGGTGAAAGTGCGAAAGCGCAGGAGCGCGAAGGCGCCAAACTCGATCAGCGTATCGAGCGCGACCAGCAACATGCCGCCATAAAGGGCCGGACGCAGTTGCGGCGCGACGACGCGAATGAAGCTTCCCAAGGATCCATGACCCAGCGAGCGTCCCGTTTCCTCGAGCGCCGGGTCCAGGCCCCGGAGCGCGGCGGCGACCGGCAGGTAGACCAGTGGATAATAGGCGCAGGTGACCACCAGCAAGGCTCCGCCGAAATCCTGTAGCCCGTTGCTGAGCGAAACCCACGCATAGCTCGAGATGAACGGCGGAATCGCCAATGGAGCGGCGGCGAGAACGCCCCACATCTTTCGACCGGCAAGATCCGTCCGCTCAACGAGCCACGCCGCCGCCGTGCCGATGATCGCGCAGGTTATGGAGGCGGCGACGACCAGGCCGATCGTATTGATGAGCAGCCGGCCGACGAGTGGACGCAGAAGCAACTGAGCCGCGATCGGCGCGCTGACGCCCGCCGCCTGAACGACGGTGACGAGGATCGGCAGCAGAACGAGGGCGGCCGCGAACGCGGCGGCGACGATCAACGGAACGGGCGCATGACCCCTCGGATCGACCCGCGCGCGAGGGCCAAGGCCGAAAACGGCCAAGGTCACGTTCGCATTGCCGGCTTCAGGCATCAGATGAGGCCCGCTTCGCGCAAAAGTGCGGCCGCATCGCGGTCGTCGCCGATCTGCTTGAGGGTCAAAGACGGAGGCTGCAACTCGCCCATCGGCTTCAAGATCGGATTCGCGGAAACGCCGGCAACGAGCGGATATTCGAACGTGATATCCAATTTCGAGAGCATCTCCTGAGCGGGCTTGCTGACCAGGAAAGCCAGGAACTTCTGCGCCGCCGCCTGATTGCGTGAGCTCTTGAGCACCGCAGCCCCTGAGACGTTCATTAGCGCGCCAACGTCGCCCCCGGCAAAGTGGTGAATTGCGCTTTGCATCTTGTCGGCGCCTTTCTCGGTGCGAAGTCGCGCCCAGTAGTAGCTATTGATGATTCCAGTCGCGACAGCGCCTCGATCGACCGCGGCGATGACGCCTTCATCGTCATCGAAGAGCGTCGCATTGTCGCGTAGGCCTTTCAGCCATTCGAGTGCCGCGGGGCGCCCTTTCAGGGCCACCACCGCGCCGACAAGCGGCAAGAAATCGGCGTCAGTCGGCGCAATCGCGATCTTTCCCTTCCACTCAGGCTTCGCCAGGTCGAGGAGCGACGCAGGCAGAGCGTCCTCGTGGATCATGCTCGGGTTGAACGCCAGGACGTTTTCGCGCGCCAGAACGCCGACCCAGTCGCCGCCCGAGCCGCTATCTTGGGCGGGCACGCCGGCCAAGGTCGTAGGAGCGGCTTTCGCCAGCAGTCCCTTTTCCGCCAAGAGCTCGAGTTCCGGGGAATTTTCGGTGAAGAACACGTCGGCCGGGGACGACGCTCCCTCCTTCACCAACTGGCTTGCAAGTTCTGGGGCTTCTCCGGAGTGGACCTTGACATCGATCCCGGTTTCCTTGGTGAACGCTTTGGTCAGCAAGTCGACCGTCTGCTCATGTTGCGCGGAGTAGAGCGTCAGGGAAGCGGCGGGCGCTTCACCGGCCGCCACCAGTAGTCCAAATGCCGGCCGCGGTAGCGACTATCGAAGAAGCGATGCGGGTCTGCGGCACAATGGTCATTATAGTCCTTTGTCCAAGAACGATTTTCTAACGTAATTGCACCCAACAACTTACGACCGGATGCTTACTCCACCGTCCAGACTATTCGCGGCGGGGGTGGATTGATTAAACTTTCGGCGCAGCGCCTGACAGCCAGTAGCAACAGCCAACGATGATAATTCTGGGTGTTACTTGCTCAGAATTCGCGACCCAAGTCTTTGCAATCGAAAGCCGCAATTAGAAGGAATCATTGGCGCCTGAGTGCCATGACTCAACAGATCATGTCAAGTAATCTATGGTAATTTAGAATGACTGCAAACCATGGAGTTAGGTCAGGAACGGTCTGAGCCCCTCAGGCAGGAAGAAATTCGTTGTCTTTTTAGAAACATTCTAATTTAGAAACATTCTAAATCGCGGTGATGCGGATCGACAAAATGGCTAGGGATCAGTCTTGTGGCTTATGCCGCGCCAAGGGCTGCAAATTCTTACCACCCTCAGGCGACGGCTGTTCATGAATTACTTTCGCTGCGACTTAGGTCCGCTGGGGCCCTCCTGCACCAAGACCTGAATGTCGTGGACCCAATCGTCCGCGCTGGTCTGCAAGGTCCCAACCAGCCGCAGTCGGCCAGTCTGGTCAAGGACATAGCTGCCGGTCGAATGATCAATCGTATAGTCAGCGCCTGAACCAACCTTCGCGAACTGAACCGAAAAACTGGCTGCTGCGGCATTGATCTCGGCATTGGATCCAGTGAGGCCAATGAATTGCGGATCGAAGGAGGTCACGTAGTCCTTCAGCACTTCCGGCGTATCGCGCTGCGGATCGAGACTGATAAACAGCACCTGCACATGGGATGCGAGCGGCCCAAGCTTTTGGACGACCTCCGACAGCACGAGAAGCTCAGTCGGGCATATGTCCGGGCAGTGCGTATAGCCAAAGAATACGATCGACACACCGCTCGCAAAGTCCCTGGGGCTGCGCTGATGGCCATTCATATCGACGAGATGGAAATCGGGCCGCGGCGCTGCCGCTGGCCACTCGGTAAGCCGATACGCCGCTGCAGTCGGCGTCGCTTGCAGATGCAGGGCTGCCACTGCGGCAATCAGCAATGCGCGGCGAAAAGCCATTGCCCTTTTCACTTGGGACAAGCTGACTGCGTCGACTGCAGCGAGGTTACGTTGATGCGATCTCCCTGGGGCGTCGGAATGAGCACGCCTTTGGCGACAACCGGGTTGCCGACGCGCTGCATCGGATTGAAAACGTCTATCCCGAGGAGTTCATATTGACGCGTCCCGAAGGGCGTCGCTGAAGCGCTGGCGAGCTCGGTCGACGACGTTCCCTGCGTGGAAGTGGAAGCCGCCGCACTGGCTTGCTCGAGCCTCCATTGCCCCGAAGGTTCGTGCGCAAGACAGCCGACCGCCGATACCAGATCCAGCCGGTCAGTAGGCCGCTGATCGGCGGAGTATTGGATGAGCGGGCTAAACATCTCGTCCCAGCTCTGATTCTGAAAACCGAAGAAAGCGGTGTTTTCGGGTCCACACCGGCGGGCCGCGTCGTTGGCGCCGAGATTCCTGAGATGATCGTTGGTCGTGGAATTGTCGTAGTGGGCCCAGCACGATGAGCTTGCTGCCCGCGGGCAGCTCCAGCGGCGTCGCGAGCGCATACCCAAGCTGAAAGTGATAATTATAGTGAGGCACGGTCAGAATCACCTGTTCGTGACCATCGGGGTAGATGGCCGCATACTTGAAGTCACCGCCCGCACGTGGGCGTGCGGCTGCAGCTGGTAGATCGTGACCGGAGACCGATAAGCGGTCAGTCCGATCAGCTCGTAACTTCCGTCCATTCGCCGGTATTGGGGGGATCGCGTAGGTGGTGCCCTCCGCCCTGGTGCCGGGATCGTCGAAGAGCAGTTCGCGGCCATTCGCGATGATCGAGGCCACAGCAGTCGCTGTCCGGTAAAGCACATGCTCCGGCGGCGTCGGTTGGAACCAGAGTGCGAGTTGGGACTGGTCGGTCTCCTCGCGGCCGGTGGTCGTGTAGTGAATGTTGAAGTTGAGATAGACGTTCTTGCCGCCTTTGAGGAGTTTGCCATTCCCCTCGCCATAGGTCTCGAAAGTCGTGCCAGGCGTATAGACGCCGAGCATGTCAAAGGCCCCGGGATTGGCCGGATCTGCGACCCCGGGTTGCTGGATCTGCAACTTGAAGCTCGGCGCCCCGACCTGGCCTGCCAAAGTGTCCATGACATCGAGCATTTCGGGCGTCATGCCGTCGGGCAGCGCAATCTCGGTGATGCCCATGTGGTGGAGAAGCCCTGAGTTGCCGGCCCGCACCTCCAGCGCCGAAATCCACTTGTCTTCCTCGTATGGCACCTTGATCAACTGTTGAATATAAGGAATCGTGCCGTTCGGGCGAATGGTGAATTTTGGCAGCGACACGACCCAATCGGGCGGCCGACCGTCGGGGTGCATGCCAGCCGCCCGTGCAGACCGACTGGCGGGGAAGGACCCGCGTTTCCTCCTCTGGGAGCGCCTCCTTGGATCCAGTCGAGGAGCTTGCCGATGTCCTCCGGGGTCATCCGGGGATCGTTCTTCATCGGCAAGCTCTGCGCCGAATCCGCGGGCCAAGGCGGCATGGCGCCGCTTTCGACCTTGTCGCGCACTTCGTTGAGCTTGAGCTTTACGGCTTCGTAGGAGTTGAGGGGAATCCGCGCTGCAGAACCGTCCTGCCGATGACATTGCACGCAATTCCTGTCGAGAATTCTCGCCACGTCATTGGCGTAAGTCGGGGTGGCGGCATGTGCCGGTGGCACGCCCGCAGCCGAGCATCAAACCGCCGCACATCCCACCGGCCAAGCGGTGGAACCTGCGCTTCAGCGCTTGGCTGTTCGATTTACGCACTCGCGTTCCTCATCATGGCTTTAAACTGGCCTAACATGCTGATATGCTGAATGCATAGGGGCCGAAGGTCAGAAATCCTATAACCTTCACGGTGCGCGCTGGCTTCTTCGTCCCGGGGTCTGACAAAGCAGCCTCTGGAGCGTGGTGCGATCGGGTTGCACTTGCCGTCCAAATGCCGAACCCAAGGAACCGAGGCTTCGGCTGCCAAACGGACGCGGCGCCGACGTCGGATTCCTGCCAACTTGCGACAAGGCGCTGCCCCTTGCCGTTTTTAGTATTTTCAAATGTTTGTACGGAAATGTTGCCCACCCCCGCTCATGGCGCTCTCCCCCACATTTGGCCTGAGCGAACAAAGATAGTACGAAATACGACTTGGGCCAAGACTTTTCACCCCCTTCTCGAGAGACGCGCCGAGATGGCGCTGGCGCTCGCCGGTCACCCGTCGGAGCCCGGAACGCCGAGCCATTCCTGAATTCATCCCGTTCTGGCTGCTCGCGACTTCCGGCCTCTGGCTTGACGAAATGCGGCTTTCATGCCATCTACATGTCAAAACGGTCAAATCTCGCTATACAAGTATACAGTCTAGTATTTGGACTATCTGGGGATCACATGAAATTTTCTTATACAGTGCGACTTGCGTTGTGTCTTGGGATTTCGCTGACGTTCCGTCGTTCTCCCCGCGTTGGGCGCCACGGCAGTAATGACATATCATAACGACATCTTGCGAACCGGCTGGAACAAGACAGAAACGGCGCTGACAGCGTCAAACTTCCCGAGCAATTTCGGAGTCCTGAAGGTGGTCTCGGGGCTTGACGATCAGATCGACGCAGCGCCGCTCGTCGTTCCAGGCCTTACCATCGCCGACGGCGTCCATGACGTCGTTTATGTCGAGACGCAATCCAACACGGTTTACGCGATCGACGCCAACACCGGCGCGATCCTTCTCAGCCGAAATCTCGGGCCTCCTGTAAAGCAGCCAGCCGGGTGTCCACAGGTCCCGAATGTGGGGATCAACAGCACGCCGGTCATCGACCTGCCGTCGCAGCAAATGTACGTGATGGCGTATGTGAGCGGCCCGAAGGGCCCGACCTATCAGTTGCATGCTTTGAGTCTGACCATGCTGGCGGACAATCCCTTTTCTCCGGTCACCGTCGCTGGCTGGCATGAGCTCTCGAATGAGACGAACTATGCCTTCAACGCTGCGGTCCAGAAACAGAGCCCGGCGTTGCTCGGAATGAACGGAACCATTTATGCTGCATTCGGGGCGTTTTGCGATTTCAAGGGCACCGTCACGCGAGGCTGGCTCCTCGGATGGTCGGGCTTGAATCTCGCACCCGTTGCCCACCAATCATTTGAACGACGCACAAGCCAGTTCCCCGACGAACTGGTTTTTAAGCGGCATATGGCAGTCAGGCTACGGTATTGCGGGCGGGTTCGACGCGGGAAATGGCGGCGCGCCGAGTGTAATGTTCACAACTGGAAACTCTGACTGCAATTTTTATGTCAGCCCCGAACTATGTCCGCCCGCGTCGACTTACGACGGCGTGACGAATATTCAGGAGAGTATTGTCAAGACTGATAGTGGCATCACGCAAATCTCGGGCATATTTAGCCCACCCAAGGCGACCATTCTCGCCATGGACAAGGGCTGATCTCGATGTCTCCTCGGGCGGCGTGATGATGCTCCCTACGCAAAGCGGCAGTTATCCGGATTTGGCGGTCCAGGCCGGCAAGACAGGATCCCTGGTGTTGCTCAACCGCGATGACATGTCGCAGCCGCTCGACTCGCACCCTCTTCCGCCGTGCTGGTGCGGGCCGTCCTTCTTTGTCGGCTCGGATGGCGTTCAGCGCATCGTCACCAGCCAGGGAAACTCACTCAGCACGTGGCAACTGTCTCTAACGCCGTCGCCCCACCTCCTGCAGGAGGGAGTCGCCGTAATCCCGCCTAGCCTGCAAGACCCGGGATTCTTCACGAGCGTATCGTCCAACGGCACTCAGCCGGGATCCGCGATTATCTGGGCTGTCCAGCGTCCCGCCACCTCGACCGAGCTCACCTTGTACGCGTACGCAGCGATGCCGACAGGCGGCACTTACCAGCTGCTCTATTCGGGACAAGCTGGGTATTGGCCCAGTGCGCACCATGACGCCAACATCGTGCCGGTTGTCGCCAACGGAAAGGTCTACGTTGCTTCCTACAAGACGCTCGTGATCTTAGGCGCTCCCCCTACCGGTTCCCCAGTGACGCCGCCTCCGCAGACGGCGGCGGCTTTGGCCGCGCCGGTCGTTTCCCCGGTAGGCGACGGTCACAGCGTGACCGGCGTCTTGACGGAGGTTAGCGGAACGACCCTAACGCTCGTCACACGCGACGGGGAGAAAGCCACAGTCGACTTCTCCCAAGCTGCTCGCGATCAGAGCGTGATGGGGCCTCTGACCGTCGGCAAGCCGTTCACTGCCTTCGGCTCCTCGAAGAGCGCGACAGGCGCCCTGCTCGCCACTTCGGTCATACGCACACTCCCGAAGTCGGGCAGCCTTGTGGCCGACCGACCGGTGAGAATGGTCGCCCGCCCCGTTGGGTGGTGCGCTTTGTGAAGCCGAAGGACCGTCGATAGGAACCCCGTCACGCCTCACTGGATTTGCATCTGTGGGTTGCGTTACTGGATGTCCGGCCCCCATGTCGCGGGCGTCCTCGCCCGAACCATTGATGTTGCGGTGAGGGAACCGCCAGGTCCGATCGATCCTCTCACCTCGACGTTCTCTCCGACGTTCGGAGCAAGCGCCAGGAAGTTCTTTCGAGCGTCAGTAAGATCGACGGATACGGTCTTTCCCGACCGCAACCGAACGTCGATTTGATTCCCGGTCACGCTGGTGACCGTCCCGAATATCCGTGGCCCAACCGAACTCCGTGCTTCCCGACGCTGCAGCCGCATTCGCCAGGATGGCGGTTTGCGACGCTGCGCCCTGGCTGACCAGTGGTTGCGAAGTCGAAGCCGTGGACGGCGATAAAAGTCCAAAGATCGACAGCAAATGATCGCTTGCAACATAAACTTTGCCGTTTGCGACCACCGGCACGATGTTCGGATTGGCGTTGCGATAGGGCCAAGTTCCGGCGAGGCCCGAATAGAGGATTGGCAGAGCCCCAACCGCCGGAGTCGCCCCAAACGCGTACAAGGTCAGCGTGGGCGTGTTAAATGGGGGCGTGCTCGCTGACGTCGGCCGCTGCACCGCCCAGATGATCGCCGTACCGGCTTGGGTGCCGTTTGAAGAGACGGAGGTAAAGAAGCCCGGGTCCTGGATATTCGTCGTCAAATGACTTGTGCCTTCGAGAATCAGCGGGACGGCTTTGGTCGTGTCGACTCGCCACGTATCGAGGACATCCGAGCCCTGGCTCGTCACAACGCGGCCGAAGCCATCGGATCCCGTGAAATACGACGGGCCGCACCAGCAAGGACCGAGCGAGATTTCCTTCGGGACGTCCGGACCGCCAGGGACATAACCTCCCATGGAGCCCGGCGTGCGGTTGAAGATGTACAAATACCCGGACTTTCCGGCCGCGACCGCGAGGTTCGGAACCGGCCCGCTCTGGGCAGGGAGCAGCAACATGCCGCCCGCGCTGAAATCCCCATCGTTCAGGTCGAGCGACGCAAAATATGTAGGGCGTAAAGAAATCCTTGACCGTGGTCAGGTCGGACGACAGCCTGACCGCGCTCTCCGGATAGTTGTTTACCTTTACTGTGTCGGAATTTCCCGTGGTGAAGAACAAGTCACCCGAGGAATCAGAGGCGACGCCATAACCAGACATCCATATCGACGACAGGAAAACGTTGGCAGTGCCGTTTGGAGTTTGAGCTAAAGTTTGCGTGTCGGTGAGTTCGTTTGCGGCCAGCGGCGTCAAGGTCTCCGCCTGCCAACCCAGAACCCAGCCGCGTGAATTGTTCCCGCCAAGATCGCAAAAGCTTGCAAACGCGGCATACACATTCAAGTTCTGCAAAAGCAACGCCGCACGCTGCCGCTGATATTGGGGGTTGAAATTGTTAACCGAACCGTCGCTCAGTGTGTGAGACGCCGTGATGATTGTATTCTTGATCTCGGTCAGGTTGGTGAGCGACAGCAGGTGAAGCCGGAAGACGGGGGCGTTATTTTCCCACGTGTAAGTCACAACCCACATCAGGCCTGCTGCGGCATTAATGACCGGGGTTGAATTGATTCCCGACGTGTTGGCCGTTGTTATTGCATGGTCCGGGGAGACTGCTCATCGCGACCGGCGTGCCCAGATGATTGCTGTTGAGAATGGCGCCGGTGTTGGCGTTGATCGCATAGACCGTGTTGTTTTCGGTCGCGACGTAAACCACGTTATTTACGATCAGCGGCTGGGTGTCCACTTGATCGTCAAGCGACACCCGCAGCAGAGGACCGAATGTCGAGGAGTTGACATTGCTGGGGGTCAAAACGGTCTCGTTTTGATTCCAGCCCGTCCTGAGATTGTCGTAGTGGTAAGTGACAACGTTGACCGAACTCGACTGGGCAGACGCTGTCTCGACGCCCGCACACAGCGCAAGACAGACCACGAAAGATATCAAGCGAGTTATCAATTTCGACCCCCATCAAATTGTCCGGTGCACGAGAATGCATCCCTCCGTCAAGACAAACCTCTATTCGGTTGTCTCGAAGCCGCTTCAGCGGTCGACCAGCGCAAAGCAATTGACTGCCTCGACATGCGACCGCCGAAACGGGAACTCCCTCCGCCATCTCCACCGCCGCCGCGGCTGCTGCCGAGCCACAACTAACGCCTTCACGAATATCAAACACGCATTAGGTGGACAATACATGCTGGCGATATTGGAAACAATTCAAATGTGAAGCGATTGAAATCCTCGCCGAGGCTGGCTCCCGCTGAACGTTCATCCAACTATATGAGCCGCCCATCATCGACGCTGAACGACCCCGTTAGAGTCCAGCAGTTATTGAAACGGCTGCCGTTTGTCCATGGATAACCGGCGACCGTCTTTGGCCTCGAATCAGCGATACGCGCGGGCGGAGACGACGCCCATTAGGCAAGAAATCTATGTGCCTACGGCTTTGTCGGTTGGTGTAGCGGGACTGCCGCCACGAAACATGAGCCCTGGTTGAGGCGGCTGGTAATTGTCAGCCTCCCGCGATGGCGGGTGAGGATGTGCTTGACGATCGCGAGGCCCAGACCCGTCCCGTTTTTGGCGCGGCTCTGGGTAGCGTCGACGCGGTAGAATCGCTCGGTCAGCCGCGGGAGGTGCTCAGGCGCGATGCCGTGTCCGTGGTCGCGGACGCTTAAGATCGCCTCCCGCTCTGTCGTCGAGATTGTGACTTCCACCGGCCCAGCGCCATCCGGCTGGGCCCGGACGCCGTATTTGATGGCGTTTTCGATCAGATTCTCCGCGACGCGGAGCAATTCGTCGCGGTCGCCCGCAACCAGCGCGGGCTGCGCCGCGTCGAGACGGATCTCGACCCCAAGATCTTCGGCCATAGGGGTCAGCGCATCGACGACGCTGCGCGTCGTTTGGGCGAAATCAACAACCGTCTCAGGGCGCACGTGCTGCTTCTGTTCGATCCGGGATAGCGAAAGCAAGTCCTCGATCAGCCGCGCCATCCGTCGACCTTGTTCGCGCATGATGGCCAGAAACCGGTCGCGGGCCTTCGGCGTCGTCGTGCGCCGAGCCTTGCAAAGTCTCGATGAAGCCAACGAGAGAGGCGAGGGGCGTGCGCAATTCATGACTGGCGTTGGCGATGAAATCGACGCGCAGCCGCTCAACTCGCCGCGCCTCGGTCAGATCGCGCAAAGTCAGCAGCGTCGCCACAACTTCGCCGCCAGGCGTCGCGAGCGGCGCAACGCAGACGTCGAACAGCCTTTCCACAGGCACGCGCTCGCCCCACAGCACAGTCTCGGCTTCGCCGCTCGCCATGACGCGCCGGCGCGCGTCGATGACGTCCGGCGCGCGGAGACCCAGAACGAAGGGTTCCCCGACCCTCAATCCCGACAATAGGTCCAGCGCCGGCTTGTTAGCCGCCGCCGCTCGCTCGTCCGGGCCCACGATAAGCGCAGGCTCCGGCATGGCGCTGACGATCTGCGCCGCAAACCGCGATTGGATGAGTTCGACGAGCTTGTGGGCTTCGGCGTTCTTCATTCGCTCGGCCTGCCTAGTCGTCCTGGGGCGCGGACATGGCTTCGCGCAGGGAGCGCCAGCGGCGAACCGCCTCGACGCCGCCGAGCAGCGCCATCGCGCAGACGAATGGAGCTGCGTAGTAGATCCCGCGGAACAGCAAGAGCGAGGCCAGCACGCCGTCCTCGGATCCGCCCACGCCCTGAAGGATGGTCGCCTCGAATACCCCGAGTCCTCCCGGAGCGTGACTTGCGATCCCGAGCATCGCTGCGAACGAATAGAGCGTCGCGAAGGCCACGAAGCCGATACTTGAGCCTTTGGGCAGCAAGACGTAGAGCGCCGCCGACGCCGAGCAGACGTCGATGACGCCGAGGGCCATTTGTCCCAGCGTGAGCGCTGGCCCCGGAAGCCTGAAATTGCCGAGAACCGCGGCGCCCCGCCAACGCATGCGCCCAACCCAGCCGAGATAGACGATCAGCGCGCTGACGAGGCTGACGCCGATGAGACGATTGGCCAGCGGATGGAAATGATTGATCTCGGCGACGGGGTCAGACGCCGAAAGAAAGCCGACGCCTAAAACCAACCCCAGGCCGAGCCAGAAGGTGATCCCGGCGACAATGGTCAAGCTTGCGACCTTGCCCGCGGAAAGACCTGCCGGACCGTAGATCCAGTAGCGGACCGCGCCCCCGGTCACCAACGGAAACCCCAGCGTGAACGCAACCGCATAACTCGCAAAGGACGCCAACGCGGTCAGTCGATAGGGGACCTTGATATGCAGGTGCCTCAGCGCCAGACCGTCATAGCCGGTAAGCGCAAGGTAGCTCAGCGCCGTGAATGCGAAGGAGAGCGTAATTTGGTCTCCGCCGGTTCCGGCAATCGCGGCCCTGAACTTGCCCGGATCAACGCGAACGAGAGTCCGCAAGAAAATGGTCGCGGAAACGGCTATGATGACAACGCTTGCCGCCACGCCCAGCCTTCGCAGAACGCGCCGGCGCCGCGTGACAGTCTCGATCAGGCGCGCGACGAATGTGGGCGGCTCCGGGTCCGGCGCTCTGCTCGAAGGCCTGTTCGAGACAGAGCGTCGTTTCTGCGCCTGCGCCATGCGGGGTTCCTGTCGACGACGTCGCCGCGCCTATAGGGCCATGCCGCTGCGTGCGCAAGCGCCAGACTTGGGCGAGCATCAAGCGAGATGCGTTGGTTTAGCCGACCGAAACGCGCTGCTTCGTCTTCCAGGACCGATAAGCCGCGTCTGCAAGCAGCAGCGCGTTGAGCCCGTCCTCTCCGTCAGGATGCGGCTTGCCGCCGGCTTTGGCCGCGGAGATGAAAGCGTCGAGCTCGAGTCTATAAGCTGCGTCGTAGCGCTCGAGGAAGAAATTGAGCGCCTTGTCGCTGGTGTAGCCGTGCGCGCCCGCCCACTCGACTGTCGTCTCGCGCACGTTGGCGGCGTGAATCATGCCTTTGTCGCCATGCGCTTCGACGCGCTGGTCATAGCCGTAGCTCGCGCGCCGCGAATTGGAGATTTGCGCCACCCGCCCCGACTTGGTCTCCATGATGACAACGGCGGTATCGATGTCGCCGGCCTCTCCGATCGCCTTGTCGACCAGGGCCGAGCCCATCGCGCTGACCGCGACCGGCTCCTCGGCAAGCACGAACCGCGCCATGTCGAAATCGTGGATCATCATGTCTCGGAACAGGCCGCCGGAACGGGCAATGTAAGAGACCGGCGGCGGCGAGGGATCGCGCGAAGTGATCGAGACGATCTCGAGGACGCCGATTGCGCCCTCCGCGATGCGCTTTTGCAGCGAGGCGAAGTTGGGATCGAACCGGCGATTGAAGCCGACCATCAGCGTCGCCTTATTCTGCTTGACGACGTCGAGGCAGGCGCGGACGCGGTTGACATCAAGATCGATCGGCTTCTCGCAGAAAATCGCCTTCTTGGCGCGGGCGCCGCGCTCGATGAGATCGGCATGAGTGTCGGTCGGCGAGCAGATCGCGATGGCTTCGACGTCTTTGGAGGCGAGGATCTCCTCGATTGTCGCCACTTTGGCCCCCGTGGCCTTGGCGAGGGCGGCGGCGGCCGCGGGGTCGGCGTCCGCAACATAGATTACTTGGCTGTCAGAGCGCGCCGCGACGTTGCCGCCATGAATCTTGCCAATTCTTCCCGCGCCGATAATGCCGAATTTCATAAAAGTTCCTCCCTTGGCGACGGCCGTCCGATCCGTCCCGAGTGCGTCCAGCGCAAAAAAGAATATCCGTTCCATATTGACTTGGGAATAGAATTTTTGTTTCATCCCTCCTCGAAAGCAATGAAGTCGGCGCCGGCAGGCCCCAGGAGAAAACGCTCATGGCGAAGGAACCCGCATCCACGGCCGCCGCGTCCAGCCCGCGCCGCCTATCGAGGGCCCGGCGAATCTGACCGGCAGGATCGCGATCGTCACCGGCGGAACCCAGGGACTTGGGCGAGGCGATCGCCAGGCTGTTCGCCGAACGTGGCGCGGCGGGGATCGTCATCTGTGGCCGGAACTCGGAAAGGGGCGAAGGGTCGCAGAAGGAAATTTCCGCCAACGGCTGCCCGACCATCTTTGTGAAGGCCGATCTCGCCAAAGTGGCCGACTGCCGCAATGTCGTCGCCCAGGCGGACCGGCGGTTCGGCCGGGTCGACGCGCTGGTCAACGCCGCGGCGCTCACCGACCGAGGCGACATCTTCGACACGACCGAGGAACGCTACAACGAGATTTTCGACGTCAATATCCGCGCGCCTTTCTTCCTCATCCAGGAGAGCGTGCGGATCATGCGCCGGGAGAAGATCGCGGGCTCGATCGTCAACATCCAGTCGATGTCGGCTCACGGCGGGCAGCCGTTCATCACCGCCTATTGCGCATCAAAAGGCGCGCTCGCCATCCTCACCCGCAACGTCGCCCATTCGCTGCTCAAATTTCGCATCCGGGTCAACGGCCTCAACATCGGCTGGATGTCGACCCCGGGCGAGGATCGCATCATGAAAACCTATCATGGCGCCAAGGACGGGTGGCTCGAGGCCGCCGTCAAGAGCAAGCCCTTTGGGCGCCTCGTCGACCCTAAGGAAGTGGCGCGCGCCTGCGCGTTCCTGTGCTCCGACGAATCCGGGCTGATGACCGGCTCCAACATCGACTTTGACCAGAACGTCGTCGGCACGGGCGATCCGCCGATCGAGCCTTGAGCGGAGTTTGCGGCCGATGCCGGCCCCCCGCCTCGACGTCATCACCATCGGCCGTTCGTCGGTCGATCTCTATGGCGCGCAAGTTGGCGGCCGGCTTGAGGATATGGCGAGCTTTTCCAAGGCGGTCGGCGGCTGCCCGACCAATATCGCGATCGGCACTGCGCGTCTCGGGCTGAAAAGCGGCCTCATCACCAGAGTCGGCGACGAGCACATGGGCCGGTTCATCCGCGAACAGTGCTCGCGTGAGGGCGTTGACGTCGCGGGGATTCACACCGATCCGGTGCGGCTCACTTCGCTGGTCCTTCTCGGCATCCGCGACGAGAAGACCTTCCCGCTCATCTTCTATCGCGACAATTGCGCCGACAGCGCGCTCGACGAGAGCGATATCGATCCGGACTATATCGAGAGCGCGAAAGCCATCCTGGTCAGCGGCACGCATTTCTCGCGCCCGAACACCGCCGCCGCGCAGTCGAAGGCGATGCGCATCGCGCGGGCGGCTGGACGCAAGATCGTCTTCGACATCGACTACCGCCCCAATCTGTGGGGACTCGCCGGCCACGGAGCGGGGGAGGAGCGCTACATCAAGTCGCGCGAGGTCACGCAAAACTTGAGCGCGATCCTGCCGCAATGCGATCTCATCGTCGGCACCGAAGAGGAGATGATGATCGCCGGCGGGTCGGACGAACCGCTCCAGGCTCTCAAATCCGTCCGTGCGATCAGTCAGGCGACGCTGGTGCTCAAACGTGGTCCCATGGGCTGCGTCGTATTCCCCGGCGGCGATCCCCGCCTCGCTCGAGAACGGGATCAAGGGGCCGGGATTTCCCGTCGAGGTCTACAACGTGCTCGGCGCCGGAGACGCCTTCATGTCGGGCTTCCTGCGCGGATGGCTGCGTGACGAGCCGCTCGAGGTCTGCTGCGCCTACGCCAACGCCAACGGAGCTTTTGCCGTCTCCCGCCTGCTCTGCTCAGCGGAATACCCAACCTGGGCCGAACTCAGCCGATTCCTCAAGCAGGGCTCGCCTCATCGCGCACTGCGCCGCGACGAAGCGCTCAATCACATCCACTGGGCTACGACGCGCAGGCCCGAATCCGATACGATCATGGCGCTGGCGATCGATCACCGGGCGCAACTGGAAAAGATCGCCGACGACGCAGGAGCGCCGCGCGAACGGATCAGCGCCTTCAAACTGCTCGCGGTCGAAGCCGCGGCCAAGGTCGCCGCCGGCCGCCCCGGCTATGGCATGCTTCTCGACGGAAAATATGGGCGCGAAGCCCTGTTCCGCGCGCTCGACCACGACTTCTGGATCGGACGCCCGGTCGAGGAGCCGGGCTCGCGCCCGCTCGATTTCGAGTTCGGCGGGTCGCTGGGAGCCAAGCTTCAGGAATGGCCGGTCGCGCAGACGATCAAGTGCCTGTGCTTCTATCATCCCGACGATCCGCCAGATTTGAAGGCGCGGCAGGAGCGCGAGCTCCTGCGCCTCTACGACGCCGCGCGCACTCTTGGACGCGAATTGCTGGTCGAGATCATCGTCAGCAAGAACGGTCCGGTCGACGACATGACCACGCGCGCGGGTCATCGAGCGGCTCTATGAAATCGGCGTGATGCCGGACTGGTGGAAGCTGGAAGGTCAAACCAGCGCCGCCGCCTGGGACAATATCGCGCGCGCGGTCGAAGCAGGCGACCCGCTGTGCCGTGGCATCATGCTGCTTGGGCTCGAAGCGCCGGAAGAGGACCTTGCGCAGGCCTTCGCGCTCGCGCGGCATTGCAAGCTCGTGAAGGGTTTCGCGGTCGGGCGCACGATCTTCGTCGAGCCGGCCGTCGAATGGTTCGCCGGCCGCATCGGCGACGCCGAAGCGGTCGAACGCATGGCGGGGACATTCTCCCGATCTGTGCGACCTTTGGCGCGATGTGGGGCGCGGAGGCGCGTCATGAGCGCGCATGGAGCTCTCGTCCGGCAGGCGGCGCATATGAACATCGATCCGGGAACGGCAAAGCCATGAAGACAGTTCGTTTGACCGCCGCGCAGGCGATGGTTCGCTTCTTGGGCGCTCAGCGCGTGGAGATCGGCGGCCGGAAGGAACGGCTGTTTGAGGGCGTGTTCGCGATCTTCGGCCACGGCAATGTGGCGGGTCTTGGCGAAGCGCTCTATGGCGCGCGCGATTCGCTTCCCACCTACCGCGCCCACAATGAGCAGGCGATGGCGCATGCCGCGATCGCCTTCGCCAAGGCTTCGCGCCGCCAGCGCATGATGGCCTGCACAACCTCGATCGGGCCGGGCGCGACCAATATGGTGACCGCCGCCGCGGTCGCCCATGTCAATCGCCTGCCAGTGCTCTTGATTCCAGGCGATGTGTTCGCCAATCGAAGGCCCGATCCCGTTCTGCAGCAGATCGAGGATTTCGGCGACGGGACGGTCAGCGCCAACGACTGCTTCCGCCCGGTGTCGCGTTATTTCGACCGCATCACGCGTCCCGAGCAGATCGTGCCGGCGCTGACCCGGGCGGTCGCCGTGCTGACCGATCCCGCCGAATGCGGGCCGGTCACCCTTGCTTTCTGCCAGGACGTGCAGGCCGAGGCGTACGATTATCCGGCGACGTTCTTCGCGGAGCGCGTCCATCGTCAGCGGCGCGGCGCGCCCGACCCGCGCGAGGTCGAAGAGGCCGCCGCGCTGCTGAAAACGGCGGCGAAGCCGTTCGTTGTTTGCGGCGGCGGCGTTCTCTATTCCGACGCGGAGCGCGAGCTGATCGACTTCTGCGCCCGGCGCGGCATTCCGGTCGGCGAGACGCAAGCCGGCAAGTCGGCGACGCCCGTCGAGCATCCGATGGCCATGGGCGCGATCGGCGTCACCGGCGCCGGCGCAGCGAATGCGCTGGCGGCTGAAGCGGACGTGATTGTCGGCGTGGGCACGCGGTTCGCCGACTTCACCACCGGGTCATGGGCGTTGTTCAAGAACCCGGACCGGCGGTTTATTGGCCTCAACGTCCAGCCGTTGGATGCGGTCAAGCATCGCGCGCTTCCCGTGGTCGGCGACGCCCGCGCCGCGCTTGCCGCGCTCGACAAGGCGCTCGGCGCCTGGAAGGCGCCGCGGTCCTGGAGCGACGCCGCCGCCGAGGGCAAGGCGGAATGGGAAAAGACCGCCGCGCGCTATACCGCGCCGACCAACGCGCCTTTGCCGACCGACGCCGAGGTGCTCGGGGCCCTCATGCGCGTGGGCGAAAAGAGCGACGTCGTCGTGTGCGCGGCCGGCGGGCTGCCGGGCGAACTGCACAAGCTGTGGCGGTCCGGCGCGCCGCTCGGCTACCACGTCGAATACGGCTATTCCTGCATGGGCTACGAAATCGCCGGCGGGCTCGGCGTCAAGATGGCGCTCCCCGATCGCGAAGTCGTCGTGGTCATCGGCGATGGCTCGTATCTGATGATGAACTCGGAGATCGCAACCTCGGTGATGCTGGGAAAGAAGCTCATCATCGTGGTCAACGACAATCGCGGCTTCGGCTGCATCAACCGGCTGCAGCACGCAACCGGCGGCGCGCCGTTCAACAATCTCCTCAGTGACGCCCGGCACACGACGCTGCCGGAGGTTGATTTTGCGATGCATGCGCGCTCGCTCGGGGCGGAAGCGGTGAAGGTCGGCTCGATTGCGGAGCTTGAGACGGCGTTGAAGGCGGCGCGCGCCGCTGAGTCGACCCAGGTCATCGTCATCGACACCGATCCGATTGGCTCGACCGATGCGGGCGGCTTCTGGTGGGATGTCGCTGTGCCGGCGGTCTCCGAACGGGCGGAGGTTGGCGCCGCCCGACGCGCTTACGAAGACGCGCTGAAGCTGCAGCGGATCGGAGACTGAGATGAGCATTCGCCTCGGCGCCAACCCGATCGGCTGGACCAACGACGATCTGCAGGAAATCGGCCGCGACACGCCGCTTGAGACCTGCCTCACGGAAGCCAGGGAAGCCGGCGTGGTCGGCATGGAGAAGGGCCACAAGCTTCCCAACGATGGCGCGGGATTGAAGGACAAGCTTGCCGAATTTGGGTTGACCTTCGTCGGCGGCTGGTATTCGACCGAACTGCTCAAGCGCTCGGCGCGCGACGAATTCGATGCGGCGAAAGCCCATATCGCGATGACCAAAGGCGCCGGAGCGGACATTGTCATTGTGGCGGAGACCTCGAACGCCATTCACGGCGACCGCTCGAAGCCTCTGTCGCAGCGTCCGCGACTGGAGAAAGGCGAATGGCGCGGCTACGGCGCCAAGATGACCGAGTTTGCGCAGCGTCTTGCCGACGAAGGCTTGACGCTCTGCTATCACCACCACATGGGCACCATCATCCAGTCGGAGCGCGACATCGACGCCTTGATGGCGCATACCGGGCCGGCCGTGCATCTCCTGCTCGATACCGGCCATGCGCGCTGGGGCGGCGCGAACCCGGCCGAATTGGCGCGCGCCTATCGCGGCCGCATCGGCCATGTGCATTGCAAGGACGTGCGCGAAGCCAAAATGCGCGAGTCGAACGCCGGCGACTGGAGCTTTCTCGATTCCATCCTCGGCATGGGGAAAGAGCTTGGCGTCTACACCGCGCCGGGTGACGGAATGATCGACTACGCCGCGGTGTTCAAGGAGCTCAAGGGCTATTCCGGCTGGGTCGTGCTCGAAGCCGAGCAGGACCCGAAAAAAGCCCCTGCGCTGCCCTATGCGAAGAAGGGCGTCGCCCACATTCGGGCGGCGCTCAAAGAGGCAGGACTGGTTTAGCATTCTCCCTTCTCGCTTGCGGGAGATGGGTTGGGGGTGAGGGGTTCACGCCGTTTCAGTGTATAGCGCGAGACCCTCATCCGTCGCCTTCGGCGCTGCCTTCTCACCTAAGGAGAGAAGGGAGGGTAGGTTCAGGTCGAGGAGATCGCCATGTCGCAATCGAAACTTATCGTCCGCAAGCGCACGGGCGCGGACGGCGTCGGCCATCGCATCACTCCGGCCAGCGCCGGATGGACCTATGTCGGCTTCGAGACGCGAACGCTGAAAGCCGGCGCCCGTTCGAAGCTCGACACGGAGGACATGGAATGCTGCGTCGTTGTCCTGTCGGGCAAGGCGCGCGTGACCGCGGATGGCTTCGATTCGGGCGCGATCGGCGAGCGTGCGAGCGTATTCGATGGCTTGCCGTGGTCGGTCTACCTGCCGCCGCACAGCGCCGCCTCAGTCGAAGCGGCGACCGATTGCGAGCTCGCGCTATGTTCGGCGCCGGCAAGAGGCGGGCTCAAGGCTCGCGTCATCAAGCCCGAGGACGTGCACACGCTGACGCGCGGCGAAGGCTCGAACACGCGTCATATTCGCAATGTTCTCGCGGAGGGCGACGGAGGGGCCGAAAGCCTGTTCGTGATCGAGGTCATCACCCCCTCCGGCAACTGGTCGAGCTATCCGCCGCATAAGCATGACCGGGACGCGCTGCCGGACGAATCCTATCTCGAGGAGACCTACTATCACCGCCTGAAGCCGGCCCAGGGGTTCGCCTTTCAGCGCGTCTACACCGAGGACGGCTCGCTCGACGAGGCGCTGACGGTCAAGGACGGCGACGTCGTGCTCGTGCCGCGCGGCTATCATCCGGTCGGTGCGCCGCATGGCTACGATCTCTACTACCTCAACGTGATGGCCGGGCCGAAGCGCGTCTGGCAATTCCACAACGACCCGGCGCACGAGTGGATGATGAAACAGCCTCCGCAATAAGCGAATGTTATCGGTGTAATCGATGTGAATCGTTGCGCTTTTTGGCGCCTAACGATCTGAAATCCTTTGCACGGAGGCAGAAGCGCGCCGTTCGGCTCCAGAGGCTCGGTGACCCCGCTTGAGGAGACATCCATAATGGACGCGTCAGGCCGAAGGCAGCAGCGCGTTCTCGTCGTCGGCCTCGGCACGATGGGGATGAGCCACGCGCGCGCCTATCGGGCGATCGACGGGTTCGAGCTCGCAGGCTTGTGCACCCGCAACGCGTCGGCTCGAACCGATCTCGACCAGGAGTTTGCTGGCGTTCCGCGCTACGAGCGCCTGGGCGAAGCGCTGACGGCGTTGAAGCCCGACGCAGTCGCGATTTGCGCCTATACCGAACATCACGCGCCGATGGCGCTCGAGGCTTTGGCGGCAGGGGCGCATGTGTTCTGCGAAAAGCCGCTTGCTGACTCGCTTGCCGCGGCGGAGAAAGTCGTCGCCGCGGCGCGCGCGGCGGGCAAGGCGCTGCTCATCGGCTATATCCTGCGCGTCCATCCCTCCTGGATGCGGTTCGTCGAGATCGGGCGCACGCTTGGCAAACCGCTCGTCATGCGGATGAACCTCAACCAGCAATCGTCCGGCTCGTTCTGGCAGGTGCACAAGAACCTGATGCGTTCGACCTCGCCGATTGTCGACTGCGGCGTGCATTATGTCGACGTGATGTGCCAGGTCACAGGGGCGAAGCCGGTCGCAGTGCATGCGGTCGGCGCGCGCCTCACCGAGGACATCGCGCCCTCGATGGTCAATTACGGCCATCTGCATATCGTCTTCGACGACGGCTCGGTCGGCTGGTATGAAGCGGGCTGGGGGCCGATGATGAGCGAGACCGCCTTCTTCGTCAAAGACATGATCGGCCCAAAAGGCTGCGTATCGATCGTCGCCAAGGAGGCGGCGAGCGAAACGGTCAAATCGAGCGATCACGACGCACACACCCGCACCAACGCGCTGCGCATCCACCATTCGGCGCTGGACGGCAAAGGCGCGTTCATGAGCCCGGACACGATCAAATCTCGACGGAGGACGAACCAGGCCATCAGGAGCTCTGCGAGCGGGAACAGCGCCGATTCCTTAAGGCGATTCGGGGCGAAATCGAGCTCGCCGATCACTGGGCCGACGCGATCAATTCGCTGCGCATCGTGTTCGCCGCGGATGAGAGCATCCGGACCGGAGAAGTGACGCGCCTGTGAAAATGCGATGATTTGAATGGCGCGCGGACTGATGATCGCCGCTCCACGTTCCGGCAGCGGCAAGACGACGGTGACGCTCGGACTGCTGCGCGCCTTCCGGCGGCGCGGCGTTGCTGTCGTCGGCGTGAAGTCCGGCCCGGACTATATCGATCCCGCCTTTCACACGGCCGCATCCGGCCGCGAGGGGGTCAACCTCGATTCCTGGGCCATGCCGCCTGAGCTCTTGATCGGCCTTGCGGCCGACGCCTCAGCGGACCGGGAACTTGCGCTATGCGAAGCCTCGATGGGTCTTTTCGACGGGGTTCCGGCTGAGGGCGGGCGTAGCGGCGCCTCAGCCGACGTCGCGGCTTCACTCGGCATGCCCGTGCTTCTGGTCATCGACGTGTCGGGGCAGGCGCAGTCCGCGGCGGCTGTGGTCAAGGGCTGCGCGACCTACGACGCGCGCGTGCGCGTCGCCGGCGTCATCATCAATCGCGTCGGCAGCGAGCGCCATCGCCGGCTCGCGGCGGCGGCGATCGAGGCGATTGGGATTCCGGTCGTCGGCGCATTGCCGCGAAGCGAAAGAATTGCGCTGCCAGAACGCCATCTGGGCTTGGTTCAGGCGGGCGAGACGGAGGAGCTGGAGGCGCGGCTCGAGGCGATTGCCGACGCGGTCGAGGCGCATGTCGATTGCGATCGGGTCTTTGCGTTGGCGGGCGAGCTTGGTTTTGGCTCGCGGGAGCGGCGAACGATCGCCCTGAAGCCCCCAGGTCAGCGCGTCGCGCTCGCCCGCGACGCGGCGTTTTCGTTCATATACCCCCATATCGTGCGGGGCTGGCGGGCGGCCGGGGCCGAGATCGTTTGCTTCTCGCCGCTCGCCGACGAGCCGCCCCCTGACGATTGCGACATGTGCTGGCTTCCCGGCGGCTATCCCGAGTTGCACGCGGGCCGGATCGCCGCGGCGGAACGATTTCGCGAGGGGCTCAGGCGCTTCGCGGAGACGCGTCACGTCCATGGCGAATGCGGGGGTTACATGGCGCTTGGCGCGAGTCTCGTCGACGCCGAGGGGACGGCGCATCGGATGGCCGGATTGCTCGACGTCGAGACAAGCTTCGAAAAGCGACGCATGACGCTCGGCTATCGGGAGGCGCGCATTGCCTCGGATTGCGCGCTGGGACAGGCGGGAGCGGTCCTGCGCGGACACGAATTCCACTATGCGACCTTCGCTTCGATCGGGGATGACGAGCCCTTCGCCTTCGTCTCCGACGCCTACGGCGCGCCGCCGGCGCCCGCCGGATCGCGGAGAGGCCGGGTCACGGGCTCCTTTTTTCACGCGATCGCCGAGGCCTGAGGCTCAGACCCGGGGGGCGGCGTGAGCGGGTCGAGGCTGAGAGGCTTCCAAAAAAGCGACAATTTCTTGCCAAACGGACGGATCTGTGGTTCTCTATTTGTTCGCGACGGGAGAAATTTAACCGGGATTTATTTTCAAACCTGCGACCAAGAAAACCTCGCGCCGGTGGGGGCTCGGCTGGAGTTGGCGCGGTACGCCTTCGGATCAATGGAATCGGCGAATATGACCACGAAAGGAGAATTCACGAGCGAAGGGGTTGTGAGCGAATTGTCGCGCAGATCCAGACGCCACTAAGCGCTTGGGATCGCTCAAATCGGCAATGGGCGCCCCCTTGCAAAAAGTTGGCATGGATTTGGGGTTGGCGCCGCGTCTGTTTGGGTTTGGCGCCACGGCCGCTTGGGGGTTGGCCTGTCGAAGGATCGGCGTCTTTCAGCGCCGATTCCATCCACCAAACCGCCTGCGAATACGCGACCGGCTTTAACGTGACGGCGCGTATTCTCCACGCCAGTGCGCCAGCGCCGGTCCTTCGGCGCCCTCGCGAAGGCTGACGACCGCGCCCAGGACAATGGCGTGAGAATGGCGCTCGATGATTTCCTCGACCAGACAATCGAAGGCCGCGAGCGCATCGGCGAGGACAGGAGCGCCGGTCGACAGTGCGGTCCATTGCGCGTCGTCGAAGCGTCGGGGGCCGTGGGCCCCGCCGCGACCGCTGAAACGATGCGCAAGCGCCTCATGGCGTGCGCCAAGCAGGCTGATCGAGAAGGCGCCGGCAGTGCGCAGGCCCGCGAGGGTCGACGAGGCGCGCGAGAGGCTAACGAACAGCGTCGGAGGGGCGAGCGAAAGCGATGCAAGAGACGTGATCGTGCAGCCCAGACGCGCTTCGCCCTCGCCGCAAGCGATAATCGCGACGCCGGACGACAGCGCCCGCATGGCGTGCCGAAAAGCGGCGCCGTCGGCGTGGTACAAGCGCCGATCGCTCACGCCGCAGCCTCGACCAACCGCTCGCGCGCCGTTTGCGTGCGGCCGATGAGCCAGACCGCCGCGGCCGCGACGAGGCAGGCGAGTCCCGCGGCGTAAAACGCCGGCAGGTAAGTGTCGAAGGTCGAACGCGAAAACCCGCCGGCCCAGGCCGCGACCGCCGCGCCGATCATGTGCGAAGCGAAAACCCAACCGTAGACGACGCCGGCGCGTTCGCGGCCGAAATGAGTTGCGGTCAGTCGTACGGTCGGCGGCACCGTGGCGATCCAATCGAGCCCGTAAAATACTGCGAATAGCGACAGGCCATAGACAGTGAACGTCGAGCTCGGGAGGTACAGAAGCGACAACCCGCGGAGGCCGTAATACATGAACAGGAGCGCGCGATTGTCGAAACGGTCCGAAAGCCAACCCGAAGCGATCGTGCCGACGAAGTCGAAAACGCCCATCATGGCCAGCGTCGAGGCGGCAGCGACGGCCGGCATGCCATAGTCGCCGCACAGTGAGATGAAATGCGTCTGGACTAAGCCGTTGGTGCTAAGCCCGCAGACAAAGAAGGTGCCGGCGAGCACCCAGAACGTCAGGCTCCGCGTCGAATTGAACAGGACTTCGAAGGCTCGGCCAAACGCCGCGGAGGGCGGCACGTGGACCGGCGTGTCGCCTGTGTCGCCGTATGGCTTGAGGCCGACATCCTCCGGCTTGTCGACCAGGAAAAGCGCAACGAGAATTGCGATCACAACAAGAGCGATAGCCGGCGGCGCCAGCGCGACGCGCCAGCCATAACGGTCGGCAAGCCATGCAGCGAGCGGCAGCAGCAGAAGCTGGCCGAAGCGCTCGACGCGCTCAGGATTTCGACGACGAGGCCGCGCCGCGCTGAAAACCACCGCGTCGCCACGAGCGCCCCGAGCACCATCGCGGTCAGGCCGGTGCCGAAGCCCACGATGACCCCCCAAAAGAGCACGAGGTGCCAAAGTTTGGTCATCCCGAGCGCGCCCAGAAGCCCGATCTCGATCAGCGCCACAGCGACGAGGACCACGCGCCTGAAGCCATACTTGTCGACCAGAGCCGCAGTGAAGGGCGCCATCAGGCCAAAAAGGACGATGCGAAGCGCAAGCGCAACCGAGATTGCCTCGGTGCTCCAGCCAAACTCCTTGGTCAGCGGGATGATGAGGGCGCCGGAAATGCCCATGCAGCCAGCCGTCGTCAAAGCCAGCACAAAGACGATGGCGACAATCGCCCAACCGTAATGAACGCCCGCGCGCGACAGCCTCTGCGCCAAAGCCTTAGCGAACATGAAGGGTCCCTTGGGCGTCATGCACGGCGCCGGGCGAGCGCGCCAAACCTCGGCGAGCGGGCCGAGACCCTGAATTGGGGCGAGGGAAACCTCGTGTCAAGGAAAGGGGCGCGCTCACCTCAAAACGATCGCCGACACGAGCCGGCCGTAGTCAGGGTCCTTCCGATGGGTCGTTCGGCGATAGCTGAAGAAGCGCCGCTCGTCGGCGTAAGTGTCCAGGCGCAAGTCCTCGAAGCGGCCCAACGCCGGCGCGAGCGGCACGGTCGGCGATGAATCCGTTAAGGTCGAACATCGAACGCCCTGCTTTTTGGCTTGGCTTGAAGAAGCGTTTCGGATCGTTGGAGGCCGTGGCGAAAGCGGCGACGAACTCCGGGCCAACCTCGTATGAGGCTTGGGCGATGCAGGGCCCAAGCGCCGCGACCACCGCGCTGCGTTTGGCGCCGAGCCGCTCCATCGCCGCGACAGTCGCCTCGACGATTCCCGCGAGAGCGCCCTTCCAACCCGCGTGCGCCGCGCCGACAACGCCCGCGCGCCTGGTCAGCGAACAGGATCATGCCACAATCAGCTCCGGTCACGCCGAGCGCGAGGCCGGGCGTCGCTGTGACGAGCGCGTCGCAACTCGGGCGACCGTCCGGCGGCCAGGGTTCCGAAATGATGACGGCGTTCGGCGAATGAACCTGATAAGGCACGGCCAGGCGGTCGGGCGTGCAGGCCAAGCGCAGCCGCGATGCGAGCGCGGTTTTCCGTCACGGCCTTCGGCGAGTTACGCGAGCCGATCCCCCCGTTCAGGGAAGCGTATACGCCCTCCGAAACGCCGCCCAGTCGCGTGAAAAACCCATGATCGACGCCCGGAAGGCGCAGCGCCTCCGCTGTCAGATATTGGGCGTCGCTCACACGGACTTCGCGGATGACGGTTGGAACCCCGGCGGAGGACGAATTTTGCGGTCAGCGACCGCCATCGCCTTGAACAAAGCGCCCATCTCGCCTTGGCCTTTGCCGACCAGGCGCGTACGGGCGCGCAGGAATTCCTCCGCTCGTTCCGGGACCGCGCGCTCGGCGAGCGCCTTGGTCCGCAGGTCAATGCCAATTGCGCGCAGGAAATCGCCCTGATCAATCGGACCATAGACGGCGGCGCCGGCGGCGCTGGCGCTGCGCGCCATCGCCGCGAAATCGACGTGGGCGGTAAGGTCGCAATCGCCAGGCGCCGCGAGCGGATCGATGTAGCGGTGGGCGCGCAACGCCTGGATCGTGTCGCCGAAGGCAGTGACGGAGCGGCCATAGTCGATCAGCAGCGCCGCCCCGCCCTGTTTGACGAGCCGCGCGCCGAGTTCAAACATAAGCCGGTGGCCGGACGGGCTCACCTCCAGCACCTCTCCGTTCGCCGCATTCGCCCGGATATAAGGTTCCGGCCGCTCGGCGACATCGAAACGCAGCGTTCCGTCGCCGTTGAGGCGGATTATGCGCTCCCGCCATTGTCCGCCCACCCGCACGAACTGGCGCACCGGCAGGGCGTCAAGAAATTCGTTGCCGATGATGATGGCTGGACCGTCGGGGACATCCCTCAGGCTCTGCCCCCAGGAGACCGCGGCGCCGCTGTCGACGAGCAGGTCATGCTGCATCGTCGCCAGCGTCGGGCTCGTTTCGATGAGGCGCACGTCGAGCGCGTCGCGGAAGGCCGGCACAATGCGCGCGGCGCGCAGAGCGTCGCTCATCAACGTGCCGCGTCCCGGACCCAGTTCGACAAGACGCACCGGATCGGGCGATCCCATGCTCGACCACACTTCCGCGGCCCAAAGGCCAATCAGCTCGCCGAACATCTGCGAGATCTCAGGCGAGGTGGTGAAGTCGCCTGTGGCCCCAAACGGATCGCGACTCATGTAGTAGCCGAAATCGGGATGCCCGAGCGCCAGCTGCATATATTGCTCGACAGTAATCAGGCCATGCTCTTCGATCATCGCCCGGATTTCATCGAGGAGCTTTGTCATATCGCGACTTCCCGCCGCCCCAGGCTCCAAGCGAGCAATCCAAGACCAGCGAGGATGAGCGGAAACGAAAGGAGCATACCCATGGTCAACCCCCGCCCAAGGTCTTCCAGCCGCGGATCCGGCTCGCGAAAAAATTCGCTAAAGATGCGCGCGGCGCCATAGACGATAGCGAAGACCCCGGTCAATACGCCGGGGCGGCGCAGGGCGCCCAATTGCGCGAGCGCATAGAGAATCATAAACGCGAGAAGTCCCTCGAGCAGCGCCTCGTAAATCTGGCTGGGATGCCGCGGCAGGCCGTCCGTTCCCGGAAAGACAACCGCCCAAGGGACGTCGGTAACGCGGCCCCAGAGCTCGGGGCGAATAAAATTGGCGATCCGGCCGAAGAAGATCCCGATGGGCGCGACCAGCGAGCAGAGGTCCAACACCGTCAACGCCGGCGCGTGATAGCGGCGGGCAAACAGCAAAGCGCCGACCAGCGCGCCGATCAGGCCGCCGTGAAAGGCCATCCCGCCCTCCCAAATCTTGAAAATCTCGACCGGGTGGGAGAGGTAGTACAGCGGATCGTAGATCAGCACGTTGCCGAGACGACCGCCGATGATAACGCCAAATGCACAATACACGAGCAGGTCGTCAATGCTGGCGGCGCCAGGCCGCACCGCGCCGTCCCAGTATCGCTCGTTCGAGACGACGCGGCGAATCAGAGCCCAGCCGCTGATCAAGCCGGCGATATAGGCGATCGCATACCAACGAATGGCGAGCGGACCCCACTGGATAAGGATCGGATTGATCGCTGGAAACGGCAGGACAAGCGTCGGCATTGGACGGATGCAGATGCGCTGGGGCTGGGACGGCGTCAAGCCCGCGGGCCGGATCATCAACGTCGCGGCGCCGTTTTGAACAGCGTTGAGAGGCGGCGGCGGACGATTTCCAAAGCCCGCTTCGTCTCGCGCCGGGCTTTCGCAGGGCGATCCTTCGCGCTACGCTGGACTTCGCGACTTGTCGATTCGGGAGGCTGCACGATGCAAAAAGGGATCCTCATTGCGGCGATGGCGTATCTTGGACTTTCAGCCGTCCCTGGGCAGGCGATGCCGTTTCCGCCGATTTCCGGCGCGCAATCGGGCCTTACGCCTATTGCGATGGGCTGCGGACCCGGGTGGACTCGGGGTCCATACGGGCGATGCCATCCAATGGCGTACGGCGCGTATGGCGCGCCCGTGGTTCCCGTGGCTCCGGTTTACGGCTATCGTCCTTACGCCGCTCCTTACGCCTACCGTCGATGCTGGTGGCGTGCGGGAGTGCGGGTCTGCGCCTGACATTGGCCCCTTCCGCCGCCGTGCTCCGACATCGAGCTTCTCGGGCTAACGGCTGAGCCACCACCGCTTCCCGCCGATCCCCATTCGAGTTGGCGGGAACAGTCCGGCGCATCGACCCGTGACGACGACCGCATGGCGCGCGGCGCGGCGCCGTCCCCACTCGCCGAGAAATTTCGAAGGTCCCGTCCGACCGAGGCTGGGTATTGTCGGCCTTGACGCCGTCAATCCAAATATCCTCAACAATCTCTCAATTTCGCGCCGTATCGTCAGCCGCTCGTTAATCATTCGACCGCATGATTGACGCAGGTAAGGGCGGGCGTGTCGTGCGGTTATGAGTGAAGTCGGGGCGCATCTGACGGGGAGCGGGAGCAGAGGCGACGCGGATGCCGCGGCGCGCCGGCGCAAGCTCAACATCCAGCTCCGACAGGCGCGGCGAACGCTGTCCGAGCCTGACGCGATCCCCAGCCACTCGGCCGCCATGGTTCGTCTGTTCGCGCAGATCAACCGCAGCGCCGCGCCGATGCTTGGGATCATAGCGCTGGGCGTCTGCGCCACGGCGCTGGCGTGGGTCGACGCGGGTCCGCTCGTCACCTGGATTACCTTCATCGCCCTGGCGATCGCAATCGCCTATTCGCTGCCGATCGCGTTCCTCGACAGCGGCGAGCAGGAAAAGGCGGCCGGCGCGTGGCGACGCAAGTTCGTGCTGTCCACCGCGCTTTGCGGCGCCGCCTGGGCCTATCTGATCGTCGCGCTTCTCAAGTCGACCGACCCGAACGCGCAAGCGTTCGCCATTGTCGTGATGCTGCTCGTCTCAACGGTGATGTCGCTTCTGGCGGCGGCCATTCCAGCGGCGTTCGTCGCCGGCATGCTGCCGATGATCATTGGCGTGATCATTCTTTACGCCCCTGGTCTGCGCGGGGCGGCGCTGCCGACAGCGGCTCTGTCGGTCGGCGTCATCGGCTATTTCCTGGTGGTCGCCCGGCGGCTGCACGCCGCCGCGTCGCGTAACGTTTCGTTTCAGGCGGAAAAGGACTCGCTCATCGCCGAACTCGAACAGGCCAAGCTCAATTCGGATGAGGCGCGCCGGCGAGCGGAGGGCGCCAATCTCGCCAAGTCGCGCTTCCTGGCGACGATGAGCCATGAACTGCGCACGCCACTCAATGCGGTCCTCGGCTTTTCGGAGGTGATGAAAAGCGAACTGTTCGGTCCGCACGCTGTGCCCGTCTACAAGGAATATTCGAACGACATCCACGCCAGCGGTCAACATCTCCTGATGCTGATCAATGAAATTCTTGATCTGTCGCGGGTGGAGGCGGGTCGGTATGAACTGAAAGAGGAGCCGGTTTCGCTCCCTGGGGTCGTCGAGGAATGCCGGAGGCTCCTCTCGATGCGGATCGAAAACCGGAACCTCGTCATCACCGAAGCGATCGAGAGCGGATTGCCGCGTATCTGGGCCGACGAGCGCGCAGTGCGTCAGGTGACGCTCAACCTGCTCACCAATGCGATCAAGTTCACTCCGCAGGGCGGCTCGATCGTCATCAAGGTCGGCTGGACCAGGACCGGCGGGCAATATGTCTCGATCCGCGACACCGGCCCCGGCATCCCGCCCGACGAAATCCCGATCGTGCTCTCGTCCTTCGGCCGCGGCTCGCTCGCCCAGAAGAACGCGGAGGAAGGAACCGGCCTCGGGCTGCCGATCGTCAAGGGACTGGTCGAGCTGCACGGAGGAGAGTTCCGGCTAAACTCCACGCTGCGCCACGGGACCGAGGTGATCGTCATCTTCCCGCCCGAGCGCGTCATGGACACGCTGCCGGCGCTCGATCCCGAACCAGCTCCCGAGACGCCGGAGAGGCGCCGACGGCGCCTCGCTCCCCGCGCCGACGACTTCAAATCCCGTCGCGCGCCGCGTGAGGCTGGCAGATGGGCGCGCGGCTCAGGCGCGTCCTGTGCTATCTGCACGACGCGTGAGGGCGCGCTATGGCCGAAACCCGGAAAATTGCAGCGATCCTGGTCGCCGATGTTGTCGGCTACAGCCGGCTCGCAGGGGCGGACGAAGACCGAACGTTGTCGCGGCTGCGGGGACTGCGCAGTGACCTGATCGACCCGGCGATCGCCGCGCATCGCGGGCGCAGCGTCAAGCGCACCGGCGACGGGTTCCTCGCCGAATTTCGTAGCATGGTCGACGCAGTGCGCTGCGCCATCGAAATTCAGAACGGCATGGTCGAGCGCAACGCCGGCTTGCCGGCCGAGCGCCGCATCGAGTTCCGCGTCGGCATTCATCTCGGCGACGTCGTCGAGGAGGCCGACGGCGACCTGATGGGCGACGGCGTCAATATCGCCGCGCGATTGGAGAGCATCGCCGCGCCCGGTGCGATCTGCCTCTCCGACGACGCCTATCGCCAAGTCAAGGGGCGGCTCGATCTTGCCGTGACCGATCTCGGCCCCACGCGCCTTAAGAACATCGCCGAGCCGATCCGTGTTTATTCGCTGCAAATCGGCGTCTCCGCCCCGGCGAAGCCTGCCCAGGCCCCCGCGTCCGAAAAATCCGCTCCGCAGCGCTTCTCGATCGTCGTCTTGCCGTTCTCAAATATCGGCGGCGATCCCGAGCAGGAGCATTTCGTCGACGGGATTACGGAGAGCCTCACGACCGACCTCTCGCGCATTCGCGGCTCGTTCGTGATCGGGCGCAACACCGCATTCACTTACAAGGGGAAGGCCGTCGATCTGAAGACGATCGGACGCGAGTTGAATGTCCGCTATGTCCTTGAAGGCAGCGTTCAGCGCGGCGGAAACCGCATGCGCGTCAACGTGCAGCTCATCGACGCGGAAAAGGGCAATCATCTCTGGGCCGAGCGGTTCGACAAGCCACTCGCCGATCTTTTCGACATGCAGGACGAAATCGTCGCGCGACTGGCCGGCGCGCTGAACGCCCAGCTCATCGCCGCGGAGGCGCGACGCGCGGAACAGGCTCCGACACCCGACTCGATGGACCTCTACTTTCAGGGGATGTCTTGGCTCAACAAGGGTCTAACCCCTGACAATGTCGCGCGAGCCCGCAGCTTTTTCGATCGCGCGCTGTTGGCCGATCCCAACAATATCGACGCGCTCATTGGATCGGCGCGTACGGACCTGGACGCGGGCGGACTTTCCTTTGTGACCGATCCCATCGCGGCGTTCGCGGCGGCCGAAGCGAAACTGACCAAAGCCCTGTCGTCGGTCCCGGACCATGCGCGAGGGCATATCACGTTAGGAGCAGTCTACATATGGACCAAACGCGCTGCGGACGGCATCGCCGAATGTGAACATGCGTTAGCGTTGGATCGAAATCTTGCCCACGCGTATTCCCTTATCGGACTTGGTAAGATTTATATCGGTCACGCTGAAGAAACTGAGGCTCACATTGGTGAGGCTCTGCGCCTCAGTCCGCGCGACACATTGGCGTACATCTGGATGATGCTCGCGGGCATTGCGAAGGTCCGCCTCGGCAGTTGCGAGCAAGCGGTCGCATGGTGTCGGCGGGCGATCGAAGCCAACCGAAATCATCCGCTTACATATTTTACGTTGGCCGCCGCCCTAGCGCAGCTTGGGCGACCGGACGAGGCCCGTTCCGCAGTCAAGGCCGGTCTCGCGCTGAACCCGTCCTTTACCATTTCCCGCGCCCGCGCCACCTACACGCCAGTGAGCGATGACCCCGACGTACCTGGCCCAGACTGAGGCCATTCTCGAAGACCTGCGCAAGGCCGGGGTGCCCGAACAATGACCGCCGGCCTGCCGCGCGCCGCCTGACCCGCTCAGGCCCCGGCCTTCTCGCCGAAGCCCGCCGCCTCGACCGCCAGATGGACCCTGTTCTGGAAGCTTGCGTCCTCGCGCTCGACGAGCAAAGGCGCCGCATCAGCGATCGCAGAGCAAACGGCTTCGACCCAACCCGCCTCCGACTTCGCGAAGTCGCTCAGCACGTAATTATAGACAAGCGCCTTGTCGCCGGGATGACCGATGCCGATCCGCACGCGCTTGTAGTCGTTGCCGATGTGAGCGCTGATCGAGCGCAGTCCGTTATGGCCCGCGTTGCCGCCTCCCACCTTAACCCGGACCTTGCCGGAGCGCAAGGTCAAGCTCATCGTGAATGACGATGAGCGCGCCAGCGTCAAGCTTCAGGAACCGGAGCGCTTCGCCAACGCTCCGGCCGGATTCGTTCATGTAGGTCTGCGGTTGAAGCAGGATCACGCGCGAGGCGCCGATCACGCCCTCGGCGGCCAATCCTTGGTGGCGCGCGCGAAACGGGCCAAACCGGTGGGCTGAGGCGATCGCCTTAACCGCCATAAACCCGATGTTGTGCCGGTTGGACGCGTGACGCGCGCCGGGATTGCCGAGACCCGCGATGACCAGCATGGGGCTCCCGATCGCTGAGCGCTGCGGCGTTGCTTCTCCGGAGCCGACCCGCGACTTCAGCGCCGGCTGGCGCTGAAGTCCGATAAGCCGGAGACGGCTTTAAGCGAAGCGCCGTCAAGCCTTATTTCTTAGCGGCCGGCTTCGCGGCGCCGGCGGGGCGGCTGCTTTGGCCGGGGCTGCCGCGCCCTTGGCGGGCTCGGCTTTCGCCGAAGCCGCGGCCGTGGTCGCTGCAGGGGCAGTCGCGGTCGTCGCCGCGGCGGTTGCGGGCGCGGCGGCGGCCTCTTCGACCATGACCGTTGGCGGCACGATCGTGACCACCGTCAGGTCCGCTTTCGAGCTGACCGGCCTGCACCCTTCGGGCAGCTTGATCGCCGAGATGTGAACCGAATCGTGAAAGTCGAGCCCGGCGAGGTCGATGGTGATCGATTCCGGAATGGCGTCGGCGGGCGCCATCACCTCGACGCTGTGCAGCACGAGATTGACCGCGCCGCCCTTCTTCACGCCCGGCGAGGCTTCGCGGTTGACCACGTGGACCGGCACGCCGATCCGCACCCTCGATCCTGGCGCAAGACGCAGAAAGTCGAGATGCACCGGCCGGTCGGTGACGACGTCGAGCTGGTAGTCGCGCGGCAGGACCCGCTCCTTGCGCCCTTCGACTTCAAGCTCGAAGATGCTGGTCAGAAACCCGCCGGAATAGATAAGCTTGTTGACGTCCTTGTAGTCGACCGAGATTGGCTCGGGCTTGTGACCGCCGCCATAGATGACGGCGGGAATGCGGCCTTCGCGACGAACGGAGCGGGCGGCCCCCTTGCCTGTCCCGCTGCGCGCCACGGCCGCGAGTTGCTTGATCGCTGCCATGATGATGTCCTTAGATGTTGTCTCGCGCCCTGCCTCCAGGGGTGTCGGAACCGGCGCGAAGCGCAGGCTTATAGGGGAGGCGGCGGGGCGCGGCAAGGCCGAAGACGGGCGCATTCGGGCGCGTCCACGCGCCTAATCCCAAAGGAAACGCGGCGCCAACCCCAAGTCCATGCCAATTTTCTCCAATAGCCACCCCATTGCGGTCTTGAGCCTTTTCAAGGGTCTCCGCGTTCCACGCCAAGGTTTCGGCCCGTGGACGACGAAACCCGGTGCGCCGTGGGATTTTCATGCGAGAGCGATAATACGACAGCACCCCATTTTTGGGAAACAAATGTTCAAAAAATGCTGAGCTCGCGGCTTATAGCCAAGCGGCAGCCGCGCCGAGCAATTTGGATGCCGCGCGGCAAGCCAATCAAGCTGCGGTCACAACGCAGGCCATACAATCGTTAGGCCAAATTCTGTCCAGGCCTTAAGACGACAGTAGCGGCAGCCATTCAGGCCGGAATGGCGCTCCTAGACGCCGTAAGCCTTCAGGAATACCCCGACGCCGACCTTGACCGAAGCTTCGATGTCCTCGCTGCTGACGGAATTGACGACGCCGAATAGCAGGCGCTTATACACATAGCTTTGGCAAAGATCGACGAAGTGCCAGGCGGCGCGCTCGGGATCGGGCACATTGAGCGCGCCAGCCTTCTCGAGCGTGCGGAGTTCGTTGGCGAGCCGCGGTCGCCCCATAATTGGGACCGGCTTCGAAAAAAGCGCGGCCGATATTCGGAAACTTCTCGACCGCCGCGACGACCACGCGCGCCAGCGCCATATGGCTCGGCTCAGTCATCCGGTTGATCAGGCGAACGCCGAAGTCGGTCAACATCTCCCTGAGCGTCGCCCTCGCGCTTGAAGACACACAGCCGCTCGGCGGCCTGAGCGTATTCGCCGCGGATGATCGCCTCAAACATCTCCTCCTTCGAGCTGAAATAGGCATAAAGCGTGCCCTTCGATACGCCGGCGGCCCGCGCCACGTCGTTCATGCTCGCGCCGTCGAAGCCGGCGCTGAGGAAAACCGCGCGCGCCCCATCGACGATCTGTCGCCGTTTGGCGTTGCCGTCATTGCGCGCTGCGACCTCCTGGTCGAGAGCCTGCGATTCCATGATTCTCGTGCCTATCTAGTGTCGACCGAACCGTTCGGTTCGATTTTTCTTGCCTTAGTCCCGTATTTGCGCTATGTCAACAAAAAATGACCGAACCGTTCGGTCCTGGGTTAACCTTCTTAGGGTGGGCTTCTCATATGACCGACAACGCCAAGGTGGCCGAGCCCGGCGTGGCGACTTCCTCGCGGGCGATGACTGCGGCTCCGGCATCTCCGGGCGTCCCGGCGCCTGCGCATGGTCCCGGCGGACCGCCTGCTGCGCCGGTCGCTCAGCCGAAGCCGGCCAAGCGCTCGGCGCTCAGGCGCTTCATTTTTCCGGTCATCCTTCTCGCCGGCGTCGCCTATGGCGGCAAGATGGCCTACGACTGGTTCGTCGAGGGGCGTTTCCTCGTTTCGACCGACGACGCCTATGTCGGCGCAAACACCTCGATCATCGCCGCCAAGGCGAGCGGTCATCTTGTCGCGGTTCCGGTCGTCGCCAACCAGGTCGTCCACACGGGCGATCTGCTCGCCCAGATCGATGAGGGCGACTATCAGATGGCGGTCGACGCGGCGACGGCGCGCATCGCCACCCAGGATGCGACGATCGCCCGCTTCGGCCGGCAGATTGAAGCGCAGGGCGCGGTGATCGCCCAAGCCGCGGCGCAGGTCGAACTCCACGGCGGCCCAGATCAAGAGCGCCCAGGCCGACGTCGCGCGCGCGGCGCTGGAATATGACCGTTCCTACAAGCTCGCCCAGACCAACTTCGGTTCGCAGCAGCGGCTCGAGCAGGCGACCGCCGACCGCGACCGCACCGTCGCGGCTATCGCTTCGGCCAACGCGGCCGCCGCTTCGGCCGCCGCGGCGCTGGAAGGGGCCAAGGCCAATCTTGACGTGTTGAAGGCCCAGCGCGACGAGGCGACGCGTCAGCGAGGCGAACTTGCGACCGCTTTGGCCAAGGCCGAGCGGGATCAGTCGTTCACCCGCGTCGTCGCGCCCTTCGATGGGGTCGTCGGCAACAAGGCGGCCCAGGTCGGCGAGCTGGTGCAGCCGGGCACCCGGCTGATGGCGCTTGTGCCGCTGAACGACGCCTATGTCGACGCCAATTTCAAGGAGACGCAGCTCGCCGACATCCGGCCCGGCCAGAAGGTCGACGTCGCCGTCGACTCGCTCGACGGGCGAACGGTGCAAGGCGTGGTGACGTCGATTTCGCCGGCCTCGGGATCCGAGTTCTCGCTGCTGCCGCCCGACAATGCGACCGGCAATTTCACCAAGGTCGTGCAACGGGTCGCGGTGCGCATCACCTTCCCCGAGGACGTGTTGAAGGAGACGCCGTTGCGGCCCGGCCTTTCGGTCGTCGCGACCGTCCATACCCGCGATCCGGACGCGCCGAAGCCGACGCTGCTCGGCGCGCTCGGGTTTGAAGCGGTTGCGAGCAAGGCCGCGAAGCCGTGAGCGACGCGCTCGCGATCCGGGCGCCCGCCGGCACGCACGCGCCGGCGGTCGGGCAGCCCGGCTACGCGGTCCCGCAATTTTCGGTGAAGCGGGTCGCGGCCTTCATCTTCATGGTGTTCGGGATGTTCATGGCGATCCTGGACATCCAGATCGTCTCGGCGTCGCTGTCGCAGATCCAGGCGGGACTTTCGGCGTCCTCGGATGAGGTCACCTGGGTCCAGACGAGCTACCTGATCGCCGAAGTGGTGATGATCCCGCTCTCGGGTTTCCTGTCGCGCGTGTTCTCGACGCGGCTGATCTTCACCATCTCGGCCGGCGGCTTCACGCTGATGAGCTTCATGTGCGCCCAGGCGAGCTCCATCAACGAGATGATCATCTGGCGGGCGCTGCAGGGCTTCATCGGCGGCGGCATGATCCCGACCGTCTTCGCTTCCGCCTTCACCATTTTTCCGCGCTCGAAGCAGCCGTTCATCGCTCCGATCATCGGTCTCGTGGCCACGCTCGCCCCGACGATCGGGCCGACGGTCGGGGGCTACCTGACCGACTGGTTCTCCTGGCACTGGCTGTTCCTGGTCAATATCATTCCCGGAATCATCGTCACGACGGCGTCCTGGCTGCTGATCGACTTCGACGAGCCGGACTATTCGCTGCTCGCCAACTTCGACTGGACCGGCCTCATCACCATGGCCGGCTTTCTCGGCGCGATGGAATATGCGCTGGAGGAAGGGCCCGTCGAAGGACTGGTTCGAGAGCCAGCCGGTGATGCTCGCCATCGTCGTCTCCGCCACCAGCGGCGTGGTGTTCTTCTGGCGGATGATGACCGCCCGCCAGCCGATCGTCGATCTCACCGCCTTTCGCGACCGCAACTTCTGGACCGGCACGCTGTTCGCCTTCGTGCTGGGCATCGGGCTCTACGGCCTCACCTACATCTACCCGGTCTATCTCGCGGTGGTGCGCGGCTATTCGTCGCTGATGATCGGCAAGACGATGTTCGTGACCGGCCTGTGCATGTTCCTGACCGCCCCCATCGCCGGGCGTCTGATGACCCGGGTAGACCCGCGGGTCATGATCGCGATCGGCTTTGTGGGCTTCTCGGTGGGCACCTGGCAGGCGTCTTACGTAACTGTCGACTGGGACTTCTGGGAGCTTCTCTGGCCCCAGATCTTCCGCGGCGTCTCGCTGATGCTGTGCATGGTCCCGATCAACAATCTGGCCCTCGGCACCATGCCGCCGAACAAGATCAAGAACGCTTCTGGCCTGTTCAATCTGATGCGCAACCTCGGGGGCGCGGTGGGACTGGCGCTCATCAACACCACCCTCGACAAACGGATGGACCTCCATCTCGAGCGGCTGCGCGAGTCGGTGACGTGGGGACGGCAGGTGGCGGTCGACACCCTTTCCAACATGACGGCGGCGCTGGCCGCGCGGGGTTCTGACGCCCAGCTCGCCGCGACGCGGCAGCTTGCCCTGATCGTGCGCCGGCAGGCGGAGGTGATGGCGCTGTCCGACGTCTTCCTGGCGCTGACCGTGGTCTTCCTCTGCTGCACCGGCTTCGCGACCCTGATGCGCCGTCCGGCCGCCGCGCCCGGCGGAGGCGGCGGACACTGAGGGTTTTCCTTACGCATCCTTAACGCTGACGGCCCTTGCGGCGGGACCCCCGGTGGCCATATTATACGCGACGCGCGGGCCCGTCCTTCCGGCGAGGCGCCGGCGCCCTTTATGCAAGAGGTTTCTCTCATGTCCGACTATGACCGCTACGCCAATACGCGTCTCGGCGCGGGGCTCGCACGGTCCGGCGTCGCCATCGATCAGGGCCTCCGGGCCTATATGATCGGCGTCTATAACTACATGACCCTCGGCCTTGGCGTGACCGGTCTGGTCGCCTATGGCGCCTTCCGGCTCGGCACTGTCGAAACAGGGGGCGGACGTCTGGCGCTGACCGACTTCGGCCACGCGATCTACGTCTCGCCGCTGCGCTGGCTGATTGTGCTCTCGCCGCTTGCGCTCGTCTTCTATCTCTCGGCCCGCCTCAACTCGATGTCGGTCGCGAGCGCGCGCAACGCCTTCATCGCGTTCGCGGCGCTGATCGGCCTCTCGATGTCGGCGCTGCTGGTGGTGTATACCGGCGCCTCGATCGGGCGCGCGTTCTTCGCCACCGCCGCCGCCTTCGCCAGCCTCAGCCTCTATGGCTACACGACCCAGCGCAGCCTCTCGGCGATGGGATCGTTCATGATGATGGGCGTCATCGGCCTCATCATCGCGAGCCTGCTCAACCTGTTCCTGCAAAGCTCGGCTCTGCAGTACGGGCTATCGGTCCTCTGCGTCATCATCTTCGCCGGCCTCACCGCCTGGGACACGCAGTCGATCAAGCAGAGCTACTTCGCCGGCGACGGCTACGAGATGGTGCAGAAGAAGTCGATTCACGGCGCGCTTCGGCTCTACCTCGACTTCATCAACATGTTCCAGGCGATCCTGATGCTGACCGGGTCGCAGCGCAACAGCTGACGCACGCTCGTCAAACTGACGATGTATGCTGCCCCGGATCGCTGAATGGCGGGCCGGGGCTTTATTTTTGCCGTTAGGGTTGTTGCAAGCGTTTGTCCTGGGGGAGACAGAGATGCAAGCGTTTCGCGCCGCGGTCGCGGCGGCGTCCTTTGCGGTCGTTGGCGGCGTTCACGCCGCCGAGCTTAAAATCGTCGACGTCAAGGCCTACGCGTTTCTCGAACACGCGGGAAAACTGTCCGACGATCTTTTCGGCGCGCCGATGGTCTCGTCGACGCGCCGAAAGGCGGCGCGCCGGGCGGCGACACCGCGACCGGACTGCTGATCGACTTCACGTTCGAAGGCGACAAGAACGCTTCGCCCAAATACGCGACGGCGATCGTCGATCTGAAGCAGACCGGCCGCGCCGGTCAGCAGCTGGTCACCCACAAGGCGTTCACCAATTTCATCTTCGGACCGGACGGAATCGAGCACAAGGTGGTGTTTCTGGATGGGGCGACCTGCATGCCGCTCGCCATCGAGGTTCACGCCGGCAAGACCCAGAAATCGGCGAAGCTCGACTTCATGTGCAACGAAGAGCGCGCGCCGAACTGAGGGCGATGGCCTCGGCTACAGGCCCAGCACGTCGGCCATCGAATAGAGCCCGGGCTTCCGCCCGTGCGCCCAGCGCGCCGCCTGCAGCGCGCCGCGGGCAAAGAGCGCGCGATCCTCGGCGTGATGGCTGAGGATCACCCGTTCGCCTTCGCCTGCGAAGATGACGCTGTGGTCGCCGACCACCGTGCCGCCGCGCAGCGATGCAAAGCCGATATCGCCCTTGCGCCGCGCGCCGGTGATGCCGTCGCGGCCCCGCGCCCAATGGTTCTTCAGCGGAACGCCCCGACCCTCGGCCGCCGCCGTCCCGAGCATCAGCGCCGTGCCGGAAGGCGCATCGACCTTCATGCGATGATGCATCTCGATGATTTCGATGTCGAACTCGCCGCCGAGCGCGGCGGCGGCCCGCTCGGTCAACGCCGCGAGAAGATTGACGCCAAGGCTCATGTTGCCCGAGCGGACAATCGGCGCGTGGCGGGCCGCCGCCTCGATCCGATCGAGATCCTCGTCGTTGAGGCCCGTGGTGCCGATCACGTCGGCGATGCGCGCCTGCGCGGCGAGACCGGCGAGTTCGACGCTCGCCGCGGGGGAGGAAAAGTCGATGATCGCATCGGCGGCGAGCAGCAGCGGAAGCGGGTCGGCGACGATCGCGAAGCCGCTCGCCGGGCCGCCGGCCAACAGGCCCGGGTCTTGGCCGAGCCACGGCGAATCCTCGCGTTCGAGCGCGCCGGTCAGCCTGAGCCCTTCCGTCTCCGCCTCGCGAATCGCGCGGACCACCATGCGGCCCATGCGGCCGGCGGCGCCGCTGACGATGAACCTGATCTCGGCCATGATTTTTCCTTGACCGGCCGCTCAGCCAGGCTGGGGGCCGTCGTAGCCCTCGATGATCACGAGATCGACGACGCTCGCGGCGTCGCGCAACTTCGCCGCTTGGCGATATTCCTTCGAGTCATGGCAGGCGATCGCCGCGGCGTAGCTGGGAAATTCGAGCACGATGTTGCGCGACCGGACCTTCCCCGCGACGACGACATGCGTTCCGCCGCGCACCAGGAACCGCCCGCCGAATTTTGCGAAAGCGGCGCCGTTGGCCTGGATGATAGAGCTTGTAGGCCTCGGGGTCGTGCACGTCGACATGGGCGATCCAATACCCTTTGGCCACTTTCACACTCCCTCGACCAGAACCATTTCCATCTCAGCCGCGCCCTCACGCAAAACGCGCGCGGCCTGATACTGCTCCGAATAAAAATACCTTTTAGCCGCGTCGTAGCTCTCGAATTCGAGCACGACGTTGCGGGCGCGCGCCTTGCCCTCCAGCGCCTCCCATCGCCCGCCGCGCGCCAGCGGCTTGCCTCCGTGCTCGGCAATGGCCTTGGTCGCGGCCGCGGCGTAGCGCGCATAGGCCTCCGGATTGGTGACATCGACGCGGGAGATGACGTAACCCTTGGGCATGATGGCTCCTTTAAAGGCGGGCGGAAACAGGCGCGGCCTGGCGGTCAATCGGGACGCAGCGCGCGCCGCGATCTCCGCCGACAATCGCCTCGGCCGCGGCGCGCGGATCCGGCGCCTGCGCGACTGGCCGCCCGACGACGAGATAATCCGCCCCGTCGGCAATCGCGCGCCGGGGCGTCGCGACCCGCTTCTGATCGCCGATCGCCGCGCCCTCGGGTCGGATGCCGGGCGTGACCAGAAGCATCTGGGCGCCGACGGCGGCGCGCAACGGCTTTCGCCTCGTCCGCGCTTGCAACAAGGCCGTCGATCCCGATCGCCTTCGCCTGGCGGGCGCGCCGCTCGACCAGGTCCCTGACGCCGTATCGATAGCCGGCGTCGGCAAGGTCCGCGTCGTCGCACGAGGTCAATACCGTGACCGCGAGGATCTGCATCCCCGACCCTTTCGCGCCCGCGACCGCGGCGCGCATCGTCTGCGGATAGGCGTGGACGGTGAGGAATCGCGCCCCAAGTTTCGGCCGCCTGCGCCGTCGCCCGCTCGACCGTATTGGGAATGTCATGCAGCTTGAGATCGAGAAAGACTTTCTTGCCGGCCGACGCCAATTCGCTCGACAAGCCCAAGCCCGCCGCCGTAGGCGAGCTCCATGCCGATCTTATAGAACGTCGGCGGCGTCGCCGATCCGTTCGACCAGCCGCGCCGCACCGCCGACGTCCGCGACGTCAAGCGCGACGATCAGCCGATCGCGCGGCGCGAGCAGGACAGACTCATCGATCGCCGCTTGCATGCGCGCTCCTCTTCCGATTGTCCGTGCGATCCGCTTCGCCGGCGCCAAGCCGATAGGTCCAAACGCGCGCCGGCGGGAGATTACGCCAGAATCGGCGCGCCGCGAACCGCCGCGTAGCGGTTGGCGCATGCGTCGCGAGGAATGGGGGACAGGAGCCGTAGGTAAACTGGACGAACACGCCCTGGCGCCCCATGAGGTCGAAAGCGTCGCCGATCAGCTTCTCCCGCCGATCCGGCGGCTGGTTGAGCAAGGGAAGGCTCGAGACGATCGCCGCAATCGGCTTGCCGCCGAGCTCCTTGAGGGTGTTCGGGAGATCGTAGGCGTCGCCCTGAATGATCTTGGCCTGCGCAAACCGCTGCTTCAGCAGCCGGCAGAAGGCGGCGTCGTATTCGACGAGCGCAAGCCGCTGCTCGCCGAGCCCTCTTTCGATCAGCGCCGAGGTGACCGGCCCGGTGCCGGGACCAAGTTCGACGATCAGGCCATGCGGCGCGGGACCGACCGCCTTCGCCATCGCGCGCGCGAGCGCCCGCCCCGACGGCGCGACGGCGCCGGTCAGCCGCGGCGCGGCGATGAGCGTCCTGAGGAATCGAGCCCTGTCGCCGAAGGTCGGCCGAGCGACTCGCTTCGTGGCTGGGTCGGCATTCTCGCTCCGCGGACGCGCCCATCAGGTCGCGCGTCGGTCGAGGCTTATACGCGCTCGCTTCCCACGAGGTAAGGGCGGATCAGCTCCGCCCCTCGAAGAACTCTTTCATCTTGGCGAAGAAGCCGGCGCTCTCGGGATGGGTTCGGTTCGAGGATTCGGACGCAAATTCCATCAGCAGCTCGCGCTGCCGGCGGGTCAGATTCTGAGGGGTTTCGACGTTGAGCTGGACGAAAAGATCGCCCGAATCGCGCGAGCGCAGGATCGGCATGCCCTTGCCGCGGAGTCTCAACTGCCGTCCAGATTGCGCCCCCTCGGGAATGCTCACCTTGGACTCGGTGCCGTCGAGGGTGCGGACCGTGAATTCGCCGCCCAGCGATGCCTGCACCATCGAGATCGGCACGCGGCAATAAAGGTCCGCGCCGTCCCGCTGGAAAACCGCATGCGGTTTGACAGAGAGGAAGATGTACAGATCGCCGGACGGTCCGCCCCGCATTCCCGCTTCGCCCTCGTTGGTCAGCCGAATGCGGGTGCCGTCCTCGACGCCGGCGGGAACGTTGACCGAGAGCGTGCGCTCGCGCGTCACCCGGCCGGAGCCCGCGCACTTGTCGCACGGATTTTCGATCATCTGTCCGCGGCCGTGGCAGGACGGGCAGGTGCGTTCGATGGCGAAGAAGCCCTGTTGGGCGCGCACGCGCCCGTGCCCGCCGCAGGTCTTGCACGATACGGGTTTCGATCCCGCGCGCGCGCCGGTGCCCGAGCACGCCTCGCAGGCGACCGAGGTCGGCATCCTGATGCTTGCGGTCTTGCCGTTAAACGCCTCTTCGAGCGTGATTTCGAGGTTGTAGCGCAGGTCCGCGCCGCGCTCGCGGCCGGACGACTGACGGCCGCGGCGGCCGCCCATCATGTCGCCGAACAGGTCGTCGAATATGTCGGACATCGACGCGGCGAAGCCGTCGTTCATGCCGCTCTGATCGAATGCGGCGTGGCCATAACGGTCGTAAGCGGCGCGCTTCTGGGCGTCCGACAGATGCTGATAGGCTTCGTTGAGTTCCTTGAACCGCGCTTCGGCCTGCTTGTCGCCGGGATGGCGGTCGGGATGGCACTGCATCGCCGCCTTGCGGAATGCCGACTTCAGTTCAGCGTCGGTCGCCGTCTTGGAAACGCCGAGGGTTTCGTAGAAATCGCGCTTAGCCATCGTCAGCGCGCCCATCGGCTAGGCATGCATTCGCCCTGATTTTGCTTCACCGTGTTTCGGCGGACGGCGAAGCCCGCTTCGCCGAGGCGCGCGGCCGCGCGTCGAGCGCGCCGAAAGAGCGCCCGTTGCAAGGGCCGGCTCGGCGTCAGCCGGTCGTCGCCTGCCATTTCGGCATCCCCCAAAAGCAAGCCGGCCGCTCGAAAAGCGGCCGGTTTCATTCGTTCAGGATCACTTCTTCTTGTCGTCGTCGACTTCGCGAAACTCTGCATCGATGACGTCGTCCTTGGGCGGCTCGCCGGCCGGCGCCCCATCGCCCGCCGCTCCGCTCGCAGCTTGAGCCTTGTACATGGCCTCGCCGAGCTTCATTTGCGCCTGCATCAGGTCGTTGGTGCGGGCCTTGATCGCCTCGACGTCCTCGCCCTGAAGCGCTGTGCGCAGCGAAGCGACAGCCGCCTCGATGGCGCTGCGGTCGGCCTGTGCGACCTTGTCGCCGTATTCCTTGAGCGACTTTTCCGCGTCATGGGCCAGCGACTCGCCGTGGTTCTTCGCGTCGACCATCTCGCGCCGCTTCTTATCCTCGGCGGCGTGGGCCTCGGCGTCCTTCACCATCTTGTTGATGTCGGCCTCGCTCAAGCCCCCCGACGCCTGGATGCGGATCTGCTGCTCCTTGTTGGTCGCCTTGTCCTTGGCGGTCACGTTGACGATGCCGTTGGCGTCGATGTCGAACGTCACCTCGATCTGCGGCACCCCCCGCGGAGCGGACGGAATCCCGACCAGATCGAACTGGCCGAGCGCCTTGTTGTCGGCCGCCATTTCGCGCTCGCCCTGGAAGACGCGGATCGTGACCGCCGTCTGATTGTCCTCGGCGGTCGAGAACACCTGGCTCTTCTTGGTCGGGATCGTCGTGTTGCGCTCGATGAGCCGTGTGAACACGCCGCCCAGCGTCTCGATGCCGAGCGACAGCGGCGTCACGTCGAGCAGCAGAACGTCCTTGACGTCGCCCTTCAGCACGCCCGCCTGGATCGCGGCGCCGATCGCCACGACCTCGTCCGGGTTGACGCCCTTGTGCGGCTCCTTGCCGAAGAACTGCTTGACGACTTCCTGCACCTTGGGCATGCGCGTCATGCCGCCGACCAGCACGACCTCGTCGATCTGGCCGGCCGAGAGGCCGGCGTCCTTCAGCGCCTTGCGGCAGGGTTCGACCGTGCGCTGGATGAGATCGTCGACCAGCGCTTCGAACTTGGCCCGGGTCAGCTTCAGGGCCAGATGCTTGGGCCCGGACGCGTCGGCCGTGATGTAGGGCAGGTTGATCTCCGTCTGCGTCGACGAAGAGAGCTCGATCTTGGCCTTTTCCGCCGCTTCCTTCAGGCGCTGGAGCGCAAGCTTGTCCTTGGTCAGGTCGATGCCCTGCTCCTTCTTGAACTCGCCCGAAAGATACTCGACGAGCCGCATGTCGAAGTCTTCGCCGCCGAGGAACGTGTCGCCGTTCGTCGACTTCACCTCGAAGACGCCGTCGCCGATTTCCAGGACCGAAATGTCGAAGGTGCCGCCGCCGAGGTCATAGACCGCGATCGTGCCGGCTTTCTTCTTGTCGAGGCCGTAGGCGAGCGCAGCCGCGGTCGGCTCGTTGATGATGCGCAGCACTTCGAGGCCGGCGATCTTGCCGGCGTCCTTGGTCGCCTGCCGCTGGGCGTCGTTGAAATAGGCGGGCACCGTGATCACCGCCTGGGTGACCGGACCGCCGAGATGGGCCTCCGCCGTCTCCTTCATTTTCTGCAGGACGAAGGCGGAAATTTGCGAGGGCGAATATTGCTTGCCGTCCGCGGTCGACCCATGCGTCGCCATTGGGCCCGCGAATGATCTTGTACGGGACGAGGCCCATGTCCTTCTTGGTCATCGGGTCTTCGAACGAGCGCCCGATCAGGCGCTTGATCGCGAAGAAGGTCCGTTCCGGATTGGTCACCGCCTGCCGCTTCGCCGGCTGCCCGACCAGACGCTCGCCGTCGTCGGTGAACGCCACGATCGAAGGCGTCGTGCGCGCGCCTTCGGAATTCTCGATAACCTTGGGGGTCGCGCCCTCCATGACCGCGACGCACGAGTTCGTCGTGCCGAGGTCGATGCCAATTACCTTCGCCATAAGCTTCCCCTGTTCCTCCGCGAGACCGCCGAGCCCCATAGCGGCCAGGCCTGTGAGAAGATTTCCGCCGCCCGCTCGTAGCCGTCGGCTTCGTCTTCCGATCCCCGTATAAGCGCCAAATTCGGCCGCCTCGGCGCTATTTCAGCGCGGACCAGCCAATCGGGGCGTATATAGGTGGGGCGCTTTGGCGGCGCAAGGCGCGGAAGCGGCGGATTCTTCGGGCTTTTGAGCGGCTCGTCGGGAGTGCGACGCCTTTCCCTTTGTTCCGAACGCTCCTAGACTCCCTGGCGATGAATTGAACCCTCGCCTTCCTGTTCAGCGGCTTTCTCGGCGCGGTCCTGGGAGCGGGCCAGGCAAGCGCGCAACTGGTGCTGCCGGGCGCCGCGCCTGCCACGCAAAAAGGCGCGGCGGCCGCGGCGGCCAAGCCGAAGCGCTCGGGCGCGGCTGGGACAAGCGCCAAGCCGATCCCCAGCGCCCTCCCAACGGTCTCGACCCTCGCGGGGCACGCTCTGCTCCTCAATGGGAAGGCCGGGCTCCTCCAGATTTCCGGCGACGACAATTCGGCGCAGATCGAGAAACTGCGGTTTTCGGGCGAGGGCGTTTCCGATCCCTCGCAGCAATGCGTCGTGGACATCGTCGGCGAGAAGCCGATCGACGCGTCGAGCGCCGGGCGTCCGGACGGCCTCGAGCAATTCGAGGCCGACGTCCCAGCCTGTCCGTTCGCGTTCGACGTCCTCGACGGCGCGGCGCTGGTACCTTCGCAAATCACCGCTTGCGTGTTCAAGGCGGCCGATTGCCAGACCAGCCCAGGCGGCTTGTGGGGGCCCGACGGCGCGTCGCTTGTCGGCGACGCCGACAAGATCGTGAAAGAACGCGCGGCGGCGGAAAAGGAGATGGGCAAACTTGTGCATGTGATCGAGGCGCGCGCCAGGGATAATCGAGGACGCGGCGAACCTCGTGCGCGACCAGACCGCCTTCGCCGGTCAGCGCGCCGACGCCTGCCGCGACTACGCCAAGGAGAGCGTCCACGGCTATTGCGCCATGCGACTGACCGAGGCCAGGGTGGCGCTCCTCCAGGCGCGACTCGCCGCGCTCAGCCCCGCACATCCGCCAAGGCGGACGACCGACAAGGGCAAAAGATCGAAATCGAAGCGGGCCGAGAAACAGCCTAGCGCCGAGTGACGCTAGCATCGGCCCTAATTCAGGCGGCCCGCGGCGCGTCAGCTCGCACGGATCTTGCCTTGCTCGCGAATTCAACCCATGTCGCGTGAGGTAATTCGATGACGCAGGATTCGACGGGCGCAGACGGGGCGATCGCCGCGGCGGGGGCGGACGCCCATCGCGCCGGATCCCTCAAGGACAAGGCGGCCGAAGAGTTCCGCCGGATTCGTCATACTCTTTCTCTATCTCTGGGTTTTGTTCGGTGTTTTCGTGCTCAACCAAGGCGTTGTCCTGCGAGAGCATGGGATCAATTTCGCCATGCAGGGTTTCGCCTTCATCAATGCGCTTGTCTTCGCCAAAGTCATGATGCTGTTCGAAATCTTCGACCCTGGACGCTGGCTTCGCGCCCGGCCGCTCATCTATCCGATCCTTTACGAGACGCTGCTTCTGACGATCCTTTTCCTCGTCGCGCATGTCCTCGAGAAGACGGTCGAGGGACTGCTTCGCGGGAAGACCATCGCCGAGAGCTTGCCCGGAATAGGCGGCGGGGGTCTCACGGGATTGCTCAGCGTCACGGCCATTCTGTTTGTGGCGCTCATTCCGTTTTTCGGCCTGAGGAATCTGAGCCTGGCCATGGGCGACGGACGCCTCTACGCGATGATTTTTGGGCAGCCCTCGCACGCAGGGCGGCGGACCGGGCGGCGCGTAGCGCCATCGTCATCATTTCTTCGGCGCCTCTGGCCGCCGGAAGGACTTTATCTCTAGGGACGGCTCAGCTAGCTTGGCCCCGAAATATCCGGGGTACGCCTTGCGGGGACTATAGCGCATGTGGGATGAATTCAAGGAATTCGCGCTTAAGGGCAACGCCCTCAGCCTCGCCATCGGCGTCATCATCGGCGCCGCATTCGGCAAGATCGTCGACGCCCTGGTCAACGATATCATCATGCCGATCGTTGGCATCGCCGGCAAAGCCGACTTCACCAACTACTACATCCCGCTATCGAGCGGGGTGACCGCGACCAACCTCGCCGACGCGAGGAAGCAGGGCGGCGTGCTGGCCTATGGCGACTTCATCAGCGTCGTGATCAACTTCCTCATCGTGGCGATCGCCCTGTTCGTCGTCATCAAGGGCATCAACATGATGACCCGGCAGGCGGCCAAGGAGCCGCCGCCGCCCGCGCCGCCCACCCAGGAAGTGGTGCTCCTGACCCAAATTCGCGACGAACTCGCCAAGCACTAAGCTGAACGAGGCGGCGGGGCCGGCTCGCGCGCTACAAGGCGAGGCTGCGGAGCCGGAGCGCGTTGGCGATCACGCTGACCGAGGACAACGCCATCGCGGCCGCGGCGATGGTCGGCGACAAGAGAAGCCCCGTCACGCGGATAGAGAACCCCGGCGGCGATTGGAACGCCGATCGCGTTGTACGCAAAGGCGAAGAATAGATTCTGCCGGATGTTGCTCATCGTCGCCTGGGACAGACGGCGGGCGGCGACGATTCCCTTGAGGTCGCCGCGCAGCAGGGTAACGCCCGCGCTTTCGATGGCGACGTCCGTCCCGGTCCCCATCGCCACGCCGACATCGGCGGCGGCCAGCGCCGGCGCGTCGTTGACGCCGTCGCCCGCCATCGCCACCACGCGCCCCTGTTTGCGCAACCGCTCCACTGCTTCGCCCTTCTCCTGCGGGAGAACGTCGGCCTCGACCTCCTCGATGCCGAGCTTTCGCGCCACCGCTTCCGCCGTGGCGCGATTGTCGCCGGTCAGCATCACGACGCGGACGCCGATGTCGCGCAAGTCGTCGGACGGCCGCCGCGCTTGTCGGCTTGACCGGGTCGGCGATGGCGATCATGCCGCAAGCTCGGCCGTCGAACGCCACGAAGATCGCCGTGGCGCCCGTGCTTCGGAGCTCGTCGGCGGCTCGCTCCAACTCGCCAAGGTCAATCCGTTCGGCCGTCATCAGGGCTGAGTTGCCGAGCGCGACTTTGCCGCCATCGACGCCGCCGGTCACGCCCCTGGCCCGCCTGCGCTTCGAACCCGCTCACCTCGGCGAGCGTGACGCCGCGCTCCGCCGCCGCGTTGATGATTGCCGCGGCGAGCGGGTGCTCGCTCGCCCTTTCGAGGCTGGCGGCGAGGCGCAGCAATTGGTCTTCGTCGACCCCGATCGCGCGGATCGCGACGACTTTCGGCTTGCCCTCGGTCAAGCGTGCCGGTCTTGTCGACGAGCAGCGTGTCGACCTTCTCGAACCGCTCCAAAGCTTCGGCATTCTTGATCAGCACGCCCGATTGCGCGCCGCGCCCGATGCCGACCATGATCGACATCGGCGTCGCGAGTCCCAGCGCGCAGGGGCAGGCGATGATCAGCACCGAGACCGCGGCGACCAGCGCATAGGCGAATCGCGGCTCCGGGCCCCAGACCGACCAGGCGGCGAAGGCCATGACCGCGATGGCGATCACCAGCGGCACGAACCAGCCAGACACTTGATCCGCCAGGCGCTGGATGGGCGCGCGGCTGCGCTGCGCCTCGGCGACCATCTGCACGATGCGCGCCAGCATGGTGTCGCGTCCGACTTGCTCGGCGCGCATCACGAAGCCGCCGGTCGCGTTGATGGTCCCGCCGATCGCCTTGTCGCCTGGGCGCTTCGACGACCGGCATCGATTCGCCGGTCACCATCGATTCGTCGACCGCGCCGCGGCCTTCGAGCACCTGGCCGTCGACGGGAACTGTTCTCGCCCGGCCGCACGCGCAGCCGGTCGCCGCAGTAACGGCATCGAGCGCGACGTCTTCCTCCACGCCATCGGGGCGGATTCGGCGCGCGGTCTTTGGCGCCAGGTCGAGCAGGGCGCGGATCGCCCCGCCGGTCTGTTCGCGCGCCTGCAGCTCCAGGACCTGTCCCAGCAGCACCAGGACGGTGATGACCGCGGCGGGCTCGAAATAGACGGCGACGTCGCCGTGCGGACTGCGGAACGCCGGCGGGAACAGGCCGGGCGCCGCCGTCGCGACCACGCTATAGGTCCACGCGACGCCGACGCCCATGGCGATCAGCGTGAACATGTTGAGATTGCCGGTCTTCAGCGAAGCCCACCCGCGCACGAAGAACGGCCATCCCGCCCACAGCACGACCGGCGTCGCGAGCGCCAGCTCGACCCAGTTGGAGACGCCGTCAGCAAGCGGCGGGTGGCCTCCGGCAGATGCCGGCCCATTTCGAGGGCCAACACCGGCAACGAGAGGACGAGCGCAGTCCAGAAACGCCGCGTCATGTCGACAAGCTCGGCGCTGGGCCCAGCCACGGCGGCAGCGACCTCCGGCTCCAGCGCCATTCCGCAGATCGGGCAGTGGCCGGGGCCGACCTGACGGATCTGCGGATGCATCGGGCAAGTGTAGATTATCCCCGCGTGGGCGGATTTCGGCGGCGGCGAATCCGCCTGGGCCGCCAGATAGCGCGCCGGCTCGGCGATGAACTTCTCGCGGCATCCACCGGAGCAGAAGAAGTAGGTCGTCCCCGCGTGCTCCGCTTTGTGCCTGGCTGACGCCGGGTCGACCGACATGCCGCACACCGGGTCTTTGGCGGGCGCGGGCGCAGCGGGGTTCGGGCTCATCAACGGTTCTCCTTGCCAGCAACTAGGCCGGGGGATAAACCTTCCTATCATGGGAAGGTCAAGGAAAGCGTACGAGCAATGAATATTGGCGCCGCCGCGGCGGAAAGCGGGGTCAACCCGAAAATGATCCGCCACTACGAGGCGATCGGCCTCTTGCGTCCGGCGCCCCGCCGGCCGAATGACTACCGCGACTATGGCGAACGCGACATCCATGAGCTCAGGTTCATCCGGCGGGCGCGCCGGCTTGGGTTCTCGGTCCAGGAAATCGCGGCTTTGCTGGTGCTCTGGCGCGATCGGGGCCGTCCCAGCCGCGAGATCAAGCGCATTGCCGAAGCGCGCCTCGGAGACCTCGAAACGCGCATCGCCGAACTGCAGGCGATGGCGAAGACCCTGAGCGAACTGGTCCATGCCTGCCACGGCGACGACAGGCCCGACTGTCCAATCCTGGACGATCTGGCGATGAGCGAAGGCGGCGCGCCGATAGGCGCCAAAGCTGTTGCGAAGGTCGCCCGCGATCATGCCGACGCCAGACACGCGATTTTCGACAGCCAAGTCTTGAGGGGCTCATCACGATTAGACGGATCAGGTGGGGCAAACACGCCTTCCGCAAAACCGTCCTTGGACGAGGATCGCGACCCGCCATCTACGCCAAAGGAAGGTCGGAACTCTCCCCACGATGAGGCGTTGTGCGTAGGCCAGCCCTCGGCGGGAGAACAAGGGTGGCGGGCGGTCGCAGGACGAGCAGAACACCGATCTCCTAAACGCCCACTCGATTTTGACCTGGAGTTCGATAGATGCAACCAATTCAACCTGACCCGTTGTCCGAAATCGCTAAAGCAGTTGGAGGAACAGTCGAAGGAACTAAAGGCCAAAATTGAAAGAGAGAGGCGTGCTCACGCAATGCCGATCGACTCTCAGCTCGGCGACCCTAATTGGGAGGAGAAGGCCGCCGATGGACGCTTTGACATGCCCAAAGACGCAGAGGACTAAGGGCCCGAATGCGGGTTAGATGGACGCAATTTTTCCTGCCGCTGTCTGAGGGCTTCTATCGGGTAGTTGACGGCATCCCGGGATAGCCAATCAACTTCGCGCGCCAGCCGAGGACGGCGGACGGTGTTTTGATTGCGCTCGTCGCCTTGCGTCTGACCGCGTGACCAGCGTCGCCAGCGTACGGCCGTGGCCGGATGTGTGGCGACAAGCAGCTCATGGACAGTCCTCCCGGCAGCGGTTCGGGCGAACCCGCAAAGCGTTCGAGCCAACACGCTTCCGCAGCGGCACCCGATGTTCGCTTGCCCTCAGGTCAAGCAACTCTTTTCGACCTCGCAGAGAAGATAAAGAGCGGTCCACCGACGAGCGCTAAACAGACGAGGAACATTGGATCAGCCATGAAGTGGAGCTCAGCGATCCACTTGGAGAGACATAGAGAGATCAGCGCCAACAGACCTGGAACGAACAAGAAGAACATTGTGACGAATCCATTGTCGTTATCGGTCGCCGTCAGAGCCATCTGATACAAAACCCGACCCGCTACGGCGGCTGCAAGCGTTCCGACGAGTAACAACGCAGAGGCCGCCCGAGCCTCGTTGCCCATCAGGACACGCCAGGAGCCCAATAGAGAAAGCGCGGCGGGAATCAAAATACCCGCGGAGACCATGAAATTTGCGGCGATCGACGCCGATTTGTCATATTTATTGAACCAATGGCCGACCAGCGTTCCGCCGAGAGCGAAGAACAGCGGAATCGGAATCGCATACTTCCAACTCCCATGGACGAGACTATCGAGAAAGACGCGTGAAGAGACGCCGTTCGCGTCGCCGATCTGGCTTACCGCAATGAGCATCGCCCCCATGAAGGCGACCGTGAAGCACGACCAAAAGACGAAGGGCGAAATCGGAATGGCTTTCTTCGATACAACCTTCGCGACAAGCCCAGCCCGGAAAGGGGAGAGATTTAGGATCGCCGTGATGATGATGGGATGCGCGTTGCGAAGCCCCAAATTATAGAGGACGAGACCGGACAAGGCCGATTGAGAAGAGAATCCCGAGTTTGGCCAGATTCGGCAGGGTCGAAAGCAATGCGGAGAAATCGCGCCGACTTGCGCGCCGCGCCGTCAAGATGGGAATTGAGAGTAAAAGGGCAGTCCGGGTTAGACACACATACGAGAGTGGAGAGAGACGCTTGGCCGCCAAGCCGGAAAAGGGCCCTGTCTCGGTTGCAGGGCGCGTAAGCGATCGAACCTGGAGTTCCTGGTCGAGACTGGGCGCGGCCTACGGCTGGAACCAAGCCAGCTGGCGAGAGTTCCACGCCTATATCCGCCGTCGCGAGGATGCTCCCATGCCACACGCATACTGGAAGGGCTATTTGCGACTGTCGCTGGTGACCTGTCCGGTCGAACTCTTCCCCGCGACGACCGAGTCCGAGAAGACGCATTTTCATCAGATCAACACGCAGACCGGGCATCGGTTGCGCCAGCAAATGGTGGACGAAGAGACCGGGCGTGTCGTCGACGCTGAGCACAAGGGCCGCGGGTATGAACTGAGCAAGGGAAAGTACGTCGAAATCGGCGAAGACGAACTCAAAGCGATTGAGGTCGAGAGCACCCGCACCCTCGATATTGAAGGTTTCGCCCCGCGGGCCGACATCGACAAGCGCTATCTCGACAGGCCCTATTACATTGCGCCGGAGGACAAGACCGGAGCGGAGGCCTTCGTCGTCATCCGTGACGCCATGCAAGACGAAAAGCGGGTTGCGCTCGCGCGCATCGTCATGGCTCACCGGGAGCACATGATCATGCTGGAGCCGCTCGGCAAAGGCCTGCTCGGCACCACGCTGCGCTTCGAGGACGAAGTTCGCAGCGAGGGGGACTATTTCTCTCGAATACCGTCGCCGCGCGTCAGCAAGGACATGATCGAGCTCGCATCCCACATCCTGGAAAGCAAGGCCGCAAAGTTTGATCCTGCCAAATTCAAGGACGAATACCAAGCAGCGCTGAAGAAGCTCGTTCTGCGCAAAGCCAAGGGCGGCGCCATCGAAGGCCCGAAACCTCAAGCAGAGCCGAGCAACGTGGTCGACCTGATGGGCGCGTTGCGCGAAAGCCTGCGAATGAGCTCGAAACGCAATCAGACGCCCGCTAAGCGGGGTGAAGCCCCGCGGCACAATACGGCGCCGCTGAAAGGCGGACATCGTCGTTAGGGGATTGAGGGCCACGCCGTTCACCTCATCCCGATTGCAGCCTTGTCAGGCGATGCGATCGCACGCGTTGGAACGATGGAAGGCCCGGCGAGTTATCGCGCCAAGAGAGCAATGAGCGGGATGGTCATGAATTGCAGAAGTCAGCCGGAGATCGTTCGTGGGCGGGATGGCGTCGGGGGCCGCGGGGTTGTCATTGCAGTCGCGCTCGGCGCGAGCCGCGGAGGCCCGCGAACGGCCGTCGACCGGACTCAGCAATGTGACGCTCAATGTTAACGGTCAAATCCACGAAGTCGCGCTGAGACTCGCGTGTTTCGCTTCTCGACGCCTTGCGCGAGCGGATCGGGCTCACTGGAACCAAAAAGGGATGCGATCACGGGCAATGTGGCGCATGCACTGTGCATATCGAGGGCCGCCGCATCCTGTCGTGTTTGACGCTCGCCGTTATGGCCGACGGCCGACGCGTAACCACGATCGAGGGCCTGTCTGGGCCGGACGGCGACCTCCACCCGATGCAGCAGGCGTTTGTGGACTTCGACGCGTTCCAGTGCGGCTATTGCACGCCCGGCCAAATCATGTCCGCCCTCGGTTGCGTCGAGGAGGGCCACGCTGAGCGCCGCGAAGACATACGAGAGTTTATGAGCGGCAATCTATGCCGGTGCGCCGCCTATCCCAACATCGTCGCCGCGATCGAGCACGCCAAGATCCAGATGAGGAGGGCTTGATGCGTCCATTTGAATACTATCGGCCCGGTGACCGAATGGCCCTCGAAGGCGTTCTGGCGGGGTTGCCGACCGAAGGGCCTCCGACATCCTCGAAAACGCAGTTCATCGCCGGCGGGACGACGATGATTGACCTGATGAAGCTTGATGTCGCCCGCCCGGAGGTTCTGATCGACATCAATCAAATCGGGGATATGAATGGGGTTGAAGCTGGACCCGCGGGGCTTCGCCTTGGCGCGCTCGCGCGGATGGAGGACGTCGCCCGTCATGCGGTCGTAACGCGTCAATATCCTGTAATCGCGCAGAGCCTGAACTTCGCCGCCAGCGCGCAGATCCGCAACATGGCCAGTCTCGGCGGCAACGCTTTGCAACGCACTCGCTGTCCCTATTTCCGGGACCCTTCGTGGAAGGCCTGCAACAAGCGCTCGCCCGGATCCGGTTGCGCCGCGATGGACGGCTTCAATCGCGCTCACGCGGTGCTCGGGACGAGCGCCAATTGCATCGCGACTTACCCAGGCGATTTTGCTCAGGCGCTGATGGCGCTCGATGCAAGCCTTGAGATTCGCAAGGGTCGCGAGCGTCGCACGATTTCCTTCGCTGAGCTGCATCGGCTGCCCGGCGACCGGCCAGAGGTGGAGACTTCTCTTGCGCCCGACGAGATGGTCGCCGCTTTTTTTGTACCGGCGTCGGATTGGACGCGACGCTCACGTTTCGTGAAAGTGCGCGACCGGGAGTCGTATGAATTCGCGCTGGCCTCCGCGGCGGTGGCGCTCGACATGGCTCCCGATGGACTGATCAACAAGGCGCGCATCGCTATTGGCGGGGTGGCCACCGTTCCGTGGCGGGCGCGCGAAGCGGAGGCGCTCCTGGTCAAGCGCCGATTGACGCCTGAGACGGCGGCGGAGGCTGCGGAGGCAGCGTTCCGCGGCGCCGAGCCGCGAAAATACAACGCGTTCAAGATAGCGCTTGGCCGCAGAACGGTCGTACGCGCGCTGGTTGAGACCGCGGCGATGGAGGCGTAGGATGACTGATCTCGCGTCCGCTCCAAAAGGCGCGTTCGGCCGGCCTATTCCACGCGTCGACGGGAGGCTGAAAGTAACCGGCTCGGCGCGGTATCCGTCGGACGAGCCTCTCGCCAATCCGGCTTTCGCCTCCCTCGTGACCAGCAGCATCGCGCGCGGCGCGATCCGCGAGATCAGCGTGGAGGCGGCGCGAGCCCTTCCCGGCGTTCTCGACGTTCTCACTTTCAAGAACGCCAGCCAGATACGGCCCCTGAAGACGTTCTCACAGGGCGGCCAAGCCGGCAGCTCGATCGTTCCATTGAGTTCGCCAAAAATCTGGCACGATGGACAGATCGTCGCGCTCGTTGTCGCGGAGACGTTCGAAGCCGCATCCGAGGCTGCGGACAAGATTGTCCTCGCCTACGACGAGGAGGTTCCCAGCGCCACGCTCCGTTCCCCCGGAACCGATACCAAAGCCGTCGCAGACATCGACAAGAAACACAAAGATCCGACCCTCGGCGACGCCGAATCGGCTTTCCGCGCGGCGCCGGTCAAGGTCGACGCGGAATACGAAACGCCTGCTCAGCACCACAATCCCATGGAGCTCTTCACGACCAGCTGCGTCTGGAGCGACGGCAAGTTGACCGTCTACGAGCCGAGCCAATTTGTATACGGATTAAAGAACGGCCTTGCCGAACAACTCGGCGTCAATCCTGAAGATATTCGCGTCGTCAGCCGCTTCCTCGGCGGCGCGTTTGGCTCCAAGGGATCGATGACCGCTCGCACCGCCCTTGTCGCCTTGGCCGCGAAGCGCCTCGGCCGGCCGGTGAAGCTCGTCGCGACCCGCGCCCAGGGCTTTACCATCGCAACCTATCGCGCGGAAACTCGACACCACGTCAGACTGGGCGCGGACGAGAATGGCAAACTCGCCGCCTATCTCCACGAAGGGTGGGAGCTCAGCTCGCGACCAGACGATTACAATGTGGCAGGCACATCGAGCACGGCGGTCATGTACGGCTACGGCGCGATCGCCACGAAGGTGAACGTCGTCAACGCAGACCGCAACACGCCGGGATTCATGCGCTCGCCGCCCGAGGTTCCGTACATGTATGCGCTTGAATGCGCCATGGATGAACTCGCCATTGCGCTGAAAATGGACCCTGTGGAATTGCGGCGGATCAACGATACGTCGAAGGACCCGGCCAGTAATCGGCCCTATTCGAGCCGCTCGCTTGTTGAGTGTTTCGAGCAAGGCGCGGAAGCGTTCGGCTGGAAAGATCGCAAGCCTGAGCCGGGATCGATGCGCGACGGCGATTGGCTCGTGGGTTGGGGATGCGCGACCGCGACCTATCCGACGCAAATCGCTCCCGCGGCTGTCCGCGTTCGTCTTTCGCCGGACGCATCCGTCCGCGTGCAGATTGCGGCTCACGAGATCGGCAACGGCGCCTACACCGTCATTGGGCAGGCGGCCGCGGAGCGCCTGGGCGTCCCGGTCGATCTGGTCACCGTCGAGCTGGGGGATAGCACATTGCCCGCGGGTCCGGTCGCAGGCGGCTCCAATACGACCGCGAGCGCCACGTCCGCGGTGGTCAAAGCTTGCGACGCGATCCGAGCCAAATTGTTGCAGGCGGCGTCGGCGAGTGGCCAAGGGGCGGGCGGAAGGCCGGTCGCCGATTTCGCCTTCGAGAATGGGCGCGTTCGCATGGGCGACAATACGCAAACTCTGGAGAGCATCTTTGATCAGATGGGTCAGGGCGTTATCGAGGAGTACGCCGAATCCATCCCGCGGTCGCTGCCTCCGGACTCGATGAGCAAACTCTACTCTGGCCGTGTCTCCATGACGGGGGGACCGAAGGGAGAGAAGCTGGCCTTTGCGTTCGGCGCTCAATTCGTGGAGGTCAGGGTGCATGCGCAGACCCGCGAGATTCGCGTCCCGCGCGCGCTCGGCGCCTTCGCTGCGGGTCACATCATAAATCCGCGCACCGCCCGAAGCCAGCTGATGGGTGGAGTGATATGGGGCTTGAGCTCGGCGCTGCACGAGGCGACAGAGATCGAGGAGCGGAGCGCCCGATACGTCAATACCAACCTGGCCGACTACCTCATCCCTGTGAACGCGGACATTCAAGAGGTCGAGGTTATTCTGGTTCCGGAGACTGACGATTGGATCAATCCTCTTGGCGTCAAAGGATTAGGTGAGCTTGGCAATGTCGGCGTCAACGCCGCCGTCGCCAACGCAGTTTTCCACGCGACTGGCGTGCGCGTGCGCGACCTGCCGATTCGTCTTGAAAAACTGCTCTCTGTGTAATCGAGAAGACACCCATCATGCCCGTTCCGCAGCCGAATGAACCCGTTCCGATTCCCGAGCCGGACGTCATCCGGCCTCCCACTCCGCCGGAAACGCCGGAGCCGCACGTTCCTGTCGAACTGCCCGCGCCGGGCGCAGACCCGATTGTCCCTCCGGGACCTGAACCGACCCCGCCGCCGCCGCAAGAGATGCCTCCCGCTGTTCGCTAGCTCTGCAAGGGGCGTCCGCGCGCCGTTCGACAGTCTAACCAAGGGCTCCCTGGCGCCGAAGCCAAACAACCGCGGCGCCAATCGCTCGTCCATGCCAACTTTTTACAAGGGCTCGCCCATTGCCGTCGTGAGCGATTTGAGCGGCTTGCGCTGTCGAACGACCACTGGCCAGAAATTGGGCTCTTGCGCTCCTTCTCTTTTAATCATCTCCAGTCAGTTATTTCTGTATTATAGAATATACGACTCCGTCTGTCAACGGCAATGTTTGCTTTTCAGGAATCCGCGCAGGGGCAAGCGCTCAATCCTCACTCGCTCAACGCCGAGCTGACGCCTCTTTCAGCGCGCGCAAATCTTCGCGCAACCGTGGATTCCACCCGTCGGGGTCAGCGGAAATAGGGACCATCCCCGATGGCGAACCGACGGCTTGGGCAATGGGGTTCTGGAGATAGCAGGTTGCGCTTGGGAACCTGATGGGCGATTGCTTGATTTCATCAAGGCGATGGAAGGCAGGAGCCCGACCGTCCGGCGGGCGTGCGGCTATGCGGTATGAAGTACTCATCCACTATGAACAATGAATGATCGGGGCGCCATAGTCTCGGGTTCAGGCGTCGATCTTCTCGCTGGTTCTGGCGAGGTCCGCAGTTTGATGCGGGCGCGTGACTGGGACTCAACGCCGCTCGGCGCGCCGAGCGGGTGGCCATCGACGCTGCGCGCGGTGGTTGGCGTCATGCTGACCTCCCGTTTCGCAATGTGGATGGCCTGGGGAGCCGAACTGACATTCCTATGCAACGACGCCTACCTGCCGACCGTCGGCATCAAGCGCGATTGGGTGATTGGAAGTCGCTCCGACAAGGTCTGGGCGGAAATCTGGCCCGACATCGGCCCGAGAATCGATCACGTGCTCTCCACCGGCCAAGCGACCTGGGACGAGGCCCTTCTGCTCTACCTTGAGCGCAGGGGCTTCGCCGAGGAAACCTATCACACGTTTTCCTACTCACCCCTTGCCGACGACGCCGGCCGCAACGCCGGAATGCTGTGCGTCGTCGCCGAGGTGACGGAAAAAGTGATCGGCGAGCGGCAGCTCGCGACGCTGCGCGATCTCGGCAGTCGGCTGGGGGCGGCCTCAACCCGCGCCGAGGTGATGGCTTCGCTTGAGGTCTGTCTCGTCGATGAACCTCGCGACATGCCTTTTGCGGCCGCCTATCTGGTGGACTCCGGAGGCAAGCAGGCTGAACTCGCCGCCGCGCATCGTTTGGAGCGAAGCAGTCCCGCCGCTCCTCCAGTCATCGCGCTCGATAGCCGCGACCCCCTCTGGCCCCTTGATCTCGCGGCGGCCGGCCCGGCGCTGGTCAGCGTCCCCCGGGAGGCCGTCGCGGACCTGCGCCTCGATCATTGGCAAGCGCCGCCGGCCCAGGCGCTGATTGCGCCGATCGTATCGGCGCAAGGGGGTTCGCCGCTCGGATTTCTTGTCGCCGGCCTCAATCCGCATCGCGCCGCCAACGCCTATTACCGCGGCTTTGTGGAGTTGTTGGCGGGACAGGTTTCCGCCGCGATCGTGCGAGCCGACGACTATGAGCGGGCGCGGGCGCGAGTGAAGGCTTTGGCCGAAATCGACCGCGCCAAGACGGCGTTTTTCTCCAACGTCAGCCACGAATTTCGCACGCCCCTCACCCTGATGCTCGGCCCGCTCGAGGATGCGCTCGCCGAGGCCGGGACGTTGCCGGAAGACCAGCGCCAGCGACTCGACGTCGCGCATCGCAACGCCCTGAGACTCCTGCGCCTCGTCAACTCCTTGCTCGACTTCTCCCGCATCGAGTCCGGACGCGTTCAGGCGAGCTATCGAGCGACCGATCTCGCCGCGCTGACCGCCGATCTCGCCGCCTCGTTCCGTTCGGCGACCGACAGGGCTGGACTTCGTCTCATTGTCGATGCCCCTCCCCTTTCGGAGCCGGTCTATGTCGATCAGGACATGTGGGAAAAGGTGGTCCTCAATTTGGTGTCCAATGCCTTCAAGTTCACGTTTCACGGCGAGATCGCCGTCGAGCTTCGCGAAGCGGAAGGCCAGGCGCGCCTCACCGTGCGCGACACGGGAACCGGCATTCCGCAAGCGGAACTGCCCAGGTTGTTTGAGCGGTTCCATCGGGTTGAAAACGCGCGGGGACGAAGTTTCGAGGGCTCGGGAATAGGTCTCGCGCTGGTTCAGGAGCTGGTGAACCTTCACGGCGGCCAGATCTCGGTCGTCAGCGAACCCGGCCGGGGCTCCGCGTTTTACGATCTCGATCCCGCTCGGATCGTCGCATCTTCCCCCGACCGGGTCGACGTCGATTTCGGGCGACGCGCCGACCAGGGTGCGCGCGCAAACCTATGTCGAAGAAGCGCTGCGCTGGCTACCAGGGGAGGCGACCGGGGATGATCTGCTGGACTCGGGGACGACGCGGAGGCCGTTCCCGACACCGCGCGAGCGGTCTCCGGGCACGTTTTGCTCGCCGACGACAACGCGGACCTGCGCGCGTACATTGCGCGATTGCTCACTGAGCGCGGCTACCGGGTCAGCGTCGCCCCCGATGGAGAAGCGGCTCTGGACGCCATGCGCCGGAGTCGGCCGGACCTCGTCGTCACTGACGTGATGATGCCTCGGCTCGATGGTTTCGGACTCCTGCGCGTCATTCGCGAGGATCCTGCGTTGCGCGATCTGCCTGTCGTCGTGCTGTCGGCGCGCGCCGGGGAGGAGGCCAAGGTCGAAGGCTTCGAGGCGGGGGCCGACGACTATCTCGCAAAGCCCTTCTCGGCCCGCGAGCTCCTGGCGCGGGTCGCGGCCAATATCGGGCTCGCGCGGCTCCGGCGAGAGGCCGCGGAAGCCGTTCGCGCGAGCGAAGCTATGGCCCGCGAGCAAGCGGAGCGGGTGCAGCTCGCGCTTGACGCGGGCGCGATCATCGGCACCTGGGTATGGGACATTCCAAGCGATCGGCTGATCGCCGACGAAAAATTCGCCCGCGCGTTCAGCCTTTCCCCGGAAGAATGCAGGGCGGGCCTGCCGCTGACGAAGGTGATGGAATCGATCCACGAGGAGGACCAGCCAGAGGTCGCCCGGACAATCGCCGACGCGCTTCAAAGCGGCGGCGCCTACCGCTGCGAATATCGTGTGCGCCAGCAAGATGGCGGCTATCGCTGGGTCGAGGCGAATGGGCGGGTGGACTTAGGCCACGACGGCGCGCCGCTCCGGTTTCCCGGAATCCTTATCGATGTCGAACATCGGCGGGCCATTGAGACGGCTTTGCGCCAGATGAACGAGGACCTGGAGCGTCGCGTTCAGCGCGCGATCGCGGAACGGGAGAGCGTGGAGGAGGCGTTGCGCCAGGCGCAAAAGATGGAAGCCCTGGGCCAACTCACTGGCGGCATTGCGCATGACTTCAACAACCTCCTGACAATCGTTATCGGCAATGTCGACATGGCGCGTCGCGCGCTCACGAACAGCGAAATCTCGCGAGCCGGCCGCGCCATGGACAATGCGCAGAAAGGCGCCGAGCGGGCGGCGACGCTGACCCAGCGGCTGCTCGCGTTTTCGCGCCGTCAGCCGCTCGCGCCGAAGCCGATCGACGTCGATCGGCTTGTCGCCGGAATGGGCGATCTGCTTCACCGCGCGCTCGGCGAGACCGTCGAGCTGGAGACAGTCTCGACCGCGGGTCTGTGGAGAGCGGAGGCTGACCCGAACCAGCTCGAGGCGACGATCTTAAACCTCGCCGTGAACGCGCGCGACGCAATGCCGGAAGGCGGCAAGTTGACGATCGAGACCGCCAATGTCCGACTGGACGATCAATACGCTGCGGCCCACGCCGAGGTGGCGCCCGGCAGTTACGTCCTCCTCGCGGTCACCGACACTGGGCACGGCATGACCCGCGAAGTGCTCTCCAAAGCGCTCGATCCGTTCTTCACCACAAAGGAGATCGGCAGAGGGACGGGCCTCGGTCTCTCGATGGCCTATGGTTTCGTCAAGCAGTCGGGCGGACACCTGAAGATCTATTCAGAGGAAGGCCACGGCACGACGGTGAAGATCTATCTGCCGCGCTTGCTCGGGGCCGACGAAGCCGCCGACGAGGGCGAGTCCGCAACGGTCGACCGCATCAAGCGCGATCGCAGCATTCTTGTGGTGGAGGATGACGACGACGTTCGCGCCTATACAGTCGAGATATTGCGGGAACTTGGCTACCGCGTGCTCGAGGCCCACGACGGGCCTTCCGCGCTCCGGCTCATCGAGCGTCAGGACCGGCCGATCGACCTCATGTTCACTGACGTGGTGATGCCAGGAATGTCCGGCCGCGAACTGGCGGACAAGGCCCGGGCGGTGCAGCCAGAGCTCAAAATCATCTATACCTCCGGCTATACGCGCAACGCGATCGAGCATGGCGGGCGTCTCGATGCGGGGGTCGAGGTGATCGCCAAACCGTTCACCTACCAGGCGCTTGCCGAGAAGATCGCCGATGTCCTGGAAGCGGGCCGGATCGGCCGCATTCTGCTGGTCGCGGGAGACGCGAGCGCCAGGAGGTCCGCGACCGAGGCGCTCGTGGAGCTTGGTTATTCGGTCGACGAGGCGGCCACTGGATCAGAGGCGTTGGGACGCGCCCGCGCCGCGCAGGGACGCTATGACGCGGTGCTGCTCGACGACGGTTTGCAGGACAAGACTGGCGAAGCGCTGGCGGTTGAGATGCGCGCCAACTTCGCCGACCTTCCCATCCTCGTTGCGACCGAACAACAAGCCCACCGCCTCGCGGCGCGCTTTTCCAAGGATCGCGGCATCGCCGTCATAGACAAGTTCTTCCGCCCCTCGGAACTTCAGTCCGCGTTGGCGGAACTCGGCGTGGGTTGGGATTTTGGGGGGCCCTGACAGACCCGCCTGCGCGTGGGAGTCCGTTCTATGCTCCTCTCGTCCTAAACATTTACGCCCGTCACTGCGGCGTCCGCTCCCTTCGCGAGGCGGGGAGCCGCCACCAGTTTGCCGAGAATTGCAAAGCGCGATGCCCCGCTGGCCGCCGGGATGTTGTTCGCCAGGTGGTTTTGCGCCGCAACCGCCAACACCGCGAATTTGATCGCCTCCTTATATTGAGCGGGGATGCCGAATTCGTCGGACAGGGTGAGGCGCAGCCCGGGCGGCAAATGCGTCTTGATCCGCTCCATCAGCGTGGCGTTGCGAACGCCGCCGCCGCTTGCCGCGATCGTCGTGATTTCGGACAGGATCGGGATGTGCTCCTTGATCGAGTTGGCGATCGAAAGCGCGGTGAATTCCGTAAACGTCGCGAGCAGGTCCTGGGGCGAAAGACCCTGCCCGGCCGCCATCTGGCGGTCTGCGAATTCGGAGCCGAAATCGAGTCGCCAGGCGCTGCGGGGCGGTTTGCGATGAAAGAAATCATGCGCAAGCAGGCGAGCCAGCATCCCCTTGTCGACCGTCCCCTGGGCCGCGGCCGCGCCGTTTGCGTCGTAGGGCTTGCCGAGGAGCACGCGCGCCGCATGGTCGAGCATGACATTGCCGGGGCCGGTATCGAAAGCCATCATCCGGCGCCGGTCTCGATCCGCCAGCTGACAATTGGCGATTCCGCCGATGTTCAAGGTCAGGATAGGACCGATGTCGCGAAAGGCGACGAAGTCGAGGAACTGCATGAGCGGCGCGCCGGAGCCTCCCAGCGCATGCTCCACCGGCCGGAACTGGGTGACGGTCGTGGTGTCGCACAGCGCGGCGACGATTGAGGGCTCGCCGATTTGCAGCCCGCAAGGATAGGGCCCGTGGAGCCAGCGGCCGACAATATCCTCTTCGCCTTTGAACTGCTCCATCCGCGGCTGATCGGCCGGCTCCTGGTAGATCGTCTGACCATCGTAGCCGATGACGGTCAGATCGCCCGGGTTTTACGCCGGCTTCCCGCATCAGCGAGCGCGCCGCCTCGGCATAGACCGCGCCGGCGACATAGTTCAGCCGACAAAGCTCGAATATCGACAACTTGTTTTCAAACGTCGCGAGAACCTGATGAGCGACTTCGTCCGGCCAGGGCACGGTCTTGCCGGCCAGGAATTTGGGCCTTTTCAACAGACCATCTTCGCCAAAGTCGATATCGATCAGGACGGCGTCGATCCCGTCGAAAGAAGAGCCGCTATTCAGTCCCAGCGCTAACATCTCTCCTCCCTGTTGGCGGAGTCAGCAGTTCCGCCCAATCGTTTCGAGAACGCTCAGACGCGCCATGCGAAGACTGCATACGCCCTAAATCGGCTCCGGCCCGCGCGAGATCGCGGCGACGCCGGTGCGCGAGACCTCGACCAGGCCAATCGGCCGCATCAGTTCGACGAAATCGTCGATCTTGCGCGGCGCGCCGGTCAGTTCGAAGATGAAGCTCTCGATCGTCGCGTCGATCACCTTGGCGCGGAACGCGTCGGCGAGGCGCATCGCCTCGACGCGGTTTTCCCCTTTGCCGCGCACCTTGATCATCGCGAGCTCGCGTTCGATGGCGCGCACGGTCAAGGTCAGATCGTTCACTGTATGCACGGGAACGAGGCGCTCGAGCTGGTGGCGGATTTGCTCGATGATCTCCGGCGTGCCGGACGTCACGATCGTGATGCGCGAGAGATGCGTCTCGTGCGCGACCTCGGCTACCGTCAGGCTCTCGATATTGTAGCCGCGGCCCGCGAACATGCCGACCACGCGCGCCAGCACGCCGGGCTCGTTGTCGACCAGCACCGAAAGCGTGTGCGTCTCGATGTTGGACCTCGCGGTCGCCGACGAATAGGGCGAGAGCGGGATGGCGGTCTTTGTCATGCATAATGTCCCTGTCGATCAAGCGTCCGGCTGAAGCCGTCTTGGGCCGCGTCAGCGTCTCTCGGCGGCGCGACCCACTTCTGGAAGAGGTCGAAGTCGATATTGCCGCCGGACAGCACGAGGCCGACCTTGCGCCCCTTGAGGCGCGATCGTTCCTTCATCGCCGCCGCGAGCGCCGCAGCGCCGGCGCCTTCGGCAAGATTGTGCGTATCGGTCCAATAGGCGCGGACGGCGAGTGCGATGTCCGCGTCGCTGACGAGCGCGATGCGCGATGCGCCCTTGGCGATCACGGCAAGAGCCTCCTCGTCCGGGACGCGCGTCGCCATGCCGTCGGCGAAGGTTTCAGCGCTGTTGGTGCGAACCACGCGCCCGGCGGCGAACGACAGCGCGTAGGCCGGCGCTTCGGCCGCCTGAACGCCGACGATCTCCGTCTTGAGGCCGAGCGCATCGCGCGCCGCGATGGCGCCGCAGATTCCCGATCCCTGGCCGATCGGAACATAGAGAATGTCGAGGTCGGCGTGCTCGGTCATCAGCTCGAGCGCGTAGGTCGAGACGCCGAGCGCGAGATCGCGGTGGAAGGACGGGACCATGTGCAGGCCCCGCTGCATCCGCGAGCCGCATCGCCTCCTCGCGGGCGGCCTGAAAGTCGTGGCCGAATTCGATCAATTCCGCGCCGAGCGCCCGCATGGCGGCGTTCTTTTCATTGGAATTGCCGCGCGGTGCGCAGATCGTCACCTCGAGCCCGGCCCGCCGTCCGGCGAAGGCGAGGCTCTGGCCGTGATTGCCGCGCGTCGCGGAAATGAGCCCTCTCGTCGCCGGCTCGCGCCGCATCAGCGCCTCGACATAGGTCAGGCCGCCGCGCACCTTGAAGGCGCCGGTCGGCAGATGGTTCTCGTGCTTGACAATGGTCTCGGCGCCGAGCCGCTCAGCGATGAGCGGCCAGGCGAGCGCCGGCGTCGGACGCAAGGTCCGCAGCACCAGCTCATGCGCCCGGCGCATCGCCTCCAAGCTGAACATCGATCAGATCTTCCGTCACTATGTTTGCGTCCCTTCTCCCGAATGGGAGAAGTTGCACGACGCCCGATGGGAGAGGGCGTCAGACCAGCATCTTGCCCTTCTCGTCGACCACGTTGGCGAGTTCGATGCCGGCGTCGTCCTCGAGCTCGGCCATGATCATTTCGTTGTGCGCCTTGCCCGACGGGATCATCGGGAAGCAGTTCTCCTTCTGATCAACCAGGCAATCGAAGATGACCGCCTTTGGGGTCTCGATCATTTCCATGATCGCGGCGTCGAGCTTGGCGGGGTCGGAGCAGCGTATGCCATGCGCGCCGTAAGCTTCGGCGAGCTTGACGAAGTCGGGAAGCGAATCCGTGTAGCTCTCCGAATAGCGGCCCCCGTGCAGGAGCTCCTGCCATTGGCGCACCATGCCCATGTACTGGTTGTTGAGAATGAAGATCTTGATCGGCAGGCGGTACTGCGCCGCGGTCGACATCTCCTGCATGTTCATCAGGATCGAGGCCTCGCCCGCGACGTCGATGACCAGCGACTTCGGATGAGCGAGCTGGACGCCGATCGCCGCCGGCAGCCCATAGCCCATCGTCCCGAGGCCCCCCGAGGTCATCCAGCGGTTCGGCTTCTCGAAGGCGAAATGTTGCGCCGCCCACATCTGATGCTGGCCGACCTCGGTGGTGATGTAGACGTCGCGGCCCTTGCTCAGTTCGTAAAGCCTTTTCACCGCATGCTGGGGCTTGATGATCCTGTCGGAATTGCGGAAGCCGAACGAATTGCGCGCTCTCCAGCCGTCGATCGTGCTCCACCAGTTGGCCAGCGCGGCCGGATCGGCCTTGTGCGGACCCGCCCGCCACAGACGCACCATGTCCTCAAGCACATGCGCGCAGTCGCCGACGATGGCGAGGTCGACCTTGACGTTCTTGTTGATTGAGGACGGATCGATGTCGATATGGATCTTCTTCGATTTGGGCGAAAACGCGTCCAGCCGGCCGGTGATGCGATCGTCGAAGCGCGCGCCGACGCAGACCATCAGGTCGCAGTCGTGCATCGCGTTGTTGGCTTCGTACGACCCGTGCATGCCGAGCATGCCGAGCCACTGCTTGTCGGACGCCGGGAAGGCCCCGAGCCCCATCAAGGTCGAGGTGATCGGGAACCCGGAGGCGTCGGACGAGTTCTTGCAGCAGCGTCGAAGCGTGCGGGCCGGAATTGATCACGCCGCCGCCGGTATAAAAGATGGGCCTCTTCGCCGCCGCCATCATCTCGACCGCGCGCCGCACGCGCTCGAGATCGCCCTTCATCTGCGGTCGATAGGTCTTGTGCTGAATGTTCTTCTGGAACGCGTAGACGCCAGTGGCGAACTGCACGTCCTTGGGGATGTCGACCACCACCGGGCCCGGTCGGCCGTGCGAGGCGATGTAGAACGCCTCGTGCAGGATGCGCGGCAAGTCGTCGATGCGGCGCACGAGGTAGTTGTGCTTGGTGCAGCTGCGGGTGATTCCGGTCGTGTCGCATTCCTGGAATGCGTCGGAGCCGATCAGGTGCGTCGGCACCTGGCCGGTAATGCAGACGAGCGGAATCGAATCCATCAGCGCGTCGGTCAGGCCGGTGATGGCGTTGGTCGCGCCCGGCCCGGAGGTGACGAGAAGGACGCCGACCTTGCCCGTCGAGCGCGCGTAGCCTTCGGCGGCGTGAGCGGCGCCCTGCTCGTGACGCACGAGGATATGGCGCAGCTTGTTCTGATGGAAGATGGCGTCGTAAATCGGCAGCACCGCGCCGCCGGGATAACCGAACACCATCTCGACGCCCTGATCCTTCAGCGCTTCGACGACCATCTCCGCGCCGGTCATGTGCTTCGTCTCATAATCGCTTGCTCCGCTCCTTTCTCGCCCATTTTCGAAAAGTTCGAGGCAACAAAAAAGGCCCGCAAAAGGGGCCTTCGGTGTAAGCGCCAGCGAACGAGTTTCAGACCTCAGGTCTGCCCGTTCCCCAGCGCCAAAGATACAATAAGCTGCGCCACGTCACGCCGCCTCGACTTGGACGAAACTCTGTAGAGAAGGCTCGGGGCGGCGTCAAGAGCGGGAGCGGCGAGAGTCATGACTGGCGCGGCCGGCGACCGCGCTCCCGCAGCGGAGCAAGGTTAGAGGAGCAGGCCTTGTGTCGCCTGTCGGCAAGACAATCCCAGCCGGCGTTCTTTCGATCGCCTACGTGGAATATGGCCCGGCGGCCGGCTGGCCCTGCATTCTCGGCCATGGCTTTCCCTTATGACGCCCACGCCTATGCCGAGGCGGCGCCGATTCTGGCCGAGGCCGGGGCGAGGGTCATCGTTCCCTATCTGCGCGGCTACGGGCCGACGCGGTTTCTCATCGGCCGAGACGCCGCGCTCGGGCGAGCAGGCGGCGCTCGGGGCGGACCTCCGGCGCTGATGGACGCGCTTGGGATCGAACGCGCGGTCCTCGGCGGCTATGATTGGGGCGGACGCGCGGCCTGCGTCGTCTCGGCGCTCTGGCCTCAGCGGGTCGTCGCCCTCGTTTCCGGCAATTCTTACAACATCCAGGACATCGCGCGGGCGATGGAGCCGGCGACCCCGGCCGAAGAAGCCGCGTTCTGGTACCAATATTATTTCCACTCGGAGCGCGGGCGGCGCGGCCTCTTCAAAGACCGGCGCGGCGTCGCCCGCCTGTTATGGCGGATGTGGTCGCCGGGCTGGACGTTCGACGACGCGGCCTTCGATCGAACCGCGGACGCTTTCGACAACCCCGATTTTGTCGACGTCGTCATCCACTCGTACCGGCATCGCTACGGGCTCGCGCCGGGAGACCCGCAATATGCCGAGATCGAGGCGGCGCTCGCGGCGCAACCGCCGATCGCAGTTCCTTCGATCACCATCGACGGCGACAATGACGGCGTGAACCCCGGCACGTCGCATCACGCGGGGAAGTTCGCCGGACCGCACGAACACCGCGTCTTTCACGGCGCCGGCCACAATCTGCCGCAGGAGCGGCCGCGGGAGTGGGCGCGCGCCGTCATCGACGCGAGGGCGACGGCCACGGGCTGAAGGCTCCCGACGATCGGGTCGGCGCGCGTTTGTCCGCCCGCGGAACGAATGGCGGCTGATCGTGCGTTCACCAGAGGCGGAAGGGCAAAGCATTGACGGCAATTGATCGCGCGAGCGCTGATCCGGTCAAAGAGCCTGATCGCCCCCGGCTTGCCGACGTGCTCGGTCCCGGCCTGATCACCGGCGCGTCGGACGACGACCCCAGCGGAATCGCCACCTATTCGCAGGCCGGCGCGCAGTTCGGGTTCAGCCTGCTCTGGACCCTGCTGTTCACCTATCCGCTGATGTGCGCGCATTCAGATGATCAGCGCCGAGATTGGCCGCGTCACGGGCATCGGCCTCGCCGGCAACATGCGCCGCCACTATCCGCGCGGCCTGCTCTATGTGCTGGTGGGCTTCTGGTCCTCGCCAATGTCATCAATCTCGGCGCCGATCTTGGCGCGATGGGCGCCGCGTTGAGGCTGATCGTGCCGGGCCCGCAATGGCTGTATGTGGGCGCGTTCGCGCTTTCGACCGCGCTCATGGAAGTTTTCATGCGCTACGCGCGATACGCGTCGGTGCTGCGCTGGCTTACGCTTTCGCTCTTCGCCTATGTCGCGACGGTGTTCGTCGTCGGCGTTCCGTGGCCAAAGGTCGCGCATCAATCTTGTCGTCCCGCACATCGAATGGACCGGCGAGTTATCTCACAGTCGTCGTCGCCGTGTTCGGCACGACGATCAGCCCCTATCTTTTTTTCTGGCAGGCCTCGGAGGAGGTCGAGGACGAGAAGGAGGACCCTGCGCGCCGAGCCGCTTCTCGAGGCGCCGGCTCAGGCGCCCCGGCAACTCGCGCGAATCCGGCTCGACACCCTCGTCGGCATGGGCGCGTCCAATCTGGTCGCGTTGTTCATCGTGCTGACGACCGCGGCGACGCTCAACGCGCACGGCGTCACGGATATCCAGACTTCGGCGCGACGCCGCAAAGGCGCTGAGGCCGATTGCGGGAGAATTCGCCTTCGCGGTTTTTGCGCTTGGCATTGTCGGCACTGGTCTGCTTGCCGTGCCGGTTCTGGCGGGAAGCGCGGCCTACGCGCTCGGCGAGGCTCTCAATTGGCGTGTCGGCCTCGCGGAGCGGCCCGGCCGCGCACCGGCCTTCTATTGGGCGATCGCGGCCGCGACGTTCTCGTCGGCGCGCTTCTCAATTTTTCGCCGCTCGATCCGATCAAGGCCCTGTTCTGGAGCGCGGTCATCAACGGCGTCGCCGCCGTTCCGATCATGGCGATGATCATGCTGATGGCCTCGCGCGGAAGGTCATGGGCGAATTCGCGCTCAACCCGTGGCTCAAGGCGCTGGGCTGGATTGCGACCGCCGTCATGACCGCCGCGGCCGTCGGCATGTTCGCCACCTGGAACGACTGACCGGGGGCTTGGCCCGCCGCCTCAGCTCGCCATCGCGCCCGGCCCGGGAATCGCGCCGGGCGGGCATTTGCCGAGGATGATCATGCCGAGCACCTCGTCCTTGGTCATGTCCTGGACCCGCCCCGCGCCGACGATCTGGCCGTTCTTCATCACCGTCACGCGGTCGGCGAGGTCGAACACGTCGTGGATGTCGTGGCTGATGAGGAAGATGCCGATGCCCTCGCGCCTTGAGCTGCTTGATGAGTTCGCCGACCTGCGCCGTCTCGGCGGGGCCGAGCGCCGCCGTCGGCTCGTCCATGATCAGAATGCGGGCGTCGAAATGGATCGCGCGGGCGATCGCGACCGACTGGCGCTGGCCGCCCGAGAGCGCGATCACCGGCTCCTTGAAGCGGCGGAAATTGGGATTGAGCCGCCCCATCACCTTGCGCGCCTCCGCCTCCATCGAGGCGTCGTCGAGCGTGCCCCAGCGGGTGAGCAGTTCGCGGCCGAGATAGAGGTTCGACGCCGCGTCGACATTGTCGGCGAGCGCCAGCGTCTGGTAGATCGTCTCGATGCCATAGTGCTTGGCGTCGCGCGGATTGTTGATCGTGGCTTCCTGCGCCGTTGATGAAGATCTGCCCCGCGTCGCGCTTGTAGGCGCCGCGACAGACCTTGATGAGGCAGGATTTGCCGGCGCCGTTGTGGCCGAGCAGGCCGACGACTTCGCCGGGATAGAGGTCGATCGAGGCGTGGTCGACGGCCTTGAGGCCGCCGAAGGCGATCGAGATGTCCTTCATCTCGACCAGCGGGCGTTTGGGCGTTGGCTTCCATCGGGCTCAGCCCTTGGCGGTTCTGCGGCGGTAGAAGGTGTCGATGCCGACCGCGCCGACCAGCACCACGCCGACCACCATCTGCTGGAACGCCGAGTCGAAGCCGAGCAGCACCATGCCCGACTGCAGCGACTGGATGACCAGCGCGCCGATCAGCGCGCCGTAGATCGTGCCGACGCCGCCGGCGAGCGAGGTGCCGCCGATCACCGCCGCCGCGATCACGTAGAGTTCGTCGAACTGCCCGAGCACGTTGGTCGCCGAGTCGAGCCGCGCCGAAATCGATGCAGGCCGCGACCCCCGCCAGCGCGCCCATCAGCGCAAAGACCAGAATCGTGATCTTCCTGGTGTTGATGCCGGCGAGCTCCGCGGCTTCCGGATTGCCGCCGATCGCGTAGACATAGCGGCCGAACCGGGTGCGCCGGGCGAGGAAGGTCATGACGACGCCGGCGACGAGCGCGATCAGCACGGGAATCGCGTATCCGGTCGAAATGAACAGTCCGCCTTCGGGCACGGGAATGTTGTTGCGCCTTCGGCATAGGCCGCGGCGACCCGCTCAGGCCAGGGATAGGCGTTGACGATCGCGGTCGCGCCGATGACGACGAAGCAGCCGACGACCGCGATGACATATTCCGCCCACATCGGCCGCTGCGGGAAACGGAACCGCGCGCGCCGCTGACGGCCGGCGTAGATGCCGAACACGATGCCCGCGCAGCAGATCGCGGCCAGCGCCCAGCTCGCCGTCGCCCCGATCGAGCCGTGCGGGCCCCCGCCCATCAGCGCGAAGCGGTCGTCGAGCGGCGCGATCGTCTGGCCGGTCGTCACCCACCAGGCCGCGCCGCGCCAGAACAATTGCCCGCCGAGGGTGACGATGAACGACGGGATGCCGAGATAGGCGACGAGCGAGCCCTGAAAGGCGCCGATCGCCGCGCCGATCGCGAGCGCGACGATGACGGCGATGATCCAGATCGCCGGATTGTCGAGGCCGAGATAGAGCGGCAGGATCGGACCTGCGCGACGCCGATGATCGTCGATGAGAAGCCCACGATCGAGCCGACGGAAAGGTCGATATGGCGCATGACGATGATCGAGCACCATGCCCGTGCCATGACGGCGATCGACGAGGTCTGGACGCTCAGGTTCCACAAGATTGCGCGGCGTCAGGAACACGCCCTCGCCGGTCTGGACCAGCGTATAATGTGGAAGCCGACCCAGATCAGCGCCAGCGCGCCGATCATGCCGATCATGCGGGTGTCGACTTCGGTGGCGCGGAGCAGCCGTCGAATGGCCGGCTCGTTCGGGAGCCGCGCTGGTCGCGCTCGGCGCTGCAGAGGTCATGCTCCTCCCGATCCATCTTTCGCCCGTGCGCCGCCGTCATGGCGAGCGTCGTCGTCTCAACAGGAAAGCCGCGCCGCCCTTGCAGAACGGCGCGGCTCTCTTTGTTTCACTCGCACGAAGACGCGGTCAACTCATTGCAGAAGGCGACCGTGCCGGGCTTCACGCCGGCGCAGACCTCGTCCTTGGTGATCCAGCCCTTGTCGACGATCACATTGAGTTGTGCCTTGGTGATCGGCGAGCGGGGTCAGCAGGATGCCGTTCATCTTGACGCCCTTGGCGCCGCCGGTGAACGGCTTGACCATCGCGAATGGTCGGTCATCTTCTTGCCGTCGGCGAGCGCGACCGCCGCTTCGCCGGCCGCCTTGCCGAGATCGCGCGAGTCCTTCCAGATCGAGACCGTCTGGGTGCCGAGCGCGATGCGGTTGATCGCCGCGAGGTCGCCATCCTGGCCCGACACCGGCACCGAGCCCGCCATGCCCTGCGCCGTCAGCGCCGCCACGACGCCGCCGGCCATGCCGTCGTTCTCGGCGACGACCGCGTCGACCTTGTTGTTGTTCTTGGTGAGGATCTGCTCCATGTTCTTCTGCGCGTTGTCGGGCTTCCAGCCGTCGGTGTAGGTCTCGCCGACGTTCTTGATCTTGCCCGCATCCATCGCCGGCTTCAGCACTTCCGTGATGCCGGAGAACAGGAAGTCGGCGTTCGGATCGCCCTTGTCGCCCTTGATGAAGGCGTAGTTGCCGGCGGGCTTGGCCGCGTAGATCGCCTTCGCCATCATGCGGCCGACCCCGACGTTGTCGAAGGTGATGTAGAGCACGTTCGGGCTCTCGATCAGGCGGTCATAGGCGATCACCGGGATGCCTTCGTCGTTGGCCTTCTTGACCGCCGGCAGGATCGCGTCCGAGTCCATGGCGAGGACGATGAGCACGTTGGCGCCCTTGGAGATGAGGCCCTCGATGTCGGTCGAGCTGCTTGGTCGGCGAGCCTTGCGCGTCGGCGGAGATGTATTTGGCGCCGGCTGCCTCGAGCGCGGCCTTGATCGCCGCTTCGTCGGTCTTCCAGCGCTCTTCCTGGAAGTTCGACCAGGAGACGCCGACCTGAGTCCTTCGCCATCGCGGCGAGCGGCATGGCGCTCGCGGAGGCGAACAAAGCCGCCGCGATCGCCAGATTTTTCAAAGATTTCATAGTTTTCCTCCCATGCTAAACGGAGTCGACGGCGGCCCATTGCACGCCGCCGCCTCCAGCCGAAGCCGGATAATTCCGCGTGCGGCACCATGGTCAGCCGCTCGGTTTGTCAATGCGCCATTCATCAAGTGTAGCCTCGAATTCGAAGTCTCGGGGCCGCGCTCCGCGATTCACGTCGGCAAGGCCCGCGCCTTGCGAGACCCGTCGGGTCATGACAGGGTAGCTGACGCGCCGGCCGACGACAGGCCGGCGAGGACGACGAGGCTGGGAGGATCATGAAGCGAAGCTTGGCGCTGCCGTCGCATTTTGCGCCTTTGGCCTGTTGCCGCCGGGGCCTCCGGCGGCAGCTGGGACGAGCGGGTCTTCACGTCCATCTCGATTTCGACGCCTTGCCGCCGCCGGCTCGTCCGCCCTGCCCGGCCTGATCGACCGCGGGCGCGTATTGTTCAAGGCCAAATTCACCACCGCCGACGGGGCCGGACGGCCGAAGGCGACGCAGGCGATCGTGCCGACCAAGCGCAAGTTCGGCGTCAATCCGCCGTTCAGCCGCCTGAGCGGGCCGGATTCGAACTCCTGCTTCGGCTGTCACAACGATCCCGTCGACGGCGGCGCCGGCGATTACGTCGCCAATGTGTTTGTCTCCGAGGGATTCGAGAGCGCGCAGTTCGACACGACCGATCCCTCGTTCTCCAGCGAGCGGCACACGATCGCGCTGATGGGCGCGGGGCTCGTCGAATTGCTGGCGCGCGAAATGACCGCCGACCTGCAGGCCGATCGCGACGATGCGGTCGCGCGGGCGCGGGCCTCGCGGCAGGATGTCGAGGGCCGATCTCGTCACCAAGGGCGTGCGGTTCGGCTGGATTGTCGCCCATCCGGACGGCCTCGTCGATCTCGACGCGATCGACGGCGTCGACGCCGACCTCATCGTCCGGCCGTTCAGCCGCAAGGGCGTGTTCACCTCGCTTCGCCAATTCACCATCAACGCGCTCAACATTCACCACGGCATGGAGGCGTCGAGCGTTTCGGGGTCCGCTGGACCGGCAGCCACGATTTCGCGGAGAGCGGCGTGCCCGACGCGGTGACGGCCGGGCGACGTCTCGGCCCTGGTCGCGTTTCAGGCGACGCTGCCGCCGCCGACCGTAAAGGACGATATGCCGGAGGACTGGCGCGCGGCGGCCGAGGAAGGCGAGAAGCAATTCGAGAGCTTGGATGCGCCTCCTGCCACATCGAGACGCTGCCGCTGAAGTCGCTCGTCTTCACCGATCCCGCGCCCTATGACATGGCGGGCACCTTGCGCGCCGGCGAGGCGAAGACGCCGATTCGCATCGACTTGGCGAACTGCCCTTCGCCAGCTCTTAAGCAGAACGACAAGGGCGAGTGGCTGATCCCGCTTTACAGCGACTTGAAGCGCCATCTCGTCGTCGACGAGAGGTCGCCGCGCTCGGCAATGAACTCCAGGCGCAACGCTTTGTCGAACGCGACGTTTCCTGACGCCGCGGCTTTGGGGCGTCGGCTCGACGGCGCCTTACGGCCACCGCGGCGATTTCCGGATGCTCAACGAGATCATCGCCGCGCATGGGGGCGAGGCGCGCTTTTCCCGCGACGCCTATCTTGCGCTCGAGCCCGGAGCGCGACACGTGATCGCGTTCCTGCGCTCGCTGATCGTCGAGGCGCCATGATGCGATTCCCTTTCGTCCTCGCCGCGTTTTTCGGCTTGATCGCCGCACCCGCGCCGACGATCCGCCAAGGCGCTCGCCGACGTGCCCGTGATGCATGAAGAGGCCGACGCTGCTGGCCTGCACAGCTCTACGACGGTCCGTGGGAATTCTTTGTCGGCGGCGGCGGGGCGGCGCTCGACTGCGACGGCTCGGGCT
>CAWIUD010000021.1:0-55330 GCA_963839185.1 uncultured Alphaproteobacteria bacterium | reverse complement strand
GCGCGCGGTTGATCGACTGAAAAGTCTTCCGCCCCATCACCAGGGGCTTGCCCCAGGTCAGCGCCTTGAAGCGCCTGAGATCGCTGGAAAGCCGCCAGGCCAGCCCGCCGTTCGCCCCGATAACGCCATTCCGCGCGACCGCGGCGACGATGACGATGGGTAAGTCGCTCACACCGCGACCGGCGCCCGGATCGCCGGCCACGGATCGTAGCCCTCGAAGGCGATCGCGTCCGCGTCGAGATCGAAGATCGAGCCGACGTCGCCCAGCCTCAAGCGCGGCAGCGGCCGCGGCTCGCGCGACAGCTGCTCGCGCGCCTGCGCCTCGTGGTTCCGATAGAGATGCGCGTCGCCGAATGTATGGACGAAGTCGCCCGCCTCCAGCCCGCACTCGCGGGCGACGAGATGCGTGAGCAGCGCGTAGCTCGCGATATTGAACGGCACGCCGAGAAAGATGTCGGCCGAGCGCTGATAAAGCTGACAAGACAGCCTGCCGCCGCTGACATGGAACTGAAACAGGCAATGGCAGGGCGGCAGCTTCATCCGCTCGATCTCGGCCACGTTCCAGGCGGAGACGAGGAGCCGGCGGGAATCCGGGTTGCGGCGGATTTCCTTCAGCAGCCAGGCGATCTGGTCGTAGACCCGCCCGTCCGGCCCTTCCCAGGCGCGCCACTGCTTGCCGTAGACCGGGCCGAGATCGCCGCTAGAAGTCGGCCCATTCGTCCCAGATCGAAACGCCGTGCGCCTTGAGATACGCGACGTTGGTGTCGCCCCTCAGAAACCAGATCAGTTCGCGGACAATCGACTTGAGGTGCAGGCGCTTGGTCGTGACCAGCGGAAAGCCCCGGGCGAGATCGAAACGGATCTGGCGCCCGAACAGAGAGCGCACCCCCGTGCCGGTGCGGTCCGGCTTGACCGCGCCGTTTTCGAGCGCGTCGCGCATGAGGTCGAGATAGGCGCGCATGTCTGGCTATCCTTGGAGCCGAGGGCGCGCCCTGTCTATCTAATTCCCCCGGCGCCCGACATGGGGGCGCGGCGGGAGCTTCCCGGCTTAGTGCAGGCTCACCGTCTGCAGCTCGTTCTCCCACGCATTGGCGATCGCCGCGTCCTTGGAGTCGGTCAACATGATCGGCGTCCCATCGGCGCCCAGCAGGGCAAACAGCTTCAATCCCGGACGCAGCGGCGGCGCCTGTGGAAAGAGCCGCGCGACCTCCTCGGAACTGATCGACTTCACATAGGCGAGAGAGCCGTCGCCAAGATGCGCGAACTCCTGCGCCGTGAGGTCCGGGGCATGGACGGAAATCTTGTCGGTTTCGGTTCTCATAATCGCTCTCCTTTCCCGGCGGTCGTTTCGACCCGCCTGAGGCGCGCATCTTTCAATCGCGCGCCGATATCTGTATCTTTTTCACCAGCCGCTCCGGCTGCGGCCGAACGAGATCGATCGACAGCAGTCCCTGAGCGAGACCGGCGCTCAACACCTCCATGCCCTCTGCAAGGAGGAAGCTTCGCTGGAACTGCCGCGCCGCGATCCCGCGATGCAGGTAGTCCCGCTTCCTGTCCTCCTGCTGCCGGCCCCGGATGGTCAGCTGATTCTCCTCGACCGTGACCTCGATCTGGTCCCGCGAAAAGCCGGCCACCGCAAGCGTGATCCGGAGCGCTTCTGGTTCAACGCCGTGCGCGGCGATTCGTTCAATGTTGTATGGCGGATAGCCATCCGTCCCGGTCTTGGCGACCCGATCGAGCGCCCGCTCGATATCGTCGAAGCCGAGCAGCAACGGGGAGCTTAGCGCCGTCACACGCACCATGTTCGAAGCCCCTTTCAGGCGCTTCCCGGACCTTAAGACCTTCCAGAGGAAGCATCTCGTCCGGCTTTGCCCTCATCCCAATCCGGATCGGGAAAACCCGTCCCGGACGAGAAGAATATAGGGCGGTCGTTCGGGCGTTCAAGGCGGGTCAATGACGGAAGGCCATTGACTAACGATGGGTTTAACAATTCTGCTCAAATGCTGCGCTCGAAATGTGAACCAATCGTTTATGCCTGAGCGCACTGGCTCAGAGGGTGAGGTTATTGGCCAACACTAAGGCGGCGTTTGGCCGGCTCGGAACCAAGCGCCAATGCTTGGCCTGCGGCGCCAAATATCTACGACCTTCGCCGGAAGCCGCCGGTCTGTTCCCGCTGCGGCGCTCCGGCGGGTCGAAAGAAGGCGGGCGAGGGAGCCGGCGCGCCGCGCGCCGCGGCGAGCGTGGCCGCCGTTTCCACGCAACCCCCTGTCGCGTCGCCCCCGCCTTCAACCCCGGTTGGACGCGAATGGTCGCGCGAGCAGGCGGACGCGATCGACAAGGTCGGACGCTGGCTCAAGCAGGGCGAGCCCCAGGTGTTCCGCCTCTTTGGCTATGCGGGCGTCGGCAAGACGACGCTCGCCCGGCATATCGCCGAAGGCGCGCGCGGGGAGACGGCGTTCGCCGCCTTCACGGGAAAGGCGGCGCTGGTCATGCGAGGCAGCGGCTGCCCAGGGGCGACAACCATTCACGCCCTGATCTACCGGGCGAGCGAGGGCGCCGAGGGAACGCCGACCTTCACCCTCAACGCGGACGGGCCTGCCTCCCGGGCCGGGCTCATTGTGATCGACGAATGCTCGATGGTCGATGGGGAGCTGGCGCGCGATCTTCTCTCCTTCGGCAAGCCGATCCTGGTCCTCGGCGATCCCTTCCAGCTGCCTCCGGTCAAAGGCGGCGGCTACTTCACCGAAGCCGAGCCGGACGTGATGCTGACGGAAATCCATCGTCAGGCTGAGGACAATCCGATCATCCGCCTGTCGCAGATCGTCAGGTCCGGCGGAGCGCTCAAAGAGGGCGTCTATGGCGAGACGCGCGTCATTGGGCGCGCCGCTGTCGACGCCGCCCAGGTGCTCGCCGCCGATCAGGTGCTGGTCGGGACCAACCGCACGCGCCGCGCCTATAACCAGCGTATCCGCGGCCTCAATGGCTTCGCTGAGCTGTTGCCGGTCGCCGGCGACCGGCTGGTCTGCCTGCGCAACGACCGCGCGAAGGGTCTCATCAACGGCGGCCTCTGGCGGGTCGAGGCGGTCGCGGGCATGCAGAAGGATTTCGTCAAGATGACGCTCCGCTCGGAGGACGAGGGCGCGCGCGCGTCGGTCAAGGTCTCGGTGCTGAAGGCATTTTTCGAGGGGACGGAGGGGGAGCTCGCCTACGCGCAGAGGCGCGAATCGGACGAGTTCGACTACGGCTACGCGCTCACCGTCCACAAGGCGCAAGGGTCGCAGTGGGACAGCATCATGCTGTTCGACGAGAGCTTCGCATTCCGCGAGCACCGCGCGCGGTGGCTTTACACGGGCCTCACCCGCGCGGCCCGGAAGCTGACGGTGGTCAGGTGACGGGCGCCGTCGCGCGTCCCCGTCAGAGCCGTCGAATTAACGAAGCTTTAACCGAGCCTCTCGACTTCCGCGGCTGTTCGCCGCTAGAATTGCCGCTGCGGCGCCGGAGACATTCCCATGCGACTTTCCCTCTTTATGAGGGCGGCGCGCGCGTCTGCCGCGACAACGCTCGTCCTTTTGCTCAACTTTCAGCCTTCCTTCGCCCGCATGGCCGCGCCAGCCTCAGCGCCGCCGTCCGCCCGCCCCGCAACTAGCCCGGGTCATTTTCGGTTCGACGCGCGCGGGCTCGGCCGCTTCGGTTTCAACCGTTCTGGCGCAAGCGACTTCGGTTTTGATCGCTTCGCCTCCAGCCGTTTCAACTTCGGACCGGCGGGGCGTCGACCGGTCTGGCTGGGACCGATGGACCACGTGGAATGGCAACGCATGGGCGTGGAATCCGTGGGGCCTCGCAGGATGGGGCGGTTGGGGCGGTCCCGGCCGCCGCGGCGACAGAACCAGCCGCGCCGATCGATCATCGATGGCGGCGGTCCGCAGGTCGCAATCACGGTCAATGCCGGCCTGGAAACGGGCGCCGCCGGCAGCGGCTACCCGGCCGGTTGTGTGATCCACAAGGTCATCTACGATCGCGCTGGGAAATACGTCGGCGAGCGGCAAACGCCTGAATGCTAAGCGATGGCCGGGGCGCGGCGGGCCGTAGGCGCAGCTCTAACCCGCGAAATTGAGCGGCCGGACGCCCTCGTCGCAGATCAGGAAGCGCTCCGTTGGCATCCACCAGACCTCGTCCGGCCGGAACTTGTCGATCCACCGCCAGTCGAACCCGCATTGACGGTGACTGAGCCAGATGGCGCGTCCGACATTCTGCAAAAGCATCCGCGGAAAATACCCCGCGGTGAATGAATTGCCGATTACCATGATTGTCGGACCAGGCTTGCCGGACGTCAGGACATAGTCGGCCATTGGCCCCGGCGGAGAAATTCTCGATCTGGCCCGCGGAGGGCAACGCCAACTCTTCGCTGCTTTCGGTGACTTCGTCCTGGACCCCGATAACCCGCGCAACGTCTCCGCCTGCCCGCTCGATCGGTGGGCCGAGAGACTTCGCAACGTCGAGCCGCCAATCCGGGTGGGAGTCCGCCTCGACGATTGCGTTGAACGCGGAGAGCGCGGCGCGCGCGGTCCAATGGGTATCGTGCAACAGATAGGCAAGTCCTTCGGACTTGACCGCCTTCATGACCGGCCGCAGGTCGACCGCCTTGACTCGTCGCGCGGCAAGGTCAGCGAGAAACAGGTCGTACTCGGTCTTCCGACCGCGGTTTTGCGCCCAGATCGGCAGATCGTCCTGATAAATCGTCGACGAATTCGGCGGCACGGCGACGAGAAGCCGGGTCCCGCGCCGGGCGAGTTCGTCGCGCATTGCCGCAACCATGTCGGCGGCGTCGGCCACCTTCTGGTCGCGGACCACGAGTTCGGCGCTCTGACGCACCATATTCCTGCCGAGATAGAACATCCGCCCATTGCGGCCGACGAGAACCGCCTCGTTGCCATAGAGGACCGGGTGAGACAGGTCCTGATGCAGATGGATCATCGTCTGGCGCAGGCCGAAATGGTCCTTGAGATAAACATCGACCTCGCCCGGAAGCGCGCGCAGGTCCTGCCAATCGCGAGGCGCGTCAGGCCGGCCCGCGAGCTTTCTCCCCTCCTTCAGAATGAGAGCAGGGTTGTCCGGCGCCAGCATCCCCCAGACGAGAGGCGTCGCGAGCATCGCGAAACTCAAGACAGCGAAATATCGGCGATATCGGACCAGCATGTCCGGTCAGAATCGAAAATAGAGAAACGGGCTATAGGCGCCGGCCGCGACCGTGATCATCGAAAGGATCAGGAGGCCGAAGGTCACTGTCACGTCGGCTGTTGCTCGCAGGACGAGCGGCGCCGGCCATCTCGGCATCCATCGCGGGACCACCGCCAATAGGCAGCCGATGGTCAGCGTGACGATCGCCCGTTCGCTCAGGCGCGTCGTGCATGTCGAAGCTGATGTCGCCGAATCCGTTGAGGCCGACGAGGCTCGCAAAATATCGAAGCGCCCCGGCGAGGCTGGCGGAGCGAAACAGCACCCAGCCTCCCATGACGGCCAGAAGCGCATAGGCCCAGCGCGCGGGCGTCGGAATCCGGGCCAAAAGCGGCCCAAGGCCAAGACGCTCGATCACCAGGAAGGCGCCGTGCCAGACGCCCCAGAGGACGAAGGTCCAATTCGCGCCGTGCCAGAGGCCGCACAGCAGGAACACCATGACGAGGTTGCGGTAGGTCTGCGCGTTGCCGCCGCGGTTGCCGCCGAGCGGAATGTAGAGATAGTCCCGCAGCCAGGACGACAGCGACATGTGCCAGCGGCGCCAGAATTCGGTGATCGAGAGCGACGTATAGGGCATGCGGAAATTGCGCGGGAAGGTGAAGCCGAGCACGATGCCGAGCCCGATCGCCATGTTCGAATAGCCGGCGAAATCGAAATAGATTTGCACCGTGTAAGAAACCGAGGCCGATCCAGGCCTCGATCGAAGGAAGGTCGTGAACGTCTGGTCGAACGCGATCTGGACCAGCGGCGCGACGACGTCGGCCACCAGAACCTTCTGGGCAAGGCCAATGATGAAGATGCGCGCGCCGACCGAAGCGCGGCAGAGCGTAATCCGCCGGGCGTCGAGCTGGCGGGCGACGGTCTTGTAGCGGACGATCGGTCCCGCGACCAATTGCGGAAACAGGGAAATATAGAGGGCGATGTCGATCGGGATCGCGATTGGCGCGAAAACGCCGCCGGTAGATGTCGATGATATAGGACAGGCAGTGGAAGGTGAAAAAGGAGATGCCGAGCGGCAGAGGAATATTGGTCTTCGCAGCACCGCCAAGCCGAGCGGCGCCAGCAAGCGCGGACATATTGGCGGTGACGAAATTCGCGTATTTGAAGACGCCGAGAACCAGAAGATTTCCCGCGACCGCCACGGCCAGCGCGACTCTGCGGGCAGGCGCCGTCCCGATCGTCGATGGCCAGCGCCGCGAAAAAGTTGAAGACGATCGAGAACAGCAGAACCACGATGAACCGCGGCTCCCCCCAGGCGTAGAACACCAGGGAGAACAGCAGGGTTACGAGGTTCTTGCCCTTGATCGTCGGGGTGACGAAATAAAGGGCCAGAAAAATCGGCAGGAAGTAGAACAGGAAGGTTATCGACGAAAAGACCATTATCCGAAACGCCCGCCCAGCTGCTGACTTGCGCCTTGTTGATCATGCGCGATGCGCGCCGAGCCGGGAGCGCGACGCAACGATGCAGGGGCGGTGAACTCGGTCTTTGCTTCGTTTCAGGGATGATGTCCAGAGTCGGAGACCGCAGGCGCGACGGAATCCGGGATTTGGCGCTATCTTAGCGCGCCGGATCAAGCCGTTCAGCAGGCTGCGACCCGGTTTAGCGTCCTCCTCTAAGTGACGGATGTCTCTCTCAATTATACTTATACATAGGTTATACAAACAAACACATAGAACATTGACGTTAAATATGCTAGGCACCATCTTGCGAGGCGCCGACTCGCGCGTTTCTGCGAGAGCCGAATGCCCGATGTCATCACCGCCAGCCGTCTCATCGACGGCGTCGTCGTGTTCCAAACCGCCGACGGCGGCTGGAGCGAGGATTTCAACCGCGCCGCCGTCCAGGCTGATCCCGGAAGCGACGGCGCGCGCCCTGGATCGCGCCAAGCACGACGAAGCGAGCAATCTCGTCGTCGACGCCTATTCGGTTCCGGTCGAGGAGCGCAACGGCCATTTCGTCCCCAAGGCGCTGCGCGAGGCGATCCGGGCCGCCGGACCGACGAACCGGCGGGACCTCGGCAAGCAGGCGTCACGGCTTGGCGCCCCATTCCGGTCCCAAGGCCGCAACGGAGGCCGACCATGTATCACTATGACGATTTCGACGCCGCGTTCGTCGCCGCGCGGGTCGAGCAGTTCCGCGACCAGGTCGCGCGCCGCCTCTCCGGCGAACTGACCGAGGAGCAGTTCCGGCCGCATCGGCTGATGAACGGCCTCTACCTGCAGCTCCACTCCTATATGCTGCGCGTCGCCGTGCCCTATGGCACGCTGAACTCGCGCCAGATGCGCAAGCTCGCCGAAATCGCGCGCCGCTATGATCGCGGCTATGGCCATTTCACCACCCGCCAGAATATCCAGTTCAACTGGCCGGCGCTCAAGGACACGCCCGACATCCTCGCCGAGCTTTCGAGCGTCGAGATGCACGCGATCCAGACCTCGGGCAATTGCATCCGCAACGTCACCGCCGACCATTTCGCCGGCGTCGCGCATGACGAGATCGCCGATCCGCGCCCCTACGCCGAGATCATCCGGCAATGGTCGTCGCTGCATCCGGAATTCTCGTTCCTGCCGCGCAAGTTCAAGATCGCCGTGAACGGCGCGGCGCACGATCGCGCGGCGATCCAGGCGCACGACATCGGCTTGCAGGTCCTGCGCAACGACAACGGGCGAACTCGGCTTCGCCGTCTATGTCGGCGGCGGTCTTGGCCGCACGCCGATGATCGGCCGCAAGGTGCGGGAGTTCCTGCCCGAGCGCGACCTTCTCGCCTATATCGAGGCGATCCTGCGGGTCTATAATCTCGAAGGCCGGCGCGACAACAAGTTCAAGGCGCGCATCAAGATCCTGGTCCACGAGAAGAGCCTCGAGGCGCTGCGGGAGCAGGTCGAGGCGGAATTCGCCGCAAGCGACCGCCGAACGCTCGATCTGCCTCCGCAAGGAGCTTGCGCGCATCCGCGCCTTCTTCGCTCCGCCCGACCTCGAGCCGAAGAAGCCAGTCAGCGAGCGGGTTGAGCGCCGCAAGGCCAAGGACGCCCGCTTCGCCAGTTTCTTCGCCGCCAACGTCCTGCCGCACAAGGCGCCCGGCTATGTCGTGATCACCGTCTCGCTGAAGGCGATCGGCGCGCCTCCGGGCGACGCGAGCGCCGACCAGATGGACGCTGTCGCGGACCTCGCCGAGGACTATTCGCACGACGAGGTGCGCGTCTCGCACGAGCAGAACCTGATCCTGCCGCATGTCGCGCTCGACGATTTGCCGGCGGTATATGACCGCCTCGCCTCGGTGGACCTCGCGACGCCGAACGCGGGCGGCGATCAGCGACATCATCGCCTGCCCCGGCCTCGACTATTGCTCGCTCGCGACGGCGCGGTCGATCCCGATTGCGCAGCGCATCGCCCAGCGCTTCGGCGACGGGCAGCGGGCGCGGGCCGTCGGCCCGCTGAAGATCAAGATCTCCGGCTGCATCAACGCCTGCGGACACCACCATGTCGGCCATATCGGCATTCTTGGCCTGGAGCGCGCCGGCGAGGAAACCTATCAGATCACGCTCGGCGGATCGGCCGACGAACAGGCGGCGGTCGGTCAGATCGTCGGCCCGGGCTTCAGCTCGGAGAACGTGGTCGAGGCGATCGAGACCATCGTCGAAACCTATATGGGCCTCAGGCGCGACGACGAGGAGACGTTCCTCGACGCGTTCCGCCGGGTCGGCCTCGCGCCGTTCAAAGAGGCGCTCTACGAACGAAGCGCCGGATCGGACATCTGATGAGCGCGCATGACGTCAAGCTGTTCGGCGACCAGATCGCCGCCTCGCGACTGGAGACGCGCTTCGCGCAGCCTCAAGGCGTCCTCGCTCCTGAGACTGGCGATCGAGGATCTCTATCCCGGCCGCATCGCGCTCGTGTCGAGCTTCGGCGCGGACGCCGCCGCGCTTCTGCATATGGTGTCGCGGATCGACGCTGCGACGCCGGTGATCTTCGTCGACACCGGCCAGCACTTTCCGGAAACGCTCGCCTATCGCGCCGAGCTCTGCGAAAGGCTGAAGCTCGCCAATGTCACGGTGGCGACGCCGAATCCGGAGGTTCTCGCAGCCGAGGACCCGGAGAAGTTCCTGTTCGCCAGCGATCCGGACCGCTGCTGCGAAATCCGCAAGGTCCGCCCGCTCGCCGAGGCGATGGAAGGCTTCGACGCGTGGATCACCGGCCGCAAGGGCTTCCAAAGCGAGACGCGCGCGACGCTGCCCGTTGTTCGAGGCGGAGGGCGAGCGGATCAAGATCAATCCGCTGGTTGGCTGGAGCGCGAGCGACGTGCTGGCCTATATCGCGGAAGCTGGCCTGCCGCGCCACCCTCTGGTCGCCAAGGGTTTTCCATCGATCGGCTGCCTGCCGTGCACGAGCCCGGTCAAGCCGGGCGAAGACGAGCGGGCCGGCCGCTGGCGCGGGCGCGGCAAGGTGGAATGCGGCATTCATACCGGGCCGCTCGACGCGGGGCTCGGCATTTGATGGCGCTGTGGCGGCGCGAGGGCTTCGCCGAAGATTGCGTGGACCGCCCTCGCCGATGAGACGCCAGCGCCGGAGGACGGCGCGGTTGTCGTTTCGCTCAAACGCTGGCTTAACGAACGGGAGCCGCTTTCGTCACGCGCGAGCGCCGGTCGGGGTCGCGGTCGAGGCCGGCGCCGACGCGCAGGCGCATCTGGCCGACCTCGCCAGCCGGCCGCTGGTCGCGCTGGCCTTCGCCAAATTCGCCGACGGCCGCGCCTTCTCTTACGCGCGGCTGTTGCGAGACCGATACGGATTTCGCGGAGAATTGCGCGCGGTCGGCGACGTGCTGATCGACGAAATCCCGCTGATGCTGCGCTGCGGATTTGATTCGTTCGACGTGACCAACGCGCCGACCCTGCACGCGCTTGAGGCCGGCCGCCTCCCCGGCTCGCCGCTCCACTATCAGCCGGCGACCGCGAAGGATGAGGCCGCGGCGGATGGCCCGCCCTGGCGGCGGATCACGACGACGAAGTAGCCCTCGCTGGCCCGAGGCGGCGCCCATCGAGAGCTACCCCGCCCACCCCTGCAATTCCCGCCGGGCGACTGCTTCGATCACCGCGAGGCCCGCAGCGCTGTCGTTGAGGCAGGGGATCGCGGCGAAGCGTTCGCCGCCGGCTTGGCGAAAATAGCCGGCGTTCTCGACGGCGATCTCCTCCAGCGTCTCCAGGCAATCGGCGGCGAAGCCGGGCGTCACGACCACGAGCCGTTTCACGCCCTCGGCGGCCAGTTCGCGCACGGTCTCGGCGGTATAGGGCCTCAGCCACTCGCCGCGCCCGAACCGCGACTGGAACGTCATCTGCAACCGCTTTTCGCTCCAGCCAAGCCGCTCGCGCAGGAGCCGCGTCGTCTTGGCGCAATGGCAGTAATAGGGATCGCCCTTGTCGAAGTACGCCTGCGGAATCCCGTGATAGGAAGCGAGCACCACGTCGGGATTGAAATCGAGACCCGCGAGGCCGGCGCCGACGGAGTTGGCGAGGGCGTCGATATAGACCGGGTTGTCGTAATAAGGCGCAGCGATCCTGAGCGCCGGCTGCCAGCGCATCTCTTTCAGCGTGTCGAAAGCCTTGTCGACGACGGTCGCGGTCGATGCGGCGCTATATTGCGGATAGAGCGGGATGACGAGCATGCGATCGCAGCCCGCCGCCTGGAGCGCATTCAGCCGGCCGGCGATCGGGGGCGTCCCGTAGCGCATCGCCCAGTCGACCGCGACTTCCGGCGTCAGGCCGGCGAGCGCGAGGCGCGAGCTTTTCGCTCTGCGAACGGGTGATCGTCTTCAGTGGGCCTTCGTCGCGCTCCTGGTTCCAGATCGAGTTGTAGGCGTGGCCTCGGGCGCTCGGCCGCCGCAACAGGATGAGTTCGAGCAGCGGCGCCCAGAGGGCGCGCGGCGTCTCGATCACCCGCCGGTCGGAGAGGAACTCCTTCAAATAGCGCCGCATCGGCCAATAGCCAGTCCCCTCCGGCGTGCCGAGATTGACGATCAGCACCCCGATCCGGCCGCTCCGCACGGCCGGATGATCGAGAGGCCGCGCAATCGGCGCGCCGGCGGGAAGGTGCGGCGCGTTCACGCGGCCGGCGTGAAATTGGTCGCGACGCCGTTGATGCAATAGCGCAGGCCCGTCGGCGGCGGGCCGTCGGGAAACACGTGGCCAAGATGCGAGCCGCAGCGCGCGCAATGCACCTCGGTGCGCGCCATGCCGTAGCTATTGTCGACTGTGGTCTCGACCGCGCCCGCAACGGGAGTGTTGAAGCTCGGCCAGCCGGTGCCGCTTTCGAACTTGGTTTTGCTCTCGAACAACGGCTGTCCGCAGCCGGCGCAGGCGAACGCGCCGGGACGCTTCTCGTAAAGAAGCGCGCAGCTGCCCGGCCGCTCGGTGCCGTGCCCGCGCATCACCGCATATTGCTCGGGGGTGAGAATCGCACGCCACTCGGCGTCGGTGTGGGTGACGGGGAAATGGTCCTGCTTCATGACATCCTCCTCTTATCCCCAATATAGGCGCCGCGCGGCGCTGCGGCAGGCCCCTATACGCTTCGATGCGGGTCTGCGTTACGCCCTCGCGCCGACATTGCTTTTTAGGCGACGCGGCGGCGCAAAATCACCCGAATGACCGCGAGAAAGATCGACCGGCGTCTGGCCGCGGCCGCGATCCTGGCTATCGCGGCCTATGTCGTGCTCGCCTATCTGCTCGCCCCCTTCTTCTGGCGCCATTTCGAGCATCAGCAAAGCCTCGCCGGGCTCGATGCGTTGACCCGCACCGCGTTCGGGCGTCCGGGCGACGCGATCAATGTCGGGCTCGAAGGCTCGGAGGAGGACGTGCTGTGCGCCATGAACGCCGCCGGATGGAAGCCCGCCGACCCGGTCACCCTGAGTTCGAGCCTGAAAATCGCCGGCAGCGTGCTGTTCGACCGGCCCTATCTGCAGGCGCCGGTCAGCCCGCTTTATTACGAGAACCGGCGGCAGGATCTGGCGTTCCAGAAGCCCTCCGGCAAAAGCCCGGCGACCCGCCACCATGTGCGCTTCTGGAAGGCGCTCGACGCCGGCGACGACGGCGAGCCGGTATGGCTCGGGGCGGCGGTGTTCGACGACGGGCTCGGCGTCAGCCACTACACGGGCCAGATCACCCACCACACCGCGCCCGACATCGACGCCGAGCGCGATCTCCTGTCGAGCGACCTCGCCGCGGCGAACAAGGTCGAGGCGACCTATTCGGTAAGCGGCGTCGGCCCGACGCTATTCGCCCGCAATGGCGAGGGCGACCCCTATTTCACCGACGGCGACATCGCCTTTTCGAAGCTCGTCTCAGGCTGCGCGACGGAAGGCGGCGCGCCGGCCGCCCTGCCTCCCCGCCCAGGATCGCCGCCAAGAACGCGCTCTTCTCGTGGATCGCGAAGCTGCGCCGGGCGCTGCTTTGAGCTCGGTCGCGCGGCTTTGCGCGCGACGCAGTCTTTTCAATGATTTGGGCGCCTTTTCCGCAACGCCGCCCTTCGACATGTCATGGCCGCGGCTCGATCCGAACGACCCGTTTCTGTGATTAAAAATCGACGTCTAAATCCCCTATCCCTGGAACACCACGGTCTTCCCGTGGTTCAGGAGCACCCGGTCCTCGAGCACATTGGCGACCGCGCGGGCGAGCACGCGGCGCTCGACGTCGCGGCCCTTGCGCACCAGGTCGTCGGGCGTGTCGCGGTGGCTGATCCGCTCGACGTCCTGCTCGATGATCGGCCCCTCGTCGAGATCGGAGGTGACGAAATGCGCCGTCGCGCCGATCAGCTTGACGCCGCGCGCGTGCGCCTGGTGGTAGGGCTTCGCGCCCTTGAATCCAGGCAGGAACGAATGGTGGATGTTGACGCACTTCCCCTGCAGCTTGGCCGCGAAGCCGTCGGACAGGATTTGCATATAGCGCGCCAGCACGACGAGATCGGCGCGCGCGGACCTGATGATCTCCCAGGCCTCGGCCTCCCGCTCCATCCTGGTCTCGCGGGCGATCGGCAGATAGTGGAACGGAATGTCGCCGAACTCGATATGCGCGTAGGTTTCGCGCGGATAATTGGCGATGATCGCGACCGGCGCCATCGGCAATTCGCCGCTCCGCCAGCGATAAAGCAGATCGGCGAGGCAATGATCGAAGCGCGAAACCATCAGCGCGACGCGCTTGCGCTCATCCGCCGGCACGCATCGACCACTGTCATCGCGAGATCGGCGGCGATGGCGGCTGAACGTCTCGCGCAAGGCCTTTTCGTCCGCATCAGGCCCGGCGGCGTTGAACGCCACCCGCATGAAGAAGTCGCCCGTCTCGGTGTCGTCGAACTGCTGGGCGTCGAGAATATTGAACCCGCCGTCGAACAGCGCCGTCGAAACCTTCGCCACAATGCCCGGCCGGTTGGCGCAGGAGAGGGTGAGGATGTGACGGGCGGGGGACATGCGGGGGCTTCTGGATTGCTGGCCGGCGTCGGGGCGGATGCGAGGCGTCTTGGTAGGCAAGTCGCCGCCGGGCTGCAAGCGCAGGGGCGCGGGCTGTCCGAGTTCGGGCGCCCAACCCACCGGGGCGGCTCGAATCCACCCTGTCGGTCCCGGTTAGGACCCAAAGCGCCAAAAAAAAACGGCCATTCCGGAGCAGCCCGCCCCGCGCGGGCCTCCTCGGGCTGAAGGAGGAGAACAAGACTTACACTGGCTTCATGCACAATTCGCGACAGACCGGCAGGCTGTACTTGCGGCATTGGCCGTCAGGAGATCGGGATAGAGCGATTGGGCACGGCTGCGTGAGCACGCCCTCCCGCGATCCGCAATAATGCGTGTACGCGTCACGCCACAGCGATCGCGGTTTCGGGTGGACGATAGGGCTCGAGCCGCGACGGCTGTCGGCCGCGCTATTCGTCCTTGGCTTCGGCCGTAAACTGTGACGCTGGGCCGCACCTTCCCGTCCAGGTGTAACCCTTTCCAGCCAATTTGGCCCAATCGCCGGTCGCCAGCGTGTTGACGCCTCGTCCCGAGCCCGTGCAGCCCGGCACTTTGCCGTCCGTCATCGTCAGCGTGAGTCCTCCCTCGCTTCCTTGCCAAGCTAAGGTAGAACCCGGTTTCCGGACGACGCCGATGGCCGAGCGTGCGACGGCTTTCGGGCCGTCCCACTCCCAGATGGTCGTGAGGGTCGCAACGCCGCCCGCGTACGCGCCGTCAACGCTACAACTGCTTTGGTCAACCTCGATCATATGGCCTTCGCGATCGCCCAGCGGCTCCGGCGACCCGCCGCCGACACTCTGGCAGGTAAAAACCCTAGCGTTCTCGCGCGACGGCGGTCGGCGCGAAGGCCGCGAACGCGAGGACGGCGGCCGCTGAGCCGCTAAAACGCAGGAAATTTTGCATAGAGCGTCTCCCTTTTTGCGGCCTTGCGCCTTTGAGATCGCGATAATGGCCGCGAATTTTCCTCATGGAGCCCGCAATTCGGGCCGCCTCCTCCGCTACTTTGCAAGCGGCGCTTACAGTCGTGGAAGGCCGGCGAAAACTACGCCAGGGGCGTAACCAGGAGATGTTCCGGCAGTAATTGTCTTGTAATCGCGGCCATCCGATGTAAACATCCATCCTGGATTTGGACGAACGCCCATGCGCGACGCTCCGGAATCTGGCCGATCGGAACAGCCCCGCGAGGCGCCGCGCGCTCCTCCGCTTCGTGGGTTTTATCCTTGATCTCGACGCCCGCAAGCTGGTGCGCGAAACGGGAGAGGCGGTGGCGCTGACCCGGGGCGAGTTCGCGCTCTTGCGCGTTTTCGTCACCAGGCCGGGTAAAGTCCTCAGCCGCGACGCCTTGCTGGACGCCTTAGCCAGCCGGCGCTTCGAGCCGTTCGATCGCAGCGTCGATGTGATGGTCGGAAAGCTGCGGCGCAAGATCGAGCCCGATTCAAAACAGCCGCGGCTCATCGTAACTGTGCCGGGCGAGGGTTATCGCTTCGACGGTCTGGCGAAGAGCCCGTTGTCCGGCCAGGGGCTCGCCATGGCCGTTCCGGCGTCCGGGAACGACGATTCGCCCCGCGAGGATGCGCCGCGATGAGCGACGTGCGGAACACGATCTGCTGGAGGCCGAGGCCAAACTGGTGCCGGGGCGGCAATCGATCAAACGAAAACGCGAGCGCCCAAGCTTGGCGGCCTGTTCCTGCTGTGGCCAGCCGTCGCCGCCCTTCTCTTTCTGGCGGCGGCGAGCAGTTGGTTTGTCCTCGCGGGCAAAGACGCAAAGACGAGCGAGGCCGCGCGCCTTTCGATCGTGGTGCTGCCCTTTGTCAATCTCAGCGGCGATCCGGCGCAGGATTACCTCGTGGACGCGCTCACCGATGAATTGACCACCAGCCTGGCGCGCATGTCCGGCACCATCTCCGGGGTGTTCGTGATCGCGCGCAACACGGCCATGACCTACAAGGGCAAGCCGGTCGACGCCAAGGCGATGGGCAAGGATTTGGGCGTGCGCTATGTGCTCGAAGGCTCGGTGCAGCCAAGCGGCAATCAGGTCAGGGTCAACGCCCAGCTTATCGACGCCGAAAGCGGCGCCCATCTCTGGGCCGAACAATTCGACACCCCCCGCGCCGATCTGTTGCAGACGCAGGACGAAATCGTCACCGTTCTGGCGCGCGCGATGGAACTTCAACTGCCCCAGGCCGAGGCGGCGCGGGCAAAACGGACGCGCGCGGCAAATCCCAGACGCCGAGGATATGGCTCTCCAGGGTTTCGCGGCCGTGGTGAAAGGCGGATTTGTGGGAAAGGAAGCCGATGCGGGATACGCTCTCTGCGAGCAGGCGCTCCGCGTCGATCCCAACAATGTCCGCGCCCTGTGGGTCTTGTCGATGAAGTTCCACTTGCCGGTCCTATTCGGCATGAGCGCTGACCCCAAAGCCGACCTGAAGCGGGCGGACGAATTGGTGTCGCAAGCCCTCGCCCTCGATCCCGCCAACGCCGCGGCTCACAACTCAAAGGCCTGGATTCTCCACGAGCAGGGGCGCTTCGAGGAGGCCATCGCGGAGCGGGAACGCACGCTCGCCTTGGACCCGGCCGACTTGAACGCCATGATGGGCATGGCCTGGGATCACCTCGGCCTCGGGCGATATGAAAAGGGCCTGGAAATATTCGACGAGGCGATTCGGCTCAGCCCGCGCAGTCCAGAGCTGAAGGATATGTATACCGGGAAATCGTGGGCCTATTTTGGGCTGAAGCAATACGATCAGGCCATCGACTGGGCGCGCCAGGCGATCGCGGCTGGGCCGAGCAACCCGGGCCATATCAAACTCTCGCCGCGGCGCTGGCTTTGACCGGTCATGAAGCGGAGGCCCGGGAAGCGCTGCAGCGTTATCTTGCGCTGCCTTCCAACACGCGAGCCGGCACTGTCGCGGCGTTGAAGGCGTACAACGCGCGTTTCGGCGGCGACGCGCGCGTACTCGAAAGCGAGAAACGGTCCTACGACGGCCTGCGCAAAGCAGGGATGCCGGAGGAGTGAGCGGTCGCTATTCGGGCAAAAAAAGGCAGCCTCGCTTCGCCGCAGGGATTCGGGCGGTGAGGCCAATTTCACGCTCGCAATGGAACGCCCGCTATCGCGCAAATTCCGGCCTATTTTGAGGAGAGCCCCGGAGGCGCGCTTCCCGCCCAACTGAGGCGTCCAAGGCTGCGATCCAAAACGGGTGCTCTACGTCGACTAAAGACTTACGAGGGCGCCATGAGATGGATTGTGCCCAGCGCTACGAGTTCGCCGTCCTCTATACTCCCTCCACCGCCGGAATAATTCGCTCGACGATGATCTCGACCCTCGGGCGCCTCCCGTCCGCTGGCGGGTCGCGTAGTAGGTTATCACCCTCGCCAGCCGCTCTCATCGATTCGAAGGCCAGAAATCGACTATGCCGCCGCCCGAACGCACCAGTCCTGCAACCCGTCAGCGCGCCGAACCGAAAACCCGGCTCGATCTCGACAGAATTCGATCCGCAATCCCCCGGATTGCGCCGGTCTTCCGGAACACGCCGCAATACGCGTGCCCGCCTCTCGGCGAGGCGCTGGGATGCGAGCTCATTGTGAAACTCGAGACCGCCAATCCTGTCCGCTGTTTCAAGGCGCGCGGCACGGAGACCGTCATGGCGCGGCTCGCCGACAACGGCGGTCCGAGATCGGCCGTTTGCGCCAGCGTCGGCAACCTTGGGCTGGCGCTGGCCTATAGCGGACGAAGCCGCGGGATTTCCGTGACCGTCGCCACCGGCGCCAGCGCCAACCCCTACAAGCTGGACCGTATCCGCGCTTTGGGCGCGACGGTGCGGATTGTCGACGGCGACTTTGACGACGCGCGCCGTCTGGCGCGGCGGATGGCGGACAGCGAAGGCGCGTTTCTGGTCGAGGACAGCGAAAACCTCGACACCTGCGAAGGCGCCGCGACGATCGGGCTCGAACTCATCGAGGATGGACGCCCCGTCGACGCGGTGCTCGTCGCGCTCGGGGGCGGCGCCATGGCGACCGGCGTGGGTTACGTGTTCAAGCGCCTCGCGCCAACGGTCGAGATCGTTTGCGTGCAACCCAAGGGCGCGCCGGCGATGGCGTTGTCGTTGAGGGCCAAATCGGTGGTCGAGACCGAACGCGTCGACACGATCGCGGACGGAGTGGCCGGCCGCTGCCCGATCCCGGCGGTGCTTGACGACCTCCTCGCCGTCGCCGACCACGTCCCGCTGGTCGAGGAACGCAGCATCATTGCCGGAATGCGAATGCTCTATCGCCATGCGGAACTCGTCGTCGAGCCATCGGCCGCTCTCGGCGTCGCCGCGATCCTGGAGGATAAAGCCCGCTACAGGGGGAAACGGGTCGTGACGATCATCTGCGGGAGCAACGTCGTCCCGGCCGACTTCGAGCGATGGGTCATCCGATCGGACGAGAGCGTCTCTCCATGATGGCGGTCCCGCGGATGCAGACCGTCCGGCTGGTTGAGCTTTGGCCGCCAGCGACGCGGTCGAGAATGAAGGGATAAGGGACAAAGCGCATCGCCGTAGGCGAGCGGTTTAGTTCCTGCGGTTCGGCGAACGGGTCAAAGACCATCGTGACCGCTACCCGACCGATTGTTTCGGCTAGGCGGATCGCTTAAGCCGCTCGACCCCGATTGTCTTCAACAAGAAGCGTTCGTATCCGGGTTCGCTCGATCCGTTGCGCACCTTTCGCAAGAAATACTTTTCAAATCCGACTTTCGCCATATGCACCCAGTAGCCTTGGCCGGACCAGTTGACGTTGCGCGGCGGAATTTGCGGGATCGCGAGGAATGCGACTCCGCTATCGCCGAAATCCGCAAGACAAACCGCATTCCACGAGGGCACGTGGGTCGGGGCCTTGCCCGCGACCAGATCCCGGATGTTGTGCGCGCTCGCCGACACCATCGATTCAATCATGTAGCCCGTCTTCGGCATGCCGACGGCCAACGGCGTCGCTTCATAAGGCGGGATGGCCACGCAGACCCCCACCGAGAAGACGTTCGGGTATTTGGGATTGCGCTGATGCTGGTCGGCGAGAACGAAGCCGCGCGGGTTGGTGAGACCCTCGATCCATTTGCCGTCTTCGCCCCTCAGGCAATCGACGCCTCGAAAGGCCGGTATGAACATGGTGTATTTCGACGGCAGCTTGTAGGTCTTCTTTGGCGAGCCGTCCTCGTTGACTTCCGTCGCCTCGACGCCGTCAGGGGCGATACGGTCGACCTTCGCGTTTGTGATCCACTTGATATCGCGTTCGCGCATGACGGATTCGAGCAGGCTCTTCGTGTCGCCCACCCCGCCAAGTCCGAGGTGGCCGATATAGGGCTCCGGCGTCAGGAAGGTCATCGGCACGCGATCCCGGATCTTCCGGCGGCGCAGTTCTGTGACGGCCAGCATTGCATATTCGTAGGCGGGCCCGTAGCAGGACGCGCCCTGAACGGCGCCGACAACCATCGGGCCGGGGTCCCTGCAGAACGCTTCCCACTTCTCGCTCGCCTCGGTCGCATGGCCGACGTCGCAGATCGAGTTGGTGTTGGCCTGCGGTCCGAGACCCTCGATTTCATCGAAGGCGAGCTTGGGTCCGGTCGCGATCACCAGAAAGTCATAATCGAGACGGCCGCCGTCGCCGAGATAGACAACGTTGTTGGCGGGATCAATCCGCTTTGCGCCCGAGGCATTGAATCCGATCTTGAGCTTGGCGAAGGCGCCGGGCAGATGGACCCTGACCTGGTCGGCGGTTCGCCAGTTGACGGCGACCCACGGATTCGAGGGAACAAACTGAAACCATTCGGAGTTTGAGACGACTTGAACGTCCGCCGCCTTGCCAAGCATCTCCTTAAGCTCAAAGGCCATCGGCACGCCGCCGATGCCTGCGCCGATCACCGCCACTTTAGCCATCGCGTCGTCCTCCTGCTGGTCGGCGCGCTTGGGCGCCGTCTCTCAACTTTTGACTCATGCCGGTCGTGCCTTTGCGCCGCGCTCGGGCGCGGGGTCCTAATTTCGCGCGCAAGTCGATATTCCGGCGACGCTGTAGAGCGGGCATGAGCCGGCCAGCGCCGTCAGAAGCGGGATCACGCCGATCCAGCCGACGGCATTCCAGCCGGTGTGCGGAAAACCGAGCGGAATCGCATAGGCGATCAACACGAGCCCAAGAATGATCCGTAAGATGCGGTCGAGGCCGCCGACATTCTTGACCATGCGCTTTTCCTTCCAGTTATGGGGATCGACCTCACGGGAAGGCCTGGCCCGGCTTGACGCCCAACCGTTTGAAAACAATCGCCGCCGGGCAAAAACCCGTGAACGAGGCCTGAATCAGGTTCAGTCCTGCGACAGCCGTCAGAAGCAGCCACGCCGGGCTCAGCGTCTCGGCGAGCGCCAGGCTCACCAGAACGACGAGGCCGGCAAAGGCCATAACCGCTCTATCGATGGTCATGATGCGCTCTCCTTCAGGCTGCTCCGGCCGGAATTCCCGGCCTTGGCCGGCGAACAAAAAACTTCGTAGAGGGTTTCGATCACGGTCCTCGCCGGCTCGCTTGCGATCGAATAGTGGATCGTCTGCGATTCTCGTCGCGTGGCGACCAGCTCGTCAGCACGCAGCCGCGCCAGATGCTGCGAAATCGCCGACATGCTGAGCCCGACCGCCTGCTGCAACGCGGTCACCGTCCGCTCGCCCTTCAGCAGTTCGCACAGGATCATCAGGCGCGGCTGGCTGGCCATCGCCTTGAGCAGCCTTTCCGCCGCGCTCGCCCTTATTTGCAGTTCATCTAAATTCATACTTGCTAATTTAGATATCTCTAACATATAAGTCAAGCCTGTTTTGGAGCCGACCCGATGCGCCTTGCCGTTTACCTGTTTCTTGTCCTGCTTGGCTCCCACGCCGCCGCCCGCGCGGCCGACACTTTTGTAGTGCGCGCGATCGATGTCGCCGACCGGAAAGCTGTGATCGCCACGGTCGAACCGATCCACCAGCTCGTCGCGCGGGCCCGGATCGGCGGCACCATCGCCTCGCTCGGGATCAAGGAAGGGGATGTCGTGGCCGCCGGGGCGGAAATCGCCGTCGTCGCCGACCAGAAGCTCGCTTTGCAAATGCAGGCGCTGGATTCACGAATCGCTTCGCATCAGTCGCAGCGCGACCAGACGAAGGCCGACTACGATCGCGTGTCGGAACTGCAAAGACGCGGCGTCAGCACGCAGACCCAGCTCGATCAGGCGAGGACCAATCTCGACGTCGCCGAACGCAACCTCGCCGCGATGCGTGCGGATCGCAGCGTGATCGCCCAACAGGCGAGCGAGGGGGCCGTTCTGGCGCCGGGCGCCGGTCGAGCTTTGAACGTGCCGGTCTCGCCCGGTCAGGTCATTTTGCCGGGCGAAACAATCGCCACCCTGGCCGAAGATCAATTCATCCTTCGCCTTCAATTGCCCGAACGCCACGCCCAGTTCATGCGCGCCGGAGACACAGTGCTGATCGGCGCCAGGGGCATGCAGGCCGAGTCGACCGACAAGATGCGCGAGGGAAAAGTGCGCCTCGTCTATCCTGAAATTCAGGGCGGACGGGTGATCGCCGACGTCGAGGTCTCGGGGCTCGGCGATTATTTCGTCGGCGAGCGCACGCGCGTTTACATCGATGCGGGAATGCGGCGGACCTTCGTTGCGCCAGCCTTGTACGTCTACCGACGGGCTGGGGTCAGTTACGTCCGCCTCGCCGGCGGCGATGAGATCGTCGTTCAGCCTGGCGAACCCAGGGACATCGGCGGGGCCAGGGGCGTCGAGATCCTGTCGGGCCTCAAGGACGGCGACATATTGGCCGCGCCATGAAACTGGGGCTTTCCGGCGTCCTCACGCGCGCCTTCATCAATTCCCCGCTGACGCCGCTCCTGCTGCTCGCGGCGCTGGTCGCGGGCGCGTTGGCGGTGTTTTCCCTGCCCCGCGAGGAAGAACCGCAGATCAGCGTACCGATGGTCGACATTATCGTCGCCGCCAACGGCTACAAGGCGGACGAAGCGGTCGAGCTCGTGACCCGTCCTCTCGAGGATATCATCAAGGGCATCGACGGGGTCGAGCATGTCTACTCGCAGACCGACGATGACCGTGTCGTCGTCACCGCACGCTTTCTGGTCGGGACCGACCAGGACACAGCCGTGCTACGGGTTCACGAGAAGATTCGCGCCGCGATCGGCGACATTCCGAAGGGCATTCCGGAACCCCTGATCGTCGGCCGCGGCATCAACGACGTCGCCATTCTCGTCCTGACCCTGTCGGCCAGTCCCGACAAGGCCGCGGAATGGACGGCCAACGGCCTGCTCCAGGTCGCGGAAGAACTGCAGCACGAGCTGACCAAGGTCGAGGGCGTGGGCTCGACCTATATCGTCGGGGGAGCCCCGAGCGAAATCCGGGTCGAACCGGACCCGGAGCGCCTGGCCCTTTACGGCATCACGCTTTCGCAGCTTACCGATAAGCTCGCCAACGCCAACCGGTCTTTCCTTGCCGGCGCGTTCCGCGACAACGCCAGAACCGTTCCCGTCGTGGCGGGACAAACGCTGCAGGGCGTTCCCGACATCGGGCTTCTGCTCTTGACCTCCCGCGACGGGCGTCCGGTTTATGTCAAGGATGTCGCCGATGTCGTGGTCGGTTCGGCCGAGACCGATCAGCGCGCCTGGACGATCTTCGCAATGCGAGCGGCGTTTTGGAGCGCCGGCCTGCCGTGAGCCTCGCAGTCGCGAAGCGCAAGGGCGCGAATGCGGTCAGGGTCGCCGAGGACGCGGTGAAGCGCGTCGATGCGATCAAAGGCCGCATCGTTCCGGCGGGCCTCGACGTCACAGTCACCCGCAACTACGGCGAGACCGCCAACGACAAGGCGAACGAACTCCTGTTCCACCTCGCGCTCGCGACCGCATCGATCGTCATCCTGATCACCGCGACGATCGGCTGGCGAGAAGGCGTCGTCGTGCTGATCATCATTCCGACCACGATCCTGCTGACGCTCTTCGCCTCCTGGATGATGGGCTATACGATCAACCGGGTCAGTCTGTTCGCGCTCATTTTCTCGATCGGCATTCTCGTCGACGACGCGATCGTCGTCGTGGAGAACATTGTCCGGCACTGGTCGATGCGCGGTTCGCGCGGACTTGTCGAAACCGCGGTCGAGGCGGTCGCGGAAGTCGGCAACCCGACTATCGTCGCAACCCTCGCCATCATCGCTGCGCTCTTGCCGATGATGTTCGTCAGCGGCCTCATGGGCCCCTACATGAGTCCCATCCCGGCCAACGCCTCGATTGCGATGCTGTTCTCGTTCTTCGTCGCCGTGACGGTCACGCCCTGGTTGTTGCTTCGCCTCGCCGGCCGGCGCTTTGCCGCCATGCCCGCGGGGGACGAAAGTCACCACGACATCGGCGCAATGGGACGTTTTTACATCCGCATCGCCAAGCCTCTCTTGAAAGGCCGCATCCGCTCGAAGATCTTCCTGATCTCGGTGGGGCTCGCCACCGTCGCCGTCTGCGCCCTGTTCGGCGCGAAGGGTGTCGTGGTCAAGCTGCTGCCGTTCGACAACAAGTCGGAGATCCAGGTGATCGTCGACCTGCCGAAAGGTTCCTCGCTCGAGGAAACCGATCGGGTCTTGATGGCCGCCGCGGATCGGTTGGCGGACCTGCCCGAGCTGACGTCGATTCAGGCCTACGCCGGAACGGCCGCGCCCTTCAACTTCAACGGCCTGGTGCGCCATTATTATCTTCGTTCCGAACCTCAGATGGGCGATCTTTCGGTCAATCTGAAGCCGAAAGGCGATCGCTCCCGCGCCAGCCATACGATCGCGCTCGACATCCGCAAGCGGCTCGCGGATGTGGCCCTTCCGCCGCACGGATCCATCAAGGTCGTCGAAGTCCCGCCCGGTCCGCCAGTGCTCTCGACGCTGCTCGCCGAGGTCTACGGACCCGACGCGGCGACCCGGCGGGAGCTGGCTTCAAAAGTGCGCAAAGCCTTCGAAGCCGTCGACTTCGTCGTCGACGTCGATGACAGCTACGGCGCGCCCGGCGAGCGCTTGCGCTTCGCCATCGACCAGGAAGCGCTCGAATTCCATGGGGTCGCCGAACAGGCGGTTTACGATACGATCGGCGCTCTCGTCGGCGGAACCAGGGTTGGCTATTCGCAGCGCGGAAGCGGGCTGAAGCCGATCTTGATCAATGTGGCGCTCCCGCATAGCGCGCTGACGCTGAGCCAGCGCATTCTGTCGACGCCGCTGCCTGCCGGCGGCACGACTCGCCAGGGCGCGAATGTCGAACTCGGCGACGTCGTCACCCTGAAGCGGGAAGTCTCCTCCTATCCGATCTTCCGCCACAACGGACGGTTCGCAGAGATGGTCACCGGGGAACTGGCCGGGCGCTTCGAGGCGCCGATCTACGGCATGCTCGCGGTCGACGATAAGATCGCCGGCATGGACTGGGGCGGGTCGGAGAAGCCCGACAATCACGTTTCACGGCCAGCCGCTCGACGAATTGAAGCCGACCCTGCTCTGGGACGGCGAGTGGGAGGTGACCTACGTGACCTTCCGCGACATGGGGGCCGCCTTCGCCGTCGCCATCCTCGCAATTTATCTCCTGGTGGTTGCGCAATTTGGATCGTTCGTTCTGCCGCTCGTCGTGCTGACGCCGGTGCCGCTGACCCTGATCGGAATCGTGCTCGGCCACTGGGCTCTGGGCGCGGCGTTCACGGCGACGTCGATGATCGGCTTCATCGCGCTGGCCGGCATCATCGTGCGCAACTCGATCCTGCTGGTCGATTTCATTCGCGCCCGGCGCGCTCAGGGCGTCGCCCTGCGCCCGGCGCTGATCGAGGCCGGAGCGACGCGCTTCAAGCCGATTGTCCTGACAGCGGCGGCGGCCATGATCGGCGCGGCGTTCATACTGACCGATCCGATCTTCCAGGGACTCGCCATTTCGCTGGTCTTCGGCCTCGCGTCTTCGACTGCCCTGACGCTGCTGGTCATCCCGGCAATGTATGTCTGGCTGCGGGACGACGAGACGCCTGCAAAAACGACCGCCGGGCCCGTTGCGGACTGATATGTCGGGCCTGCGATGGATTGATCGAACACGTCGGGCGGCGGCCGAGCCGGTTGCGCCCGCCGCTACGGGCTCGCCTTCCTCAGCAGCCCCTCCACCGCCGGAAGCATCCGCCCAACGATGATCTCCACCCCTGAGGCGGTCGGGTGCAGACCGTCCGGCTGGTTGAGCTTTGGATCGCCCGCCACGCCGTCGAGGAAGAAGGGATAGAGCGCGTCGCCATACGTTTTGGCCAAATCCGGATAGATCGCATCGAAGGCGCGGTCATATTCGGCGCCGAGGTTCGGGGCGGCGCGCATGCCGGCGATCAGCGTCGGCAGATGCTGCGGCGCGCGCCTTGTCGAGAATCGCGGCGAGCGTGGCCTTCGTCGCTTCGGGAGGGAGGCCGCGCAGCATGTCGTTGGCGCCGAGTTCGACGATCAGCGCGTTGGCGTCGGCCGGCACGGCCCAGTCATAGCGCGCGAGACCGTCGGCCGCGGTGTCGCCCGATACGCCCGCGTTGAGGACGTCGACGTCGAAGCCCTTGGCGCGTAACGCCGCTTGCAGCCGGTCCGGAAAAGCCTTGCCGGGCGGCAGGCCGAGGCCAGCGGTCAGGCTGTCCCCCAGAACGACGAGACGCAGCGTCTTCGCCGCGGCAGGCCCGGCCGCCGCCAGGGCGGCGATAACCACTGCCGCCTGGACGAGGAGGCGCCAATGCCCATATGAGGGCGACCTCAGGCTCCGGATTTTCGTCAAATGATGGTTCCCGCAGTCATGATGCGCGGCGTCGACCTCAGCCTTGGCCGAGGCGCCGCTCGCGTGCATATCTTGCGCCAGGTCGGCCTGACAATCGCCAAGGGCGAGGCGGTCGGCATCGTCGGCGCATCCGGCTCGGGCAAATCGACGCTGCTGATGATCATGGCGGGCCTCGAGCGGCCGGATAAGGGCGAGGTCGAGATCGACGGCGTCAGGCTCGGCGGCATGAACGAGGACGCGCTCGCTCGGTTTCGCGGGCAGCGGATCGGCGTCGTGTTTCAGTCCTTCCATCTCATCCCCGCCATGACCGCGCTGGAAAACGTCGCTGCGCCGCTCGAGCTCGCGGGCGCGAGCGACGCGATGCGGCGCGCCGGCGCCGAACTCGAAGAGGTCGGTCTCGGCGACCGGCTTGGCCACTATCCGGCGCAGCTTTCGGGCGGCGAGCAGCAGCGCGTCGCGCTTGCTCGCGCGCTCTGCCCGCGCCCCTCGCTCGTGATCGCCGACGAACCGACCGGCAACCTCGACGAGACGACCGGGCGGGCGATCATGGACCTGATGTTCGAGCCCGCGGCGCGGCGCGGGGCGACGCTCGTGCTCGTCACCCACGATTCCGCGCTGGCGGCGCGCTGCGACCGGGTGATCCGCATGCGTTCGGGCAAGGTCGAGACCGAGCCGATGCCCGCGACGCTGCCGGCATGAACAGGCGCGCTGCGGTGAACCCGACGCGCGCGCCACTCTCCAATAGGGGGGTCGGGGGTGAGGGTTGGCGCGCAAGGCGCCCAGTGTCTCAGCCGTGACTCCCTCATCCGGCAGGCTGCGCCCGCCACCTTCTCCCCAAGGGAGAAGGGTATGAACGCCCCCGCAGAGTTTCCTCAGGCGCGCGGGCGCGCGCCGATCGGGCGGTTCGCTCTTCGCGATCTGCGTGGCGGACTTGCGGGTCTGTGGATATTTTTCCTGTGCATCGCGCTCGCCGTGATGGCCATCGTCGGCGTCCAAAGCCTCGCCCGGTCGCTCAATGAGGGACTCGGCCGCGAGGGGCGGGTGATCCTCGGCGGCGACGCCTCGTTCTCGCTGATCCATCGCCGCCTTTCGCCCGAAGAGCAGGCCTTTCTCGAAAAATATGGCTCGCTTTCCACCGTCGCCACGATGCGCGGCATGGCGAGAGCCGAGAGCGGCGATGCGGCGCTGGTCGAGATCAAGGCGGTCGAGCCGGCGTGGCCGCGGATCGGCGCCGCGGTGTTCGACCCGCCGATGTCGCCGGCCGACGCGCTCTCGGAGAAAGACGGCGCGTTCGGCGCGGCGGTCGAGGAGACGCTGCTTCCCCGCCTCAACCTGAAGCTCGGAGACGTCATCCGGATCGGCGACGCGAAATTCGTGCTCCGGACTCTCCTGACCAGCGAGCCGGACCGGCTGGCGGCGGGCCTCGGATTCGGACCCCGCGTGCTGATTGCGCAAGACGCGCTCAACGCGACCGGGCTCGTGCAGCCGGGCTCGCTGGTGCGCTGGACGACGCGGGTGGTGATGGGCGGAGCGGACGGCGCGCCGGATGAGGCCGCCGTCAAGGGCCTGCTCGACGCGGCGAAGCGCGCCTTTCCGCAGGCCGGCTGGGAGGCGCGCTCGCGCCTCAACGTCTCCCCGGATTTCAGCCGCGATGTCGAGCGGTTCGCCGAATACCTGACGCTGACCGGCCTCCTGTCGCTGATCGTCGGCGGGGTCGGCGTCGCCAACGCCGCGCAGGGGTTCGTCGAGCGCAAGCGCGCGACATTGGCGATCCTGAAGGCGATCGGCGCGACCGGAACGAGCGTTGTCATGCTCGGGGTGGTCGAGTTTGTGATCGTCGCCCTGATCGGCGCCGCCGCCGGCGCAGTGCTGGGCTCGGCGATTCCCTTCGCCGTCGACTGGCTGTTCGGCGCCCTCCTGCCGGTTCCGCTCGCGCCGTCGATCGAGCCCGGCGTCATTGCGCTGGGGCTGGCCTATGGCCTCTTGACGGCGCTCGCCTTCTCGATCGTCCCGCTCGGGCGCGCGCACGACCTCCCGGTCACCACGCTGATCCGCGATCTTGCCGAGGAACGTCAGGGCTTCCCCCGCTGGCGCTACCTCGCCGTCGCGGCGCTGGCCGGGGCGGCGCTGGTCGCTCTGGCGGTCGCGACCAGCCCGCAGCAATCGGTCGCCGCGGCGGTCGCGGGCGCCGCCCTTGCCGCGTTCGTCGCCCTCCGCCTCGTCGCGCTCGCCATCCAGCGCCTCGCGCGCCATGCGCCGCGAACGCGGTCTGTCGAATGGCGGATGGCGCTGGCGGCGATCGAGAGGCCGGGCGCGCTGACCGCCTCGATCGTGCTGTCGCTCGGCCTGGGGCTGGCGGCGCTGGTTGCGCTGACGTTGATCGATCTCAACATGCGCGCCGAGTTGCGCGACAGCGAACCCGGCGTGACGCCGAACTTTTTCTTCCTCGACCTGCGTGGCGCAGACGCGCCTGCATTTCTCGATTTTCTCAAGCGGCAGGCGCCGGGCGTCAAGATCAGCGAAACGCCTATGATGCGGGGCCGGTTCGTGAAAATCGGCGACACGCCGGTCGAGAAGGTCAAGGCGAGCGACAAGGTCGCCTGGGCGCTCGAAGGCGACCGGGGCGTGACCTTCGCCGCCGCGCCGCCGGAAGGTTCCGAGGTCGTCAAGGGACAATGGTGGCCGCGCGACTATTCCGGCCCGCCGCTCGTCTCGCTGGAGAAGGACGTTGCCGACGGCCTCGGCCTCCGCGTCGGCGACACGGTCGTCGTCAACGTCCTGGGGCGAGACATTGCGGCGAAGGTCGCGAACCTGCGCAAGGTCAACTGGCGCAGCTTCGCGATCAATTTTGTGCTCGTCTATACGCCCGACACGTTCAAGGGCGCGCCCTACAGCGAACTGGTCTCGGCCGCCCTGCCGCCGGGCGGCGCTCATGATGCCGAGATCGCGATCATGCGCGCGGCGGCGCGTGAATTCCCGACCGTCGCCACAGTCAGGGTGCGCGAAGCCCTGGAGAGCGTCGAGGCGCTGGTCGCTAAGCTCGCGCTCGCGATCCGCGCCGCGACCGGGGTCGCGCTGACGACGTCCGTTCTCGTGCTCGCCGGCGCGCTCGCCGCCAATCGGCGCGCCCGCCTGGCGGATGCGACGATCCTCAAGATCCTCGGCGCGACCCGGGGGCGGCTGACCGCGATGTTCCTGATCGAATACGCTGTTCTTGGCGCGGCGACTGCCGTTTTCGGCGTCGGAGCGGGGGCTCTCGCCGCCTACTGGGTCGTCGAGCGCATCATGCAATCCGATTTTATCTTCGACTGGACGGCCGCGCTCAGCGCTGCGGCCGGCGGCCTTGCGCTCACCGTCGGGCTCGGCATGATCGGCGCGTGGCGGACCTTAAGCCAGAAGCCGGCGGCCTACCTGCGCGACTTGTAGGAGGGCGCGCGGAAACGGGAGTTCGGTTGAGCGTTGGCGCAATGTCTTTTGTGTTAGAGACGGCCGAACTGGCGCGCGACCCATCGGAGGCGGGCATGATCGACGCGGCGACGGTAGTGGGCACTTGGCGAATGCTCTCCTGGAAGCGCGAGTTCGTCGAGACCGGCGATCAGATGGACTCGCTTGGTCCCGAACCCATCGGCTTCGTCACCTACACCGCCGATGGCCGTGTTCACGCGATTGTGGTCCGAAACGATCGCGAGAGGCCTCTGGCGACGCCACCGTCCGATGCAGACAAAATTCGTCTCTTCGATTCCATGCTCGCTTATAGCGGGACCTACGAGCTTTTCGGTGACCGGGTCGTGCACCGACCTGACGTGTCTTGGAATCAAATTTGGACCGGGACAGACCAAATCCGCTATTTCAAATTTGGCGCGGGGCGGTTGCAGTTGTGGGGACCGCAGGCGACCGACCCTTACTCGGGGAAGCAGGTCGTTCATCGCATGACCTTCGAAAAGTGGGTTGGATCGATCGCTGCCGCGGACCGCCAAGAGAGTCGCGCCTAAACAGTGGCCGGAGCGTGTGCGTCCAACCCGTGAACGCCAGTTGGGACGGCGCGCGCCAGACGGTCGCCAACTTCCGCCAAAGCTCACCGGCGCACTTGTGGGAGTTGTGATAACATCCACGCACTTGGGGAGTGAGCGACGGGAGGAAAAATCAATGGCGCTGCTCACGCAATCCTATGTCCATGGCGCGTCTTCGACGCCGCTCATCGGCGAGACGATCGGCCAACTCCTGCGCCGGGTGACGGCGGAAGGTCCGGAGCGGCCGGCGCTCGTCACCCGTCACCAAAGCGTGCGTTGGAGCTACGCCGACCTCTTACGGCAGTCCGAAGACCTGGCCATCGGCCTTCGCAAGCTGGGCCTCGAAAAGGGCGATCGGGTCGGCATCTGGTCGGCCAACCTCAGCGAATGGGTTTTGGCCCAGTTCGGCACCGCGCTCGCCGGGATCATTCTCGTCAACGTCAATCCCGCCTATCGCTCGCACGAATTCGAATATGCGATGAAGAAATCCGGCTGCCGGGCGCTGATCCTGAGCGCCGGCCACAAGAGCAACGACTATTTCGCATCGCTGCGCTCATGCGCGCCCGAGATCGACGCCGCCGAGCCCGGCAAACTCGCGTCGAAGCGCCTGCCGAACCTCGAAATCGTCATCCGTCTTGGCGCGGAGAAAACCGCCGGCATGCTGAACTTCGGCGACGTCGCGAGGCCGGCGACCGACGAGGAGCGCGCCGCGCTGAGCGCTTTCGAGGAAGCGCTGCAATTCGACGATCCGATCAATATCCAGTTCACGTCCGGGACCACCGGCGCTCCGAAGGGCGCGACGCTGACCCATCACAATATCGTCAACAACGGCTATTTCATCGGCCAAGCCATGCGTCTGACTGAGGACGACCGGCTATGCATCCCCGTGCCCTATTATCACTGCTTCGGCATGGTGCTGGGCAATCTCGCCTGCGTGACCCACGGCGCCTGCATGGTGAGCCCGTCGGAAGGCTTCGATCCGATCGCGACCCTGGAAGCGGTGCAGGCCGAGCGGTGCACCGGCCTGCACGGCGTCCCGACGATGTTCATCGCCATGCTCGAACATCCCGAATTCGCCCGGTTCGACCTCCGGAGTCTGCGCACTGGGATCATGGCGGGCTCGCCCTGTCCGGTCGAAGTCATGCGAAAGGTCGTCGATCAGATGCATATGGGCGAAGTCACCATCGCCTATGGCATGACCGAGACCAGCCCGGTCAGCTTCCAGAGCGCCCACAACGACCCGCTCGATCGACGCGTGTCCACGGTCGGGCGCATTCAGCCCCATATCGAGGTCAAGATCGTCGATAGCGAGGGCCGCATTGCGCCGCCCGGCGTCCCCGGCGAACTCCTGACCCGCGGCTATAGCGTCATGCGCGGCTATTGGGACGATCCGGCGGCCACGGCAATCGCGATCGACGAGGCCCGGTTCATGCACACCGGCGATATGGCGACAATCGACGCGGAGGGGTACTGCAACATTGTCGGCCGGCTCAAGGACATGATCATTCGCGGCGGCGAGAACATCTACCCGCGGGAAATCGAGGAGTTTCTCTTCACCCACCCGGCGATCGCCGAGGTTCAGGCCTTTGGCGTTCCTGACCACCGCTACGGCGAGGAGCTGTGCGTCTGGATCCGCCGCCGCGAGGGCTGGGCGTTGAACGAAGCCGAAGTCATCGCCTTCTGCCGCGCCTCGATCGCCCATTACAAGGTTCCGCGCTACGTGCGGTTTGTCGACGCCTTCCCGATGACCGTCACCGGCAAGGCCCAGAAATTCTTGATGCGCAAGAGCATGATTGAGGAATTGGGGGTCAAGGAGGAGAAGACCGCCTGACCTCGGACCGGTTTCGCTGGGCCGTCGCCGCCAAAAAACTGCAATTGAAGCCTTCACTCCAAATTGAGAGAATTTTGGTTCTCTTGGCAATTCGGCCGGGCGCGCTTAAATGTTCAGTCAGGACAGGGCCGGGAAGCCTGGGGAAATCTCCGGCGGCCGCTCAGTCACGGGAAGGCTATGAACGCGAATTACCGAAATTTCGCCCTCTGGGTGATCATCTTTCTGCTCGTTCTGGCGCTGGTGACCCTGTTCCAGAGCCCCGGCCAGAAGGCGCCGTCGAGCGAGATCACCTTCAGCCAGCTGCTGAGCGACGCCGACGCCGGCAACATTCGCGACGTCACGATCGCCGGCCCGGAAATTTCCGGCCACATGAAAGACGGCCGGTCGTTCCAGACCTATGCGCCGAGCGATCCGAGCCTCGTCCAGACCCTCTATAAGAAGGACGTGACGATCACCGCCAAGCCGCCGTCGGACGGCAACAACTGGGTCCTGACGATCGTCTCCAGCGTGCTCCCCGTTCTGCTGTTCCTGGGCCTGTGGATCTATATGACCCGCCAGATGCAGGGCGGCGCCGGAAAAGCGATGGGTTTCGGCAAGTCGAAGGCCAAGCTCCTGACCGAAGCGCAGGGGCGGGTCACTTTCGAGGATGTGGCGGGCGTCGACGAAGCCAAGGAAGATCTGCAGGAGATTGTCGAATTCCTGCGCGATCCGCAAAAGTTTCAGAAGCTCGGCGGACGCATCCCTCGCGGCGTGCTCCTGGTTGGACCGCCGGGCACGGGCAAGACGCTGACCGCGCGCGCCGTGGCGGGCGAAGCCAATGTGCCGTTCTTCACCATTTCGGGCTCCGACTTCGTCGAGATGTTTGTCGGCGTCGGCGCAAGCCGCGTGCGCGACATGTTCGAGCAGGCGAAGAAGAACGCGCCGTGCATCATCTTCATCGACGAAATCGACGCGGTCGGCCGCCATCGCGGCGCGGGCCTCGGCGGCGGCAACGACGAGCGCGAGCAGACGCTCAATCAGTTGCTGGTCGAGATGGACGGCTTCGAGCAGAACGAAGGCATCATCATCATCGCCGCGACCAACCGGCCCGACGTGCTCGATCCCGGCGTTGCTGCGCCCCGGCCGCTTCGACCGGCAGATCGTGATCTCGAACCCCGATTTCATCGGCCGCGAGAAGATTCTCCGGGTGCATGTGCGCAAGGTGCCGCTCGCGCCCGATGTCGACCTCAAGGTCGTGGCGCGCGGAACTCCGGGCTTCTCGGGCGCGGATCTGATGAACCTCGTCAACGAGGCGGCGCTGCTCGCCGCCCGGCGGGGCAAGCGCGTCGTCACGCGCGCAGGAATTCGAGGATTCGCGCGACAAGATCATGATGGGCGCCGAGCGGCGCACGCTCATCATGACCGAAGAGGAAAAGCGCCTGACCGCCTACCACGAAGCGGGCCATGCGCTGGTCTCCGTCTCGATGCCGGCCTCGACGCCGATCCACAAGGCGACGATCATCCCGCGCGGACGCGCGCTCGGCATGGTGCAGTCGCTGCCCGAGCGCGACCAGATTTCGCAGAGCTTCGAGCAGCTGATCGCCATGCTGGCGATGTCGATGGGCGGCCGCGTCGCCGAGGAACTGGTGTTCGGCAAGGACAAGGTGACCTCGGGCGCCGCGGGCGACATCCAGCAGGTGACGAAGATCGCCCGCGCCATGGTGACCCGGCTCGGCTTCTCGGAGAAGCTTGGCACGGTCATGTACGGCGAGAATCAGGACGAGGTGTTCCTCGGCTATTCGCTCGGCCGCCAGCAGAACATATCCGAAGCGACCGCCGAGACGATCGACGAGGAAGTGCGCCGTCTGGTGCAGGAAGCCCACGACACCGCGACCCGCGTTCTCACCGAGCGGCGCGCCGACCTCGAGACGCTCGCCAACGGACTGGTGGAGTTCGAGACGCTGACCGGCGACGAGATCGTCGGGCTCTTGCAGGGCGTGCGGCCGGTTCGCGAATCGGCGACCGACCGCGAGCCCCCGGCCGCGCCGCGCGCCGCCGTCCCCTCGACCGGCAAGCCCCGGCCCATCGGCCCGGACGCCGGCGGCCTCGAGCCGCAGCCGCAGACCTGAGGCAAGCCGCCGTCGCGGCGTCGTCTCGAGGAGCCGCGAAGCGGCGACGCGGTCGACCAGAGCCGCGCCGCTGGGCTTCATCCCTGATCGCTTCGCTTGCGCTGCGCGATGACGGCGCTGCGCGTCGCCATTCGCACGACATGCCCGCCCGGCCCCGGTCGGGGAGCGTCTGGAAGATCGGGCAGATAGCGGCCGACCAGCGCCGCGCGGTCGAAATCCTCGATCTCGACGAAGCCGAGTTCGCGCGCGCGGGCGTGCAGGGCGCCGTATCGAGAAAGGATCGCAACGGCTCGCCGAGCGCCGCCACCCGTTCGGCCAGTTCCTTGAGAGCCTTGCGCGTTGCCGCGTCAGCGCTGGCGCCCGGCGGATTGGCGTAGTCGAACACGACCTCCGCGCCGCCGGGCAAGCGCGCCAGTTCGCCGAGCGTCGCGAACACGGCGTCCTCGGTCAGATAGGGCGTCACGCCGAGCCACAGCACGAATGTCCGTCTCGCTCGGCTCAAATCCGCCGGCCTGGAGGGCCGCGGTCATGCTTCCGCGATCGAAATCGTGGCCGACATAGACCACATGCGCGGGTTCGGCGATGCGCGCCTCGGCGAGGCGGCGTCGCTTGTCGCGCTGGGTCGCGGGATGATCGAGCTCGAACAGGCGCAAGCCCTCGACCGGCGGCAATCGATAGGCAAAGGTGTCCAGGCCGGCCCCGAGCACGAGGATCTGCCGCACGCCCCGATCGATCGCCTGCAACGCCGCGTCTTCGGCAAACCGGCTGCGCATCGCGATGAACAGGCGAAGGGCGCGGCGCTCCGGCTCTTCCTTGGCGAGCGCGATGGCCGGGTCGGCGTCCGGACCCAGGATCGCGAGCGCGAGCGGGTCGGAAAAGACAATTCCCCGCTCGATGACCTGATGCGCGGCCCGATGGCCCGCCGCGCCAAGGGCGGTGCGGCTCGCCTGTCCGTGTTGCATGGGCCAAAAGTAACGGGCGCCGGCAGCCTGTCGAGCGTTGCAAAGCTTGACGCTCGAAAATCCCTTCCTCTATAGCCCAGCGCTCTTACAGGCCTGAGCCGGACGGCGGGACGCTTTGTCAAAGGAGCGGCCCGCTTTATGTTTGGGATTCTCGGGCGCTCTCGATGGGTCAAAGGATCGTGCGATGTCACGCCGCTGCGAACTGACGGGCAAGGCCGTTCAATCCGGCAACAAAGTCAGCCATTCCAACCGCAAGACGCGCACCCGCTTCTTGCCGAATCTGGTTCAGGTCACGCTGATCTCGGACACGCTGGAGCGTGCGGTTCGCATGCGCATCAGCGCGGCCGCGCTGCGTTCGGTCGAGCATCGCGGCGGCCTCGACGATTTTCTCGCCAAGGCGAACGAGGCGCAGCTCTCCGACGGCGCCGTCGCGCTGAAGCGCGAAATCGCCAAGAAGCGCGCCGAGGCGGAAGCCGAAGCCAAGGCCGAAGGCGGCTTACCGGTGCGTCGCGCCAGGCCGCGCCGCCTCGCGCGACGAGCTTTTCGACCGCTGCGTAGTCGCCGCTGGCGAGCGCCGCCTTCGGCAGCATCCACGATCCGCCGACGCAGGCGACGTTGGGCAATTTGAGATAGTCGGGCGCCTTGGCGAGGTCGATCCCGCCGGTCGGGCAGAAGCGCAGATCGGGCAGCGGCGCGGAGAGCGACGCGAGAAGCCTCACGCCGCCGGCCGCTTCGGCCGGGAACAGCTTCAGCGCGCGGAAGCCGAGCTCCCTTAGCGCCATCGCCTCCCAGGCCGTGGCGCAGCCCGGCAGGAACGGCACGGGCGATTGCGCCGCGGCTTTGGCGAGCGCGGGCGTGACGCCCGGGCTGACCAGAAATCGCGCGCCCGCGGCAATCGCCTCGTCGATCTGCTCGACCGAAACGATCGTGCCCGCCCCGGCCACAGCTTTCGGCACGCTCTTGGCGATCGCCGTGATCGCCGCGAGCGCCGAGGGCGTGCGCAACGTCACCTCGATCGCGTAGAGCCCGCCGGCGACCAGCGCTTTCGCCTGCTCGACGCCATCCTCGACGCTGTCGACCGTCAGAACGGGAATGACCGGCGCGAGCGCCATGATCGAAGCCGTCTCGCCGTCACGGGAATAAAGCGGCATCGCGTGCTCCGTTTCGCTTTTCCGGGCCCTTAATTCGCAGACGCTCGCGACCCAATGGCCCAGCTCACGTCTTACCATGCCTCGCCCTTCGTCCGCGAGGCTCCGCGCTCCGGTTCGAATCCGCAGCGGCGCGCGATTTTACGGCTTGCCGAAGTCGACGACCGCCTTAAACCGACGTCGTCGCGACAGTCTCAAAGGTAAATCGGAAGGCGTACTGGATCAATCGGATGTTCGGCGGCGGCACGCGCTGCAGCAACGGCTCGCGCCGTGAACTCCCGAGAAACCAATATCCCGCGCACCTGTGTCGTTCGATCGGCCAGATCGCCAATGTAGGACAGGATTTGCCCGATGGCGTCCCGATCAGCCGCGCCTGCCTTCAATTCGATCACGACCGTAGTTCCGTGATCGTCGCGGCCGCCACCTCGCCCGCGAGGCTCGCGCATCGTTTCGAATTCGACTAAGCTCGAAGGCGTGGACGCGACGATCGACCTTTCGCTTTACAAGGAGGCGCTGCTGTTTCTGGTGACGGCGGGCGTCGTCGCGCCGCTGTTCTTCCGTCTCAGACTGAGCCCTGTCCTCGGATTTCTGCTGGCGGGCGTCGCGCTTGGCCCCTACGGCCTCGGCCGGGCGCGCTGGCTCGATCAGCTGGCGATCACCAACACCGAGGCCATCGATCGCCTCGCGGCCTTCGGGGTCGTCGCGCTGCTGTTCACGATGGGCCTCGAGCTTTCGTTCGAGCGTCTGCGCCGCATGCGCCGGCTCGTGTTCGGGCTCGGGCTCGGACAGGTGATCGCGACCACGCTGATCCTGGGCGCCGTGGCCTGGGCGTCTTGGACTTGCCCCGACCTCGGCGCTGATGATCGGCGCGGCGCTGGCGATGTCCTCGACCGTCGATCGTGATCCCGATGCTCGTCGAGACCAAGCGCCTCGGCTCGAACGTCGGCCGGGCCAGCTTCTCGGTGTTGCTGTTTCAGGATCTCGCCGTCGCGCCGCTTCTCGTCATGGCGAGCGCCTTCGCGGGCGGCGCCGAGCACGGAATCGGCTACGAGCTGATCCGCGTGCTCGCGCCCGCGGCGGTCGCGCTGGCGGCGCTGATCCTGTTCGGGCGCCTCGCGCTGCGGCCGCTGTTTCATTCGGTGGCGGCGACGAAGAGCCCCGAATTCTTCATGGCGGCCTGCCTTCTGGTGGTGCTGGGCGCGGGCCTCGAGGCGGCGGCCAGCCATCTCTCGATGGCGCTCGGCGCCTTCGTCGCCGGGCTGCTGCTCGCCGAGACGGAATACCGGCGCGAGATCGAGGTGACGATCGAGCCGTTCAAGGGCCTGCTCCTCGGGCTCTATTTCGTCTCGGTGGGGGCCGGGATCAATCTGCCGCTGATCCTCGCGCGGCCCGGCGTCTTGCTCGGTCTCGTGGCCGCGCTGATCGCCGCCAAGGGCCTGATCGTGTTCACGCTGGCGAGGGGATTCCGCCTGCCCGCCAGGGTCGGCGCGGAAATGGCGCTGCTGCTCGGGCCCGGCGGCGAGTTCGGCTTCGTGATGATCGGTGCGGCGCTCGCCGGCGGCCTCATCGACCGCGCGCTCGCAACAACGCTTACCGGCGTCATCGCGATCTCCATGCTGACCATCCCGGCGCTGGCCAGGCTTGGGGCGCGGATCGGCTCGCCGCCGCGCAGCATCGCCGACGAGACGCCGCCGGAGCCGCCGCCGGAAAGCGAGGAGCAGCGCGTCATCATCGCCGGTTACGGCCGCGTCGGGGCGCTGATCGGCGACATGCTGGATCGCCACCAGATCCCGTTCATCGCCGTGGACTCCGACGCGCGCCTGGCGTCGCGCGCGCGAGCCGACGGCAAGCCGGTGTACTATGGCGACGCATCGCGCCCCGAATATCTGCGCCGCTGCGGTCTCGAGACGGCGCGCGCCGTGGTGGTGACGATGGACTCCACGGCCGCCAACGAAGCGGTGGTCGAAGCGACGCGCCGGCTGCGGCCGGACGTGACGCTGGTCGCCCGCGCCCGCGACGCCAACCACGCCCGCGCGCTCTATGCGCTCGGCGTGACCGACGCGGTGCCGGAGACGATCGAAGCGAGCCTGCAACTCTCGGAGGCGGTGCTGGTCGACGTCGGCGTGCCGATGGGCCTCGTGATCGCCTCGATCCATGAGAAACGCGACGAATTCCGCAAGCTGATCGCCGCCGGAGCGCCGGAGCGGCCGCGCTCGCCGCGTAAGCCCCGGCGCGGGTGAGCCGGCCTTCGGTCCCGCGAAACGATCCCCCCGCCTTCGTCCGCTTTCCTGCGTCGTGGCCCGGCCTCGCCCAGCGTCAATCAATAGCCCCGGCTGGCATAATCCGCATGAGCGGAGGCCAGAGATATGCTCACGCTCGCGCCCGCTCCGCAGGCGATGGTCAGCGCGATCAGAAGGACCAGCAGGCTACGCATTGTTTGTCTCCCCGCGACGACAGTTGCACAGCCCCGTCTGCTCCGCTGTGACGCCGGTCACGCGGTGAGCCGATGGCGGCGGGCCAACCTTCGGCGGCCCGCTCGCGCGGAGACGAGGGATGCGGCGATCGGGGATCCGCTATTCGGGTAAGATTTTCCCGGAACCGCCCATTTCAGCGGGGAAATCGCTGAGTTTCGGCAAGCCGTCGCGCAGTCGGAGCACCGTCTCGGCGTAGTTGACGTGCACTTGCGGGACAAATTCGAGTCCCGGAATCGTCGCGGCGTAAACGTCGATCATTTTGAGCGGCGGATGAACGTTCATGACGTGGCCGCCGCAGAGCGAACAGTATTGTCGCTGGCTGACCGGCGTTTTGGAGTAGGTCGCGAGATGCTCCGCGCCCTTGGTCACTTCCACGGCCTCCGGCGGCCAGAGCGTGAAGGCGTTGACCGGGCTCGCCGACCAGGAGCGGCAGGACGCGCAATGGCAGTAGCCCATCGCGTTCGGTTTGCCGGTAACCTTGACCTCAACCGCTCCGCAAAAGCACGATCCGGTATAGTCTTCGCTCATCGTGGTTTCCTCCCCCAGCCAGTCCGAACGGACTGGACGAAGTCGATATCCTATCGGACCGGCGCGCCAAAGTCCCAACCTGGGTCAGCCTGGCTTCGCCATCTGGGCGAAGACGTCATATCCGAGCGTTGAAAGCCTTTTGCCCGCCTCGGGCGGATAGCCGTCGGGCAGGGCGAGCCCAACCCCGTCCACCAGACGGTTGTAGAAATTGAACAGGGCCGTCACCAGCACGGTCGAATAGAGCGCCGCGTCGCTCCAGCCGGCGTCATAGACCGACGCCGCGTCGGCTGCGGTCATGCGCGCCGGCGCCAGGGTGAGCTTTCTCGCGTAGCGCAGGATCGGCTTCATCTTCGCTTCGATCGGCGCGGTCTCGATGTCGGCAAGCAGCGCCTTGATGAGATCCGGCTCGACGCCGCACGCCGCCGCCACCGCGACATGCGTCGTGTGGCAATAGGTGCAGGCGTTGAGTCCCGAAACATAGGCGGCGATCAGTTCGCGCTGTCCTTGGGTGAAGGGCGAGGCGCCGCGCATCGCCGCCTCGGTCAATTCGCCCAGCGGTTTGCAGGTGGCCGGATAGGCCCGGTAAAGATCGCGCATCGTCGGCTCAACCGGCAGCGATCGCAGTTGCGGCATGGTCTTCTCCTCCAGTCGCCGAAGTTCACCCCCGCCCGACGAACGGCATCTTGGTCGCCATGATGGTCATCGTCAGGATGTTGGTCGTAAGCGGCAGGCTCGCCATATGAACGATCGCCGCCCCGACCTCGTCCGGGTCCATGGTCGGCTCGACCGCGATGCGCCCGTCGGCTTGCGGGACGCCTTGCGTCTGCTTGCGGGCCATTTCGGTCAGGGCGTTGCCGATGTCGATCTGCCCGCAGGCGATGTCATGCGCGCGCCCGTCGAGCGCAATCGCCTTGGTCAGGCCGGAGATGGCATGCTTCGTCGCGGTGTAGGGCGCGGAGAAGGGCCGCGGAACGTGGGCCGAAATTGAGCCGTTGTTGATGATCCGCCCGCCTTGCGGCTTCTGGCGCTTCATCAGCCCGAAGGCGCCCTGGGCGCACAGAAACGCGCCGTTGAGATTGGCGTCGACCACCGCCTTCCACTGCTCGTAAGTCAGTTCATCGATCGGAACGGCGGGGCGCCGCGCCCGGCGTTGTTGAACAAAAGATCGAGCCGGCCGAATTCGCGCTCAATTCGGGCGAACAATTCCTTCACCGCCCCCGGGTCGCCGACGTCGCAAGGCGCGGCGATCGCCCGCCGGCCGAGCGCCGAAATCTGAGCCGCGGCCTCGTCGAGCGGCTCGCGCCGCCGGCCCGCGACCGCCACATCCCACCCTGCCCGGGCGAGCGCCAGCGCAGACGCCTTCCCAATCCCCGTGCCCCCGCCCGTCACCAGGGCGAATTGTTCGCCGCTCATGCTTCCTCCCGCTCAAAAACAGGTTCCCGCCGCAGGTCCGGCGCCATGCGCCAAACGGCGGCGGCGAGTACGATCGCGCCGCCAAGAATTGTCGCCGCGCCCGGGTTCTCGCCAAAGGCAAGAAACACCCATAGCGGCCCGAGCACAACATCGAGCAGGCTGATCAGGCCGGCTTCCGCCGACGGGACGAACTTGGCGCCCTCCATGAAGAGGACAAACGCGAGGCCGATCGTGGTCAGGCCAAAGACGAGGAGAACGAGGAAATCAAAAGCTCCGATCGCCTCGTGCGGCGAATTGACGAGCCCGAAAATACCGGAACCGAGCGCGCCGAGCGCGTTGACGACGATCATCGAGGCCTTCGGCTGGCGCCGCTGCAAAACGATCATGCCGGCGAACGCCAAGGTCATCAGCGCCGACAGCGATTGCCCCAGTAGTCTCCCGCCGCCGAGGCCGCTCGCCACCATGATGACGATGCCGGCGAGCGCCACTCCCGAGGCGATCAGCGTGCGCGGCGAGACGCGCTCGCGATTGATGAGAAAGCCGATCGCCGCGGCGACGAAAGGCAAAGTCGCATAGATCACCATGACGTCGGCGATGGTCGTCGTCATCACCGAGGCGGTGTAGGCGGAGATCGCGATCATCGCCAACAGCGCCACGAGCGGCGAGAGCGGGCCAAAGCCAAGCGGATTGTCGAGGCGCCCGCTGCGCCATTCGATCAGGCCCACAACCGAGATCGAGACCGCGCCGAGAAGCGCGCGCCAGCCCATCACCGTCCACACGTCGAGATGGGCGACGAGCCGGGCGAACAGTCCCGCCATGCTCCACAGCACCGTGGCGAGAAGAACCAACAGCACGCCGCGCCGGCGCGCGGACTTTTCGCCCGCCACGGGAAGCGTCTCCTCATCGCTTGGGGTTCAGGCGAGGATAGGGAGATTCGCAGCGCAAGGGAACGGCGCGCATCGGCGCAAAAACCGATGGCTGGCCCTCAATTCGAGCGGCGCCGGTCCGCGGTCGCCCACGCTTCGGCGCGGCGGCGGGGCAAAGCGCTCCGCAATCGCGCGGCGAGCCTGACGCCGTGCTCGCTGAAGCGCACCAAGGGGATGAGATAATTGCCGAGCGCGGAGCGGAAGCGCGGGTTCTCCTCGCCGACGCCGAAGATCACCTTCTCACGCGCCTTCGGGGGAACCGCGAGAGTGCCGAAGGCCCAATCCCAGACCGCCAGCGCAAAGCCAAGATTCCGGTCGAAATGGGCGGGATTGGCGGAGTGGTGCAACTGGTGGTGCGCGGGACTTTGCAGGATTTTGCCGGCGAGGCCGGTGAACGCGATCCACATGTGGCTATGTCGCAGATGACCGTAGGTGATCAGAAACATCATCACCAGAATGTTGCCGTCGAGCAACGTGAACGGACGCACGCCTGGGCCGAACGCATAGGTCATGACCCCGAACACGGATCCCGTCGCCAACCCGATCAGATTGACGAAAGCGATGATCTCGACGGGATGTTGCCGGAGTTCGGTGAATACGGTCAGCACCTCGGCCGAATGGTGAACCTTATGAAACTCCCATAGCGCCGGGACCTTGTGGAACGCATAATGGGCGCACCAGTAAGCAAGCTCGTAGGCCAGGAGCTGGAATACGGTCGCCATGCCTAGGATGATCCATGCGGGCCAGCCGAGCGGCGTTCGCGCGCCGAAAGCCTCCCCAAGGCCGGCGGCGATCAGGTCGCGCCAGAAGAACAGCCCCAGACCGAGCATGCCATAGGCGGAGGCGAAGACGATTCCGTTCAGCGCCCACATGCGCATGTCGACAAGCGATGAGGGATGCAGGACGATCCGCCTGGGAAAGATGGCGCCGAACGAAGCCCCTGACGCTGGGGCGCCGCCCGCGAGTCCGCCGGCGCCTAGTATAATAGAGCGCCGAAACGGCAAGCGCGCCTCCGAGCGCGGGCGCGCCATACGCGCCGTCGGGGCCGAAAGTTTTCAGGCCCGCGTTCTCCAGCGCGGCCCACATCGCCAAGGGGCCAAGCACGACGCCGTCCTCGCTCATCGATTTCGCCGGGAGGCTAGCGCACCAGGCTTCTCAAAAGGTTAGGATACTTGGCAGGTAACCGGGGCAAATTCCCGGGCGTTAAGGGAGCGTTAAGAGAGGCTTGATTCAAGCGTTGGATGTCTTCCGGCTCGAATGATTCGCTTGAGGGGCTTGGGGCGATCGAACTGGTGGGGCTGGTTCGCCGATTGATTGGCGAGGTCGAACGGCTTCGGGAAGAGAACGCGAGGCTGAACGCGACGGTGGCGGGGCTTCGGTTGGAGAACCAGCAACTGAAGGACGAGGTCCGGCGTCTGAAGGGCTTGCCGCCGCGACCGCCGATCAAACCATCGGGCATGGAAAAGGCGACGGATCGAGCGGGTGCGGATCGACCGAACGAGGCGGACAGAGCGCCGTCGCGTCGTCGCGGTCCTGGCGTTTCGAAGTTGAGGATCGACCGCACGGTGACGCTGGCGGCGTCGGGGCCGGAAGGCTCGCGCCACAAGGGCTACGAAGAGATCATCGTTCAGGACATCGCCTTCAGACCCGAGGTGACGCTCTACCGGCGCGAGCGCTATGCGACGCCGGACGGGCGGACGGTGACGGCCGATCTGCCGGCGGGGATCGTGGGCGGCTGCGGCCCGCATCTGCATCGCCTGGTTCTGGTGCTGCATTTTCAGGGCCAGATGACCTGCGAGCGGATCGTGGCGGTGCTGACCGCGGCCGGCCTTTCGATCTCGAAGCGCCAGGTGGTGCGGCTCTTGACCGCGAGGCTGGACACGTTCCGCGCCGAGGAGGAAGCGGCGTTCCGCGCCGGGCTTCGCGCCTCGGCTTGCGTCAGCGTCGACGACACCGGAGCGCGTCACGCCGGCAAGGCCTGCTACACGACCCAATTCGGCTCCGACCGGTTCACCGCGTTCCGCACTGGGCCAAGCAAATCGCGCCTGGCTTTTCTGCGCAACCTGCTCGGCGGGACGGCGCGCTACGCTGTCAATGCGGCGGCGACAGCCTACATGCGCGCAGCCAATCTGGCGCATGGCGTCATCGAGGCTCTGCTGAGCTCGCAAATCCTCGAATTCGCCGGCGAAGCCGACTGGCGGGCGCATTTGCGCGCCCTCGGCCTGACCGCGTTGCGCGTCACCCCCGACCCCGTGCGCACAGCCAGCGAAGCCGCGTTGTGGGGCGCGATCTGCGCCGAGGATCGGCTCGGGAGCGCCGTCATCCTCTCCGACGACGCCGGACAGTTCCGCGTCGGCGACCACGCCCTGTGCTGGGTCCACGCCGAGCGCCTCGTCTACAAGCTCGTTCCCGCCAACGACCGGCAGCGCAGCGCCGTCGAAGTCGCGCGGCGGATGATCTGGGGGTTCTATCGTCAACTCAAGGCGTTCAAGCTCGCCCCGAACGCCGAGCGCGCCGCCGAACTCTCAACCCGCTTCGACCGCATCTTCAAACGCCGAACCGGATACGCGACGCTCGACCGGCTCCTCAAGCGCCTCCTCGCCAACAAGCCCGAACTCCTGCGCGTGCTCGAGCGGCCGCAGAGTCCCCTCAACGCCAACGCATCCGAAAACGACATTCGCATCGTCGTCACCAAGAGAAAAATCTCCGGCGGAACCGTCAGCGAAAAAGGGCGCACCGCACGCGACGTCATGCTCGGTCTCGCCAAGACATGCGCCAAGCTCAAAATCTCGTTCTTCGACTACCTCGGAGCCCGCCTCGGTATCCCGGGACCGCACGTCCCCACCATCGAAAGCCTGATCGCCAACGCTCCCACTTGATCGACCCCCGCCCGGGAATCTGCCCCGGTTACCCGGTTACTTATTTGTCTCCTAACCCATTGAAATCTTTGGCTGGGGCGGGGAGATTCGAACCTCCGCATGGCGGAATCAAAATCCGCTGCCTTACCGCTTGGCGACGCCCCAAAAGTCCGCAAGGCCAAACCCTGTAAAGGCGCGCGGACATTAGTGCGGAGGCCCGGCCGCCGCAATGGGTTGCCGAGGCTATTTGTCGCGAGACCTCCTTCGTCCGCGATCGCTTTGCCGGTTGACGGCAGTGGTTCCGTGCAATCGGCTCCCCGCTAGCGCTGCTCAGCGAGACGGCCCAAATCGGCGTTGGCGCCGCAGACGAGCACGCCGACGCGCTCGCCTTTTTCCGGCATGTAGGCTCCGCTGGAAAGCGCAGCGAAAGCAGCGGCTCCGCCCGGCTCGGCGATGATCGACACGCCGGCCCAAAGCCGCTGCTGCGCCTCGGCGATCGAATTGTCCGAGACCAGGACGACCTTGCTCACGAATTGCCGGGCGATCTCGAAATTGAGAACGCCGACCCGTTTGGCGCCGAGCGAATTCGGCAGCGACGGATTTAACCGCAACATCGACTGGAGCATCCGCATCCAATGCCGCGTCGAGCGCGCGCGATCCTTCCGGCTCGACGCCGACGACCTTGACGCGCCCCGAGAACCAGGCGGCGACTCCGGCGATGAGCCCCCCGCCTCCAACCGCGACCAGCACCGTATCAAGCGTCGCGAAGCCGAAGCGGTCGAGGTCTTCTTCCCATTCCAGCGCGAGCGTGCCCTGGCCGGCAATCGTTTGCGGCGAATCGTATGGATGGATTGATAGGGCCCCGGTCTCGCTGACATACGCGTCGCACCGCTCCTGAGCCTCGGCGTAGGATGCTCCTCCGACAATGGCTTCGGCGCCGTATGCCCTGATCTTGGCGATCTTGGCGGGAGTGCGATTTCGGGCGCGAAGACGCGCGCGCGAACGCCAAGCCTTTGGGCGGCGAAGGCGACCGCGGCGCCGTGGTTGCCCCCGGACGCAGTGGCGCAGCCCACCGCCGGAGCGGCGCGCGTCAGAAGATTGTGGAAAGCGCCGCGGGCCTTGAATGACCCGCTCTCCTGGAGAAACTCGAGCTTGAGCGAGACCGGCGGGGCGTCCGCAACCGGCGAGGCGACCTCGATGATCGGCGTTCGGCGGACATAGGGGGCGATCCGCGTATAGGCGGAACGGATGTCCAAAGGCGTCATGGTGGGGATCGCACGCAAGGACCGCAATGCGCTTTGCGCCTTCTTGGGCAGTTTCCCCATGACTATTGCATAGCTCTGGCGCAAATACTTCTCAAGCGCCTCGTCACTGAGCGAGGAATCGTCGGTACGCTGCATCCAAGACAGACCGCGCGAGGCCAGATACGGCGCCGGGCGCATTCCGGGCAGCTCCTTCAAGATCGTGAAGCTTGCTGCCGAGCATTTGAACGTTACGGCAAATTCAGGCGGGTCGGACCATCCCCCGATCGCGAACACCTTGCCGCCCACTTTCCAAACACTGGCGCCGCCCCATTGGACGACGTGAGTTGCCCCCGGCAACCCCGAGCATAGCGCGTCAAATTCGTTGCGATTCATGGTCGGTCCCGCGAAGCGCGCGGGCGGCCTGCAGGGGCGCCGGCTCCGTCGGTCTCAGAGCTTCATTGCATCCTTGAGCTCACGCAACCGGTCCAGCCTCTCCTGCGCCAGCCGTTTCTCGTCCTCTGTCGCGTCGGCGAGATCCTCTTCGGCATTCTTGATTTCCTGGCCGAGCTGATCGGCGCTTAACTCTTCGAAGGGGATGGCCGTCTCAGCGAGCAGGATGAGGCCGCTTTTGCTGACGTCGGCAAAGCCGCCGCGTACGAATACGCGATGGTGTTTGCCCTGGGGGTCATCAATGCCGACCACTCCCGGACGCACCGAGGTCATAACCGGGGCGTGATCGCTCAACGCCAGGAAGTCGCCCTCGCTCCCCGGAACGAGAACCGACTGCGCGGGGCCATTGTAAAGAACCTTGTCCGGCGAGACGAGTTCGAAGTGGAATGTAGCCATGGCGACCCTCGGCTCCCCCGTTCGTCAAGCCGCCTCGGCCGCCAGCTTTTGCGCTTTCTCGACCGCCTGCTCGATCGTGCCGACCATGTAGAAGGCCGCTTCGGGCAGATTGTCGTATTTGCCTTCGACGATGCCCTTGAATCCCTTGACTGTGTCCTCGATCTTCACCTGCACGCCAGGCGTGCCGGTGAAAACGGCGGCGACGTCGAAGGGCTGCGACAGGAAGCGCTCAATCTTGCGCGCCCGGGCGACAATCTGCTTATCCTCTTCCGACAGCTCGTCCATGCCCAGGATCGCGATGATGTCCTGCAACGCCTTGTAGCGCTGGAGCACCTGCTGCACCTGGCGGGCGACGTTATAATGCTCCTCGCCGACGATGGCGGCGGTTAGCATCCGCGATGTCGAATCGAGTGGATCGACCGCCGGATAAATGCCCTTTTCCGAGATTGCGCGCGACAGCACGGTCGTCGCGTCAAGATGGGCGAAAGACGTCGCCGGCGCCGGATCGGTCAGGTCGTCGGCAGGGACATAGATCGCCTGCACCGACGTGATCGAGCCCTTAGTCGTTGTGGTGATGCGCTCCTGAAGCGCGCCCATGTCGGTGGCCAGCGTCGGCTGGTACCCGACCGCGGAGGGGATGCGGCCGAGCAGCGCCGACACTTCCGAGCCAGCCTGAGTGAAGCGGAATATGTTGTCGATGAACAGCAGCACATCCTGCCCCTGGTCGCGGAAGTGTTCGGCCACGGTAACGCCCGCCAGTCCGACCCGCATGCGCGCGCCGGGCGGCTCGTTCATCTGGCCGAACACCAGCGCGCATTTCGACTTCACGTTTGGGTCCGGGTTGTGCGGGTCAGCGTTGACCTTCGATTCGATGAACTCGTGATAGAGATCGTTGCCCTCGCGCGTGCGCTCGCCGACCCCCGCGAACACCGAGTTGCCGCCGTGGGTCTTGGCAACATTGTTGATGAGTTCCTGGATCAGCACAGTCTTGCCGACGCCCGCGCCGCCGAACAGGCCGATCTTGCCCCCTTTGGCGTAGGGAGCGAGCAAGTCAACGACCTTGATGCCAGTTATGAGAATCTGCGCTTCCGTCGACTGATCGACGTAAGCTGGCGTCGGCTGATGGATCGCCCGCCGCGCGTCCATCGGGATCGGACCGGCCTCGTCGACCGGATCGCCAATGACGTTCATGATGCGTCCGAGCGTCCCTTCGCCGACCGGCACCGAGATCGGCTCGCCGGTGTCCGTGACCTCCTGGCCGCGCACCAGGCCTTCCGAGGTGTCCATGGCGATGCAGCGCACTGTGTTCTCGCCGAGCTGCTGGGCGACTTCAAGCACGAGGCGGTTGCCGTTGTTCATCGTTTCGAGCGCGTTGAGGATCGGCGGCAGGTAGCTGTCGAACTTCACGTCGACGACGGCGCCGATCACCTGGGTGACTTCGCCGGTTGCATTCGCGATATTGGCCATTTTGAAGCCCTCGTATCTGGTCTTCTGGTCGCTCTTTAGCTCGTGCGGCTTGAACGACGAGGTTCGATTAAAGCGCCTCGGCGCCCGAAATGATTTCGATCAGTTCCTTGGTGATCATCGCCTGGCGGGTCCGGTTGTAGCGAAGCGTGTACTTCTTGACCATCTCTCCGGCGTTGCGCGTGGCGTTGTCCATGGCGCTCATTTGCGCCCCGAAGAACGAAGCGGCGTTCTCAAGCAACCCCCGATAGATGCGCACCGCAACCGCCCGCGGCAGCAATTGGGCGAGAATTTCGCCTTCGTCCGGTTCGTAATGATAAACCGGCGCCTTTTCATCCTTTGGGCCGAGTTCAGGAGGAATAAGCTGCTGGGCGGTCGGGATCTGCGCGATCACCGACTTGAAGCGCGAATAGAACAGCGTGCAGACATCGAATTCTGCATTCTCGAACATCCCGATCACCTTCGCGGCGATGGGTTGGGCGGTCTCGTAGGTAATCGTGCGCACCGCTCTGAGATCGATCATTTCCACAATGTTCTTCTCATGCGTGCGGCGAAGCTGGTCATAGCCCTTTTTGCCGACGCACAAAATCTTGACCGTCTTGCCCTGAGCGGCGAGCGCGTTGGCCTTCTCGCGCGCGAGGCGAACGATCGCAGTATTGAAAGCGCCGCAGAGGCCGCGCTCCCCGGTGCACACGAGAAGCAGATGAACCTGGTCCGATCCACTGCCGGCGAGCAGGCGCGGTCCCTGGCCGTCGGACGCGGCGCCGGCCAGATTCGTCAACACCGCCTCAACCCGCTCCGCGTAAGGGCGCGCGGCTTCAACTGCGCTTTGCGCGCGGCGCAGCTTCGAGACGGCGACCATCTGCATCGCCTTGGTGATCTTCTGCGTCGACTTGACGGAGGCGATCCGGTTTCTAAGGTCCTTCAGGGACGGCATCGCTGAGTATCTCCGCCGCTCGATTGGTTCAGGCGAAACTGGCGGCGTAGGCCTCGACCGCTGTTTTGAGCTTCCCTTCGACGTCGCTCGTCAGATCCCCAGAGGAGCGGATCGCTTCGAGGACGCCCTGGTTCTTCGAGCGCATGGCGACCAACAATCCGTCTTCGAAGGGCCGGACCTTGTCGAGGGGCAGCTTGTCGAGATAGCCGTTGACGCCGGCGTAGATGACGCAGACCTGCTCTTCCATCTTCAGCGGAGAAAACTGAGGCTGCTTGAGCAGTTCAGTGAGGCGCGCGCCGCGGTTGAGTAGGCGCTGCGTGACCGCATCGAGGTCGGAGCCAAACTGCGCGAAAGCCGCCATTTCGCGGTACTGCGCGAGTTCGCCCTTGATCCTGGCCCGCGACTTTCTTGGTCGCCTTGGTCTGCGCGGCCGAACCCACGCGCGACACGGAAAGACCGACGTTCACCGCGGGGCGCACGCCCTGGTAGAAAAGATCGGTTTCGAGGAAGATCTGCCCGTCGGTGATGGAAATCACGTTGGTCGGGATATAAGCGGAGACGTCGTTGGCCTGCGTCTCGATGATCGGCAGCGCCGTCAGCGACCCGGAACCGTTGTCCTTGTTAAGCTTGGCGGCGCGCTCGAGCAGGCGGGAGTGGAGATAGAACACATCGCCGGGATAGGCTTCGCGGCCGGGCGGGCGGCGCAACAGGAGCGACATCTGGCGATAGGCGACCGCCTGCTTGGAAAGGTCGTCGTAGATGATGACCGCGTGCATGCCGTTGTCGCGGAAGAACTCGCCGATTGCGCAACCCGAAAACGGGGCGAGAAATTGCATCGGCGCCGGGTCCGAGGCGGTCGCGGCGACGATGATCGAATACTCAAGCGCGCCGTTCTCTTCCAGAACCTTGACAAACTGCGCGACCGTCGATCGCTTCTGGCCGACCGCGACATAGACGCAATAGAGCTTCTTGCTCTCGTCGTCGCCTTGATTGATCGACTTCTGATTGAGGATGGTGTCGAGGGCGATCGCGGTCTTGCCGGTCTGGCGATCGCCGATGATGAGTTCGCGCTGGCCGCGGCCGATCGGGATCATCGCGTCGATCGCCTTCAGGCCGGTCGCCATCGGCTCGCTCACCGACTTGCGCGGGATGATCCCGGGCGCCTTCACGTCGACCCGGGTCCGCTTGGCGGCGTTGATCGGGCCCTTGCCGTCGATCGGATTCCCAAGCGCGTCAACGACGCGGCCAAGGAGCTCCTTGCCGATCGGCACATCGACGATCGCGCCAGTGCGCTTGACCGTTTGCCCTTCCTTGATCTCGCGGTCGGCGCCGAAAATGACGATGCCAACGTTGTCGCTTTCGAGATTCAGCGCCATGCCGCGCGTGCCGTTTTCGAATTCGACCATCTCGCCGGCCTGGACCTTGTCGAGACCATAGGCGCGCGCGATGCCGTCACCGACGCTCAGCACCTGACCGACCTCGGTGACCTGGGCCTCAGCGCCGAAATTAGCGATCTGGCTCTTGAGGATCGAAGAGATTTCTGCGGCGCGAATGTCCATCAGCCGACCTCTTTCATAGCGAGACGAATTGCGTTGAGTTTGGTTTTGAGCGAACCGTCGACCATGCGCGATCCGAGCTTGACGATCAAGCCGCCGATAATCGAAGGATCAAGCTTGACGTCGAGGTCGACGTCCCTGCCGGAGGCGGCGCGCAATGATTCCTTGAGCGCCGCGACATTAGCGTCGGTGAGCGCGGTCGCGCTGGTCACCTCGGCCCGCGTCACTCCGCGATGAGCGTCATAAAGTTTGCCATAGTCGGCGACCATTTGGCGGATCAGGAACAAGCGGCGCTTTGTGGCCGCCAGCCGAATGAAATTGGCGGAGATCCCGTCGATATTCGCGCGGGCGAGAATTGCCTCGACCGCCTTGAGCTGGTCGCCCGCGGAGAACACCGGGCTTCGCACCAGCCGTCTCGAGGTCGGGACTCGACGCGACGAGGGCGTCAAACCGCCCGAGCGCGTCGGCGACCGCTTCGGTTTGGCGATTGTCCTGCGCGAGCGAAAACAGGGCGGAAGCGTAACGTCCGGCGACGCCGAAAACGAGCGTGTCGTCGTGTGCCAAAGTCCGTCACCTCGCAAGGCCCGGAAAGAGCCGCCGCGCGTCGCCCCCGGGTCGACGCCAGACCCTTAGGAATTCGCGATGATTCCGCGACTCGACAAACGAGCGCGCGGGACGTCCCGCCCCAGAGGCGGGCGTTGCCTAACATAGGACTTTTCGAGGCGCAACCCGCGACCGCTCCGCGGCACAGCGCCTCGGCATAAAGACAAAAAGCGGCGCTGGAGCGGTTCAACGGCGGCGCCCCGTTCCCTTCCCGGCCGCGCCCTGCTATCCCGCGCGCCATGACCGCTCACCCGATCGAGAACATCCGCAACTTCGCGATCATCGCCCATATCGATCACGGCAAGTCGACGCTTGCTGACCGGCTTATCCAGCAGACCGGGACGATCGCCGAACGCGAGATGGTCGAGCAGGTGCTCGACTCCATGGATATCGAGCGCGAGCGCGGCATCACGATCAAGGCGCAGACGGTGAGGCTCGATTATCGGGCCAAGGACGGCAAACCTTATATCCTCAACCTGATGGACACGCCCGGCCACGTCGACTTCGCCTACGAGGTGTCGCGGTCGCTCGCCGCCTGCGAAGGCTCGCTGCTGGTGGTCGACGCGAGCCAGGGCGTCGAAGCGCAGACGCTCGCCAACGTCTACCACGCGCTCGACGCGGGGCATGAGATCGTCCCGGTGCTCAACAAGGTCGACTTGCCGGCCGCCGAGCCCGAGCGGGTCAAGGAGCAGATCGAGGACGTCATCGGCCTCGACGCCTCCCAGGCGGTGCCGATCTCGGCCAAGACCGGGCTCAACGTCGATCTCGTGCTGGAGGCGATCGTCAACCGCCTGCCGCCGCCCAAGGGCGACGAGACCGCGCCCTTGAAGGCGCTCCTGGTCGATTCCTGGTACGACGCCTATCTCGGGGTCGTGGTCATGGTGCGCCTGATTGACGGTTTCATCCGGCGCGGCATGCGCATCCGCATGATGGGCGCGGGCGCGGCCTACGAGGTCGACCGCATTGGCGTCTTCCGGCCGAAGATGACCGAGACCGCCGAGCTCGGCCCGGGCGAAATCGGCTATATCACCGCGCAGATCAAACAGGTCGCCGACACGCGCGTCGGCGACACGATCACCGAGGACCGGCGTCCGACGGCCGAGGCGCTGCCCGGCTTCAAGCCGGCGCAGCCCGTGGTGTTCTGCGGCCTGTTTCCGACCGACGCCGCAGATTTCGAAGCCCTGCGCGCGGCGATGGGCAGGCTTCGGCTCAACGACGCGAGCTTCTCCTACGAGATGGAAACCTCAGCCGCGCTCGGCTTCGGCTTTCGCTGCGGCTTTCTGGGCCTCCTGCACCTGGAGATCATCCAGGAGCGGCTTGAGCGCGAGTTCAACCTTGACCTCATCGCGACTGCGCCCTCGGTCATTTACAAGATCGCTCTGACCGACAAGACCGAAATCGAACTCCACAACCCGGCCGACATGCCGGACCCCGTGAAAATCGCCGAGATCCGGGAGCCTTGGATCAAGGCGACGATCCTCACTCCCGACGAGTATCTCGGCGCGATCCTCAAGCTTTGCCAGGACCGGCGCGGCGCCCAGATCGACCTCAACTATGTGGGAAAGCGGGCGATGGTGGTCTACGAACTGCCGCTCAATGAAGTGGTGTTCGACTTCTACGATCGGCTGAAGTCGATCTCCAAGGGCTATGCTTCGTTCGACTATCAGCTTGGCGACTATCGGGTCGGCGATCTGGTCAAGATGTCGATCCTGGTCAATGCGGAGCCGGTCGACGCGCTCTCGATGCTCGTCCATCGCGACCGGGCCGAATCCAGGGGCCGGGCGATGGTCGAGAAGCTCCGGGAGCTGATCCCGCCGCATATGTTCCAGATCCCCATCCAGGCGGCGATCGGCGGCAAGATCATCGCGCGGGAGACCATCCGGGCGCTGCGCAAGGACGTGACCGCCAAGTGTTACGGCGGCGACGCCACCCGCAAGCGCAAGCTTCTGGAGAAGCAGAAGGCCGGCAAGAAGCGGATGCGCCAGTTCGGCAAGGTCGACATTCCACAAGAAGCGTTCATCGCGGCGCTCAAGATGGACAGCTGACAGATAGACCTAGTGCACTGACACAGTCGGATGATTTACAGAGGCGGGCGGATGTGCGAGTCTGTGGGCATGGCTCAAACCGTCTGTGTCCTTCCTCCCGCCGAAGATCGTGAGCGTTTGCTGGCCATCGTGGCGGATCGCAATCGCCCGCTCAAACATGTGCAGCGGGCGCAGCATTGTCCTTTGTTCGGCCGACCGCTTGCCCGTGCAGGAAGTGGCGCGGCGTGCGGGCGTCAGCCGACCCGCAGTCTGGCGCTGGCAAGCGCGATACGCCGAGCAGGGTGTCGATGGTCTGCTGCGCGACAAGACGCGCAAGCCCGGCCGCGCTCCGCTTTCGGCCAAGGTCGTCGCCAAGGTCATGGACCTGACCTGCTCCGAGCCGCCGGGCCACGCCACGCATTGGACCGGCCGCGCCATGGCCAAAGCCGTCGGCGTCAGCCTGCGCGCGGTGCAGCGCTTGTGGGAGGCGCATCGGCTGCAGCCGCACCGCATCCGCACCTTCAAGCGCTCCAACGATCCCGAGTTCGCCGAGAAGGTCGAGGACATCGTCGGCCTCTACATGGACCCGCCCAAGCACGCGGTGGTCGTCTCGATCGACGAGAAGAGCCAAATCCAGGCGCTCGACCGCACGCAACCGGGCTTGCCGCTCAAGCCCGGAAAATGCGGGACGATGACCCATGACTACAAGCGCAACGGCACGACCACCCTGTTCGCCGCGCTCAACATCCTCGACGGAACCGTGATCGGACGCTGCATGAGACGGCATCGCCATCAGGAGTTCATTCGCTTCCTCAACGCCGTCGAGCGCGCCGTCCCGGCCGGAAAAATCATCCACGCCATCGTCGACAACTATGCCACCCACAAACAGCCCAACGTCCTCAAATGGCTCGCCGACCATCCGCGCTGGACGTTCCATTTCACGCCGACCTCGGCCTCGTGGCTCAACGCCGTCGAAGGCTTCTTCTCCGCCATCACACGCCGCCAAATCCGACGCGGAGCCTTCCATTCCGTCGACGATCTGCAGAACGCGATCACACGCTACATCGACGCCCACAACAGCGATTGTCGGCCGTTCGTGTGGACAACTTCCGCCAAAGCGATCTTCGAAAAACTCGCTCAGATCCCTGTACCTTCTGTCTGAGTCAGTGCACTAGTAGGTCGCGTCCTTGGCGCCGATGCTATTTTCTGAATCTATGCCGTCGAGATGCGACGACGGAGACGATTCGTGGCGGGGAAGGATATCGCGGTCAAGAAATACGTTGTCAGGCTGAGCGCCGAGGAACGGGCTCGACTTGAAGAGTTCGTGCGCAAGGGCAAGCCCGCTGCGCATTTGGCGACGAGGGCGCGGATTTTGCTGAAAGCGGACGTTTCCGAGGCAGGCGAAGGCTGGAGCGACAGCCGGATCGCCGAGGCTCTGGATACGGGCGATGCGACGGTCGAGCGGACGAGGAAGCTGCTCGTCGAGGAGGGGCTCGAAGCGGTTCTGTCGCGCAAGTACAATCCCAGATCGGCTCGTCCGCGTAGGTTCGACGGCGCGGCGGAGGCCAAGCTGATCGCGCTGGCGTGCGGACCGGCGCCGGAGGGCTACGCCAAATGGAGCCTGCGCCTTCTGGAGGAGAAGGTCGTCGAATTGAACATCGTCGAGAAGGCCAGCGACAACACGATCGGACGCACGCTCAAAAAAACATTCTCAAACCGCATCTCAAGCACAATGGGTGATCGCGCCGCAGGCCAGCGCCGCCTTCGTCGCCAACATGGAGGACGTGCTGGAAGTCTATCAACGGCCGCATGATCCACAGCGGCCTGTGGTTTGTCTCGACGAGACGACGAAGCAGATGATCAAAGAGACGCGCGCGCCCATTCCCGCCGCGCCGGGCCGCAAGGCGCGTCACGACTACGAATACGGGCGCAATGGAGTCGCCAGCCTGTTCATGATGTTTGCGCCGTTGGAAGGCTGGCGCCGCGTCAAAGTCGCCGACCGTCACGCCGCCGTCGATTACGCTCACGTTCTCAAAGAACTATCCGACGAGCATTTCCCTGAAGCCGCCAAAATCGTGCTGGTCCAGGATAATTTGTCGACCCACACGCCAGCCTCGCTCTACGCCGCCTTTCCCGCCGCCGAGGCGCGAAGGCTCGCTGAGCGCTTCGAATGGCACTACACGCCCAAGCACGGAAGTTGGCTCGACATGGCGGAATCCGAACTTGCCGTGCTGGCGACCCAATGTCTCGACCGGCGCATCCCCGACACGCCGACGCTCGTCGCTCAGGTCGCCGCATGGCAGCGAAATCAAAATACACGATGTGTCAAAGTCGAATGGCACTTCACCGCCGAAAACGCACGCGTCAAACTGAAGAAGTCTATATGACTTGGCTGACCTCGAGTTCGCTGTCATGGCGGCGTTTGATTCTCACCGGCTTTCCGTCCTTCAGTTCATAGTCGAAGGTTGTGTTGTCTGAGTTCCAGACAACACCCCTTGACAGCAGGGAGACCGTTGATCTGGGGCCGCCTTGAGTTCAGCTTTGTCTAGCTTGAAGATGCACGCAATGAGCTCGATTGCCTCCGCATCCAGCGGCGACAAGACAAACGCCGCCACCTAAATCTCCGCCCCGCACCCTGAAGACCGTGTCCATCTTAGGCCCTCCTAAACGTACATGACTGCCAGACAAGTTAGTGTTGCGACGTGTCCGCTGGTGGCGCCTGTTATTCGATCCGCCATTCGGAGCAATGCCCGTGCGATCTCTCTCGCGTGATTCGGCCGAAGTAGAAGCGGAAGCCATTCACCCCCGCTCTTTTCATGTTCCGGCGAACGCGCAAATCGAAGTCTTAGACTAGCGCCGCTTCCCGCAATTCCGGCGCCG
>CAWIUD010000020.1:0-58878 GCA_963839185.1 uncultured Alphaproteobacteria bacterium | reverse complement strand
AGGTCATGGCTGGTCAACGCGCCGCCCCAGGCGGCCGGAAACGAGTTTGATCGCTGCGAGGCAGTCGGCTTCGATTGTGTGACGGGCCGAAAATGTTTGAGCGCACGCATCAAACGCGAGCGTTGATTTATGTTAGCACTCCCTTGTAACGAGTGCTAATCGGCCCATATAGGGGACGCGTTGGGCTGCCGCCGAGAGCCAGGGCAATCGCTCGTGAGCCGGCATAGGCAGGTCCCGCTGAAAGCAAATCCCCATGAAATTTCGTCCGCTGCATGACCGCGTCGTCATCCGACGCCTTGAGGGCGAGGACAAGACGAAGGGCGGGATCATCATTCCCGACACCGTCAAGGAGAAGCCGCAAGAGGGCGAGGTGATCGCCGTCGGTCCTGGGGCTCGCGACGAGACCGGCAAGCTTTTGCCTCTCGAATTGAAAGCGGGCGACCGGGTCCTGTTCGGCAAGTGGTCGGGCACGGAGGTCAAGATCGACGGCGAGGAGCTTTTGATCATGAAAGAGTTGGACGTGATGGGCGTCATAGAGGGCGTGAGCGCCGCGAAGAAGAAAGCCGCCTAATTCGCGTCGGTCTTTAATCTCAACACAGGAACGAAAATCATGTCTGCGAAAGATGTCAGATTCTCCACCGACGCCCGCGAAAGAATGCTGCGCGGCGTCGACATTCTCAATAACGCGGTGAAGGTGACGCTCGGTCCCAAGGGCCGCAACGTCATTCTGGACAAGTCCTACGGGGCGCCGCGCATCACCAAGGATGGCGTCACGGTCGCCAAGGAGATCGAGCTCGAGGACAAGTTCGAGAACATGGGCGCGCAAATGGTGCGCGAGGTCGCCTCGAAGACCAATGATCTTGCCGGTGACGGCACGACCACCGCGACGGTGCTGGCCGCCTCGATCATGCGGGAGGGCCTCAAGCTGGTCGCCGCCGGGATAAATCCGATGGATCTCAAGCGCGGCGTTGACATCGCGGTGACGGCGGTCGTGAAGGACATCGAACGGCGGGCGAAGAAGGTCCAGTCGTCCGAGGAGATCGCCCAGATCGGTACGATCGCTTCGAACGGCGACAAGTCGATCGGCGAAATGATCGCCAAAGCGATGAAGAAAGTCGGCAACGAAGGCGTGATTACGGTTGAGGAGGCGAAGAGCCTGGAGACCGAACTCGACGTCGTCGAGGGCATGCAGTTCGACCGCGGCTACCTCTCGCCCTATTTCGTCACCAACGCCGAGAAGATGGTGGCCGAACTCGAAGAGCCTTACATTTTGTTGCACGAGAAGAAATTATCGTCGCTGCAGCCGATGCTGCCTGTTCTCGAGGCGGTGGTTCAGGCGGGCAAGCCCCTGCTGATCGTAGCCGAGGACATCGAAGGCGAGGCCCTGGCGACGCTGGTCGTCAACAAGCTGCGTGGCGGCTTGAAAGTCGCGGCGGTCAAGGCGCCCGGCTTCGGCGATCGCCGCAAGGCGATGCTCGAGGATATCGCCGTCCTGAGCGGCGGAACCCTGATAGCAGAAGATCTCGGCATCAAGCTCGAGAACGTGACGCTCCAGATGCTTGGCCGCGCCAAGCGGGTGCGGATCGAGAAGGAAAACACGACGATCATCGACGGCGCCGGCAAGAAGCCCGACATCGAAGGACGCATCGCCCAGATCAAGGCGCAGATCGAGGAGACGACCTCGGACTACGATAAGGAGAAGCTGCAGGAGCGGCTCGCCAAACTGGCCGGCGGCGTCGCGGTGATCCGGGTCGGCGGTTCGACTGAGGTGGAGGTGAAGGAAAAGAAGGATCGCGTCGACGATGCGATGCACGCGACCAAGGCCGCAGTTGAGGAAGGCATTGTTCCTGGCGGAGGCATCGCGCTATTGCGCGCCAAGGCCGCGATCGGCAAGCTCAGCGACGAGAATGCCGATGTTCAGTCGGGCATCAATATCGTGCTGAAGGCTCTGGAATCACCAATACGGCAGATCGCCGAGAATTCAGGTGTGGAGGGCTCGATCGTCGTCGGCCATGTCCTGGCCAATAAGTCCCAGACCTTCGGCTTCGACGCCCAGACTGAACAATATGTCGACATGCTGAGCGCCGGCATCGTCGATCCGGCGAAGGTCGTTCGGGTCGCACTGCAAGACGCGGCTTCGATCGCTGGCCTCATGATCACGACTGAGGCCATGGTCGCCGAGACGCCGAAGAAGAATGCGCCAGCCATGCCCCCCGGCGGCGGTATGGGCGGGATGGACTACTAACCCGTCAACCCGTCCGCTGGCGCGAGGAGGGGGTCGCCACGATAGGCCCCGTCCATGATTTGTCGGACCACGTTCCGAAGGGGAGGAGTCTTCCTCCCCTTTTTGGGAGGAGAGTTCTCATGCAAACATTGGCTTGGTATCATGGAGAGTTGCTGAAGCGTCTCCTGCAAGGCGCGGCCGTCGGCATCGTCGCAACTCTCGCCGTCGGCTTCGGTTGGGGCGGGTGGATGCTTGGAAGCTCGGCCAAGACATTGGCGGATAACGCCGCGAACAGCGCCATGGTCGCGGCGGTCGCCCCGATCTGCGTCGATCAGTTCCAACGCAGCGCCGACGCCGCTAATAACCTGACGGAGCTGAAAAAGACCAACTCGTGGCAACAGGCGGCGTATGTCGAGAAGGGCGGCTGGGCGACGATGCCCGGCGGCAAGGGCGTTGATTCCGGCGTGCCCCAAGCCTGCGCTGCGCTTCTGACCGCCGTGAAGTAGCCGCATTTGAGGCGCGACTGGCGATGGTCCCATTGAAGGGACGAACCTTTCGCTCTTCGACACGGCCGACCCAAACCAGCCGGCGACTTTCGCGCGGCGGCCTGACATCGGTTCCGTCTGGCGAACTTCCTCAGCAGCATCGCTCGACGGAAAGGTCAAATTGAAAGCTTTCCTCCGGAGCGCCTTTGAAGGCGCGCAGTCTCTCGTCGCCGTGGGATAGCCAAGCTCCCATTCGCGAAGAATTGTTCAGCGTTGAGCGCCTCGAGGATCATGCGCGCAGTCTTGCGGTTGCGCAGATCGTGTCGTCTCGAACGACCAAGGGACAACCTTTGGCGAGGCGACTCGTCGACAACCGGACGGTGCTGCTCGACGCATATCGTTCCGCCGTAAAGGCGATCAATGACGGTCACGCCATAACGCCCGCCGCGGAATGGCTCGTCGACAATTATCATCTCGTGGAAAAGCAGATCCATGAGATTCATTCGGACTTGCCGCCGGGATATTACCGTCAGCTCCCGAAGCTCGCTGTCGGGCCGTTCGCGGGCTATCCAAGGGTGTTCGGCATCGCCTGGGCCTTCGTCGCCCATACCGATAGCCGTTTCGACCCGAGATGCTGTTTCGCTTCGTTAAAGCCTATCAAGAGGTCCAACCGCTCACCATTGGCGAACTCTGGGCGGCGTCGATCACGCTCCGGATCGTACTGATTGAGAATCTCGGACGCCTCGCGCAGCAAATCACCAACAGCCGCGCCGAGCGGGCAAATGGCGGACGGACTGGCAGACCGTTTGCTTGGCGCAGGCGGCCGACCGGCCGAGTCCGCCGCGGTCGTTCTCGTCGCGCATGAACGCGAGCCGCTCTCGCGAGCCTTCGCGGTCCAGCTCGTGCATCGGCTGCGTGATCAAGATCCGAAGATCACTCCGGCGCTGACATGGCTCGATGAGCGGCTGGCGACTCAGGACACGACGTCCGACGCGGCGGTGCGCGACGTCCATCGCCAGCAAGGCGCAGCGAACGTCTCGGTTCGCAACATCATCACCAGTTTGCGCCTGATTTCCGATGTCGACTGGAAGCAATTGTTCGAACGGCTCAGCCTCGTCGATGCTGTTCTCGCGCGCGGGCAGCGACTTTGAGAGCATGGACTTTCCAACGCGTACGCTCTACCGCAGCGCCGTCGAGGAATTATCGCGCGGCTCGAACCATACAGAACTCGAAATCGCCAGCGCGGCGGTGCTCGCGGCAAAGCGGGCCGGGGCTGACGCCCCTGCAACGGAGCAGGCCCGGCGGGGGGATGCCGGATACATCCTGCTCGCGGGCGGTCGTCGCGCCTTCGAACATGCGGTCGCCTATCGCCCGCCGATGCGAGCCTGGCTCGCCAAGATAAACCGATCCGCTGGCGTCGGCGGCTATGTGACCGCGATTTCTGTCGTCGCCGCAATCCTTCTTGCCGCGCCGTTGTTCGTCCTCTCAGCAGCCGGAATCGGCTTCGGGGTTCTTTGTCTGCTTGGCGTGCTCGGCTCAATTCCCGCCATCGACGCCGCCGTGACGCTGGTCAATCGCGGGGTCAGCTTTGGCTTCGCCGCGACGTTGCTGCCTGCGCTCGAACTGCGCGACGGAGTTCCCTCGCACCTGCGCACCCTCGTCGCCCTGCCAACGTTGCTGACGACGCTGGAGGTCGTGGAACAACTGATTGAACAGCTCGAAATTCATCATCTTGCGAGCCCGGAAGGCAATCTCCATTTTGCGCTGGTGACCGACTGGGCGGACGCCGCGAGCGAACATGCCGACGGTGACATTCAGCTTGTCGCTGCGGCGGCGGAGGGCGTCGCGCGCCTGAATCGGCGGCTATGGCCCGGCGCCTGGCGGGTCGCGATTCCTCCTCCTGCACCGGCGACGCGTTTGGAATGCTGGCGAGGCGCGATGGATCGGTTGGGAGCGCAAGCGCGGCAAGCTCCATGAGTTGAACCGACTGCTGCGCGGCGGCGACCGACACCACTTTCATCGACGCCGGGTTTGGAACGCCGATCACGCCGACCGGCGTTCGCTATGTCGTCACGCTCGATTCGGACACGCGATTGCCGCGCGACGCGGTGCGTCGCCTGATCGGCAAGATGGCCCATCCGCTGAACCGGCCGCGCCTCGACGGCGATGGGCGCCGAGTCATCGAGGGTTACGCCATCCTCCAGCCTCGCGTCACGCCATCGCTTCCGATTGGTCGGGAGGGCTCGCTGTTCCAGCGAATCTTCTCGAGCGTAAGCGGAATCGACCCCTACGCTTCGGCTGTCTCCGACGTCTACCAGGATCTGTTCGGGGAAGGATCCTACGCAGGAAAAGGCATCTACGACGTCGATGCGTTCGAGGCTTCGCTCGCGAACCGCGCGCCGAGATTCCACTCTCCTCAGTCATGATCTGTTCGAGGGCGTGTTTGCGCGCGCCGGCCTCGCCTCGGACGTCGAGGTCGTCGAGGAATTTCCCGCCCGCTATGACGTCGGCGCTGTCCGCCATCATCGGTGGGCGCGCGGCGACTGGCAATTGCTGCCCTGGATATTTGGCCGTGGGCCCGCCCAATCGGGAACCGCGACGGCGTCGAGCGGTCTGCCTGCGATTGGCCGTTGGAAGATGCTGGACAATCTGCGCCGCACGCTGTCGCCGCCGGGTGCAGTCCTCGCGTTGCTGATGGGTTGGACCCTCCCTCTTCATGGGGCGTTGATCTGGACGCTGTTCGTCGTCCTCACCATTGCGCTGCCAACCCTCGTTCCGGTGCTAGCCGCCATTCCACCTCGCCGCCCGGACGTCACGATTTCAAGCCATATGCGCGCGCTGGGCGGCGATTTTGGCCTTGCCTTGGCCCTTTCGTCGCTGACCGTTGCGTTCCTGGCGGATCAGGCGTGGCTCATGGCGGATGCGATCATTCGCACCCTCTGGCGGCTCGGCGTCAGCCGACGCCATCTGCTCGAATGGACTCCCGCCGCGCAGGCGACGATCGGCCCTCCCCTCGACTTGCTGGGCTTTGTGCGCCGAATGGCTGGCGGAATGGTCGTGGGCGCGGCCGCCGCGATTGTCGCATGGGCCTCTCGCCATGGATCCTGGCCGGTTGCGCTCCCCTTCGCTGCGCTATGGCTGGCGTCGCCCGCCGTCGCGCGTTTCGTAAGCCTGCCGCCGGGCGCCGACGCCCGCCTGCCGGTCGACGACGCCGATGCTCAGGCGCTTAGGCGGACCGCGCGCCGCACGTGGCTCTTCTTCGAGACTTTTGTGACTTCGACCGACAACATGTTGCCGCCCGACAATTTTCAGGAGGATCCCGCGCCTGCCGTCGCGCATCGGACCTCGCCGACCAATATCGGTCTCTATCTTCTTTCCGTCGTTTGCGCTCGCGATTTCGGTTGGATCGGAACTGTCCAGGCGATCGAGCGGTTGGAGGCCACGCTGACGACAACGGGTCGCCTGCAGCGCATGCGTGGTCATCTGTACAACTGGTACGACACACGCGATCTTCGACCGCTCGAGCCGAAATACATATCTACCGTCGACAGCGGCAATCTGGCTGGGCATCTGATCGCGGTCGCCAACGCGTGCCGCGAATGGACCGATCGGCCGCTCAGCGCGTCGCGCCGCTTCAGCGGCCTTGCCGACGCGCTCGACATCACACGGGCCGAATGCGCCCGGCTGCGCCCCGGACGCAAGACCCAGACCGTGACCTTGCATCAGCTCGACGACGCCCTCGCTGCTGTTGCATCGGCGTTGCGACAAACTTCGCCTTCACAAGTCGACTGTCAGGCGCAGCTTGCCGGACTTCGCGCGAGTGTCGAAACGATTCTCGACATCGCCACCGCGCTCGCCGCCGAACGCGGCGACGGCAGCGGCGCCGATATGCTGCTTTGGGCGCAAGCGACCTTGGAATTCGATCGAAGCTCACTGCCGCGATCTCGAGGAGACCGCGGACTCTGCGCGTGTGCAGAGCGAGCGGCTTGGCGTGCTCGAACGCACCGCGCGATCGATGGCGGTCGCGATGGAATTCGGTTTCCTGTTCGACCACAATCGGCAGTTGCTATCCATCGGATATCTTGTCAACGAAGGCGCGCTCGATCAGAACTGTTATGATCTTCTGGCCTCCGAGGCGCGGCTCGCCAGCTTCTTCGCAATCGCCAAAGGCGACGTTGCCGCAAAACATTGGTTCCGGCTAGGCCGCGCCGTGACACCTGTAGCGCACGGCGCCGCGTTGATCTCGTGGTCAGGATCGATGTTCGAGTATTTGATGCCGTCGCTCGTCATGCGCGCGCCGACTGGAAGCTTGCTCGAACAGACAAACCGTCTGATCGTGCACCGTCAGATTACATACGCGGCAAAACTGGGGCTGCCCTGGGGGATATCCGAATCCGCGTATAACGCGCGAGATCTCGAACTGACCTATCAATATTCGAATTTCGGCGTCCCAGCGCTTGGACTGAAACGCGGTCTCGGTGAGAACAAGGTGATTGCGCCCTACGCGACCGCCCTGGCTGCGATGGTCGATCCGCGAGCAGCGGCAGCGAATCTCAAGCGTTTGGCGGAAGTCGGGGCACGGGGCCGCTACGGGTTCTACGAGGCGTTGGACTACACGCCGACCCGCGTTCCAGAGGGTGAAAGCGTCGCGATTGTCCGGGCCTTCATGGCACATCATCAGGGCATGACGATCGTCGCCATCGCCGACGCCCTGCTGGACGGCGCGATGCGAGCGCGCTTCCATTCCGAGCCGATCATCAAGGCAGCCGAACTGCTTCTGCAGGAGCGCATGCCGCGCGACGTTGCAGCCACACGCCTATGGGCGGCGGAAGTAAAGTCGGCTGCGGGCGCTCGCGTCCTCGAAGCATCGGGCGGGCGGCGGTTCGCCTCCGCGCATCAGACTACCCCCGCCACGCATCTGCTCTCAAACGGCCGCTACTCAACGATGTTGACCTCCGCCGGCTCGGGATACAGTCGCTGGGGCGACCTGGCGCTGACGCGCTGGCGCGAGGACGCGACTTGCGACGATTTCGGGCTTCTATATTTTCGTCAAAGACCTGCGCGCGGGCGTTGCGTGGTCGGCAGGTTTTCAACCAAGCGGGGTCGAACCAGATGCTTATGCCGTCGTGTTCGAGGAGGATCGAGCCGAGATTACGCGCCGCGACGGCTCTCTGACAACGACATTGGATGTGCTCGTGTCCGCCGAGGACGACGCAGAAGTCCGCAGAGTTCAGTTACAAATTCGGGAAACCGTGCAAGCGACATCGAGATCACATCCTATGCGGAACTTGTCCTCGCGCCGCAGAGCGCCGACGTTGCGCATCCAGCCTTCTCGAAGCTTTTCGTGGAAACGGAATTTATTCCCGATGTCGGGGCGATCCTCGCCACTCGACGAAGGCGCTCGCCTGGCGACCCAGAAATCTGGACCGCGCAACTGACCGTCGTCGAGGGCGAAGCCGTGGGCGCACCGGAATTCGAGACTGACAGAGCGCGATTCCTCGGCCGCAGCCATACCGTTCGCGCGCCGATCGCGATCATGGACAGCCGTCCGCTCTCAAACACAATTGGCGCTGTGCTCGACCCAATATTCTCGATCCGGCGGCGAATTCGCGTGGCGCCGGGCGCGACCGTTCGTGTCGCCTACTGGACGATCGCCTCCGCCAGCCGTGAAGCGCTTCTCGACGTTGTCGACAAACATCGGGATGCGACCGCTTTCACGCGCGCTTCGACCCTCGCGTGGACGCAGGGTCAGGTGCAGTTGCATCATCTTGGCGTAACCGCGGGCCAGGCGAGTCTGTATCAGCAACTCGCAGGACACGTGATCTATGCCGCGCCGGCCATGCGTCCCTCATCGGACACGATTCTTCGGGGGAGCGGCGCGCAGTCAAGTTTATGGTCGCAGGGCGTTTCGGGGGATCTACCGATTGTGCTTCTGCGCATCGCGGACATCGAGCACCTCGATATCGTGCGAGAACTTCTGCAGGCGCACGAATATTGGCGAATGAAGCAGCTTGCCGTCGATCTCGTCATCCTGAACGATCGCCAATCGTCCTATGTTCAAGAGCTTCAGATCGCGGTCGAGACCTTGGTGCGGACAAGCCGTTCGTCCGCCTTGCCGGGGATGGAACACCGGCCTGGCCGCATCTTCCTATTGCGCGCGGACCTGATAGCTGCGGATACGAAATTCCTTCTATCCTCCGTTGCGCGCGTCGTTCTTAGCGCACAGCGCGGCAGGTTGTTCGAACAGCTCGAGCGGATTCTGGAGCCAACAGCGCCGGCGAAACCCGGGCCCAGGCGTCCTATCCCTCGCTTGAGGGCGCCGGGGCGGGCCCGCGCGCCTGTACTCGAATTCTTCAACGGGCTCGGCGGCTTCGCCCGGAATGGACAAGAATATGTAACCATTCTCGGTCCGGGCCAATCGACGCCCGCGCCCTGGATCAACGTCATCGCCAATCCGGAGTTCGGCTTCCAGTCGGGCGTCGAGGGTGGTGGCTACACATGGTCGGTCAACAGCCGCGAGAATCAGATCACGCCGTGGTCGAATGATCCGGTCAGTGATCGCCCCGGTGAAGCGTTCTACCTGCGAGACCTTGACACGGGCGAACTATGGACTCCGACGGCGCTACCGATCCGCGACCCCGCGGGGACCTATGTCGCCCGCCATGGTCGCGGATACAGCCGGTTCGAACATGTCGCGCACGAGATAGCTTCGGATTTGGTGCAGTACGTACCGGTCGGCGATTCGATCAAGATTTCGCGCCTCGTGCTGACCAACCGCTCGAGCCGAACTCGTAAGGTCAGCGTTACGGCCTATGTTGAGTGGGTGCTTGGTCCGTCGCGCTCTGTTTCGCTGCCATTTGTTTCGACCGAAATCGACGTCGCGACCGGCGCGATGTTCGCTCGCAATCCCTGGAATGCAAGCTTCGGTTCACGCGTCGCCTTCGCCGACCTATGCGGGGCCCAGACAGGCTGGACCGGCGATCGGCGCGAGTTCATCGGTCGAAATGGCACGCTCGCCGAACCCGCCGCTCTCTCCAGCGCCGCGCCGCTCTCCAAGACAGTCGGGGCGGGCCTCGATCCTTGTGGAGCCCTGAGCGCGAAGATCGAATTGCCGCCCGGCGGCGCAATCGAGGTCATTTTCTTCCTGGGCGAAGCCGAAAGCGAGGAATCAGCGCGCAGCCTCGTCGCCCGCTATCGCGCCGCCGACCTAGATGGGATCGAAGCCGACGTCGATCGCAATTGGGGAGAAATCCTCAATTCGACGGTCGTCAAGACGCCGGACCGCTCGCTGGACGTTCTGCTAAACGGCTGGCTGCTGTACCAGACGCTGAGCTGCCGGATCTGGGCGCGTTGCGGATTCTATCAGAGCGAGCGGCGCCTATGGCTTCCGCGATCAACTGCAGGACGGCATGGCGCTCCTCGCGACGCGGCCGATGTTGACTCGGGAGCATCTGCTCCGCGCCGCCGCGCGACAATTCGCCGAAGGGGATGTCCAGCATTGGTGGTTGCCGCATTCTGGCCAGGGCGTGCGAACTCGCATCTCGGACGACCGTCCGTGGCTGGCCTATGCAGTCGCACACTACGTCGACGCCACAGACGATCTCGCAATACTCGATGAATGCGTCCCTTTCCTGGAAGGCCAGACGCTCGAGCCGGGCGAGCATGACAGCTTCTTCAATCCGACCATCTCCGAGCAGAAAACGACCGTTTTCGAGCATTGCGCCCTTGCGCTCGACGCGTCTCTTGGGCTTGGCGTGCATGGGCTTCCCCTGATGGGAACCGGCGACTGGAACGACGGCATGAACCGCGTTGGCGAAAAAGGGGCCGGCGAAAGCGTTTGGCTCGGTTGGTTCCTACACGCGGCGTTGACTGCCTTCATTCCGCTCGCTGAGACGCGGAACGAAACGATAAGAGCCGAGATATGGAGGGCACATGCCTCAGCGCTGAAAGCCTCGCTTGAGCGCGAGGCGTGGGATGGTGATTGGTATCGGCGCGCCTTTTTCGACGACGGCGAGCCGCTGGGCTCTGCAGCGAACGAAGAGTGCCGCATCAATTCGATCGCCCAATCCTGGGGGATTCTCTCTGGCGCAGCGCAGCGCGATCGGGCGGCGATAGCGATGAACTCGGTCGAGCGGCTGCTGATTCGAAAGGACGCCGGTCTGGCCTTGTTGTTCGCGCCGCCATTCGACAAAACCACGCTGGATCCGGGATACATCAAAGGCTATCCGCCCGGCATACGCGAGAACGGCGGCCAGTATACCCACGCCGCGTTATGGTCCGTGATGGCTCTCGCCGCGCTCGGCGAGGGCGACAAGGCGGCAGATCTGTTTTCGTTGCTCAACCCCATCAATCGTGCGCGAACTCGTTCGGACGTGCATCGCTATAAGGTGGAGCCCTACGTCGTGGCGGCCGACATTTATGCGAGCGCGCCCCATGTCGGTCGCGGCGGCTGGACGTGGTACACAGGTTCGGCGGGCTGGATGCAACGCGCTGGCGTCGAGAGCATCCTCGGGTTGCGCATCCGTGGCGCCTTCTTGTATCTCGACCCTTGCATTCCCAAGAGCTGGCCGGCGTTCGAGATGACTATTCGCTGCCAATCCGCGCGATACGAAATCAGGGTCGACAATTCTGCGGGGATCAGTCGGGGCGTATGCTTCGCCGAGCTGGACGGAGTTGAAATCGCGGAGCGGCCGCTGCGACTGCGCGTTCTCGACGACAGCGCGCTTCACCGTGTTCGCGTGAAATTAGGCTGATATTTGGCGCGGCGCTGCAGGGACTGTGGCTGTCTAGATGTTCCCCCGGCGGCTCGGATCGCATCCGAAGAAGTCCGGGAGTGGATAGAACCAAACGCTTAAAACCCTCTGCCCTTGCTGCAACCTATGGAATCGCTGGAAGGAAGTCGGTGGGGCGTCGCCAGTACCGAAGACGACGGGTCCCTCGGCCAGCCCTGTCGCGTGATCCGCCGCCGTACAGTGCCGTCGGTCGTGTCTGACCGATGAATGGCTGGCCGCAGCCTGCAAAAGTCGTGAGCCCGAACATCGCCAACGGCGAGAAATCAAAATCCGCGCCGCTTCACCGTCGAGCGCGACTGCGGCGTACGTCTCACCCCAGCCGATCGCGCCCGTGAGCCGCATGCGCATGCAGTCCTTGGCAGTCAAGACGGCGGCTGCGCGAGCCAGCGATTGACGCCAGGACAGGAAAGAGTGCAGCCAAGCTGCATCACCGAGCCCGAGCGATCGAAGACTTGCGACAGGAAATCTGGAGTTGGCCGCCTCCGCGCGCCGGTTGCGGGCGCGGCGTCATCCCACAGGACGGCCCCCACGACCTGGTCGCCGAAATTAGAATGATTATTCCGCTCTTGATTATTTTTGGAACGTTTGTTACACGAGGTGGCGTCGCCCCGTTTTTGGAAGCGAAACCGCGCGAAGCCTTCGCGAGCGAGCCAAAATTGCGGGCTTTTGCGCAATCAATCGGCGCGACCAGGCGCCGCCTGAGGGAGGAAATAAAATGAAACGCATGCTGATCGCGCTCGCTGCCGCCACTGTGCTCTCCAGTCCCGCCTTCGCCGCCAAGATCGGCGTGTCGATGGATAAGTTCGACGACAACTTTCTGACCGTCCTGCGCAATGGAATGAGCGATTACGCCAAGACCCTGCCGGGCGTGACGCTGCAGATCGAAGACGCCAAAGACGACGTCTCCAAGCAGCTCAGCCAGGTTCAGAATTTCATCGCCAACCGCGTCGATGCGATCATCGTCAATCCGGTCGACACTAGCGCCACGGCCGCGATCACCAAGGCGGCAGCCGAGGCCGGCGTGCCGCTCGTCTATGTCAACCGGGAGCCGGCGGACGTTGAGAAGCTCGGGCCCAAGGCCGCCTTCGTCGCCTCGAACGAGGCCGAATCTGGCACGCTCGAGACCCAGCAGATCTGCAAGATCCTCGGCGGCAAGGGCGATATCCTGGTCATTGAAGGTCAGCTCTCCAATCAGGCTGCTGTTCAGCGCACCAAGGACATCCACGAGGTCATCGCAACGCCGGACTGCAAGGGCATGAAGATCGTCGCCGAGCAGACCGCCACCTGGGACCGCACGCAGGCGCAAAACCTGATGACGAACTGGCTCTCCAAGGGGCTGAAATTCGACGCCGTCGTCTCCAACAATGACGAGATGGCGATCGGGGCCATGCAGGCGATGAAGGCCGCCGGCATCGACACCAAGAAGGCGGTTGTGGGCGGCGTCGACGCGACGCAGGATGCGCTCGCTTCAATGAAGGCGGGCGACCTCAAGGTCACCGTGTTCCAGGACGCCGCCGGCCAGGGCAAGGGCGCCGTCGACGCCGCGCTCGCGCTCGCCGCCGGCAAGCCCGTCGACAAGAAGGTCTACATCCCCTTCCTGCTCGTCACGCCGGACAACATGGACAAGTTTATGAAAAAGAACTGACCGGGAGGCGCTGTTCCCTCGCGGGGAACGGCGCGGCGCCGAAGATGCAACGAGGCAAGTTCGCCTTCGGCGGCCCTTGGTTTTAGAGATAGGAAGACGTGGCCTGAATAGGCCTAACACGAAGCCTTGAACGGGATGAAGCGCCATGGCGACCATCAGTCCGTCCACCGCCGAAGTCGTCCGGCAGAGCGGCGCCGTCCCGGGCGCCGAATATCTGCTCGAAGTCGCCAACGTCCGCAAGGCTTTTCCCGGTGTGCTGGCTCTGGACAATGTGTCGTTCCGCTTGAAGCGCGGCCATGTCCACGCGCTGATGGGAGAGAACGGCGCCGGCAAGTCGACGCTGATGAAGATCATCGCCGGCATATACACACCCAACTCCGGCTCCTTCAAGCTCAAGGGCCAGGAAATTCAGCTCCACTCGCCGCTTGACGCGCTTCAATACGGCATCGCCATGATCCATCAGGAACTCAATCTGATGAGCTTCATGACGGTGGCCGAAAACATTTGGATCCGTCGCGAGCCTCTCAATAGACTTGGCTTCGTACGCCACGACGAGATGCGCAGGCGCACCAAGGCGCTCTTCGAGCAGCTCGACATCGGCCTCGACCCGGAGGCGGAAGTGCGCGACCTTTCCGTCGCCAACCGCCAGATGATCGAGATCGCCAAAGCGGTGTCCTACAACTCCGACATTCTGATCATGGATGAGCCGACCTCGGCGCTGACCGATCGCGAGGTCGACCATCTGTTCAAGATCATTCGGACCCTCAAGTCCCAAGGGAAGGGCATCGTTTATATCACCCACAAAATGAACGAGCTCTTCGAAATCGCTGACGAGGTCTCGGTCTTCCGCGATGGTCGGTTCGTCGGGGAGCACGCGGCCGCCGACGTCACGCGCGACGAGATCATCAAGCTGATGGTCGGACGCGAGATCACGCAGATGTTTCCGAAGCAGACGGTGCCGATTGGCGAGGTCGCGCTTTCGGTGCGCAACCTGTCGCTCGAGGGGCGCTTTCGCGACATTTCCTTCGAGTTGCGGAGGGGAGAAATTCTCGGCTTCGCCGGCCTCGTGGGATCCGGCCGCAGCAATGTCGCCGAGACGCTGTTCGGGGTCACACCGGCCACCTCGGGCACGATCGCGATCGAGGGAGAGGAAATCGCCATCCGCAACCCAGGCGTCGCGATGGACGCTGGCATGGCGTTCTTGACCGAGGATCGCAAGGAGAGCGGCTGCTTCCTGCTGCTCGACGTCATGGCCAATATGCAGATTGCGCTGCTGCGCCGCGGCCATGCCCGCGCCGGCTTCGTCAAGGAGCGGGAAATCGAAGCCTTGTGCCAGGAGCAGAAGGCGAGCCTCAGGGTGCGCACGCCCGATCTCGAAGAGCCGGTCCTCAATCTTGTCCGGCGGCAATCAGCAAAAGGTGCTTATCGCGCGCTGGCTGATGACAAAGCCTAGAATCCTCATTCTCGACGAGCCGACGCGCGGCATCGACGTTGGCGCCAAGGCCGAGATTCATAGGCTCATCAGCGAACTCGCCGGTCAGGGGGTCGCCGTCATGATGATCTCGTCCGAAATGCCCGAGGTCCTCGGGATGAGCGACCGCATTCTCGTCATGCACGAGGGGCGGATGACCGGCATCGTCGACCGCAAGGACGCAAACCAGGTCAGGATCATGGAGCTTGCGTCGCAGTAGCGGCGCGGCTGAACTGAGGAGCCGCCAGCGTGGCCACCGACATATCGACCGCCGCCCCGAGCAGCGAAATCCAAAGCGCCGGGCGCCGCCGCCTGCCGCCCGAGCTCAGCATTCTGGGCGTCATGTTCGGCATGATGCTGCTGTTCGAGGCGCTGGGGTGGATTTTTGTTGGCCAGAGCTTCATCGCCAATCCGCTGCGTCTCAAGATCATGATCCTGCAGGAGGCGGAGATCGGGATAATCGCGGTCGGCGTCACCCAGATCATCATCATGGGCGGCATCGATCTATCGTCGGGTTCGGTCGTCGGGATGACGGCGATGGTCGCGGCCAGCCTCGCGCAGGTCGCAGGTTACACGCACGCGGTCTATCCGAGCTTGACTGGGCTCAATCCGATCTTCCCGGTCGCGGCAGGCCTTCTCTGCGGCACGATCGCCGGACTCATCAACGGCTCGCTGATCGCGCTGACCAAGATCCCGCCGTTCATCGCGACGCTCGGCATGATGGTGTCCGCTCGCGGCGTCGCTGACTGGTATACGAACGGACAGCCGATCGGCAATCTCACGGATTCGTTCGCCGCGATCGGCGCCGGCTGGTGGCCCGTTATCATCTTTCTCGGCGTCGCCTTCATTTTCCATATAGCGCTTCGCTACACCCGCTACGGCAAGTTCACGTACGCGATCGGCGCGAACCCGCTCGCCGCGCGCGTCTCCGGCATCAATGTCGAGCGCCACATGATCCTCGTCTACGCGCTGGCCGGCCTGCTGTCGGGCCTTTCCGGCGTCGTGCACACGGCGCGGGCGATCAGCGGCCAGGCTGGCGTCGGCGTCGGCTTCGAACTCGACGCGATCGCAGCAGCGGTGATCGGCGGGACCTCGCTCTCCGGCGGCGTCGGCCGCATGACCGGTACAGTGATCGGCGCGGTGATCCTCGGCATCCTGACCTCCGGCTTCACTTTCCTCAACGTCGATGCGCACTACCAGGAAATCATCAAGGGCGGGGTCATCGTGGCCGCCGTCATCGCAGACCAGTATCGCCAGCGCCGGCGCCGTACCGCCTAGCGGCAGGACGCCGGTCGCGCCTATTGCACCTCGCCGCCGCCCTTCGGCCGCTTCATCGCGAAGACGGCATCGACGGCCGCGTAGTCCTGGTAGCCGCAGCGCGCCAACGGATGTGCGCGGACCGTGTCAAACCGGCCGTCGCGCAGGAATCGTTCGTCGATATGAAACGCGACGACTTCGCCGAGCGTCAGCACGCTGCCGCTCCAGGCGCCGCTCAGCGATCGGATCTCGACCACCTCGACCACTTTGCATTCGAGCGCTGCTGGGCTCTCGGCGACGCGCGGCGCGGCGACGAGGCGGCATTCGGCCATCGTGAGGCCCGCCCGGGCGAACTCGCTGTCGCCCCGCGGGTAGGGAGCGGAGGTCTCGTTCATCGGGCCGTGCAATTCGAACGTCGCCAGGTTGGCGACGAATTCGCCGCTCTCCTTGGCGAACGAGGCGGAATCCTTCCAGCCCTCGCTGGAGAAACCGACAATCGGCGGAAAGCTCGAAAAGCCATTGAAAAAGCTGTAGGGGGCTAGATTGATGCGCCCGTCGCGCGCGCGGGTCGAAATCCAGCCGATCGGACGCGGGGCGACGATGGCCTTGAAGGGATCATGCGGCAGCTTCGTCCGGTCGCGCTCGGCGGTCGTGTAGAACATGGCCGGCCTCACTCGGGAAACGTCGTGACGATCTCCGTCAAAGGCGGCCGCGGACGGTCCTCGATGGCCGCCGTCGCTTTGCCAATATGAATGAAGCCGGCCATTCGCTCGTGCTCGGCAAGGCCGATTGCCGCCCGGAAGCGAGCGTCGTAGGCCACCCACTCGGTGAGCCAAGTGGCGGAGAAGCCAAGGGCCCTGGCGGCAACGATCATGTTCATGCACACCGCGCCGGCCGACAGGACCTGCTCCCACTCGGGGATCTTGATATGCGGCGCGGCGCGCGATACGACGCCGACGACCAGCGGCGCGCGCGAAAACCGCCGTGTCTCCTCGGCCCGCGCCGCCTCGTCGAGTTCGGGCTTGTCCGCCAGGCGGATCTCGAGCGCGATGCGGCTTGCGCGTTCGCGGGCCTGCCCGGCAAAAACCATGAAGCGCCAGGGCGCGAGCTTGCCGTGGTCGGGCACCCGCGAGGCCACCGTCAGGATCGTCGCCAGTTCGTCAGAGCTCGGACCCGGCCCGGTCATCAACGGCGGCGGAACGGATCGCCGACGCTTCAGGAGCGCGATCGTGTCGTTCATCGGCGTTCTCCTTGGAGGCCAAGGAATGCTGCTTGGCCCAATTCCTGTCTGGTGTAAACCGCCTTCGATCCGCCTCAATGTGACCTCACGAGCCCGAACGGGGCGCTGGAACGGGTTTGGCTTTAGCAGTGGTCATTGGCGGCGTGAGGCGGAATGAGAACGATTTGGCGAATTCTGGCGACGTTGATCGCACTTTGCGCGATCTCTGCGCCGGCGGCCGCCGAGACGCCGTCCAGCGATCCCGCCCAAGCCACGCTCAACCTCTCGGCGGTCCTGAACGGCGGCGCTCCGGTCATCGGCGGCCTTCGCTGGCGCCTGTTCGCCGCCCAGGCCGACGCCGACGGCTCACATCCCTTGATCGTCGAATCCAATCTCGCGCAGCCTACGCTGACGATCCCTGCCGGCGACTACGTCGTGCACGTCGCCTTCGGGCTCGCAAGCGCCGCCAAACGCGTAACCCTCGCCGCTGAGGTGCGCTCCGAGCGGCTTACGCTCTCGGCCGGGGCGCTGAAAATCGAAGGGACCCTCGCGGACGCGCCGATCGACCCCTCCAAGCTCGCGCTCGCGATCTATGTGCCGCAGAATCGCAATCCGCTCGGCAAACTCGTCTACGCCAAAGCCAAAGCCGGCGATACGATCGGACTGCCGGAAGGCGCCTACCATATTGTCTCGACATACCTCGACACGGTCGGCGGCCGCGCGGGCGCGAGCCCCGCGCCCGCTTCCGGCAAATCCGCGGTGCTCGGGCCGCCGGTGGCCGTTCCCTCCAATTCGATCGTCAACGCAGACATCAAGGTCGTCTCCGGCAAGCTGGTCGATGTGACGATTCGCCATCGCTGCGCGACGCTGACCCTCAAGCTCGTCAACAAGTCCGGCGCCGAGGCCCTCGCCAATACGACTTTCACCGTTCTGACTCCGGGTGGGGATGTCATCCGCGAACTGGTGGGCGCCTTCCCCGCGCTCGTTCTGGCCGAGGGCGAGTACGTCGTTATCGCGCGGCACGACGCCAAGATCTACCAATCGACTTTCCAGGTTAAATCGGGTGTGGACCGCGACGTCGAAGTTATTGCACAAGAGAGCGACAAACAGGGGTTGTGAGGGGATGCAGACGTTTTTCGTCCAGATTAAATGCGCGCTCGGGCGCACCTACGAGGTTGCGAACGCGCTTGCTGAGGCGGAAATCGCATCGGAAATTTATTCCATCGCCGGGGATTTCGATATCCTGGCCAAGTTCTACCTCGAAGCGGATGTCGATATCGGGCATTTTGTCGGCCACAAGGTGCAGATGATTCCCGGGATTGTCGACACGCGCACGATCCTCACCTTCAAAGCCTTCTAGGCTACGGATGTGGCCGCGTCCGAACGAAGCCGGACCCGCTTCGCTGCGGCGCGGTTCCATCGCTAAACATCGAGCTGGCATGTTCAGGATGCGATTACGTCTCTCTCTCGTCCTCACGGTTCTCGCCGGCGCCGCCCAGGCGGCGGAGACCGAATTCCTGTTCGACGCGCTGCACGGCAAGACCTCGTATCATGCGTCCTGGGACAAGCTCATGAAGCTCGTCCAGCCGACGCCCGACTGGCTCCTTCAGTTCAACAAGAACTTCGACGGCGTCGCGGGCCAGGTCACCACCGTCACGATCGACGGCAAGCCCTATTCGATCTCTTTCGTCTGCAAGCCGACGGATTGCCAGGGACACAAATTCGTCGTGCTGTTCGACGCGGCCGGGGCGCACGCATATGGCGCGCTTGGCGGCAGGGACAACGACCCCGAATTCTTCGGCGGTCCTTCGGCGGCCGAGCAGGAAGCGATGGCGAAAGCCGTCAAAGGGTAAGCAACTCAATCGGGCCTCCCTCATCCGCGGCTTTGCGCGGCCCTTGCATTTGCGTGCGGGCGCGTCGACCTTGAGGGTTCGAACACGCGATCGAGGAGCTGCTCGAAGATGACCGAGACGTTCCAAATCCTGGTCTCGCTCCTTGTCGTGATTTCCGCCGTCGCCGTCGTCGCGAATCGACTGCAGGTTCCCCCCTCCATCCTCCTGGTGCTTGTGGGGGTTGGCCTTGCCCTCATCCCGGGGCTGCCGACTCTTCAGCTCGCCCCGGATCTCGTCCTGGTGCTTGTGCTGCCGCCGATCGTCTATTCCGCCGCCGTGGCGATGAGCTGGCGTGAATTTCGTTTCAACCTGCGTCCGATAACGCTGCTCGCGGTGGGTTGCGTCCTGTTCACGGCGACGACGGTCGCGGCGGCGGCGTACTGGCTCCTCGGCTTTCCGTGGCCGGTCGGCTTCGTCTTAGGCGCGATCGTTTCTCCTCCCGACGCCGTGGCGCCGCTGTCGGTCGCGCGCCGAATGCAGGTCCCAAGGCGCCTGCTCATCATCCTCGAGGGAGAGGGATTGGCCAACGACGCGACCGCGCTCGTTCTCTATCGCTTTGCGATGGTCGCGGTGAGCATCGGTTCCTTTTCATTGCCCAATGCAGCGGCCAGTTTGATGGCGATTCTCCTGGGCGAGATCGTGTGGGGGATCGGCGTCGGTTGGCTCATGCTTCGGCTGCGTCGCTGGGTCAAAGATCCGAAAATTGAGATTATGCTTTCGATCTTGACCCCTTATCTGGCCTATTGGCCGCCAGAGCGGCTCGGAGGCTCCGGGGTGCTCGCCACGGTCGCGGCCGGACTCTACATCAGCTGGAACGGCCTCCGGTTGATCAGCGCCGCGACGCGGCTTCAGGGCATTTTTTTCTGGGACTTCCTGATCTACCTGATCGAGGGCCTGATCTTCCTCATCACCGGCCTTCAGGCGCGCACGCTGATTGCTGGCATCGCGCGATATCCGATTTCTGAACTCGCCATGGCCGCCCTTATCGTCAGCGCGGTCGTGATCGCCACGCGCTTCGTCTGGGTCTATCCGGCAACCTATCTGCCGCGTTGGCTGGTACCCGCTATCCGGCGACGGGATCCCTCGCCGCCTTGGCAGTGGCCGTTTGCCCTGTCGTTCGTGGGAATCCGCGGCGTCGTTTCGCTCGCGGCGGCGCTTGCGATCCCCTTCGCGCTCCCCGACGGACGTCCGTTTCCAGACCGCGACCTGATCTTGTTTCTGACCTTTTGCGTCATCATCGTGAGCCTGGTCGGCGAAGGCCTGACGCTGCCGGCGGTGATTCGGGCCCTTGGTCTCGCCAACACCGGACGACGGGAGCGAAAGTCGGACAGAGACGAGGAATTCAAGGCGCGGCGGCGCGCGATCGCGGCGGCGATCGAACGGCTGAACCATCTGATCGCCGAGCGGAAGCTTCCAGAACCCGTCGCCGAGCCGCTGCGCGTTCTCCATCGCGACCGGCTCAAGCAAATCGCGCACCGCAACGACGGCAATGAGCGGCACAAGCATCTCATCGACATCGCCGATGAGATCGAGTTCTCATTGATCGACGCCGAGCGGAACTTGATCAATGACCTCTATCGAGCCGGCGATTTGACCGACGAGTTGCGCCGGCGCATTGAGCGCGAGCTTGATTTGCGCGAAGCCAATCTCTCCAATTTGCGGGCCGGGGACTGACGGCCGCAATTGTGCAGACTACGGCGCGATCAGCCAATCCCAAGCCGCGATGGCGCCGAGCCCAAGCAGATGCGGCGCCGAACCCAAGTCCATGCCAACTTTTTGCAAGGAGCGTCCATCGCGGATTTGAGCGATCTCAAGCGTTTAGTCGCTTCCGGATGACCGCTCGCGCGACAAATTGCTATTAAACTCAATTCTTTTGTGCAACTCCCCTTTCCGCGAACTGGCGCCGCGTTAAGTTGGTTCGGAATTATAGAATAAGCTGGTTCGATTGCCAAGAAAATGTTATTTTTTCCCAATCGGGCGCTGATCAACTGACGGCCCATGCGCGCGAGGACGGCCGCAAGGTTTTGGGTTGGCGCCGAAATGCTGCCGCGAGCCCAAGCGGCGGCGGCCAAGGTTGCCCTCGCGACGAGTCGGAGGGCTTTGTGGAAGTCGTTCGAATGGCGCCGAATTGAGCCAAAACTCGCGCGACGGCCGTTCGTCCGAGCGAAACGCCGGACCCGCCCGATCTTTCTGTCGCTGTCAACGGCGTTAGCATGAGAGGGTTTGCAGGCTCGCGCTGAAGCCCAAGCGCGTTCGCCGGGCGCCGCCTTTTGGATTTGGTTCTGCCCGACAATGGCCGCCATCGAGCGGCTAAGGTGAGACCGCCGCGAGCGGCGCCGCTTGCGGGCTGGGGTCGCCGGCGGAATTCGCCGGTTTGGGTGAAGTCGGGGCGAGGGCATGGACGTTCGGCAAACGACGCTGTCTCCCGCCGCTGTGCCGCCTGCAGGCGGCGACTTGAAGGCGGAGCCGGAGCAGCTCTTCGCCATCGGCGCTTCCGCGTCGCTTCACGATCTGCGCCCCCTGATCCTGAAACACGGAGACACGTTCGGCGTTTTTGACAAAAGCGGCGACGTCTTGCCGGCTCCCGCAGGCGCGCAGGGTCTCTACTACCGCGACACACGTCATCTCTCGTTCCTCTCGGTGACCTTCGACGCTGCGCGACCGATCCTGCTCAGCTCGACTCTTCGCGATGACAACGCCACCCTGACCTGTGATCTCTCCAACCCCGACCTGTATGACTCGGGGGGCCGTCTCCGGCTCGAACATGACCGCATCCACCTGCGACGGTCGCGCTTTCTGTGGAACGCTGGCTGCTACGAGCGGCTCAATATTCGCAATTTCGACGATAAGCCACGCCGCATAGAGCTCAGAATCGCTTTTCTCTCCGACTTCGCGGACCTGTTTGAAGTGCGTGGATCGCATCGAGAACGACGCGGCGAGACGCATCCCCCTGACGTCGCTAACGATCAGGTGACGCTCCGTTACACCGGTCTCGACCACCGGCGCCGAACAACGATTCTCCGTTTCGATCCCGTGCCGGAGAAGCTGACGGCCAATGAAGCTCTTTTCATCCTCGATCTTGACCCGCGCGAGTGTCGTTCGCTCTTCGTCGGAAATCGACTGCCGCGATCGGCAACGGACGCCGAAGCCGCGTCGGACGTTCTTTATCGGGCTGCGCGACGCGCGCCGAGCGCTCCGCGCCTCGGCCTCGCGGGCCGCGTCGATCGAGACTTCAAATCAGATCTTCAACGAAGCCGCCCGGCGCAGCATTGCCGATCTTTACATGCTGATGACCGATCTCCCGGAGGGGCCATATCCTTACGCAGGAATCCCGTGGTTCAGCGCGGTATTTGGGCGTGACGGGATCATCACGGCTCTTGAGATGCTATGGCTCGATCCCTCCATCGCGCGCGGCGTTCTTGGTCGCCTTGCAGCCACTCAGGCTGTCGCGGTCGACGCCGCGGCGGACGCGGAACCGGGCAAAATCCTGCACGAGGCGCGTCATGGGGAGATGGCCAACCTCGGCGAAGTGCCGTTCCGCCGCTACTATGGCAGCGTCGACGCGACGCCGCTCTTTGTCGTCCTCGCCGGGGCCTATCTTGAACGCACTGACGATGTCGAGACGGTGCGCGGGCTGAGGCCGCATATCGACGCGGCGCTTGATTGGATCGATTGTTACGGCGACCGCGACGGCGACGGGTTCGTCGAATATGGGACTCGAACCGACAAAGGTCTCGTCAACCAGGGCTGGAAGGACAGTCGCGACGCCATTTTTCATGCCGACGGCAGGTTGGCTCAAGGCCCGATCGCTCTCGTGGAGGTCCAGGCGTACGTGTACGCGGCGTGGCGCGCCGCCGAGCAGATCGCGCGCCGGCTGGGCGACGCCGTCCGAGCGCTTCAGTTCGAAAAGAAGGCGAACGCGATGCGTCGCCTGTTTGACGAACGCTTTTTTGACGAGGCGCTAGGGACCTATGTTCTGGCCCTCGACGGCGAGAAGCGGCCTTGCCGCGTCCGCGCGTCCAACGCCGGGCATGCGCTCTTTGCGGGGGTTGCCTACCCCGAACGCGCGGCGGCGGTGGTCCAAACCTTGATGGGGAGCTCATGCTATTGCGGGTGGGGCGTCCGGACAGTCGCTTCAACGGAAGCGCGTTACAATCCGATGAGCTATCATAACGGTTCGGTCTGGCCGCATGACAATGCTCTGATCGCATCGGGCTTTGCGCGATATGGCTTCCGGCGCGAGGCCGCGCGGATCTTCGAGAGCCTGTTCGACGCCTCGACCTACGTCGACCTCAGGCGCCTGCCGGAGCTCTTCTGCGGCTTCCCGCGCCAGCAGACGCGGGGGCCGACCTTCTATCCTGTCGCTTGCATACCGCAGGCCTGGTCGGCCGCTGCGCCGCTCTATCTCGTACAATCCTGCGCCGGCTTGGCTTTCGAGCCAGGCGCTGCCCGGATAACATTCAGCGAACCCTTCCTTCCGCAGTTTCTCGACGAAATCGTGCTGCGAGGGTTGGCGCTCGGCGGAGGAACAGCCGACGTTGCGCTCAGGCGCTCCAACCGTCACGTCGTCGTCGACGTCCTGGACAAAAAGGGGCCGGTCGGGGTGACTGCCATCAATTGAACGAGGCCCGTCGAATCCACCCGGGCGCGGGCGCGGGTCGGCCGCCGGGATCGACTAGGGTATGTTGAGATTGGGATTCCCACGGGAATCGAATTGTGATTTCAAGCTTGGGATGACAGACCGACGCCCAGTGGGCGAAGATGGAAATGTATTGCCGGGGCAAGCCGAGCGATCCCGGGCGGAGTGGCAAACGCTATCGCGATTGGGTTAAGGCCGATGTCTTCAAACGGCTTTTCGACGCGGTCTCGGAGGACCCGGACATGGAATTCGCAATGGTTGACGCCACGCGCTCTTGCGCATGCAAACCGCGTATGACATCGCGGAGACGCGAAGCCGCTCGGTCCGCAATCAAGGTAACGCCCCCGTTTCGCGCGAGCCTGCGGCGACGCGATCGCGCTAACCATCCCTGTTCATGACCGACGCCCAGGCCACAACCTCCCTCGCCCAGCATGTGCGGACGTTTGACGCCGGCGCGCAGGTCGCCGCAGCCGCGTTCATCGGCGACCTGCCTGCGCTGGCGCTCGCGGACGGGGTCGTGATTCTGGGCGGCCCGGACGATCAAAAACGCATCGTCGCGCACCCGGACGCAACGATCCTTGCCGCTGTCAGCGACGGCAAGACGCTCATGACCGGCGGCGACGATGGCCGCGTCGTCGCGCTGCGGGCCGATGGCGAGCCCGAGGAAATGGCCAACGAGAAGGGCCGCTGGATTGACGCGCTGGCGCTGCACGGAAGGGCGTGCGCCTGGAGCACGGGCAAGCAGGTCAGCGCGCGCGACGAGGGTGGGGCGGTGAAGACCTGGAGCGCGCCGACCACCGCGCGCGGCCTCGCCTTCCAGCCCAAGGGCTATCGTCTCGCGGCGACCCATTACAACGGCGCGACGCTCTGGTTTCCCAAGGTCGAGGGGTCGCCGCAAACCCTGGAATGGAAGGGCGCGCATCTCGACGCCACGTTCTCTCCGGACGGGCGCTTTCTCGTCACCTCGATGCAGGAGAACGCGCTGCACGGCTGGCGGCTCGCCGATTCGCGCCACATGCGCATGACCGGCTACCCGGGCAAGACCCGCTCGCTCTCCTGGTCGCATGACGGAGCGTGGCTTGCCACCTCCGGCGCGGACGCCGCGATTGTCTGGCCGTTCAAGGACAAGGACGGACCGATGGGCAAGGCGCCGCGCGAATGCGGGGTGCGCGAGGCGCGGGTGACCAAAGTCGCCTTCCATCCGCGCGCGCTTGTCCTGGCCATCGGCTATGCGGACGGACTTGCGCTTCTGTGCCGTCTGGGGGACGCAGCCGAAATTCTTGTGCGGCCTCCGGGTGGCGGCGCGGTCAGCGCGCTCAGCTGGGACTCGACGGGCGCGCGGCTCCTGTTGGGCGTCGAATCGGGCGAAGCGGGTCTCCTGACCTTGCCGGCTTGACCTCCTCGACGTCCGTCCGGCGTTTTGGCGGGACGTGAAGCGGGTCGGGCCGCCTCGGCGTACGGTTCTTGCCATCGCGGGCCAAAACGGAGAATTCTCCGGCTGCGAAGAGCGCCAGAGACGCCATGAGCGAGGCTTATATCGGGGTTGACGTCGGTTCGCTCAGTGCGCGAGCCGGCGTTTTCGATGCAGCGGGGCGCCTCATCGCCAGCGCCCGGCGGCCGATCGCCATCTGGCGCGAGCCCGGCGAAATCGTCGAACAATCGTCCGATGACATCTGGCGCGCGGTGACCGCGGCGGTGCGCGAGGCGGTTGAGGCGTCGGGGACGGCTCCCGAAGCGATCGCCGGCATGGGCTTTGACGCGACCTGCTCGCTGGTCGTGCTCGACCGCGACGGTCGGCCGCTGTCGGTGAGTCCGACGAGGGCGCCGGAACGGGACGTCATCGTCTGGATGGACCATCGCGCCGCCAGGGAGGCGGACCGGATCAACGCCGGCGGACACGAAGCCCTGCGCTACGTAGGCGGCAAGATTTCGCCGGAGATGCAGATCCCGAAGCTTGCCTGGCTCGCGCGGCACAGTCCTGAGGTCATCGACAGGGCGGCCCATTTCTTTGACCTTACCGACTTCCTGTCGTTTCGCGCGACCGGGTCGCTTCGGCGCTCGGTCTGCACGGTGACGTGCAAGTTCGGCTATCTCGCGCATGAGAAGCGATGGGCGGGCGATTTTTTCGACGCGATCGGACTTGGGTTTCTCAAAGATGACAATTACGCGCGCATCGGCGCCGCCCCGTCCCTCCGGGCACGCCGCTCGGCCAGGGCTTGACCGCACGAGCCGGCAGCGGCGATGGGCTTGCGGCCGGGAATCCCGGTTGGCGCGGGGCTTATCGACGCGCACGCCGGCGCCGCCGGCACGATGGGCGCGAGCGCCGATGGAACGCCGGCCGATCCCCGCCGGCGCCTTGCGCTGATCCTCGGCACGTCATCGAGCTGCATGGCCGTTTCCGATGAGCCGCGATTCATGGATGGGGTCTGGGGACCGCACTTCGCCGCGCTGACGCCCCATCATTGGCTCATCGACGGCGGGCAGTCGGCCTTCGGCGCGGCGATCGACCATGTCTTGCGCCTGCATCCCGCTTTCGGCGAACTGGTTGCCGCGGAGGGCGCTGGAGCGCTCGCCGCGCTTGAGAGGGGCATCGTCGCGCGCGCGGGCGGCCTTTCCCAGGCGGCGCTGATCGCCGAAGGCCTCCATATCTTGCCGGATTTCATCGGCAGCCGATCGGCGTCCGCCGACCCGTCCGCGCGCGGCGGCGTCGTGGGCATGGATCTGCGCGAAGATCGGTCAAGCCTCCAGGAACTGCACGTTGCTGTCCTTTGCGGCCTGGCCTATGGCGTCGCCGAGATTATCGGCAAGCTCGAGCGAGCGGGCTACGATTTCGAAATGATCGTCGTCAGCGGCGGCGCGGCGCGCAGCGCCTTGGTCCGCCAGATCATCGCCGACGCATGCAACAAGACGGTCGGGGCGCCGCTGACGCCCGAGCCGGTCCTGCTCGGATCGGCCATGGTCGGCGCCATCGCCGCTGGGAAGCAGTCTATGGTTTCGGCGATGGCGTCCATGTCCACTGTTGAGGTTGCGGCGATTCCGGCCGGCGGGCAAGTCGCCGCGTTTCACGCGCGAAAGCGTCGGGCCTACGAGACGCTGAAGCGCACAGAGCGTGAGATCCGCGAGACGATGCAGGCGCCGCGCTGGCCGGAAGTCGTCATTTTCGATTGCGACGGCGTCCTGGTCGACAGCGAGGTCATCGCACTTGGCGTCACGCGGCGCAGGCTGGGCGAGGCCGGCTTTCGCCTGTCCGACGAAGAGACGCGCGAACGGTTCCTTGGCCTCCGACTCAATTCCGTCCTGCATAGGCTCGAGGCGGAACTGGCGTTGAGCTGCCCGAGGGTTTTCCCGACAATCTTACTCGCGAGATTCTCGAAAGTTTCGAGCGTGAACTGAGAGGCGTCGAGGGCGTTGAGCAGGCCGTGCTGCGGATTGCAGGCGCGGGTTTGCGTCGCCTCTTCCAGCGCTCCTGAGCGGCTGCGCTATTCGCTTCGCATCGCGGGCTACGAGGCGCTGTTTGCGCCCAACATATTCTCGGCCTCCGAGGTCGCGCATGGCAAACCGAGCCCCGATCTCTTTCTCTTCGCCGCACGGGCAATGGACGCAGCGCCGGAAGACTGCCTGGTGATCGAGGATAGCGTCGCCGGACGTCGCCGCCGCCCGCGCCGCCGGCATGGCGGTCTTCGGCTTCATTGGCGCGAGCCACTTCTCTCGCTCCGACGACGGGACCGAATTGACTGCGGCTGGGGCCGAACTCATCTTTGACGATATGGCCCGGCTGCCCGATATCATCGCCAAACGATCGGCGCGTTTCCTCGCGGCGAAGACGGGGTGAGCCGTGGCGCGCAAGGCGGATCATGACGATCTCAGGCTCGACGAAGCGGCGCGAGCAGGCTGGCTCTATTATGTCGCGGGCAACACTCAGGACGAGATCGCGCGCAAGCTCGGCATTTCGCGGCAGGCCGCGCAGCGCCTGGTCTCGCTCGCGATCAGCGAGCGGCTCATCAAGGTCAGGCTCGATCATCCGATCGCCCGCTGCATGGAGCTCGCGGCGGCGCTGAAGCTGCGCTATGACTTGCGCTTCTGCGAGATCGCGCCGACCGACCCGGACTCGGCTTCCTCGACGCTCGGCATCGCTCAGGTCGCCGCGGCGGAATTCGAGCGCTGGCTGCGCCGGTCTGAGCCGGCAATCATCGGCATTGGCACGGGCCGCACGATGCGCGCGGTCGCCGACCAGTTGCCGGCGATGGAATGCCCGCAGCACAAGCTGGTTGCGCTGGTCGGCACGACCAAAACGGACGGATCGGCCTCTTTCTACGACGTGATCATCCGCGTGTCCGACACCGTGCGCGCGCCGCACTATCCGATGCCGCTGCCAGTCATCGCCAGGTCGGTCGAAGAACGCGAGCTGCTGACGAGCCTTTCCTCGGTGAAGAGCCTTTTTGACCTCGTCGAGCGCACGGACGTCAGTTTCGTCGGCGTCGGCGCGGTGGGCGACTCGGCGGCCCTGGTGCAGGACGGCATCATCACGCGGCAGGAGGCCGAGGCGCTGCGGCAGGCAGGCGCGGTGGGTGAGATCACGGGTTGGGCGTTCGACGCGGCCGGCCGCGTACTGACGGAGGGCGTCAATCGGCGGGTGGCTTCAGCGCCCTTGCGGCGGGCGGTCAATCGGCTGGTGATCGGCGCCGCTATGGGTCCGTCGCGGCGCGCGCCGTTGCGCGGAGCGCTGGCGGGCGGGCTGATTTCCGGCCTCGTCACCGACGAATCAACCGCCGAATACCTGCTGCAGAGGTGAGCGGCTGAAGGAGGAAATGATTTTGATCTTAAGAGCTTAACGCTATGCTGCACTGCGCATTGTGCAGTGCAGCGACGATTTTGGGTTGACTTCAATCTGACTGTATGGCGAATATTCGCCCGCTAGATTGGCAAATGCCCATTTCAGGCGTTGCATCATCGGAGGATACGCTATGAAGGTTCTCATGAAGGGCCTGCTCGGAGCGGTGGCGCTCGCGGGCTTCTCGCTTCCCGCTTATGCCGACACGACGCTTACGATCGCCACCGTCAACAACGGCAATATGATCGATATGCAAAAGCTGACGGACGATTTCACCAAGGCCAATCCTGATATCAAACTTAACTGGGTCACGCTCGAAGAAAACGTATTGCGCCAGAAGGTGACGACGGACATCGCGACCAAGGGCGGCCAGTTCGACGTGATAACCATCGGCACCTACGAAGTTCCGATCTGGGCGAAGAAAGGTTGGCTGGCGCCGCTCGACAAGCTTGGGGCGGACTATGATGTCGACGATATGATACCCGCGATCCGCGCGGGGCTGTCCTATGACGGCAAGCTTTACGCCGCGCCGTTCTATGGCGAGAGCTCCTTCGTCATGTACCGCAAGGACCTGATGGAGAAGGCGGGCCTCAAGATGCCCGAGAAGCCGACCTGGGAGTTCATCAAACAGGCGGCCGACAAGATGACCGACAAGGCGGCCGGCATCTACGGCATTTGCCTGCGCGGCAAGCCGGGCTGGGGTGAGAACATGGCGTTCCTCACGGCGACCGCCAACTCGTTTGGCGCGCGGTGGTTCGACGAGAAGTGGAATCCGCAGTTCAATTCACCGGAATGGAAAGCGACGCTCGACTATTACGTTCCGCTGATGAAGGCCGACGGGCCGCCCGGCGCTTCGTCAAACGGCTTCAACGAGAACCTGGCGCTGTTCAACGACGGCAAATGCGGGATGTGGATCGACGCCACTGTCGCCGCTGGGCTTATGGGTGGTAAGGATTCGAAGGTTGCTGACAAGGTCGGATACGCGCTCGCGCCTGACAATGGGCTCGGCAAGCGGGGCAATTGGCTTTGGGCGTGGTCGCTGGCCATTCCCATCAACTCGACCAAGGCTGACGCCGCGCAAAAGTTCATCTCTTGGGCGACCAGCAAGCATTACGACGACCTCGTGGCTTCGAAGTTGGGCTGGGCGAGCGTTCCTCCGGGCACGCGGACCTCGCTCTACAAGAACCCGGATTACCTGAAGGCTGCGCCCTTCGCGGAGATGACGCTGGGGGCTATCAACTCGGCCGATCCAACGAAACCGACGGTGAAGCCGGTTCCCTACACCGGCGTGCAGTTCGTGGCGATCCCCGAATTCCAGGGCATCGGCACGGACGTCGGCCAAGACTTCTCGGCCGCTCTGGCGGGAACGATGACCGTCGATCAGCCGCTCTGCCAAGGCTCAAGCTTCGACCGAGACCGCTATGAAGAAGGCCGGCTACATCAAGTGAGCTAGACCCGCTTCCACGCTTCCCGAACGAGTTTCGGGAAGCGTTCGAAGGGACGTTCCTCCCCGTCCTGGCCCCCTCCTCGTTCGCGAGGAAGGGGGTTCAGGGAGGCGGTTGACAAATCAGCGATAAGACGCGGATCGTTCAGAGACTTCGTCGGCCGTCTTGACGCAGCGCGACGCTGATAACGACCGAAGCAACGCTTGGCGACCGAACGGTTGAAGGGCGACGGACAGGAGGAGGCGACAAGGATGGCGACGCAGCAAACGGCAACGGCGGGCCGCGCTCTCGTCGCGCCATCGGTCATCCTCCTCTTCGTATGGATGATCGTCCCGCTCGTTATGACCCTCTATTTCTCGACGCTGCGCTACAGCCTTCTCGATCCGGACAACGTCAGCTTTGTCGGATTGCAGAATTACACGGCGTTCCTCACCGACCCCGATTTTCTGACCGCGCTGTACAACACGCTTGTCCTCGTCGCCTCAGTGCTCGTCATCAGTGTGTGCGGCGGCATTCTCGTCGCCTTGCTGATGGATCAACCGGTCTTCGGCCAGAATGTGCTGCGGTTGATGGTCATCGCGCCGTTCTTCGTCATACCAACGGTCAGCGCGCTGGTGTGGAAGAACCTCTTGATGAATCCCGATTCCGGACTGTTCGCCTGGATTGCCCGATCGTTGGGGTTCGATCCGATCGTCTGGTTCACCAACTGGCCCATGCTCTCGGTGATCATCATCGTCTCATGGGAATGGCTGCCCTTCGCCAGTCTCATTCTGCTCACCGCGCTGCAGTCGCTCGACGAGGAGCAGAAGGAGGCCGCCTCGCTCGATGGCGCAGGCCCGATCTCCTACTTCGGCTATATCGTGCTGCCGCATATCGCGCGCGCCATCACCGTCGTCATCCTGATCGAGACGATTTTCCTTCTCAGCGTGTTTGCAGAAATCTACGTGACGACCTCCGGCGGTCCTGGGGTCGCGACGACGAACATTCCCTTCCTCGTCTACAAGCAGGCGCTCCTGAATTTCGACATTGGCGGCGCCTCGGCGGGCGGAATCATCGCCGTCATTCTCGCCAACATCGTTGCGTTCTTCCTGGTGCGCATCATCGGCAGGAATCTGGAGGGCTGAGCGATGGCGTTAAAACAATCGACCGGCAAGCGGGTAGGCGTGACGGTTCTCGCCTGGGTCGTCGCGTTCTTGATCTTCTTCCCTATTCTCTGGACGTTCATCACCAGCTTCAAGAGCGAACTCGACGCGATCGCGATGCCGCCAAAGTTCCTGTTCTTCAATTGGACTCTCGAGAATTATATCGAGGTTCAGCAGCGGTCGAACTATTTGAAGTTCGCCGGGAACTCAATTGCCCTGTCGATCGGCGCGAATCTCGTAGGTCTGGCCATCGCAATTCCAGCGGCCTGGTCGATGGCCTTTGCGCCGGGAAAGCGCACGAAGGACCTCTTGATGTGGATGCTGTCGACGAAAATGATGCCGGCGGTCGGCGCGCTGGTGCCGATATATTTGATATTTCGCAATCTGCACCTGCTTGACAGCCTGTTTGGCCTCGGGGTCGTGCTGCTGCTGATCAATCTGCCGCTGCTGATCTGGATGCTCTACACCTATTTCAAGGAAATCCCGGTCGACATCCTGGAAGCCGCGCGCATGGACGGAGCTTCCCTCTTGAATGAAATACGTCTACGTACTCACCCCGATGGCCGTTCCTGGCATTGCTTCGACCTTGCTGCTCGCCGTCATCCTTTCCTGGAACGAGGCGTTCTGGACGCTCAATCTGACCACCTCCAACGCCGCTCCGCTTCCGGCGTTCATCGCCTCCTACTCGGCGCCGGAGGGCTTGTTCTGGGCTAAGCTTTCGGCGGCCTCCACGCTTGCGATCGCGCCGATCCTCATCTTGGGCTGGTTCTCGCAGAAGCAGCTGGTGAGAGGCCTGACGTTCGGCGCAGTGAAGTGATTTCGGCAATTGAGAGGACTTGAGACATGGGCAGCATCGAACTGAAGTCCGTGCGAAAGGCGTTCGGCCCCGTCAGCATCATCAACGGCGTCGACCTCAACATCCAGAACGGCGAGTTCGCCGTTTTCGTCGGGCCGTCTGGCTGCGGCAAGTCGACGCTTCTGCGGCTCATCGCCGGTCTTGAGGACGTGACCTCGGGACAGGTGCTGATCGACGGGCGCGACATGACGAGCGTCGGTCCGGCGCAGCGCGGGCTCGCCATGGTGTTCCAGTCATACGCGCTCTACCCGCATATGAGCGTGCGCGGCAACATCGCCTTCGCGCTCAAGATGGCCGGTCAGAGCGCCGACGTCATCGATCAGAAGGTGCGCAAGGCTGCAACGACGCTGAACCTCACCGACTATCTCGATCGCAAGCCGCGCCAGCTTTCCGGCGGTCAGCGCCAGCGCGTCGCCATCGGCCGGGCGATTGTGCGCGAGCCGAAAGCGTTCCTGTTCGACGAGCCGCTCTCGAATCTCGATGCGGCGCTGCGCGTGCAGATGCGGCTAGAGATCGGAGAGCTGCACCACGCGCTCGCCACCACGATGATCTACGTCACGCACGATCAGGTTGAGGCGATGACAATGGCTGACAAAATTGTCGTCCTCGATCGCGGCTCGGTCGCCCAGGTCGGCTCGCCGCTCGACCTCTACAACCGGCCGAACGGCCTCTTCGTCGCGGGCTTCATCGGCTCGCCCACCATGAATCTGATCAAGGGGGCGCCGGCGGCCAAGCGCAATGCGGCGACGATCGGGATTCGACCCGAGCATGCCGACATTTCGACAACCGCAGGCGAGTGGCCGGCGAAAGTGCGCCTTGCCGAGCACCTTGGGTCAGACACTTTTGTCCACGCGGAGGCCGACGGGATCGGGCCGCTGACCTTGCGAACTCGAGGGCGAGGCGCCGCTGAAACCGGACCAGCAAATCTTCGTGACGCCGCGCGAGGCTCATTTGCATCGTTTCGACCAGGACGGCAAAAGGATCGGCTGAACCGGCCGCCGGTCGCTGACATTTCGACAAGAACCGCCGGGAAGGCCTCGCGGCGAGACCTTCCGGCATCGATCGGTGGAAACGAACTCATGAGCCTTAAACTCTCCGAGGCGGCCCTCGCACGCATCCCGACTGGAATTGCGGTCCCAAACTATCGGCGTTCCGATCTTCGGCCCGGGATCGTTCACTTCGGCGTCGGCAATTTTCACCGCGCGCATCAGGCGGTCTATCTGGACGATCTGTTCGGCGCCGGGCGCGATCACGATTGGGCCATCGTCGGCGCTGGCGTGCGCGACGCGGATGTCGCCGTTCGTGACAAGCTCAAGGAGCAGGACTGGCTGACGACTGTCGTCGCGCAGGAAGCCGACACGACGAATGTCCGGGTCACCGGCCCGATGATCGATTTTGTCAGACCCTTCAATTCGGCAGCGGCGATCGAGGCGCTGTCGAGGCCGGAGATCCGGATCGTCTCGCTGACCGTCACCGAGGGCGGATATTATATCTCGCCGGCCACCCAGAAATTCGACGCGACGCATCCAGACATCGTCGCCGATGTCCACAATCTCGATGCGCCGAAGAGCGCGTTTGGACTGATTGTCGCCGGGCTCAAGCGGCGGCGCGAGGCCGGCGTCGCTCCCTTCGCCGTGATGTCGTGCGACAACATCCCGGGCAACGGCCACGTGTGCGAAAACGCGGTCGCGGGTCTGGCCGAGCTTGCAGACAGCGAGCTCGCGGGCTGGATCCGGGGGAACGTCGCCTTTCCCAATTCCATGGTCGACCGCATCACCCCGGCGACCACGGATCGGGAACGCACCTTTCTTCGCGAGCAGCGCGGCCTTGAGGACAATTGGCCAGTCTTCTGCGAGGAGTTTCGACAATGGGTCGTGGAAGACAGGTTTCCCGCGGGCCGCCCGGCGCTCGAGACGGTGGGCGTCACCTTCACATCGGATGTCGCGCCCTACGAATTGATGAAGATTCGCATCCTCAACGGCGGCCACGCGGCGATCGCGTATCCCGCCGGCCTGCTCGACATCCATTTCGTCCACGAGGCGATGGAAGACGCCCAGATTCGCGCGTTTCTCGAAGCCCTGACCAAGCGCGAGATTCAATCGGTCGTTCCGCCCCCACCCAAGACCGATCTCAACTCGTACCGGATGCAGATCGCGCGCCGCTTCGCCAATCCGAAGATTGGCGACACGATTCAGCGGCTCTGTTTCGACGGCTCGAACCGGCAGCCGAAGTTCATTCTCCCCTCGGTCGCCGATCGGTTGAAGTCGGGTGCGAGCGTCAAGGGGCTTGCGCTCGTCTCCGCGTTGTGGTGCCGCTATTGCTACGGCGAGACGGAAAGCGGCAAGTCGGTTCCGGCGAACGACCCGAGCTGGGAGCGCCTGCAGGACGCCGCGAAGCCGGCCCGCAACGACCCGCTGGCCTTTCTCGCATTGCGCGACATCTTTGGCAGCCTTGCTGAGAACGCCGTGTACGTTGACGCGTTCTCAGAGCGCGCTGAAGGCGGCTGTGGTCGAAGGGCGTGCGGGCGACGCTCGACGACTATCTGGCCGACAAGAGCTGAGCGCTGCGCACGGGGAGAGTTCATGAAGCTGAAGGACAAGGTCGCCATCGTCACCGGCGGCGCTCGCGGCATTGGGGCCGCCATCGTGCGCGCCTACGCCGCTGAGGGGGCGCATGTCGTCATCGCCGATGTGGAGACAGCCCAAGCCGCGAAGGTCGCGGCCGAACTCGGCGGCAAGGCGATGTCCGTCGCGCTCGACGTCCGAGACATCCCCTCGATCGAGGCCATGATGGCGGCGGTTGTCCGAAAGCTTGGCGGCGTCGATATCCTCGTGAACAACGCCGGCGTCTTCAACATGGGGCCGATAACGGAACTGACCGAAGCGGATTTCGACCGTCAGTTCGGCATCAACGTGAGGGGACTTCTTTTCGTCACCAAGGCGGTAGCCGCGCAGATGATCAAGCAGGGCCGCGGCGGCAGGATCATCAACTTGTCCTCGCAGGCCGGCCGGCGCGGCGAAGCGCTGGTGTCGGTCTACTGCGCCTCCAAGGCGGCGGTCATCAGCATCACCCAGTCGCTCGGCCTCGAGTTGATCAAGCACGGGATTCACGTGAACGCTATCGCGCCCGGCGTGGTCGACACGCCGATGTGGGATCACGTCGATTCGCTGTTCGCCAAGTACGAACACCGCCCGCTCGGCGAGAAGAAGCGGCTTGTCGGCGCGGCTGTGCCGTACGGCCGGATGGGCTTGCCCGACGACTATCGTGGGCCAGCCGTGTTTCTCGCGTCGTCCGACAGCGACTATGTCGTCGCGCAGACGCTGAACGTCGACGGCGGCAACTGGATGAGCTGACGTTCTCGCGTGGAGGCCCTGGGCCGATGTATCTTGAGCGTTTCAATCTCAAAGGACGCGTTGCGGTCGTCACCGGCGGCGGCCAGGGAATCGGCCTTGCCTGCGTCGAGGCGCTGTCGGAGGCGGGGGCGCATGTCTACATCGCCGATCGCAGCGCCAAGGCCGCAGGGCGCCGGTCAGGCGGAGATGAAGCGCAAGGGCTACGACTACCGACGTCATCGAAATGGAGGTCACGGATTCCAAGCAGGTCGACGCCGGCGCCGCGAGAGTGATGAATGAGAAGGGCCGCATCGACATTCTGGTGTGTAACGCTGGCATCGCGCGCTCGGAGACCGCGGCCGAGGATGTGACTGACGAGCATTGGCTCAACGTCATCGACGTCAACCTCAACGGCCTCTTCTGGTGCTGCCGCGCGTTCGGCAGGCCCATGCTGGCCGCCGGGCGCGGCTCGATCGTCAACGTCGGCTCGATGTCCGGCTTTATCGTCAACAAACCGCAACCGCAGGCCTATTACAACGCCTCGAAGGCGGCGGTGCATCATCTGACGCGGTCGCTCGCCGCGGAGTGGGGCGCGCGCGGCGTTCGGGTGAACGCGGTCGCGCCGACCTACATCAACACGCCGCTCACTGCCTTCGCCAAGACCAACAAACCGATGTTCGACGCCTGGATCGACGGGACGCCCATGGCGCGCATCGGCGAGGCTGATGAGATTGCTGCGGTGGTGATGTTCCTCGCTTCCGACGCTGCGAGCCTGATGACAGGGTCGATCGTACTGGCGGACGGCGGCTATACGTGCTGGTAGTATCCCTCTCTAGCGCGGCGGAAGCCGCCGTCGTCTGACGTAAGCGCAGGAAAGAGGGGCCATGGATCTCGGACTTAAAAACAAGGTCGCTGTCGTCACGGGCGGCAGCGTTGGCATAGGCCTTGCCATTGCGGAGGGCCTTGCGGAGGAAGGCGCTGAAGTCGTCATCGCGGCGCGCGGGGCGGAGCGGGTGCAAAGCGAGGCCGCTCGGATCGCCAAGACCCACGGCGTGCGGGCGGAGGGCGTCGCCTGCGACGTTTCGACGCGGGCGGGCGCCGACAAGCTGATCGCCGCGGTCGAAAAGGCGTTCGGCGGCGCCGACATCCTGATCAACAACGCCGGCACCGGCAGCAACGAGACGGTGATGTCGGCGTCCGATCTGAAATGGCAGGCGTATTGGGACCTGCACGTCATGGCCGCGGTCAGGCTTGCGCGTGGCCTCGCGCCGCACATGAAGGCGCGAGGCGGCGGCGTCATTCTGCACAATGCCTCGATCTGCGCCGCTCAGCCGCTTTGGTATGAGCCCATCTACAACGTGACCAAAGCGGCGCTGATGATGTTCTCGAAGACCCTCGCCACCGAACTCATCGGCGACAATATTCGGGTCAACTGCGTCAACCCGGGTCTGGTCCTGACGCCGGACTGGGTCAAAACCGCCAAGCAACTGACGGCCGAAAAAGGCGGCGACTGGCGTGGCTACCTCGACAGCGTCGCGCAAGAGCACGCGCCGATCAAACGGTTCGCGACGCCCGCAGGAGTTGGCGAACTTCTTCGTCTTCCTGTGCTCGGAGCGCGCAAGCTACTCCGTCGGCTCGACGTACTTCGTCGACGGCGGCATGCTGAAGAGTCGTATGAGACCGGTTCTGCCCGACGGGTCGGCAATCGTCCCAGATCAATGACTGCTGCCCAGCATTCCGCCGGTTTCGGCAGACGCAAGCCGGATTTGGCTGATGACGCCGATGACTCCAGGAACGCTGCGCGCGTCGAACTCGGCCCGCGCCTTCTGGTAGGGACGATCCACAATTCCTGAAACCGTCACCCATCCGTTTTCCACCTCGACGCTGAGCCGATCCCGAGGCACCGCCAAATCCCAATAGAGGGCGTTCAGGACTTGCGTCTGCACTTCGTCGATCTGTGTTTGCATGCCTTGCCTCCTCCCCCGCCTGGAATTTTCCCGTGAGTATCGCGGCGTCCGCACAGTTCTCGCCGCACGGACGCCGGTCTCGCGCATTGATCTTGAAATTATCCGGTAGCGCGCCAGTGAAGCGGAATTTTGACAAAGGACAGCGCCCAGCGTGATCGCGGTCCTGCAAGGGGCCCGCTGCAGCGCTCCCGTTCTGCGTTACATCTGGCCGGGCGGCCCCGACGTCGCTTCGCCGAGGACAGTTTCGTCGACGTTCATTGCATTGCCGCGCCAGACGACGTTTTGGCCCGTCCAGCCGCGGGCCCATAGCACCGGCAAGAGGCAGTCCCGGACGACCCACGCCAGAGGACTTCGCCACGACAGGGGCCAACCCGCGGCGAAGGCGAGGATCGCCTCCGCGCCATACCACGCGGCCGCAGCCAAGATGACGCTCGACGCCACGCTCACCCCGAGGTCCGGCGCGGCTACGGCCGCCGCTGCGAAGGTCAAAAGGCTCGTCGTCAAGATCTCAGGCATGAAATAGAGTGGAAAGGTCGCACGCCGCAGTCGGGCCCAACGAAGCTGGCGGGACCAGACGTCGTGCAGGCGCCGTCGGCCGAGCGGCTGCTGGAACGGCCGGTCGACAAGATGAGCGCTGAGTCCCTGAGCGTTGATGAGCTTTGTCGCGGCGGCGTCCTCTGCGATTTCGGCGCCGAGCGCCTCGACCCCTCCGCCCGCCTCCAGCGTCTCGCGGCGCCACAGCATGGTCTTGCCCTGGGCGAAGCCGTAGCCGAGGGATTCTCCTGCGTACTGCCATCGCGCTTCGTAGGTGTTCAGAAAGCCGCACTCGATCTCCGCGGCGAAAGACTCAGGGCGCGAACCGATCGGCGGCGCGCAAACAATGCCAGTGTCAGGACTCCAGCGCGCCAAGAGGCGCTGAATGTAGTCGCTTGGCATAAGCACATTCGAATCCGCGATGATGATCCACTCGTAACGGGCCGCCTTCCACCCCTTGAGGACGTTGTTAAGCTTGGGGTTGGCGCTCACCCGGTCGTCGCCGATCAGGAGACGCGCCGAACGCCCCGGATTGGCCGCGATCGCCCCGCGCACCAACGGCGCTATCGGGTCGTCGTCGCTTGCAAGGCAGAAAATGATCTCATAGCTTGGATAATCAAGCGCGAAGATCGAGCGCAGCGTCTCGCGTGAAAACGCTTCCACTCCGCACAATGGCTGGACGATTGTAACGCTGTCTGCGCTCTTGGGGGCCTGCATCACTCCCGGTTGGCGCCGCGCGCACCGACGCGCGGCGAGCGCAACGCTCAGTCCATGAATCCCCAAGCTGGTAGCGCAAATCCCCCCCGCCAAGGCGCCGATTGTCATGGGTTCAGATTACCCGAATCACCGGTCAATGTCACACAATATTGCCGGGCCGCCGCGACGCTTCTATGAAGGCGGATGACCTTGCCCCCGGTCGTTCGTTTCGCGCCGTCCCCAACCGGGCTGATCCATATCGGCAACGCGCGAACCGCGTTGCTCAACTGGATTTTCGCCCGTCGCCACGACGGGACATTCATCCTGCGGTTCGACGACACGGATCGCGAGCGATCCCGCGCGGAATATGCCGACGCGATCGAGGCGGATCTTGCCTGGCTTGGAGCGGAGCCTGATTTGGTGCGCCGCCAATCGGAACGTATGTCGGCCTACGATGAAGCGGCCGCGAGGCTTGCAGCCCTGGGCCGGCTCTATCCGGCATACGAGACCGCGGAGGAGCTTGATCGACGTCGCAAACGACAGCAGGCGCTCGGCCGTCCGCCGATCTATGACCGCGCCGCCTTGCGTTTGACGCAGGCCGAGCGCGCAGCCCTGGAAGAATTTGGCCGCCGGCCGCATTGGCGCTTCCGACTTGAGCCGAAAACCGTACGGTGGGACGACATGGTGCGGGGGGAAAGCCATATCGATTCCGAGTCGCTGTCCGACCCCGTCCTGCGGCGCGAGGATGGGAGCTATCTATATACCTTGCCTTCGGTGACGGACGACATCGACTTTGGAGTTACCCATGTCATCCGTGGCGAGGATCACGTCACCAACACCGCCGTTCAAATCCAGATCTTCGAGGCTCTAGCGGGCGCCGCGCCGCGTTTTGGCCACCACAATCTGCTGACCGATGTCGGCGGAGAGGGGCTTTCCAAGCGTTCCGGCGCGTTATCGGTCGCCTCGTTGCGGAAGACGGGGATCGAACCGCTCGCGGTGGCTGCCCTCGCCGTGCTGGTCGGTTCCGCCGAGGCGGTGCGACCGGTCGAGTTGCTCGACGAACTGGCGGGACTGGTCGACCTTTCCAATCTGTCACACGGCGCGGCGCGCTTCGACCAAGCGGAACTCGAAGCGCTTTCGGCCCGCACGCTCCATCGCCTGCCTTACGCATCGGTGGCTAACCGGCTTGCCGAGCTTGGGATCACCGGGCTTGGCGCGGAGCCCTTTTGGCTGGCGGTCCGCGGCAATCTTACCCGCTTCGACGACGTTGCAATCTGGCGCGAGGTGGCGATGGGCGACGTCGCGCCGGTCGTGGAGGACGTCGAGTTTCTCGAGCTTGCCGCCTCGTGCGCGCCCGAGGGCGACTGGGATCAATCGACGTGGAGCACGTGGACCAAACGGCTCATGGCGCTGACCGGCCGCAAAGGGCGCGCGCTATATCATCCGCTGCGTCTTGCCCTGACCGGCCGAGACGCAGGCCCGGAACTCGCTGCGTTGCTGCCGCTGATCGGACGGACTAGAACGTTGGCCCGACTATCCGCACCTTCCGCGTAACACCGTCTGGCCCGCGCACTTCCACGGTTTGCCCTTGGTTTCGGGAAAAGGTCGTGGCGCTCTGCGCGTCGCCTCCGGCGATGCCTGAAGCCTCGCGGCTGATCGTTGCGGTCGCCGCACTGAGTTTCGTTTCGGCGCCGTTGGCGTCGACCTCCGTCGTGGTCACCTGGTCATCCACGGGCTGGTCGCCGGGCTGAACATTGGGTTCGGCAGCCGGCGGCGCGCTGGGCTGCGGGCCCGGTTTGGCGGGCTTGACCTTCGCGTCCGCGGCCAATTTGGCTTTGGGATCGGTGATCGGGCGCGCCATCTCCGCCGACTTTTCCGGCGTCACCAGGATATCGTGCGCTTCATGCCCATATTTCGCCTCCGCATTGGCGAGGGCATCCGCCCAGCTTTGCCCCCTGCGGCGGCAAGAGCAGCTCGGGTCGTAAGTTTGAAGGTACTTGAGCGCGTTGGGCAGGTCGGCATAGGGCTCGCCGTTCGGCGCCTCCGCCTCGGCGACTGTTCCACCGAAAGGAAACGAGTAGAGCGCCATGTCGGCGTTCGGGCACAAAGACCTGCAGACATCCTCGAGGCTGTCGGCGCGGCTCCCGGCGCCGGTATAGGAAACGGGGAAGAAGCTGCCGTCGCAGGTGCGCACGCAGACCGCGTACGAGCCGGCATGGGCCTCGACCGCTCTCTTCTCCTGTCCCGAACGAAGCTGATCTTCGTCGGGATTGAGCGGCTCGACCCTGGCGTCCATTGGCTGCGGTGAAGGTAGCGCCGGTCTTCCACCGCCGAATAAAGCCTCGAAGATATTGGACGGCGGCGCGGGCGCGTTGAGGCATTCCGCGTTGTAGCGTGCGACGAGATCGCCCGCCCCGCCGCCGGCGCGCGCCTGCAGATCGGCCAGATTCGCCTGCATGCGGGAGAGCTGGGCGTTGATTTCGCCACATTGGGGCGGCGGATCCGAACCGAAAAACAGGAACTTACGGTTCTCGCAACCCATCGAGCGCGCCCGTGCCGATTTGCGCGCAAGCTCGCCGCGCTGGCGCTCGGCCGCCGCCTGGACTTGCCCCCCCGCGCCGCGCCGTGAGGCGATGGCCTGCTGCAGCCTCGCGCAATCCGCGGCGTTCTGCGCCAGCGCGACTGACCCCGCGAACGGGGCAGTTAGAGCGGTCAACGCGGCGAACGCCACTGAAAACGTCCATAGTTTCTGTCGGCCGAGAGCGCCCGTCATCCGCATTAACGCCGCCTTCATTTCGTCAGCCACCCCGATCGCCGCAGATCCGTCGCCCGCTGGAATTCAACTTCGGACAAGGGCGTTTAGAATACGACATCGCGGCGTCAACATGGCGCGCGACGGGCGCTTCATACGTCCTTTCAACTCAGCGCGCCACAGGGTTTGCGATGGCAGGCGAGGCTCGTTTTCTGGCCTCGGTGAGAGGGATCGGGCATAGTCGCGCCATGGCCGAGGCGGACGCACGCGCGACAAACGCGCCCGAAATCACTGTCAGCGAGCTGTCCAACGCGCTCAAACGCGCGATCGAAGACCGGTTCGGCTACGTGCGGGTTCGGGGGGAGATCTCCGGCTATCGCGGACCGCATTCGTCCGGTCACGTCTATTTCTGCCTCAAGGACGCGAACGCTCGGCTCGACGCTGTCATTTGGCGGACCGCCTTTCAGCGCATGCGGGTCAAGCCTGAGGAGGGCCTCGAAGTTGTCGCGACCGGCCGGCTGACGACATTCCCCGGCAAATCGACTTACCAGATTGTCATCGATAGTCTGGAACTCGCCGGCCTCGGCGCGCTAATGGCGCTATTGGAGATGCGGCGCAAGAAGCTTTCGGCGGAAGGGCTGTTCGACGCCGCGCGCAAGCGCAAAGTTCCATTCCTGCCGAGAGTGGTGGGGGTCGTGACCTCGCCAACCGGGGCCGTCATTCGCGACATTCTCCACCGTCTCGCCGATCGCTTCCCCGTCCGCGTGGTCGTCTGGCCGGTCCGGGTGCAGGGGGAGACCTCGGCCGCAGAGGTCGCTGCGGCAATCGATGGCTTCGGGGCGCTTGGGGCGGATAGCGATTTGCCTAGGCCCGACGTGCTGATCATCGCACGGGGCGGGGGTTCGCTCGAAGATCTTTGGGGCTTCAACGAGGAGATCGTCGTCCGCGCCGCCGCTCGCAGCACCATTCCGCTTATCGCCGCTGTCGGCCACGAGACCGATTGGACGTTGATCGATCACGCGGCCGACCTGCGCGCGCCGACGCCGACCGCGGCGGCCGAATTCGCGGTGCCGGTTCGCGCCGAACTCCTCGCCTCGCTCGCCGAACTCGACGCCCGCGGGCGCGGGGCGATCCTGCGCTTCGGGCAGCGTCTGCGATCGGACCTGCGTGCGCTTGCCCGGGCGCTGCCGACCGGGGAGGGGATTGTCGCGGGACCGCGGCAACGCCTCGACCGCGGCGCCGAAACGCTTACGGCGCGCGCGCGCGCCGGGCTCGATTTGCGCGCCCTTCGGACGGCCGAACTCGCTCGCCGTCTCGCGCGCCACTCGCCCCGCGCCCATCTGGCTGGGTTAGCGGAACGCGTGCTGGGGGTGTCGGCACGCTTTCGCCGGCTAGGACCCCTTCTGATCCAGCGTGCGCGAGACGCGTCTGCGGCGGCCAGCCGGGCCCTCGCCCGCGAAGTCGCGGCTCAGGCCCTAGGACGCAGCCGACGCGTCGAAACACTGACCGGGCTCGCCGCCCGCATCCGGCGCGCCTATGCAGAGCGCCTCGAGACCCGCCGCGCGCGACTCGGGACGGCGACGCGATTGCTCGACCGGGCGCATCTTGGGAGTTTAAGGGAACGGTTGCGCGGGCTCTCGGGACGGTTCGCGCGGATCGGGCCTCTCTTGACCGAGCGGCCGCGAAGGGCGGCGGATGCCGCCCGAAGGGCCTTCGCCCGGGAAAGGGCGCTGCTTGCACGACGGCGCGGCGACCGCACGGAAGTGCTCGCGCGGCTGTCGGCCCGCCTTGGACGCGCCTACCGGAAGCCGATAAGCGTGCGACGCGATCGAGTTGATGCGACCTGGCAAATGCTGCGGGCGGTCAGCTATCGGGGAGTCCTGACGCGCGGTTTTGCGCTGGTGAGGGACGAGACCGACACACCGCTGCGGCGTGCGGCCGAAGTGGGGGCAGGCAAGCCCCTACGAATTGAATTCGCCGATGGGAGCGTCGGGGCGGTCGCCGATGGACGCGCCCCGGCCTCCGGACCTGCGGTACGGCCCCCCTTGCCTGACTCCGTGCCGCGGGCAAAGCGCGCGCGTTCGCGCGATGACGTCGAGGGGCAGGGGACGCTGCTTTGAGGGAGCCGGAGGCGCGAAATCTGCGCCGCCTGCGCAAGACGGTCGGCGGACGTTCAAGGCGCCCAAGGGCGTACCCGTGCGTCAGCGTGGAATTAGACTAGATCGCGCCTCAGCGCAGAATTATGGATGCTGCATTCGCGTGTCTCCATCGCTTCAGTCAAGTCTTCCGTGTCTGGTGGGGATTTAATTCCCCATAATCGCCTCCCCCTTTCTGTTGGTTGACGCTGGTTCATCAGGAACCCATGGTCGCACGACTAGGGTTTTCGTCGTCAACATTTTGTTGCTGACGCGCATAAGCGTGTCCGATGCCAAGCCGACGCGGCGCCGATGCCAAGCAGACGCGGCGCCGACCCCAAATTCATGCCAACTCCTGACAAGGGGCGACGCATTGCCGTTTTCAGCGATTCCAAGCCGTTGGCCCTAAACGAAAGCGGTTCGCGCGCTCGCTGCGCGTCGACCTCATATCGAGAGTTGATCGCTCCGAGCGCGGCCGGATTTTCCACCATAGAGCGCTTCGGTCCGAACGGCCAGCAAATATCCTCTTTTTCAGAAAGCTGCCGAAACCGGCGACGCAAGCCGCGGGGGGTCCCAGAGGATTGGATCAGAGCCCTTCCTCGGGCGCTACCCCATCGCGTTTTTGTAAATCTGGCCGCCCTTCATGATCATGGCGAGGCTCGTCTCGGGCCTTGCGAGAAGCGCGATATCTGCGATCGGGTCGCCGTTCACGACCAGAAGATCGGCGAGCGCGTCCGCTTCGATGACCCCCAGCTTTCCGGGATAGGGGTTGCGAGGCCCCGACAGGGCGAGCAACTCCCCGTTGGCCGCGGTCGCCATCCTGAGAACGTCCGCGTTGTCGTACCAACGCGTGAGATGCGTCAGCATCCTGCCCTGGCCCGCGGCCAGCGTGCTCGAAAACAGGAGGTCCGAGCCGAACGCAGTTTTGACCTTGTGCTCTTTCGCTAGCGGGTAGAGCGTATTCGTCCCAGCGAACACTTGGCTCGCATTGATCCGGCTCTGGCCTGCGAGCGCGCCCGTGTCCTCTTCGCTGAGGAACGGCTGGGTGCTGAGCCAGGCGCCCCTGTCGGCCATCAGCCTAGCGGTTGCCTCGTCCATCAGATGACCGTGCTCGATGCACTGCGCTCCCGCCGCGAGGGCCCGCTGGATGGCCGCCGGCGGATAGGCGTGCACCGCGACATAGGTGTTCCGGTCGGCGGCGGCGTCGACGCCTGCGCGCATCTCGGGCTCGCTAAACGTCAACATGTCGAGCGTCGTGCGAGGCGACGACACGCCTCCCCCGCCGACGAGCTTAATCTGTGAGGCGCCCTGAAGGAGTTGTTCGCGCACGCGCAGGCGCACCTCGTCGGCGCTGTCGGCGATGTTGGAAGCGCCGGTCCGCTCCGTAGCGCTCAATGCTCCGCCCGGACTGCGAGGCAAGTCGGAGATCGGACGCAAGTCGCCGTGTCCGCCGGTGGTCGTGATCATAGCGCCGCATGGATAGATGCGCGGCCCTGGCGAGAGTCCGTCGTCGATCGCCTGCTTGAGCGCGAAGGAGGGGCCGCCAAGGTCGCGGACAGTTGTGAAGCCCCGCATCAGCGTGCGTTCGGCCTCCGCGCTGGCGGCGAGGAAGATGTAGCCGATATCGGCCGAAAGCAGGCTTGAAACGGGGAGCGCGGCGAAAATTGTGTGCCAGTGCGCGTCGATAAGACCCGGCATGACCGTCCGGCCGCCGCAGTCGATGATCCTCGCGGCGTCGGGAGCGCCCGCATCGTCCGCCGCGACCGCCTTGATGCGGTCTCCCTCGACGAGCAGGCGAAGCCCGCCGCGCAAAGCGCCAGACTTCCCGTCGAACAACAGGAAGTTCGTAAAAACGATTGGCGCCGACCGTTCGGTCTGCGCGACCCCCCGGCGGACGAAACCGAGAGACGCGATCGACGCGCCCATCCCGGCGACAAATCCGCGTCGGGAAAGGTCCGCGTTAATCCGGCGGGTCAGCGACAGGACCTGAGGCCGGCAGCAGACGCAGCCGCCGCGGCCGTCCGAATTGTTTTCTTCGCCCGGCGTGCAGGAAAACATCTCGGTCACCTCGCAACTGTTGGGGCCAGCGGGGGCCAAATTAACCGCTCACGGGCCTTCCGTGACCGCTTTTGGCATGACTTTCTCGACATGGCGCGGGTGGCGGGCGCCGTATCGCCTTGCCGGCCAGGACACAATGTGTCCTCCGGGAACCAGGCCGTCGAGCAAAAGTATGGCGGCCCGGCGACCTTCGGCTCATCAAAAAACTCGACTACGAGCGGCAGATCGACATTCAATCGAAGGATGTCTTCGGCACGCACTTCACCGCCAGCGCCCGGGCCTCTGATCATTGAGCCAAAGTCAGGGCGAGAACGGCCACAAGGAGCAGTCCAATCAGGCTGATATAAAAGTTCAGGTGGCCCGATTGCAGCGGGCGCAATTTGCCGGCGATGGCGCGCACCGCCTGAACGACGGGTTGAAACAGGATCGGCCCGAAGATCGGCGCGACGTCGTGCTCAAAGGCGAGCTTTCTCACGAAGTAGCCGCCAGCGTCGGCATCGCGCCCGGTGACCGCGGTTGGCCGGTAGACGAAGCTGTAGAAGGTTCGCATCGCGTTCGAGAATGTCAGCGCGGTCGTCGCGGCGCGCGCGGGGTCGGGCGACAATCCGCCGTACCAGACGGGCGATCGGCGGACGCGATGCCGGTGGCTCCCGATAACGAGCGCCAGGGGCACGAGCGACAGAAGCGGCATCATGACGACAAGAAGCGAAGGCGAGATAAACGCGAACTTGGCTGTAAGAGGAACGAGAAGGGGTCCATCGCGCATCTGGCGCGCAACGTCGACGCCAAAATGATTTGCAGTCGCGGCATCGAGCGCTGAAAGCCAGACCGGCATCCCCGCGCCGAGCGCAAGGACCAAAAGTCCAAGGAGAGCCGCCGCCGCCGAATACGATCGCAAGATCGGCGGGGGCTCGTGGAGGCTTCGCCCGAGAACGCCGATGCCGAACACTTTGACGAAGGTCGCGAAGGCGATCGCCGCGGTAAGGGCCAGTCCCGCGCCGGCAAGGGCAAGCGCCAGGCGCCCCGCGAGATAAGGAAGGTGAAATCCCTGAAAGACGGTCTGAAAGACGAACCACTCGCTGACGAACCCGGCCGTCGGCGGCATGGCCGCAAGGCTCATGGCGGCGAACAGGGCGCCGACGCCGAGCAACCAGTGGCCGCCCGCTCCACTCGCGGTGATGGCGTATGTGCCTGTCGCGCGGCGCAACCCGTCCGCGGTGAGGAACAATGACCCCTTCGCGAGGGCGTGGCCGGCCAAGTGCAAAAGCGCGACCGTCCATGCGAGGCCCGCCAGATCTTGCAGGCGATAACTGCGAAACAGCATCGCCGCGCCAAACGCAGTGACCGCGATTGAAGCGTTCTCGGCGGTGGAAAAGCTGAGAAGCCTGCGCCAATCGTCCTCCTGGAACGCGTAGAGGATTGTCAGGATGGCGCTGATCGTGCCGATCACGACGACAATGACCGCCAACAGGGGAAAATCGCCGCCGCGGGTGGGCGGGACCCAGTCCATGAGCCCCCGCGCCATGCCGAAGTAGGCGGCATTCACAATGACCCCTGAAAGGATCGCGCCCGAAGCGCCGCTTCCCGAGCCATAGGCGCCAGGAAACCATTCGTAGAACGGCGCCAGTCCAAGCTTTGCGCCGAAGCCAACCAAAAGCAGGATTCCCACGCCGACCTGCATAGGCGGCGTCAGAGCGCCGCGGCGGCGTCAACGAAGCCCGAGAAATTGAGGGAGGAGGCCTGAACGGCCGAGAATGGCGACGGCCAAGATGAGCGCGACGGCGCCGACTTCCAGCAACGCCAGCATGAACAGAATCGTTCGCCCGCGCGACGGATCGAGCCGCTCGGACAGGATCATGACGGCGCCGCCGAGACTCATCGCCTCCCACGCGACGAGCAGCGCCGCCCCATTTTGCAGGCCGAAAACGCCGAGCGCTCCGATAAGGCTCACGGCCGCGCCGAATACCCAGCCGCTGCGGCCTTGCAATGAAGGAGATCCCAAGGCGCAGGCGAAGGCCGCCGGCGTCAGGCCGAATCCGAACAGCCAGAGCGCCTCAGGCTCGAAGCGAAAGGCGACCGCCTCGCCCGCGAGCCGGACCGGGAGCACGATCTGTGTCCGTTGCATTGGGGAGCCCGGCTAAGAGCGCCGACGATCCCGGCGATGACTCCGGCAGTCAGGAGCGCCCGCGCAACCGGCTCCGCGCGGGCGGTCAAGGCGACGATCGCCGCGGCGACCCACAGCAGAAAGGCCAGAAGGAGAAACGGATCAGCCACCGATGCGTCCTCCTCTCACGCGCTGAGGCGCGCGATCGAGAAACATCAACAGGGCTTCGATGAGCGCGGCAGGATTGGGCGGACAGCCGGGAAGATAGAAGTCGACGGGAAGAACGCCCTCAAGGCCGGTCCCGCAAGCATAGTTTCCCCCGGCAATTCCTCCCGATACGGCGCATGTGCCGACCGCCATGACCCAGCGCGGCTCCGGCATGGCGTCGTAGGCCGTTCGCAGCGGCTCGAGCATGGCGCGGGTGACCGGACCGGTCACCAACAGCAAATCGGCGAAGCGCGGCGACGGCGTGAAGAAAATTCCCAGACGATGAAGATTGTAGAACGGATTGTTCAGGCCTTGCAGCTCCGACTCGCAGCCGTTGCATGACCCGGCGTCGACATGACGCACGTGCAAGCTGCGGCGGAACGAACGCTTCTCGGCGTCGATCGCGACTGGTTGTTGGGCCGCGTCTTTCGCCCACACGAGATCTTCGCGCCTCCGCACGCCGAACGCCCAATCGTTGGATGGCTGCATCGCTCCCGTTGGGCAGGCCTCGACGCAGAGTTGGCAAACGACACAGCGGCCGTAGTCCACCGAAAGGCCGCCGCCGGAAGCCTCTATTGCATGGGTCGGGCAAACTTCGGCGCACTCGCGGCATCCGTCGCGGCAAGCCGCCGGATTGTAGCGAGGCATGCCCAGAACCCCGTCCTGTCCATCGGGGCCGTCGGCGGCGGGCCACGACAGTCGTCGCCTTGCCGCTCGCGAGTCCAAACAGGGTCCAGAGCGCCATCGCCGGCTCCTACCGGTCGCATCCGGAGATGGTGAGACCGAAGCTTGCCTCGTTGATCGCATAGTCCATCATGTTCGTGTCGTGCACAGTGAAGGGAAACGCGCGCCAATTCGAGAACGATGGCGACTTGATCTTGACCCGCGCCAGCTTTCCGTCCGCGCCGACATGGACGGCGTAGAATAGCGAGCCGCGGGGTCCTTCGGTCCATCCCAATCCCTCGGACAAGGGAGGCGCGACGCAGTCGACTCGAATTTCGCCGGGCGCGAGCAGAAGAAGGACGCGCTGACACAGCGCGAAGGCTGCTTCCGTCTCGGCGACGCGAATGCGCGAGCGCGCGTAGGCGTCCCCTTCCGCAAGCGTCTTCACCGTCACGGGAAGCTCGGCGTAGTGCGCGTAAGGGTGGTCGCGGCGAAGATCGCGGTCGAGGCCGGACGCGCGTTCGATCGGTCCGGTCGCTCCCTGGTCGAACGCCACGCGCTTGGGGAGCGGCCCTGTCGTGATGAGGCGATCGAGATGGCTTTCGGACGCCTCGAGCCGCTCGGCATAAGCTGCGAATTCGACACGCAAAGCCTCGAGGGCCTCGCCAAGCCATGGCTCAGGAGCCAAATCGCGGCGAAGGCCTCCGGGGATGAGAATGTTTCGGAGGAACCGGCTTCCCGTCAATCGTGCGTTCAGTTGCTTGGCTCGCTCTTCGAGCAGCTTGCCCTGAGCTTCTCCGACCTTCAGCGTCGTGGTGTGGCAGAGGTGGCCGAGGTAGTGAAGGTGATTGTACAGCCGTTCGAGTTCGGCCAGCAGAACGCGAATCGCTCGAGCGCGAACCGGCGCCTCGCAGCCCGCGGCGCGCTCGACAGCTTCGCAGTAGGCGAGCGCATGCGCGACGGTTCCAACGGCCGAGACCCGCTCCGCCACGACGACCGCGTGATTGGGCGAACAGCCTTCGAAGCGCGTCTCCATGCCGCGGTGCTTGAAGAAGAGCCGAGGTTGGTAGTGGATGATGTGCTCGCCGACATAAAAGAACGTGAATTCTGCGGATTCGACGACATCGGCGCGAATTGGTCCGAAAGGGCAGTTGCTGGACGTCCTTGGCTTCGATGGCGGGCAAGTGGCGTTTTCTCTTCGACAATGCCTGTCCAAGGTGATTGCGCCCGTTCGCGGGAGGAGATACGCCGTCATGCAGGACTAGCGGATAGGGTTCCGGATGGTCGGTGAACCGAATTCCGTTGAGGTCCGTCATCTCGCGCTCGTACCAGCCAAGGAGCGGCCAAATCTGGGCCAGACTCGGAACTTCGTTCGCCGACTGCAGGACCCAGACCTCGAAATCCCTGGTGGCCCGGCGTGTCGGCGACGTAGCGAAGCTCATTGTCCTCGCCGTTCGGCGACCAGGCGTAGGCGAACTGCATCCTGCCGCCGGACTTGCGCAACTCCAGCGCTTCGCTCGCGAGGGCGCCGGCCTCAACGGTTTTGATGCGAGCGCCCTTCACTGGATTGATCCGATCGAGGTCGCGGTCGCGAGGGAGTCCGCGATGACAAGGAAATGCTCCCACAATTGTTGCGGCCACCACACGCCCATGACGAACAAGGGCAAAAGCGACAGCCACATGGGGACGACGCACCACGCGCTGATCGGAGGCGTCTTTCGCAGCTTGTGACGGGGCTCCTCGAAATACATTTCGCGAAAATGATTGAGGAAGCCGACAAAGATGACGATCAGAAGGACGGCGATCAGAGCGACAACGAACCAGTGGGATCGTGCGAGGCCCGCGCGGATGATCGCCAATTCGCTGAGGAACAAGGCGAAGGGCGGCGCGCCCGTGATGGCGACGGCGCCCGCGAGCCATAGCCCGCCGAGAACGGGATAGTGCTGCGCCGACCAGGCGAATGCCGGGAATGCGCTTTGTGCCATAGGCGCGCATGACGCTGCCTGCGCCAAAGAACATGGCGGACTTATTCAGCGAGTGGTTCAACATGTGATAGAGCGCGCCCGGCGACGCCGAGCGAACCTCCGAACCCGAAACCGAGCGCGATCACGCCCATATGCTCGACGCTGGAGTAGGCCATCAGCCGCTTCAGTCCTGTTTGTCGAACGATGAAGAGGGCCGCGACAAACAGCGAGAAGGCGCCCAGCGCGACAAGCGCGCCGCGCGCGAGGCTCGAGATTCCGGCCGCGTCCGCGACGGCGAGATAGCGAACGATCCCGACCATAGCGGTATTGAGCAACGCTCCTGACAGAAGGGCCGAGACCGGCGCCGGGCCTTCGCTGTGAGCGTCAGGCAGCCATGTATGCATCGGCGCGAGCCCGACCTTTGTGCCGAATCCGATCAGCACAAGGAGGAACGAAAGCGAGGCGAGGGCGGGGTTGAGCCGGGGAGCGATCTGACGCAGCGCGTCCCAGGTCATGTCATATGTGGGCCCGAGCACGAATGTTCCGCCCCAATAAAACAGGATCGTCCCGAGCAGCGCGAGGCTGATTCCAGCCGAAACGACGATGATATATTTCCAGGCCGCTTCAATGCTGGTCGCTTCGTGCTCGTAAGCGACGAGGAAAGTGCTGATGAGGGTCGTGACCTCGATTGCGATCCAGTAAAGACCCGCATTGTTCATCATCGGGCCGATCAGCGTGCTGAGCGCGAAGCCGGCAAACATCGCGTAGAAGCGATGCAGGCGTCCGGGCTCACCGAGGAGGCGCATGTAGCCAACCGCATAAATCGACGCCAGGAAGTAGACGATCGCGGCGCATAGAATGGTCCAGGCGCCAAGCCCGTCGATGATCACGTAGCCATTCCAGAACGTCGTGGTTGTTCCCGCGCGAAATCAGCAAGATGGCGATGATCGAGGCGAGCGAAATGACGCTCGCGATAAGATTGATCATCTCCGCCGCGCGAGGCTGCCTGATGAGCGCGAGAGGGACGATCGCAGCGGCGGGCGCGAGGACCATCGCGAGAGCAAGCGGCCCGATCGCGCTCATCAGCCCACCAATCGCCTGAGCTCGAGCGAGCTCGTGGTTCCGACGTGGGTCAAAAGGTATCGAACGAGGACGCCGAAGCAGGCCACCACGACGAGAAGATCGAACAGGATGACGATCTCGATCAGCAGCGGCATGCCCGGCACGAGGATTTGAGCGCCCAGGAACACCCCGTTCTCCAGCACCAGCAGGCCAAGTATCTGGCTGATCGCCTCATGCCGGACGGAAAGCATCAGAAAGCCGATCAGCTTCATCGACAGCATGACGGTGAGCGCGAGGACTGCGATCGTTCCCGCGAGGTCGAGCGCCGCCCCGATGCGGTAGGACACCGCCAGCGCGAAGATGACCGCGAAAGCGCCGATGACGAGGCTCGAGCTAGGCTGCAGGATCACGTGAACCTCACGGCTGATCTGGAGCCGGCGGACGATTCGCAGCAGCAGATAGGGCAGCAGCAACCCTCGGAATGCCGCAGTGAGGATCGCCACGATGTAGAGTTCTGCGTAGCCGCCGTAGAATCCGACGGCGGCCGAGAGAAGCGCGATGAGCCATGACTGCGCCGCGAAGGCGTAGAGGTAATGCCGCAGCCAGCGCGAGCCGAGCATCACAAACGACAGCAGAAGGCTGGCGACCGCGAGGAGGCTGAACAACGAGGCGGGGAGGGGATCGAGATGTGCGGCCAGCACGATGTCAACTCAGCTGCGTGCCGACGATGGCGAGGATCGCGAGCAGGAACGAGGCGGCGAGCGGCTCCTGGTAGCGGTAGAAGCGAAGGCGCGATTGCACGGTTTCGACGACGACGACGACGCACGCCACGACCAAGAATTTGGTGAGAAGCGCGAGAATCGAGCCGGCGACGCCAAGCGACGTGCCCGCATAGGACAGACCCCAAGGGAACAGAAGCACATTGGAGAAGATCGTGTAGAGGATGAACTGCTTCATCATCGACGCCCACTTCAGAATTGCGAGCATCGGGCCGGAATATTCGAGGATCCGCGCCTCGTCGATCATGTAGATCTCGATATGGGTGCTGGAGTGGATCGGGAGGCGGTCGGTTTCGACCAGCAGGAGGACGAAGAAGGCGGCGACCAGAAACAGGTGCGTTGGTCCCCAGTAGATGGAGGGTTCAGCGACGAGCAAGTGGTTGACGACGAAGGGCAGCATGGCCTTCGCCAGAAGCGTGATCCCGACGAAGACAAGAATCAACGTGGGCTCGGCGAGAATGGTGACCATCACCGCCCGGCTCGAACCGATGCCCCCATATGCGCTGCGGGTATCGAGGCCCGCGAGCGTGATCATGAAGGAACCGAGGGTAAGAATCAGACCCCCGCCAAGGATGTCGCCCATGTCGGAGAGGGGCAGCGGATAGTTGGTCAGAACCGGGATCAGAATCGGAACCGTCATCGTGGTCGTGAACGCGACGATCGGCGCCGCCCAGTACAGCCACGAGGCGGTATCCGGGGCGACAATCTGCTTGTGGAACAATTTCCAGAGATCGCGGTAGGGCTGAAAAACGCCTGGCCCCTGACCGCGCTGCACGCGCTCTTCGAACTGGAGAATGACCCCTTGGAGCAAAGGGCGCGAGCAACAACGTCGTGAGGACTTGCGCGACCTGAAGGATGATGTCGCGACCGCTCATCAGCGCCCACTCGCAAGGCGGCGCCGATGCAGGGCCATGAGAGCGGGAGGCGATATCTGGCGTCAAACGCAAAACTCCCGTCTGCCAAAACTGGCCTGACAGGAGTCATCAGCCCCAAGGGCGGCTAAAAGGCGAACTCCATCGCCATGCGAAAAACTGTACTCCCTTCCGCAGCTTGTCAAGAGCGAAGTTCTCGAGCGCCGCTAGCACAAGCGGCGAACCCATGCGTCAGCGCCTCGGCGTCGAGCAGACGGAACACTTCGCGCAACGTCTGCGCGGCGGCGACGCCATTCCTATACGGGAGGAAGCCGCGTAGGCAGTCCAACCCTCCCTTACAAGCGTCGCCAGCAGAAGCTCGTCCAAAAGGGATGGTAGCCATCCAGATCCGGTGGTCCGATGCGACTCGCCGCGCATTGACTTCGCGGAGCCGGATTGCGATGAAGCCTAGCATTTATTCCGCCGCCTGCGAGGCGGCGGCGCGGGTGTAGCTCAATGGTAGAGCAGCAGCCTTCCAAGCTGAATACGAGGGTTCGATTCCCTTCACCCGCTCCAATGATTTGCTCGGCATGGATCCGAGACCGCGGATGGAAATCTCGGTTCCTTTGCGACGCGCGTCAGTTCGGCTCGGAAAGTTCGGCCGCAAGATTTGGGCAAACGTAACTCGGCGAAGAGCTTGCGGCGGACGCTCTCTGAAACTCGGGACGGAACCAGCCGGCTTAATTCGCGTTTAGTCTTCGCGCGTGCTGTCTACGGCTGCTGAATTGCACGACCTCATGCAAGCGCTATGCGACTCGAACTGCGGGCCCGCCGCCGGTCCTTCCGCCTAAGGCCCGGCCCAAAAGCGCTGTCCGGACAAATCTCGGGAGTTTCGAATGTGGCTAAGCGTCAGCGAGGGTGCTGAATACCTCATCCGAAAATATGGGGCCGCGATCGCTGGGCGTCTTGATCGCGTTCCGCCCGTCGTTGTTGTCATGGAGGCCGACGGGCGCCGGGGCTACCAGTCCGCGGACCTCGACGCCTGGGCCGAGAAGGCGGCGCGTTATCCTAGAGGACGCGGAGCGCCGATCCCCGAGGCAACGCAAGCCCGGGGAGCAAGGGATGAAAATATCATCGACCGCACTCGAGAATGGATGAACAATGCTCCTGCACGCCATCCTCGCCAGCCGCCAAAGTGATCACGCTAGCTGACTGAAGACGAGATCGCCGCGAGAGCCATCGCCGCCCAGATCATCGCGGTCGCTCATCGGGACGAGGGTAACGCTACGGTCCCGCCTGACGCGTAATGCGAGTTCACCGCCCTCGACGCACGCAGCATTTATGGGGCTCCTGCAGCCTGCCCCGATGGCGTGCAGACGATGACGAGGAAGCAATTCGCGCCTCGCCGCGCCCAATTTCGTGGACAAGAGGGCGAGATTTCGGATGCGCGCGTCTCGTCGCCGGGTAAGTTGCTGATTAGATTTGGAGATACAGCTCCCTCCTCCCTATATGGGGATCGCAGCCTCTTTCTCAGCCCGACCATGCTTCATGGACCTCATCGTTCCAACCGATCACGGCCTCTATTGCGCGGAGGGCGATTTCCATATTGATCCGTGGCGCCCCGTTCAGCGCGCGGTGATCACGCATGGCCATTCCGACCACGCGCGTTTCGGATCAGAAATCTACGTTTGTCATCGCGACACGGCGCCGATCCTGAGGAAGCGCCTGGGCGACGTCGCCATCGAAGCCGCGGCTTACGGCGAAACGCTGACCCGCAACGGCGTCGAGGTTTCTTTGCATCCGGCGGGCCATGTGCTGGGCTCGGCGCAAGTGCGCGTCGCATGCCGCGGCGAGGTATGGGTCGTGTCAGGCGACTACAAGCTCGAGAATGATGGCGTGTCGGCTGCTTTCGAGCCCCAGCGCTGTCATGTGTTCATCACGGAGTTGACTTTCGGCCTGCCAATCTATCGCTGGCGACCGCAGGCGGAGGTCGTGGCTTCGATCGACGCCTGGTGGCGGGACAATGTTGCGGCGGGCCGCCCGAGCGTGCTCTACGCCTATGCGCTCGGCAAAGCGCAGCGCGTACTCGCCCATGTCGACGCCGCGATCGGGCCGCTCGTGTGTCATGGCGCGATTGAGCCTATCAACGCGCTCGCTCGCCAGGCCGGCGTCGCGCTGCCGCCCACCCTTACCGTGCCGGAGGTCGGCAACAAGGATGATTTCGCGAAAGCGCTTATCGTTGCGCCCCCCTCCGCCGCGGGGAGCCCATGGCTCAACCGTTTCGCTGATCACTCGGACGCGATGGCGAGCGGTTGGATGCAGGTGCGGGGCAATCGGCGCCGGCGCGGGCTCGACCGCGGCTTCGTCCTCTCGGATCACGCCGACTGGCCAGCTCTCCTTGCGGCGATCGAGATGACTGGCGCGGAGCGAGTTTTCGCCGCGCATGGATTTGTCGGCCCTCTCACGCGTTACCTGCTGGAGAACGGTTTCGACGCGCGCGTCCTTCCGACTTCCTACGGCGAAGAAGACGGGGTCGACGAGGGAGGCGAAATTCCAGTGAAGCCGGAGAGCGCAGTGTGAGAGCGTTCGCGGACCTGTACCGTCGGCTGGATTCCGCCACCTCGACCCGCGCAAAACAGTCGGCGCTGGTGGACGTTTTCGCCAAGGCAAAAAACGATCCTTCGCGTTGGGCCAGCGCAGCGTGGATTGTCTATTTCCTCGCCGGCGGCAAGCCGCGCCAGACCGTTCCGACCCGCCTTCTGCGCCGCCTCGCCATCGAGGGCTCCGGGCTTCCTGAGTGGCTCTGCGAGGAGTGCTACCACAGCGTCGGCGATCTGGCGGAAACGCTCTCGCTCCTTCTGCCGGAGGGCGCCCGCGGAAGCGACGCGCCGCTCGACATCTGGATGCGCGAACGATTGCTGCCGCTTTCGGCGCTCGACGACGAGGAGAAGTTCGCAAGGTTGCGACAATGGGTGGACGAACTGCCGATGGAAGAACGGCTTGTGTTCTTCAAACTGATCACCGGCGAACTCAGGGTCGGCGTCTCGCGGCTGCAAGTCATCAAAGCGCTTGCGCAGGTGGCCGACGTTGAAGAGGGCCGGATGGCGCAGCGGATGGTCGGCTATGCCCAGGCGCGGCGCACGCCGGAGGCCGCAGATTTCGAGGCGTTGATCAGCGAGGTCAAGCGCGCGGAAGGCGAAGCGCTCGACGCCGGGCGTCCATATCCGTTCTATCTCGCGCAATCCTGGCAACGGCCAGCCGCGGAGATGCGGTCAAGCTTGGGGTCGCCGGAGAATTGGATCGTCGAATGGAAATTCGACGGCATTCGCGCCCAGTTGGTCAAACGTCGTCTGGGCTGGCGGCTCTGGTCGCGCGGCGAAGAGCTCATTTCCGACGCCTACCCCGATCTGGAGCCGCTTGCGCGCGCGCTGCCGGAAGGCGTGGCGCTGGATGGCGAACTCGTGGTCCTGACGCCGCCCGCGGACGCGAACGCGCACTCGCTGGACGGCCTTCAGTCGTTCGCCAGCCTCCAGCAACGGCTTGGGCGGAAGGTGGTCAGCGAGAAGACCATGCGCGAGCTGCCAGTCGCGTTCATTGCCTATGATCTTCTCGAATGCGACGGGCGGGACATTCGCGCCGAGCCGCAGCGGGAACGCCGGACCGCCCTCGAGACGCTGACGGCGCTGGCATTCGATGCGGCGAGCGCCCGCGGCCAGCGGTTGCCGTTGCGCATCAGCCCGATCATCAGCGCCGAGACCTGGGAGGCCCTCGACGGGATTCGCCAGCAGGCCCGTTCGCTCGGCCGGGAGGGTCTCATTCTGAAAGCGCGCGAGGGCGCCTATGGCGTCGGCCGCCGCAAGGGCGATGACCGCAATGACGTCTGGTGGAAGTGGAAGTTGGACCCAATGAGCGTCGACGCGGTTCTGATCTACGCCCAGCGGGGGCACGGCCGGCGCTCCGGCGTCTACAGCGACTACACCTTCGGTGTCTGGAGTGCGGAGCAGGAGACGGAGGGGCGTGAGCTCGTGCCCTTCGCCAAGGCGTATTCGGGCCTCTCCGACGCCGAGATGCGCGAGATGGACACGATCATCCGCCGCACAACGGTCGAGACTTTCGGTCCTGTGCGCAGCGTCGAGCCGACACAGGTGTTCGAACTCGGCTTCGAGGGCATCGGGATCAGCAAGCGCCACCGGAGCGGCGTCGCCGTGCGCTTTCCCCGCATGCTTCGCTGGCGGCGGGACAAGCCGGTCGCCGAGGCCGACACGCTACAGACGCTGCGGGCGCTGCTCCCGGCCGGTCGGGCCGGGTGAGACGGCGGCCCCGCCGGCAGCAGCTCCAACAGCAGGCTCATCGGTTGCAGTCCGTCTGATCCAAGTCGGCTCCGAGGCGCATGTGGTCCAAGCGGTCGCCCCGCGGGTATTGTTCGCCTCAAACGCCGGCCAGTTTCTCTGGCCCTAGACTTAACTCTACTGCGACGGGCGTGAGATCGGTTTCGGGAAGTCTCCGCTCGGCCCGCTGGGCGGCTTCCGTCTTTGCGCAAAAAGCGACCGCCTCTTTTAGCGAATTGATTGTTGCGTCGGCCTGCGCGGCCTCGACCATCGGGGCGAGATCAATGCTGCCCCACAAGCAAACGGCGATTGGAACGCCGGGGAATCGTTTCCTCAGACGGCGTACGGAATATCGGACCACAGCTAAGCTCTGCCGGCCGAGGTATAAAATGCAGAGCGCCGTCACACCGTCCGGATTGAGGCGGGACACTCCGCTGATCGATAGGGACTCCGGGCCTAGGACGCGCGCCCTGACATGCTCGCGTTCGACGAGTTGCGCGAGGATTGCGCACGCTGCCTGATCAATCGGCGTACGGCCGGCAAGGCATAACGCGACGCCGGACGAGGAGAGTTCAGTCGGAGACGGAGCTTCGAGCTGCGGGATAGCTTGCGCTGTCTCTTCGCTTGCGACGTCGACATGATCGGAAAGATCCGCGACGACGCTCTCGGCGGATTCGCATATTTCCACTTGGCGGCCCCGGTCCATGACGCCGCGCGCAACGTCGATTTGCGCCATGGCCAAGCCAGGGAGGGCGACCTGCTCGTAGTAGTCGAGAAGCGTCAGATCTTTCAGAAGGGACTCGGCCTGAAACACCACTTCGTCCGGGTCAGAGGCCAGAATGCGCTGATAAAAGCTCTGAACCGGCGAAAGCGGCGGCTTATCGCCGAGAAGCAGCTCGATGAAATTCAGGCTTTCGACATGTCGACCCAGGACCACCAGGCACGCCGTGATAGGCGTCGAAAGGAGAAGCCCCGGCGCGCCCCATATAAGGGTCCAGAATCCAGCGGCGACGATGATGGCGAGCGGGGACATTCCGGTGGTCTGGCCAAACAACTGGGGCTCCACGACCTGGCCAATGATCCCTTCGACAACCGCGAACAGCAATGCGGTCTCCGCGACCATGCTCCAGCCGGGGTCAACAGCCGCGGCGAGCGCTAGGGGAATGGCGGCGGCGATAAAAGCGCCGGCGTAGGGCACGAACCGCAATACTGCGCCAACGATGCCCCAGAGGACCGGATTGGGAACGCCGATGAGGCTCAATCCCAATCCGATGATGACGCCGAAGGACGCATTGACCCCGGTCAGGGCCAAGAAGTACCGGCTAAGCCGTTGCGCGGCGTCATCAAGGGCCTTCGTGGTGCGGTGCAGATCATCCGACCCGATGAGACTGATGAATCGGTCCCGCAGATCGCGCCGTTGGAGAAGGATGAAAATCACGAAAATGATCACGATCGCCGCAGTGGCGAGCGGAGGCAGAAGGGCCGAGAGGATGCTCTGCACGATCTGAACCGGCCCCGGAGGCGGTTCATGCACTTCGACCTGGACGA